>NZ_JAQZSJ010000019.1 GCF_029360585.1 Cohnella caldifontis | reverse complement strand
CTCGTTCTCCCGGCTACCGCCATCATAGAACGCCTATAAAAATAGGCCAACCAGAAATCTCTGGCTGACCTGATAATACGAAAAACGACCCCCTAAGGGTCGACGAGACGGTTGGTGAAGCCGAAACCGGGATTCTTAGATATTCATGGGTGCCCATTCCGGCATTCCAAAGATGAATCACATACCACCTGGAGCACATATTCATTCACCCGAATTGTGTAAAAAAGTTACATAAAAGCATCGCATTTTTGGGGTTTCGGCAGAGTTACATAAAAAAGTTACATAAAAGCATCGGGTTGACGGGATTTCGGCAGAGTTGTGTAAAAAAGTTACATAAAAGCATCGCGTTGACGGGATTTCGGCGAAGTTGTGTAAAAAAGTTACATAAAAGCGTCGCCTTGACGGGATATCGGCGGAGTTGTGTAAAAAAGTTACATAAAAGCATCGGGTTGACGGGATTTCGGTGGAGTTATGTAAAAAAGTTACATAAATGCATCGCGTCTATGGGATTTCGGTGGAGTTGTGTAAAAAAGTTACATAAAAGCATCGCGTTTACAGGATTTCGGCGGAGTTTTGTAAAAATGTTACAAAAAAGCGTCGCCGGATCATGATTCTGTTGGAAATCCCAAACCCATTCATTACGCCAGACGACCCCAAATTGGATTTAAGGATTTTCAACAAAAAACCGGCCCCAAAGGGCCGGCAACCAGTGCGAAATTGCTCTGCAGCATGTTCATTAGAAATCCGGGGTCCCCAAAAAAGAATCGGAATGCGCTTCGAAGGCACTCTAGACTTTCGGCGGTCTTAGTCCAGCTTGATCTTGAAATCGAGCAGTCCCGCCTTGCGGGCCGCCATGAACACGATAACGACGATCGGGCCGAGAAACACGCCGATCACGCCGACCAGCTCATAGCCCACGTAGAGGCTGACCAGCGCGGACAACGCGCCGATGCCGACGGCGTCGCCCAAAATTTTCGGCTCCACGATGCGCCGCACGACGGTAATGACGATGTACAGCAGCAAAAGGCCGATCCCTTCGACGATGCCTCCGGTCGCCATCTCGTAAGCGGCCCAAGGCACGATGACGGAGCCGGTGCCGAGGATCGGCAAAATGTCCACGGCGACGATCAGCAGCGAGATCGCCAGCGGATAGCCGGTTCCGATGATCATGAGGCCGAGGAAGCAGATGACGTAGGTAATGACGCTGAGCAGCAGCTGCGCCCGCAGGAAGCCGAAGACGGATTTGCGGAGGCTGACCAGCACCTGGTCCATCTGCCCGCGGGATTTCTCCTCGAACAGGGAAAGGAAAGACGATTTCATCTGCGGCAAGCTGAGCGAGAACAGATATACGGCGACGAGGAACACGATGAAGAAGACGAAAAAGTTCGGAATGCCTTTGGCGAAATTGAGCAAGGAGGAAGCCAGCGTATTGGACAGGTTGGACAGCGCGTCCGTCAGCTTGGAAACCCAGCTCTCCAACTGGCCGGGCACCGGGGCGGCCCCGCCGCTGGTATAGGACTGCGCGCGCTCCAGCAAAGTCTCCACGTAAGCGCTGGCGTCTTTCAGGTACCCCGGCACGTTCTGCATGAACGCCGTCAGTTCGGCGACCACTTTCATGCCGATAAGCGCGGCGGCTCCGAGCAGCAGCGCGGTGAAGATCGTGCTGGAAATGGTGGAGGCGGCGAGCCGGTTCATCCGGGCTTTGGACATGAGAAGCTGCGTCAGAGGCTCCAGGAAAATGGCGACGACGAGCGCCAACAGGAACGGAGCTCCGGCCGTGAACAGCAAATACAGAAATACGAGGGCAAAGACGATCAGCATGAATTGGCGCAGCGGCATGAACCAGCCCCCTTCCTTTTCGATCCGTTACTCTCCCGTCAATGGACGCCTTCGGGCGCGGCCTCGGACGCCTCGGCGGGCGTCTGGTCACGGTAAATATGCACCCTTTGAACGCGGAGCCTTTCGATTTGGGCAATCTCGAACACATAGCCGTACCGTGCGATTGTTTTGCCTTTGGCGATATTGCCTTCAAGCAGGTTGAACAGCCAGCCGCCGATCGTGTCGACTTCCTCGTCCTCGATCTCGAGACCGAACAGATCGTTGACGTCTTCGATCAGCATACGGCCTTCCACCGAGGTGATGTCGCCCTTCACCACGACGCTGGGCAGTTCGTCGTCGAACTCGTCCTGCATTTCCCCGACGAGCTCTTCCAGAATCGTCTCGGCCGTCATCATGCCGGCGGTGCCGCCGTATTCGTCGATGACGATCGCCAGCTGGGATTTGCGGCGCTGCATCAGCTTGAGCACCTTGCTGATTTCCATCGATTCCGGCACGCTTAAGATGGGACGCAGGAATTCCCGCAAATCGTGCTCTTTGTCCGGATCCGCGGTCAGCAAGTCGGTGATGTGCACGAACCCGATGATCTGGTCTTTGTCCTCCACGGCGACCGGGTATCGCGTATGCTTCGTCGCGTACACGACCTTCATGTTCTCCGCGAACGTCTCCGTCGTGAACAGGCAGTCCATGTCCGTGCGGGGCAGCATCACCTCGCGGGCGACGCGGTCCGCGAATTCGAACACGTTGTCGAACAGCGTCAGCTCGTCTTTGTCGATGATGCCGCTCTTGGCGCTCTCGTTCATGAGGATCCGGATTTCTTCTTCCGTGTGCGCCGCTTCGTGCTCGCCCGCCGGCTCGACGCCGATCAGCTTCAGGAACCCGTTCGCCGCCCCGTTCAGCGCCCAAATCACCGGGAGGAAAATGCGATGGAACAGCAGCAGCGGGCCGGAGAGCACCAGGGAAACGCCGACGGATTTCTGGATCGCCAAAGACTTTGGAGCAAGCTCTCCTAGTACGATATGCAGGAACGTGATCAAAGCGAACGCTACGATATACGAAATGGTGTGGATGACGGTTTCATCCGTGACGCCGAATTCGTGCAAGAGAGGAATAACGATCAAATCCGCGATCGCCGGCTCCCCGACCCAGCCGAGTCCCAGTGAGGCCAGCGTGATCCCGAGCTGCGTGGCGGACAGGTAGACGTCAAGCTGCGAGTTGACTTTCAGCGCGTACCGCGCCAATTTGTTCCCTTCGTGCTCCAGCTGGGTCAGCCTGGATTGGCGCACGCGCACCAGCGCGAATTCGGAAGCGACGAAAAAACCGTTTAATAATACGAGAACCAAGACCAGCAGCAGGTTGAGGACGATGCTGCCCCAATGGAAAGTTTCCAAGATGCTTTTCGCTCCTTCTCATGCCTTCCGCCCCCGATCCGGGGACGGAGGGCAATCGCCGGTCAGATCAAAGCCCGCCGGCTGGTGAAGTCTATGCTTGGATAGTACATGTCGGCAACGAGCAGATTGGGCCCGCAGCAAGCGGCTTCGGGACAATGGCATCCGACTCCTTGCTGAAGCGGATGCCGCTGCCAGCGCTCGAACACGTCGTCCAACTTCTCGGTCCGCACGTTGCCGAACGGGGGGATGGAGGCGAAATCCGTCACGTACACGTCTCCGCTGAACAAATTGACGTTGACCCGGTTGCGGCCGTCGGGGTCCCCGCGAACCGTCACCCCGGGCTCCGTCCGCAGCCGTTTCACGAGCCGCCGTTCTTCCGGATCGTCGCTGCAGGCGAAAAACGGCAGCGTCCCGAACAGCATCCAAACGCCGGGATCCCGGACGTCGAGCAGCGTTTCGATGGCTTCGCGCATTTGCTCTTTCGATAATCTAGGCAAATCCGAAGCGAAAGAGCTCGGATACATCGGATGCACCTCGTGGCGCCCGCAGCCCATTTCGACGATGAGCCGGTGGATTTCCCGCATTTTGCGCCAGGTCCGGAAGTTGATCATCGATTCGGCCGATACGAACAACCCGCCTTCGGACAGCCGGCGGGCGTTGTCCATCATCCTCCCGTACATTTTGCCGGCGGTCTCCGGAGAGACCTCGCGGCCCATACGGGCGAAGCCGACGCGGTGGAAATCCGACGCTTCCGTATAGTTGAACGAAATATGCATGACGTCCAGATAGGGAGCGATCCGCTCGTAGCGCCCGTAATCCAGCGTGACGTTGGAATTGAGCTGGGATCGGATCCCCCGGCTGCGGGCGTACTTCAGCAAGGGCAGCAAAACCCCGTTCACGGTTTCTTCCCGGAACGTAGGCTCTCCGCCCGTCAGGCTGATCGTTTCCAGGTGCTCCACTTCGTCGAGCCGGCGCAAAATAAGGTCGATCGGCAATTGCGGGGCTTCTTGCATCGTCAAGCTGTCTCCCACCGCGCAATGCTCGCATCTCATGTTGCACAGATGGGTAACGGTAAACTCCACGCTCGTCAGCCGGTGGCGACCCCAGCGGCGAAGCGAGCGGAGCGGATCCCATGGATCGTTGGAAGGGGATATAGGCGGAAAGTCCGCCGGCGGCGCGAAAGGAAGCCCGCCGGCGGACCGGAATGCGGCTTGCATGCGGCAATGCTCCTGTCTAGGCATGATTTTATTGTTAATTGTAATGTTCGGGCACGGACAAAGCAAACCCGGCAAGCAAACAGAAAGGGACCGTTTCCCGCCGGATGGTGCTGCGGCGGACGGTCCTCAATGACGCTTAGGCGAGCAGCACGCTGCCCTTGTTCTGTTCCTCGAAATCGATGCTGGTCACCATGACGGTCAAATTTTTGGACAAATCCATGTCGAAAGGCTCGCCCAAATCGCGGCCTTCTTCGTCCGTCAGCACGCGGACGACCGGGCGGTGGGCGCAGGCGGCGTTAATGTCCACGACGACGGCGCGGTGTCCGGTATTGAGCTTGACCCCGATCCCGATCGGATAGATCGCGACGCGATCCCGGAACAATTTGAGCATCGCCGTATCGTACAGCGTGCCGCTCCCGGAGTACAGCGCCTCCACCGCTTGATGCGGCAGCATCGCTTTGCGGTATACCCGATGGCTCGTCATCGCGTCATAGGAATCCACGATCCCGATCAGCTTGGCATAGTCGTGGATTTCGTCTCCTTTGAGTCCCCGAGGGTAACCGGTCCCGTTCAGCCGTTCATGATGCTGCAACGCGCAATGGGCGGCCAGCAGCGGAATGCCCGGTTCGTCCTTGAGCAAATAAAAGCCCCGCTCCGTGTGCCGTTTCATTTCGTCGAATTCGTACGAAGTCAGCATGCCCGGCTTGAGCAGCACCTGCATGGAAATTTGGGTTTTGCCGATATCGTGGAGCAGCGCTCCCAGCCCCAGGGTTAACAACTGGTCGGAATTGTATCCCATGGCGATGCCCAGCATGGTCGTGTAGACGCAGACGTTCAATGAATGCGCGAACAGATAATGGTCGACCGTCTGCATGTTCATGAGCATGATCATGGCGTCTTCGTTCCGGCCCAGATCTTCCATGATCATCTGGATGACCTGCCGGATGTTGCGCCCGATATAGGGGTACGTCGTCGATTTGCGCCTGCCGGGCTGTTCGGTGAACTCCCGGAACGCGTTGCGGATTTCCCCGATGGCCCGCCGTTGCGTCTCGTCGCTGAGCAGCTGGGGGATTTCGACGTCGCTCATTCTCGGATCCTGGATATACAGAAAACTGATTCCGCATTCTTCCAAACGGCGGATCAGGGTCGATGTCAATTCCACTCCTTCTGCGAGCAATACGATGCCGTCGTCTGAGAAGATCTTTTTGGCAAGCTTCATTCCCGGTTGACAGAGAGAAATCGGCATCATACGCATATCTTCAAGCACCCCTTTCCGGTTCCGAGCCGTCTGGCGGATCCTGATCTCGCTGCTTCGCAGCCATATTTTTAAATGTAAGAGATTTCCGTGATTCCGGCAATCTATTTTTCGATATTTTTCGGCAAAATCCTCCCTGGAAACGCAAAACCCCCGCTCCCTCCCCGCGTAAGCGGGAAGAGACGGGGGCGTTCGGATATAGGGAGCGGATTACCGCATGATGAACCAATAGAACAGCGCGGCCAGCACGAAGCGGTACCAGGCGAAGTATCTCAGTTTGATCTTCTGCAGCACCTTGAGGAATCCGACGACCACGATCCACGCGACCGCGAACGATACGATGAATCCCGTCACGAGGAATCCGACGTCTATGGCGCCGGAGCGGAATTGCTCGAGATTGTCGAGCAGCTCGTATCCGGTCGCGGCGGTCATGATCGGGATGGCGATGAAGAAGGAGAAGTCCGCGGATGCCCGGTAGCTCAGACCCGCCAGCATCCCCCCCGCGATCGTGGAGCCGGAACGGGAAAAGCCCGGCCATACCGACACGCATTGAATGAGGCCGATGATCAGCGCTTGCTTGTAGGTAATGTCGTCCAACGTCTCGGAGGTGCGTTTGATTTTGCCCGAATCGTACAGCGCTTCGGCGATCCACATGTAAATGCCGCCGACCACGAGCGCCCAGAGCACCGGCGCGGTCGAGAAGCCGAGGTCCTTGATCGGATGGCGGAACAGGAACGCCACCGCCAGCGGGGGAACGATGCCGAGCAGGACATGGATCAGATTCATTCTCCGTTTCGGCAGCGATTGGACGGAAAGCCCTTTGGCCGTTTCGATGCCCTTGAAACCGAGAACTTGGAGAATCCGCCGCCAGTATACGATGGCGATGGCCAGGATCGCGGCGAACTGGATGACCACTTCGAACGATTTCAGCTCGTCCGGCGTGCTTTGGCCGTATCCCAGAAGCTGATTCGTCAAAATCATGTGCCCCGTCGACGAGACGGGCAAAAACTCGGTTAATCCTTCTACAATCCCTAAAATGATGGAATCGTACCCGTGCAGCATGCCGTTACTCACTCTCCCGATAATTTCTTTACGACGGACGTTCGCCGGTCAGCCGAATCCGGCGCCAACGGGCGCCGCTCAGCAGTTCTTCGTCGCCCAGCCCTTCCCAAAGCAGCTCCCGGATGAATTCGGGCAGCACGTACTTCACGTTGCGTCCGTTCCGAAGCCCGGCGTAGCCCGCGCCGAAGGTGAACATGTCGAGCGTCCCGACCTTGTACGCCCGATCCGGATCCAGCCGTTCGCCGCCGACGCGGACTTCCAGCACCCGGTCATAGGGCATACGGGACAGATCCGCCGTTCCTTCCAAACCGTCGAAGCATAACGTCCCCAGCACGCGCCCCCGGAACCCGAACCCTTTGATTTCCAAGCCGGCGAATTCCGGCAGCAGGCTTTCTTCCATTGCCTGCAACAGCTCCCGGCCCGTCAACTCCATCAGGCAGCAGTTAATCGGGGAAGGACACAACGCGTGGACCCTCTCTTCGGTCACGGGGCCGGCCGGCAGCGCGCCCAGAAACTGACCCGCGTTGACCAGCCCGATCTCCGCGCCCGTCTTTCTGCGCACGATTTCCGCCAGCAGCACGGACAGCGGCGACTCCCGGTCCGGCGCCCAATCGAGCGGCTCCTTGAGCTCGGCGACGACCCGGCTCATCCGCCGTTTGGCCGATTCCCGCCCGGCCGCGATGATGGATTCCGCTTCCGCATCGCGGGGCCAGCCCTCCGTGGACAGGCACCCGCCCCGGATTTCCGCGCGGTCCCCGCCGGCGTCGCGGGAAATCTCCAAATGGCCGGCGTACATGCCGAATTTTCCGGCCGCGGACATCATCGTGCCGCCGACATCCAGCGGTTTCTCCAGCAAATGGTGCGTATGCGCCCCCAGGATCAGGTCGATTCCCCGAACGGACGCGGCCAGACGCTCGTCCTGGCGCAAGCCGAGATGGGACAGAACGATGACGATGTCGGCCTCGGAACGGATTTTGGCGACTTCGGCTTCCGCCGTCTCGATCGGATCGGCCGCGGACCAGCCGAGCAGGCGGTAATAATCGTTGAACGGCGCCGTAAGGCCGATCAGCCCGACGTTCCATCCCGCCTTGCGGATCAAAAGCGATGGCTGGAGCCACTGCACCTTCCGCTGAGGGTCCAGGGGACGGAAATTCGCGCAGACGACCGGGATCGGCAAGCCGCCGTAGAAGGCATCCAACTGCTCGAATGTCATCGTCAACCCTTCGTTGTTGCCCGGCAGCACCGCGTCGTATCCGATCGAGCAAAGCAAATTCCGGTTGACCTCGCCGCCGGTCCCTTCCGTCTCCGGGCGCGCGCGGTCCAGAAAATCGCCGCAGTCGACGACCAGAAGCTCGTCGGCCGGAACCCGGCTTCTCATCCGTTTGACGTATCCGGCGATCTGCGCGGCTTGTTCCAGATGACTATGGATGTCGTTCGTATGCAGCAACGTGAATCGGGCGCTCACTTCGGAATCCCTACCCTCGCCGGCGTTTCGGTCGCGCCGGATTTCTTTCCTAGCATAACACTTTCGGGGACGATATGGTATGCTTGCAAAAGGAAAAGCGGATCGATAGAAATCCGGATCGCGAAAGGAAGTGTCGACGTTGTCGAACGGTTGGAACCTCGCCTTGTTCGCCGGACTGGCAGAACGGTTCGGCTCCCGGTCCCTGCGGCTGGATTGGCCGGAGCGGGAACTGACGGCCGGCCGGCTCAAGGCGAAACTCATTGACTTATATCCCGAACACGCGGAGCTGATCGCCTCCTCGTTCGTAGCCCGGAACCAGGCGTATTCGCACGACGAAGAAACGATCGGCTGCGAGGACGAACTGGCGCTCCTTCCGCCGGTATCGGGCGGAATGGAAGACGCCGGGGGAACAGGCGGCGGCGTGACGCGGAACCGATTCGCCGTCGTGGAGCATGCGATCGACGTGAATGCCGTGGCGGCATCCGCTTCGCATCCCGATCACGGCGCCCTGATCGCTTTCGTCGGCACGACCCGGGAATGGACCGGCGGCAAACGCACGGTCACGCTGGAGTACGAGGCTTACGTCCCCATGGCGGAATCGGCGATGCGCGAGATCGGCGAAGAAATCGCCCGGCGATGGCCCGGCACCGTCACCGCCATCACCCACCGCATCGGCACCGTCGGCATCGGGGAGATCAGCGTCGTGATCGCGGTATCCTCCCCCCATCGGGCGGAAGCATATGAAGCGAGCCGATATGCCATCGAAAGCTTGAAACGCACGGTTCCCATCTGGAAGAAAGAAGTGTATGAAGACGGAACCGAATGGAAGGGGCACCAAATGGGGCCTTGGAATCCAATGAGCCGGGACGAATAACCGCAGCATCAGCCGATCGGCAGCTTGGAGCGGAGCGCTTCCAGGCTGCCGATTCTATTTTATGTTGCAAGACCTCCCAATCCTTGGTAGCATGAGGCTAGGAAATATTTCTCAAAAAAAGGCCGTCATTCGACCCATTTCGAGGTGTGAAATGAGAGTTCACATCAAAGACCTGCAGGCTGGAGACCGTTTGTCGGAGGACGTATTCACTCCGCACGGTCTGCACGTGCTGACTCAGGGAGCGACATTGGATGAGAGCGCTCTCACACGCCTACACCGGCATTCCATCGATTACGTGGAGATCGAAAGCAGGGTCCAAGCCGTTCCCGCACCCGTAGAAGACAACGCCGTCACGGCGCTTCAACTGCGGCCTCTGTATCAGGAAGCCGTGTCCGGATTCGAGTACATGTTCGAGAAGGCATTGGAAGAGGGGAAAGTCTACGAAGAGGATCTGAAAATGAGCTTTCAGCCTCTGGTCGACAATTGCAAGGCCGAAAAAGACGTCGTTTCCCTGCTTCTCCTGTTGAACAGCCAGGACGATTATACTTACCAGCATTCCGTCCAGGTCGGGATGCTCAGCTATTACATCGCCCGCTGGATGGGATGGGACGAGCCGGACGCCGTGCAAGCCGGGAAAGCCGGGTTCCTGCACGACATCGGCAAATGCCGGATCCCCGACGCCATTTTGAACAAACCGGCCCGATTGACCGACGAGGAATACGAGGAGATCAAGAAACATCCGGAATACGGCTACGAGATCCTGAGCGAATCCTACGTCGAGAACGAGCTGGCTTTGGCCGCCTTGCAGCACCACGAGAGGATCAACGGCACGGGCTACCCGAACCGCATCACGGGAGAGAGCATGCATCCCCTCTCCAAAATCGTGGCTGTCGCCGACACGTACAGCGCCATGATTTCGTCGCGGGTTTACCAAGAGAAGAGGGACTTGCTCGTCGTGCTGAAAGAGCTGTACCGGTGCAGCTTCGGCGAACTTGAACCCGAAGTGGTGCATACGTTCATCCGCCACATGCTGCCGAATTTCATCGGCAAAAAAGTGGAGTTGACCGGAGACGTCACGGGAACGATCGTTTTGAATCATCCGACCGACTTCTTCCATCCCTTGGTACAGACGGAGCAATCCTTTATCGACTTATCGACCAACCGAGACTACGAGATCTTGCGGATCTACTTGTAGAATCGCTGTCGAGATAAAAACGGTCCTTGCTCGCACCGAGCAGGGACCGTTTTGTTTAGATAACGCGTTTGGCGAACAGGAACGTTCTTTGGTAATACGGCTGGTTGATATTCGTGATTTGAACGCCCCGCCCGCCGGCCGGACTGGCATGCAGCATCTTCCCGCCGCCCATGTAAATGCCGACGTGGCCGACGGCCGTCTGGCTTTTGAACCTTCCCGGCACGTTGAAGAACAGCAAGTCGCCCGGCAGCAGCTCGTCGCGGGACACCGCGTCGCCTTCTCCGGACTGCTCGCCGGCCGAGCGGGGCATGTCGATCCCGACATGTCCCATGACCCGCTCTACGAACGAAGAACAGTCGAACGTTTTGCCCGTTTCGTACTTCGGCGCTCCGAATTGATAGGGAACACCCAAGTACCGTTTGCCATAAGCCAATAAATCCGCCGCTTTGGCGCCGGATGCCCCGGCGCTGCCGGCCGGCGCGTCGGCGAACGCTCCGCCCGCTGCGCTTGCCGCATGCAGGACCGGATGCGGAATGACGGTCATCCCGGCGGAGCTTGCGGAGAACGAAACTTCTTGTCCGAATACGCGTTCCAGCGCGGACGCGGGGATCCACAAACGCCCGCCTTCCCGCACGGCCGGGGCCGGGATGCGGTGGGTGCGGCCCGCCCGGATCACTTGGCTTTGCCCGGTCTTCCAGGTCCAAATCGGATCGTGATCGCCGATCGCGAACGTTTTGCCCTTATCCAGCCATTCCCCGTGGTACCCCATGGCCGTCGCTGCATCGGACAATGCCACGTACGGGGTGTTGTGGATCGTATGGAACGAAAGCGTTCGGCGGCCGTTCAAGCGGTTCGCGTCGGACTCCGCTTTCGTCCGGATGTTCGGTTCGTTCATCGATCCGTGTTGTTTGAGATTCCGGGTATCGCCGGGATTGAACACGGCGCAGCCCGCGAGCGCCGCGGCGATCGCGAAGACCGCTCCCCCTCGGATCATCGCTTTCCGGTATTCGGCGGTTATTAATTTTTCAATTGCCATTTCGGGGCCTCCGTATCGATCTTCGTTTTCCCGTAGTTTCCCCGGAAAACCAAAAAAAGAGTCACGCGAGGTGACTCTGAAGGAGGCAAAAAAAAAGGTTATGAAGAAAAGTTGCAAAAGACGATAGCGCCTCTTGCTATATTTCAGTATATCGGATTCTTGCCCTTTCTTCATTCGGAGGTTGTTGGAATCGCTGCCGCTTCCCCCCTTGCCTTAGTGGGGTTCAAGATTCCGCGACGGCGGACATTTTCCGGGACGTCGATAATAAGCTGGCCTTCTCCAGGACGTCCCGGAAAGAGAGCTTGGAAAAGTCCGATTCCCGGTGCACGTCGACATGGCCGACCGCCGACGAAACGGCGATGCCGCCCACGGCTACCGGCTGGGCGGCGTATCGGACCAGTTCCTCCGCTTCGGTCTCGTTCCCCAGCGTGATCATGACGAACTCGTCTCCCGCGTACCGGCTAAGGAAATCCCGTCCCTCCGCGACCGCCCCCGCCAGCCGGTCGGAAAATGCCCGTATGACGTCATCCCCGAAAGGATGGCCGTAACGTTTGTTGATGAGGCCGAATTCGTTCAGATCGATGAACAGCAGGTGGAACGGTTGTCCTCGCTTCAAAAACTTGGCCCCGATCGATTGGATATAGGGTGCGCGGTATAAACCGGTCAGCGGATCCGCGTATTGCGACAACTTTATCGCGATCTCTTCCCGGGTTACCAATCCGGCCAGTCGATCCCCGTCCATGACCACGACGCGTTCGATCCCATGCCGGTCCATGATCTTCACGGCATCCCACACGAATTGGTCGGAAGACACGGCAATCGGTTCCGGCGTCATCGCATCCGCGACGATCCGGTTGGGATGGGAAGCCCGGATATCGCGCGACGTGATGATCCCGCATACCGTTCCGTGGTCCATGACGACCAACGAACCGACTTTCCGCTCGTTCATTCGTTCCGACGCGTACGCGATGCTTTTGCCCGACGAAATGGTATGTACGGAAGTCGTCATCAACTCGGACACTTCCATTACAATTCGACCTCCCGCTCGACCGAAACCGTGATTTTCAATTCCGATCGCAGCACCATGGTGTCGTGGATCAAACGTTCCGCTTCTTCCAGCACGATTTTCATGAGAACGTCCCGGTCCAGCATTTGCAAAATCGAATTGCGGACGAGCACGGCTTCGATCCGCGGATGATCGAGTTTCAAAATCGTGAATTGCTCGGGAGACAGGGCTTCGGCCATCCGCCGGACGGCTTCGGGGCCGATCGGCGCCCTCTTTCCGATGATCAACAGGTCCTGCATGGGGGGAACTTCGAATTCGGAGATTTTCAGCGAGAGCGTCGCTCTTCGCGAATACAAACTTTTTTCACCCATCTTGCGTTCGGCCTCCAATATCAGTCCGCGGCGACGTTTTTTCCGAGTTGCGAAGGTTTCCCCAGCAAAAATCCTTGCCCCAAAGGCACGCCAAGGGAAGAGGAACAAATCAAATCCTCTTGCATTTCGATTCCTTCCAAAATCAGCAACGACTCATCCTTGCAGTATTCCGCGAAAAACCGGATCAGTTTTTGTTTGTTCGGATCATCGGATAATCCGCAAGCGAAAAACTTATCCAGCTTGATGAACTCCGGCAACAACTCCACGATTTTCCGGAAGGTCGTGGTCCCTTCCCCGACGTCGTCCAAGGCAATTCGGAACCCTTGCCGCCGCAGCTCCCGGATTCTGCGATAGAAGACGGGATCGCTCCAATAGCGCCCTTCCGCCACGGATTCGTTGAGCTCGAACACGATTCTGCGGCAGTAAGGCTTGAACTTGAGCATGAAGCCGTTCATGAATTCGGGGAAGGCGTTCCCGGTGACCGTCGAAGGATAAATGTTGACGAACAAAACCTCGTCTCCGAGCCGAATGTTCGGGTCGGCGAAAAAAACGGATGACGAGTGGTCGATCGACCACATATCCACTTTCGGCAACAAATTCCGATAACGGTATTGTTGCAGGATGAAGTCCGGACTTTCCCCCGTTTTACTGCGGATTAACGCCTCATATCCGAACGTTTTTCCGCCGGGGATTCGCTGAATCGGTTGGAATTCATGGTATAGGGAGTCGAATTCGATCTGTTCCGCAACGTTGTTCATCGGCTTTACCTTTCCGTTATTAGGCTAATGGAAAAAGCTACCCCGCAAAGGAGTAGCCCTGCAGCAACAATTTCGGTGACTAAGCCGCCATAGACGAAATGTCCTTAGGCCTTGAGTTTTGCGCCCCATCCTTTCGGATGGTTTGCCCTTTTCGATTGTTCGGTTTGCCCGCGTACCGCTAACGAAAAAGAAGAATCCGCGCCGACAGCGCCTCGCTCGTTTTGATTTAACCCTATCGTCCTATATATTCGGCAAAGTTCAACAAATTCCTTCCTGCAAGATGGATCAATTTACACATTACGACAATTCCCCCCGCCGGAAGTCCCGCGCACAGGGAACTACTCGGCTTCGTTTTTGGGTAAAAAGAAAGGAATCCGAAGATCGCTCTTCGGATTCCTCCGGGAGTAACGCGTTGGGGCATTAGCCGATGCTGCCTTCCATCTCGAGCTTGATGAGACGGTTCATTTCGACGGCGTACTCCATCGGCAGTTCCTTGGTGAACGGCTCGATGAAGCCCATGACGATCATCTGCGTCGCTTCCGCTTCCGAAAGGCCGCGGCTCATCAGGTAGAAGAGCTGATCCTCGGATACTTTGGAGACGGTCGCTTCATGCTCCAGCGTGATGTTGTCGTTCAGGATTTCATTGTACGGAATCGTATCGCTCGTCGACTGGTTGTCGAGGATGAGCGTATCGCATTTGATGTTCGCTTTGGCGCCTTCCGCGTTGCGTCCGAAAGAAGCGAGCCCGCGGTACGTCACTTTGCCGCCGTGCTTGGAAATCGATTTCGACACGATCGTCGAAGTCGTGTCCGGAGCCAGGTGCAGCATTTTGGCGCCCGCGTCCTGGTGCTGGCCTTTGCCGGCGACGGCGATGGAGAGTACCATGCCTTTGGCGCCGCGGCCCTTCAGGATGACGGCCGGGTATTTCATCGTCAGCTTGGAGCCGATGTTGCCGTCGACCCACTCCATCGTCGCGTTCTCTTCGGCAACCGCGCGTTTGGTGACGAGGTTGTAAATGTTCGGCGCCCAGTTCTGGATCGTCGTGTAGCGGACGCGAGCGTCCTTCTTCACGATGATCTCGACGACCGCGCTGTGCAGCGAGTTCGTGCTGTAGATCGGCGCCGTGCAGCCTTCGACGTAATGGACGAAGCTGCCTTCGTCGGCGATGATGAGCGTGCGCTCGAACTGGCCCATGTTCTCCGAGTTGATCCGGAAGTACGCCTGCAGCGGGATTTCGCATTTGACGCCTTTCGGAACGTAAATGAAGCTGCCGCCCGACCAAACCGCGCTGTTGAGCGCCGCGAACTTATTGTCCGCCGAGGGGACGACCGTGCCGAAATGCTCCTTGAAAATTTCCGGATGCTCGCGCAGGGCGCTGTCGGTATCCATGAAAATGACGCCTTGCTTCTCGAGGTCTTCCTGCATGTTGTGGTAGACGACCTCGGACTCGTACTGGGCGGAGACGCCGGCCAGGAACTTCTGCTCCGCTTCCGGAATGCCCAGCTTGTCGAACGTCGCCTTGATTTCTTCCGGCACTTCCTCCCACGTCTTGCCTTGCTTCTCGGAAGGCTTCACGTAGTACTGGATGTCGTTGAAATCCAGGTCGTCAAGGTTGCCGCCCCAACGCGGAAGCGCCATCTTGTTGAACTGCTCCAGAGATTTCAGGCGGAAGTTCAGCATCCACTCGGGCTCGCCCTTCATCTCGGAAATCGTGCGGACGATTTCCGGCGTCAGTCCCTTGCCGGATTGGAAGACCGCTTTGTGCTCGTCGCGGAACCCGTATTTGTACTCTTCGAATTCGATTTGCTTCGCCATGACGATATCCCTCCTCTTGTCCCCGTTTAATTTTCGGTGCCTTCGTGCTGCCCGTGTCCGTGCTCCACGCCTTTGCGCAAGGCGTTCCAGGCCAGCGTCGCGCACTTGATGCGGGCCGGGAACTTGTTCACGCCGGACAGGGCTTCGATATCTTCGTAATCGTCGAACGAAGCCTCTTCGCCCTTCATCAGGGACGAAAATTGGTCGGCCAGTTCGAGCGCTTGCTCCGTGCGTTTGCCTTTGACCGCTTCGGTCATCATCGAGGCCGAGGACATGCTGATGGAACAGCCTTCCCCGGTAAAGCGGGCGTCCTTCACGATGCCGTCCTCGATCTGCAGCTGCAGGCTGATGCGGTCGCCGCAAGTCGGGTTGTTGAGGTTGACCGTGACCGAGCCATCCTCCATCGTCCCGCGGTTGCGCGGATTTTTATAATGGTCCATGATGACGCGGCGGTACAAGTCGTCGAGATTACTCATGGCCGAAAAACTCCTTTGTTTTGACCAACGCGTCCGCGAGCCGGTCGACGTCCTGCTCCGTATTGTACAAATACATGCTGGCCCGGGCGGTCGAGCTTACTTGGAGCCACCGCATGAGCGGCTGGCAGCAATGGTGGCCGGCACGGACGGCGATGCCCTCGGTGTCGAGCACGGTCGCCACGTCGTGTGCATGGACGTCGCCGAGGTTGAAGGTGACGAGACCGGCGCGCTCTTGCTTCGGACCGTAGATCGTCAGTCCCTCGATGGCGCTGAGGCGCTCGATGGCGTAGGCGGCCAGCTTCTTTTCGTGGGCTTCGATCTGCGGCAAGCCGACCTGCTCGAGAAAATCGATCGCGGCCCCGAGTCCGACGGCGCCGGCAATGATCGGCGTTCCTCCTTCGAACTTCCACGGAAGTTCTTTCCAAGTCGATCCGTACAGCTCGACGAAATCGATCATCTCGCCGCCGAATTCGACCGGCTCCATCCTCTCCAGCAGCTGCGCTTTCCCGTACAGCACGCCGATGCCGGTCGGTCCGCACATTTTATGCCCCGAGAAGGCGTAAAAGTCGACATCCAGCGCGCGGACGTCGATTTTCATGTGCGGCGTGCTCTGCGCGCCGTCGACGACGAGAATCGCGCCGCTCTTGTGCGCGATCTTGGCCATCTCCGCGACCGGGTTGATCGTCCCGAGCACGTTCGATACATAGGCGACGGCGACGATTTTCGTCCGCTCCGTCACCGTGCTCTCGAAGTCGGCGAGGGAGATCGAACCGTCTTCCTGCAGCGGCAAATATTTCAGCGTCGCTCCGGTGGCTTTGGCGGCTTGCTGCCAAGGGATCAGGTTGCTGTGGTGCTCCGCCGGGGAGATGACGATTTCGTCGCCTTCCCGCAGCGTTTGGCGGGCGTAGCCGGAGGCGACGAGGTTCAGCGAAGCCGTCGTCCCCCGGGTAAACACGATTTCGCGCGTGCTCGCCGAGTTCAGGAACCTCGCCGCCTTCTCGCGGGCGCCCTCGTAGGCGTCCGTCGCCCGGGAGCCCAGCGTATGGACGCCCCGGTGGACGTTGGCGTTGTCCCATTCGTAATATTTGCGGATCGCCTCCAGCACGACCCTCGGTTTCTGGGTCGTCGCGGCGTTGTCCAGGTAAACGAGCGGGTGCCCGTTAACGTCTTGGTGCAAGATCGGAAACTCGGCTTTCAGCGCGATCGGGTCCATGTTACCCCAGCTTTCTCTCCAGAATTCGATGAAGTTGTTCGCGCAGGCCCGCGAGCGGAATTTCGGATACGACGGGATCCAGGAAGCCGTGGATGATCAGGCGCTCCGCTTCCTTGCGGCTGATGCCGCGGGACATCAGGTAGTGCACCTGGTCGGCATTCACTTGTCCGACGCTGGCGGCGTGGCCCGCCTTGACGTCGTCCTCGTCGATGAGCAGAATCGGGTTGGCGTCGCCCCGGGCTTTCGGGCTCAGCATCAGCACCTTCTCCGTCTGCTGTCCGTTCGCTTTGGTGGACCCGTGTTCGATTTTCGTAATGCCGTTGATGATGGACGTCGCTTCGTCTTTCATGACCGCGCGGGTCACCATGTCGCTCTCGGAAGATTTGCCGATGTGCTGGGCCCGCGTCGTCAGGCTGATCCGCTGGCTGCCCGTTCCGACGCAAATGATTTTCGAGTCGGAGGCGGAGCCGTTGCCTTGCAGCACCGAATTCGTGTCCGTCAGCGTATTGCCGTTATGCAGATCGCCGACGATCCATTCGACGCGGGCGTCATTGTCCAGTACCGCGCGGCGGTAAGAAACGTCGACGACGCCGGCATCCATATGATGCACGGCGGCATACCGCACATGCGCGCCGGATTTGGCGAAAATTTCTACGGCCGCGTTATGCAGCAGCGTCCGGCCTTCTCCGGCGTTCAGTTCGGCGGCTGCCTGCTCGACGAACGAGACGCGGCTGTTCGTGTCGGCGACGATCAGCACGTGCGGCATGAACGTCGCATCCGCGTCATCGGCGAACAGCAACGCTTGCACCGGGAATTCGATATCCACGTTGCGAGGCACGTACAGGAACACCCCGCCGTTCCACAGCGCCGCATGGACCGCGGCCAGCTTGTGCTCGTCTTTCTTGTATGCGGTCATGAGATGCTCGCGAACCAGCTTCTCGTGCGCGCGGGCCGCTTCTTCCAAGCTCGTCAGGACGACGCCTTTGGCTTTCAGTTCCTCGGACAGCCGCGTGAATACGACGGACGAGTTGTGCTGCACGATCAGCGCGCCCTGCGTGTCTTCGGGCAGCAGTTCCGCGATCGCGGCCGGCAGATCCGCCGCGGAGGAGACCGTCTTGCTCGGACGATCCGTTCCGTATTGGTCCAGCGTCCAACGGGTCAGCGGCATTTTCTCCGGTTTGGGCAATTCCAGCTTGGCGGCCAACTCTCCCGCTTCCTCCCGCCAGGCGATGAGCCATGCCGGCTCGTTCTTGCTGCGGGACAACGCGGCTGCTGCTTCCCGGCCGAAAGAGGTGGTCGGTGTGCTCATGTTCGTCTAACCTCCCTTGTCCTCTTACGCCTGCTGCACCGTCTCGTCGACGATGCCCAGCTCTTCTTTCACCCAATCGTAACCTTCGGCTTCGAGGCGCTCCGCCAGTTCCGGTCCGCCGGACTTGACGATGCGGCCTTGCATCATGACGTGCACGAAATCGGGCTTGATGTAGTTCAGCAAACGCTGGTAGTGCGTAATGACGAGGAATCCGCGTTCTTCGGAACGCATCGCGTTCACGCCGGCGGCCACGATCTTGAGCGCGTCGATGTCGAGGCCCGAGTCGATTTCGTCCAAAATGACGAGTTTCGGCTCCAGCATCATCATTTGCAGAATTTCGTTGCGTTTCTTCTCGCCGCCCGAGAATCCTTCGTTCAAATAACGGTGCATGAACTCGGGATCCATTTCAAGCTCCTTCATCTTGCCTTCCATCAGGCGGATGAACTTGATCAGCGAAATTTCGTTGCCTTCGCCGCGGCGGGCGTTGATGGCGCTGCGCAGGAAGTCCGCGTTCGTGACGCCCGTGATTTCGCTCGGATACTGCATGGCCAGGAACAGGCCGGCGCGGGCGCGCTCGTCGACTTCCATTTCCAGGACGTCTTCGCCGTTCAGCGTCACTTCTCCGTCGGTTACTTCATATTTGGGATGCCCCATCAGCGCGGAGGCCAAGGTGCTCTTGCCTGTGCCGTTCGGACCCATGATGGCGTGGATTTCTCCGCCTTGGATCTTCAGATCGATTCCTTTCAAGATTTCCTTGCCTTCGATGGTCGCTTTCAGACCGCGAATCTCGAATTCGGTGGACATTCTCTTAACCTCCATGTGTTCTCTCCGGTGCGCTTTCCGAAACTGAGGCAGCCTGCTTCGAAATTTGCCGAATAACCGGAACGGAATTGATCCTTATTTAGAATAATTATAAAGTGATTCTCACTGATTCTCAATCTAATTTTATGAAAACTCCTTGAAAAAAGCAAACCGGGCTTGGTTTCGCGGTTTTGCGCCTGCAAGCGGCGCGCGGCTTCTGTCCGTTCTTGCGGAAAACCCGTTCGAATCGGCGGTCAGTCCCGCGATTTCCGCGACGGATGACGGTGCGCGGATCGATTGATTTTTGTCCTTAGAATGCCGAATTTCCGGACGAAAAGCAATAACTCGTCCGGAAATTCATTGCGGCTATGCAATCGCCCGCCAAGTGCAAGAACACCATGGATGCGACTTAGTCAGCCGGAGATCCCCGGACGGCCCGAAACACCGCGTCCGTCAGTTCGGCGAACCGGCGGTCGTCCAGCACGGGAACCGGCAGGGGCGGCGGAAGCCCTTCCTCTACGCGCAGCCAGGACTTGCAGCCGGCATAAGCTTCGCGCAGCGGAACTTCAGCCGGCTCCGCCAAGCGGTACACCCGCAGCACGAGCACGTGCAGAGGTTTCGTCTTTTTCCATTTCAGCCGTTCCTCGGCATAGTCTTCCGTCCAGATATGCAGATCATTCAGCCGCCTGAGCGTCTCGGCGTCGGTGATTTCGATGTCTTCGGCGGCTTCCGCGAAGCACGTAATCCGCACCCGCCCCGGCAGGCTTTCCGCTTCCTGCCGCACCGCCTCCAAATCCCGCGCCGCTTCGGGCTTGATCAAATGCGGCTTCTGATGCTCATACGACGGGAACAAATAAAATCGGGGGCTTTCCAGCCGGAACTCCCGCGTCTCCTCCGCGATGCCGCCCTTGCGCAGCACGACCGCCTGCCGGCCTTGCTCCAGCGCCCGCACGGCGACCGCCCATTCCCGGAGCGCGATCGGGTTCTCGTTGTCCGTCATGCTCGTCGTTCCTTTCCTTTTCTCGTTGCTTCCATTATAACACGCGTTTCGAATCCGCCGCGCCGAATCTCATTCGGCCAACCGCCGTTCGCCCCCATCGTGCTGTCTTCTCCACAGCCGGGCATACAGACCTTCCGAAGCAAGCAATTCCTCATGGCGGCCTTGCTCCGCAATCCTCCCCTGATCCAGCACGACGATCTGGTCGGCATGCCGCACGGTCTTGAGCCGATGGGCGACGACGATGACGGTTCGGCCTCGGACGAGCCGGTCGATCGCTTGTTGAATTTCCGCTTCGTTCTCGGGATCGAGGGACGCCGTCGCTTCGTCGAGCAGGATGATCGGCGCGTTTTTCAGCATCGCCCTGGCGATGGAAATCCGCTGTTTCTCCCCGCCCGACAGCGTGTTGCCTCCTTCCCCGACCATGGTGTCGTACCCGTTCGGCAGCTTCATGATGAAATCGTGGCAGCAAGCCAGCTGCGCCGCCGCTTCGATTTCCTCGCGCGTGGCGCCTTCGCGTCCAAACCGGATATTGCCGGCGATCGTATCCTGAAAAAGGTACACGTCCTGAAACACCATCGATACGTTCTGCAGCAACGCTTCCGGGTCCATGGCGCGGAGATCCTCCCCGCCCATCGTAACCGTTCCCCGGTCCGGGTCGTAGAAACGGGCGATGAGCCGAAGGACGGTGCTTTTGCCGCTTCCCGACGGGCCGACCAAGGCGGTGAAGGTGCCCGCCGGCATGCGGAGGCTCACGTCCCGCAAGATCGGTTGATCCAGGTAGCCGAACGTCACGTGCTTAAGCTCGATATCGTGATGAGCGGGAGGCTTTCCCTCTCCTTGCATGACCGGCTCCCGCAACAGCTGCGCCATCCGTCCGCCCGCCTGCTCGATATAGCGAAACTCGGCGTAACCGGCAAGCGCGGTCGTCAGCGGATCGTAGATCCGGGTTCCGATGATGAGGAACGCCGCGAAGTCGACGAGATCCAGGCTTCCGCCGAGCAGCAGACGGACGCCGATCATGACCATCAAGGTCAGGCCGGCGCGGATCAACCCGATCGCGCTGAGCATGATCGGCCCCAGCATCCCTTCGAAGCGGATGCTCTGCCGCATCCATTCCCGCAATGACCGTTCCAGCCGGACAAAACGATCTCCGGTCATGTTATAGGCTTTGATGACCCGGATCCCGCTCAAGTATTCTTGCAGCCGGCCGCCGGCATCGATTTTGGCCCTCATATGCGACAAGCCGAGTTGGCGCTGGATTCCGGACGTCAGGGCCAGCAGCAGGATGGCCGCCGGCAGCGCCGCGAACAGGGACAGCCCCAGGCGCCAGTCGAATAAAGACAATCCGGCCAAGGCCAGTACCGGCATGACGACGCCCCCGATCATCTGGGGAATCACATGGGAGATCCCGTGTTCCACCATGGAAAAATCGCTCGTCATCATATGGGCCAGTTCGCCCGGATCGCGCTTATTCAGGTACCCCAGCGGCAGCTTGCGCAGGTGCTCGGCCAGCCGGGACCGTCCGTCTACCGCCGCGCCGTAAGCGTCGCGGTATTGGGCCCGGTAGGCAGGAACTTCGAAGGCGAACGAGAGCGCCATCGAAGCTGCCAGCTCGCCGCACACCCACCAGAGCCTTGCCGTATCGAGCGGAATTTCGGGATGGACGAACGGGGTGAAGATCAATCTCGCCGCCTCGACCAATAACGCGAATGGAATCATGCCTGCCAAATAGGCAACGGTCGTGAGGCATACCGGTTTGATCAACGAGCGCGGATTATCCGCCGTAACGTTGCGCAGCATGCGCATCATCCGCATCCGCCTCCCCTCTGATCGGAAGATTGACGGGGTCATGATCTCCCCGCTTGCCCATATGCCACTGAGCCGCCTGTCGGTAGGAATTCCACATGCGCCCGTACAAGCCTCCGGCCGAGAGGAGCGCTTCATGCTTGCCCCGCTCGACGATTCTGCCGCTCTCCATCACGAGAATCTGATCCGCGTCCCGGATGGTCGACAGGCGGTGCGCGATGACGAGAACCGTCTTGTTTTTCATCAAAGCTTTGAGCGCCTGCTGCATCTCGTGCTCGTTCTCCGGATCGGCGAATGCCGTCGCTTCGTCGAGCACGAGGATCGGGGCGTTTTTCAGGATCGCCCTGGCGACGTTGATTCGCTGTTCCTCCCCGCCGGACAAGTAGACGCCGCCTTCGCCGATGAGCGTGTCATATCCGAGCGGCAGGTTCTCGATGAACGCCTGGCACTGGGCCGCCCTCGCCGCGGCGTACACGGCTTCCGGCGGAGCGTCCGGCCGGCCGGCCGCGATATTGTTGTACACGGTATCGTGGAACAAAAACGAGTCTTGGAACACGAAAGCGACGGTGTCCATCAGATCGGCCGTCGACATCTCGCGGATATCCACGCCTCCGATGCGGATCGCTCCCATGTTCGCGTTCCAGAAACGGGGCACCAGATGGGCGACGGTCGATTTGCCGGCTCCAGACGGGCCGACGAGCGCCGTCACCTCCCCTTGGCGGGCGGTGAAGGAAACGTCCGCAAGCGCGTCGGTATCCGAAGGCTCCGTTCCGTAAGAGAAGAAAACCCGGTCGAACGCAATATCGAAAGAGGTCGGCTTCCTCGGCCGCTCGGGTTCCGGCAAAGGCTTCTCCTCCAAGATCCGGTCGAACCGCTCCACGCCCTCGCTAATGAATCGGATCGACTCCGCCAGGTACATGAATTTGAACATCGGCGCGGCGATGCCCGGCGCCATGACCAGGAAAAACAGCAAGGCGGACGCGGCGGTGACGCTGCCCGGATCGCGGTTCAACAAGAAAACGCCGACCGGCAAAATAAACGCGGCTAACGAGTTCAGAAGCACTTTGAAGGTCAAATTGCCGTTTTGGAACAGCTCCGTGATTTTCACGCCGTGGTCGCGGTAGCGAACCATGTCCTGATAAAACTGCCGGAACGATCGGACGGTTTGCCCGAACACTTTGACGGCCGGCATCCCCCGCACGTACTGGACGGCGGAAGCATTCATCCGCTCCAGCGCGTCGAAGGCTTTCCCCAGCGTTTCCTTCGTCTTGGACCCGACCATGAGCGAGGCCATTGCCGCGAGGCCGATGGCCATCGGCACGAGGCACGCGATCGCCAGCCAAACGTCGAACGCGAACATGACGGCGATCATCAGGATCGTCGTGACCGCCGCATGAACGAGATCGGGCAATTGGTGGGCAATGAACGTTTCCACTTTATCCACGTTTTCCACCAGCGTTTTCTTGACGGCTCCCGTCGACTGGCCGTTCAACCAGCCGAGCGGCAGCTTGCCGATATGGCCGGTAAGTTTGATCCGGAGTCCGTACAGGATCCGGAAAGCGGCGATATGCGCCGTGAGTCCCCCCGCGTACATCGCGACCAAGCCGGCAACGAACCCGACAAGGGCGGTAACGCCCCAACGGATCATCTTCGCTCCGTCGGCCGAAGCCGGGGACGCCGCATGCTCCAGCAGCTCTTTCAGAATGAAATAGACGGACACGTAGGGCACCAGCAAACAGACGGCGCTAAGCGCGGAGAACAGTCCGGATGCGATGAGCAGCTTGCGCCTCTCCCCGGCGATTTCCAGCAGCCGCGCGATCCCCTTTTTCCGAGTCATTCAACCTCTCCCCCAATCGCGTTCGGAGACGGAACGGCCGCCTTTTTCCCGTTGAACGCCATAAGAAAAGATAAACCGATGAGCACCGCGAAAACCGTATACGGAGCCGACATATGCGCCGTATAAAGCGCGGTCCCGGCAACCGGTCCCAGGAAGGCGCCGCTTCCCTGCAAAGCCGCGACGTATGCCGCGACACCCCGTTGTTCATGATCTTGCACCGCAACCGAAGCGCTCGCGCCATATCCGAGCAATGCAAACCCGAAGCCGATTCCCAGTACGACGAAATTCACGTAGGTCAACCGAAGGAAAACCAGCAGCCCCAACAGCCCCAAGGCGACGATCGACAATCCGAGACGCAGCATCCGCTCCGGGCGCCGCTTCCAATATTTGCTGGCGACGATTTGCGCGGCCACGACCGTGACGCCCGCTACGGCCAGTCCATACCCGATCAATTGCGTCGTGGCTTGGGCATCATATCCGAGCGAATCTTGCACGTAGAAACCGATGGTCACCTGAAGGATATTGAGCGTGACGGACAGAAGAAGCCCGACCCCTAAATAAAACCGGATTCGCGGATCGAGCGGCGACAGCGAAGCGGCCGGCCGTTCTGGCTTGCGACCCGCTTCTTCCGGAATCAAAACCCCCAGCACGAGGATCATGACGAAAAGCAGGGTGGCAGCGGCATACATCGGAGCGGTCAACCCCATCGCGGCCATGACGCCGCTCATGGCCGGACCCAAAACGAAGCCGAGCCCGTTGGCGGTGCTGAATAAAGCCATCCCCTGCGTCCTCGTCTCCGGCGTCGTCCAACTCATCACGTAAGCTTGCGCTTTGGCCGGGATGCCTCCGAAGAAAAATCCCGATACCGCGCGAAGCAGCAGAAAGATCCAAAAAAAGCCCGGAGAGGCAGGGGTTCGGTTCCCCGCAAAATCGGCAAGCCAAGCGAAAACGACCACCGTCGCCAAATAGACGAACATGACGAAAGCGAGCATCCGTTTGCTGCTCAGAAAGGTCATTTTTTCCCAAAAATAGCCGCCGAGCAGCCAGAATAGCCCCGTCACGGACACCAGGCATCCCGATTGAAACTCGCTCAGCCCCAGATGGCGGGAGAGCGGGCCGATGATCGGATTGAACACCGCGATCGAGATCGTGCCGCACAGGACGATCAAAAACATCGTAACGAACCTGGTTTTCAAAGTTGTCTCCCCCTATCGCAGATCGTTATCCTCACTCCGGCAGGTTGACGGTCGCGCTGCCGATTTCATACGGGGAATAGACGCCTTCGTAGACAAGGTGCGCGGACATCCCGACGGCGGCGTGGTCGAGGTTGTGGCAGTGATCCATCCAGATGCCGGGATTGTCGGCCGCGAAAGCCACCTCGTACGTGTCCCCGGGTCCTACGTTCAGCGTATCGGCGATCCATGGACTGCCGGCGACGGCCTTGCCGTTGCGGCTGAGCACTTGGACATGGTGGCCGTGCAAATGCATCGGATGATCTTCGAAGCCGCGGTTCGCGAACGTCATTTTGACAAGATCGCCTTCGCGGACCGTGAACATCGGCGCATCCGGGAACACGCGGCCGTTGATCGTCTGCACGAACGTAAACCGCCCGTTGTAAAAGCCGAGCCGATTATCGAAGACAAGCTTGTAACTCCGGTCATACCGCGTATCGGGACCGAACTCCGTCTTTGCGGGCGTTCCGTAAGAAGCGGGATCAAAGACGGGGACTTTAACGGCGTCCGGCGGCATCCCCTCGTTCGACGGGCTGATCACGAGAACGTTGCCTTCTTGGGAGAACGGCCCGGTCTGCCGCGAAATGCCGACCGCCGCATCCGGCATCATGAACGTTACGTCGTATCTTCCTCCGGCCGCCAAATCCAGACGGGTATTCGTGAGTTCCGCGGGGTCATGAATGTCGGTGCCGTCGATAGCCGCCACTTGAAACGGAGTGCCCGTGACGTAAATCGGGGCCGGAAGGTTACCCGCATTCACGAATCTCAGCCGCACGAGCGATCCGGGATCCGCCGTTTTGCGCTGCAGCCGGTTCAGTCCGCCCAACGTCACGGACGTTCCGTTCTCCGTCTGCCAGTCATGCAAGACGACCGCCAGATCCGCCGATTTCCGCGGCGGCGCCGCGTCCGGCTCCACGACGAAGACGCCGTACAATCCCATCCGCACTTGCTTGGACGACTGCTGATGGGAATGGTACCAATACGTTCCCGCTTGATCGGCGATGAAGCGGTAGACGTGCTTCTGCCGCGGCATGACGGCATCTTGCGTCAAACCCGCGACCCCGTCTTCGGCGTTCGGAACGTCCACGCCGTGCCAATGGACGGTGACACCGGCGTCGACGTCTTCGTTAATCAAGGTGACCTCGACCAAATCTCCTTGCTTCACGCGCAATTCCGGTCCCGGCAGTTGTCCGTTGAAGGTCCACGCTTCTTTCCTCTCCCCCGAGGGCAGCGTAACCGTCGTTTTTTTCGCTTCCAAGGTAAAAGACCGATCCGGCTTCCCGGTCCGGGGTCCGGTCAACCCGGCGAAGCTGACCGACGGCGTGGTCGCGGCGGCGTCGATCGCGTGCCCGTGCGCGTGCTCATGGCCGGCCATGCTCATCCGATCCGGCACGCGGCTCGCCTGCGCTCCGAGCATGAACCATAAGGCGGCAGCGAGCACGACCGCCAGGACGACCCCGCCTTTCCGGGACAGCCGCAAGGCCCGATTCCCTTGCGGCGTTCCGGTCTCGTTGAAGCGGCGGTAACGGCTTTTCGCGCGAATCCATAACAGATAGACGGCCGCCGCGTATACTAACCACACCTCGAGGACCGTTCCGATTCGGAGCGGCCATTCGGCGATGAAGAGCTGCTGGAGCACCGACAGCAGCGAGCCGGTGAACCATGCCTGGACCGGCCATACCCAGCGCGGCGCGGCCGCCGCCAGCCGATCCTGGGATGCCGTCGGTTCCTTCGACTTTACGGCCGCTGCCGCCCGAATCGCCCTGGCCGCCGGAACCGAGAACCAGACGATCGCCGCGGCGGGGATCGCCAGCATCGGCAGCTGCATCGTCCATTTGTCTTCGGTAAACACTTCATCGGAAGCCGTCAGGACGACAACCGCCGTCAGTTTCACGACGAAAACCAGTCCACCGATTCCCATCCAAACGAGCGACGACCGCAGACGGGAATACGATTTTCCTTTCGTTGGCGCATGGTAGACTCGACTTGCGCATAGGGCGGCGATTCCCGAAACGACGGCCAATGCGATCGTCGACGCAAACTGAACGAATACCCAGATCATATACCCTTTCCTCCTCGTGGAATTCCGATCTCGCAACCGATCCTAACCATGCTAAATGAACGTAATTTGAACTAATTGGAATTAAATGTAAAAAAGGCGGACGGATCGTCCACCTTTTCGTTCGATCGGATATTCGATTTGTTGGGGAATTACACGGCCGGCAGAAAGACGGTGACAGCCGTCCCTTTTCCGACGGCGCTGTCGATCTCGACCGAGCCGCTGTGCAATTCGACGACGAGTTTCACGATCGCGAGACCAAGCCCGCTCCCCCCGGCTTCGCGGTTGCGTGATTTATCGGCCATGTAAAACCGTTCGAAGACGCGTTTGCGGTCTTCTTCGGCGATGCCGATTCCCGTATCCCGGAAGACGACTCCGATTCGGCCGATTCCAGGCTGAAGCTCGATCGTAATGTCGCCGCCCTCCGGCGTGAATTTAATGCTGTTGCCGAAAATATTCAGCCATACCTGGCTCAGCAGGTCTTCGTCCGCATGAACCGACGTTTTGGGCAGCTCGAGGCGAATATTCAAGCGTTTGGCCGCCCATTGCGGCTCCGAGGCCACGACGATGCGGCGCAGCTGCCGGTCAAGCCGAACGGTCGACGGGTGGAAGGGATAACGGCTCGAATCGATCGAGGCCAGCCTGAGCATGTTCTCGCTGAGCCGGGACAGCCGGATGCTTTCCTGGCGGATAATGTCCAGGCAACGCAGCTGCTCCGCTTCATCGAGGCCTTCTTTTTGCAGGATGGAGACAAAGCCCGAGATGGACGCCAGCGGGGTTTGGATTTCGTGGGACACGTTGGATACGAACTCCTGCCGCATTCTTTCGACCTGGCTGATCTCGCGGGCCATTTGCTGAAATTGCTCCGACAAGATGCCCAGTTCATCCTTGCTTTTCGTCTGGAGAACGATATTATAGTCGCCTTTGGCCACTTTCCGGGTCGCGGCCGTCAAGGCTTTCAAGGGTTTCACCACGACTCTCGTAAAAATAATGAACTTGAAGCTGCCGATGACGAGCGCAATGAGAATGAACGCGCCGATAACGGCGAGTACGAGATCGGTATCGGAGCTCTCCGGATGGATGACGAGCGCCAGCTGCCCATCCGCCGTTCGTAAAGGAAATCCTAAGTCCAAGCTCGTCGGCAAGGGCAGGACGGAGGTTCGCTTCGCGACTTCGGTTCCCTGCTGAATGCGGTGGATATCCTCGTCGGTAAGGTTAGGCTTCGTTGCTCGGCCATACGCGTAGCGCAAACCGTTCCGATCGTAGATCCATAGGGAAACGTTCTGTTTCTCGGACCATTGTTTCAGATAGGGGCCGCGCTCCGTCGGCGACAACCGGGCATACACATCCTCCAACAACCCGCTTCGAATCCCGTACTCGTTCTGAATGGATTGCGTGATGGGGTTGTTGAACAAATACACGGTAATCGGAACGGAGATCGCGAACCCGATCGTTAAAGCTAGGATAAAGATCAGTAAAATTTTCAAATTCAAGCTTTTAATCATCGCATTCCATCTCCAATCGGTAACCGAGACCGCGAACCGTAACGATGCGAAACAGATGGGCATAGGCGGCGAACCGCTCCCGCAGCCGCTTGACATGCACGTCGACCGTCCGCTCGTCCCCTTCGTGATCGAACCCCCACACCGCTTCGATTAGCTGCTCCCGCAGGAAGATCTGCCCGGGATAACTCGCGAGCTGATAGAGCAGCTCGAATTCCTTGAGCGGTAAATTCCAATTGTCGCTCCCGACCGAGACGGTTCCCCGCAGCCGGTCCAGCTTGAGACTGCCCAAGTCGACTCTCTTGTCGGCCGCGATCCGGTACCGGCGCAGCACCGCTTTGATTCGGACCACCAGCTCCTGCGGATCGAATGGCTTGACCAGGTAATCGTCGGCGCCCAAGCCGAATCCTTTCACCTTCTGGCTCGTCTCGTGCTTGGCCGTGATCATGATGATCGGCAGCTCGGGGTTGAGGAGCCTCAGCTCGCGGCACAAATCCCACCCGTCCATCACGGGCATCATGACGTCCAGCACGACCAAGTCCGCAGGCGATCTTTCCATTTCTTCCAGCGCCTCTTGACCGTTCACGGCTCCGTTAACCCGATATCCTTCGCGGCTTAATACGAATAAAATCATTTCCAGCATATTCGCGTCATCTTCAACGACAAGCACGTTCGTCATGGCTATCCCTCCGCCCGCAAAACCCTGCATTGCCATAAGAATCGATCAATTATTGGCTTATTTTCCAACCCTATTATACGTCGAATGGGGGTGCAAACGCTAAGCCGGAATTCGCGATTTCCGCTTTTCTCCCAGACCCGAATCTAATATAATGAAAGTACAATTTGAAGGCCATGCTGTCCTGACCTTGAAGAAGGCAGGCACAACCTCGGAGCGTTTCGCGCGGGGTTGTGCCTTTTTTGCTGCCCGCGGCGCCTCCGTTCATACCGGAAAGGGGATTCGATGCATGTTCGAAGAAGCGGTATACCATCGTCCGAAAAACAATTGGTCTTACGCGTACGATCGGGAGACGGTGCACGTCCGGATCCGCACGAAACGGGACGACGTCGAACGCGTGGCATTGATCCACGGCGACAAGTACGAATGGCATGACAAAGGGCACGCCGTAACGGAGATGCGCGTTTTCGCGCGCGACGGGCTGTTCGATTATTGGCAGGCGGCCGTCCGGCCGAAATACCGCAGGCTCAAATACGGATTCCGCCTGATATCCGCCGGAGAGTCCTGCTGGCTGAACGAACAGGGGTTCCACGCCGCGGAGCCCGCGAGCCCCAACCTGTATTTCGAATTTCCGTTCCTCAATCCGGCCGACGTATTCGAGCCGCCCTCCTGGGTGAAGGACGCCGTGTTCTATCAAATTTTTCCCGAGCGTTTCGCCAACGGCGACCCTTCCAACGATCCGGAGGGCACGCTGCCTTGGGGCGGGGAGCCGACGCCGGCGAACTTTTTCGGCGGAGACCTGCAGGGCGTCATCGACCATCTCGACCATCTCGAACGGCTCGGTGTGAACGCGATTTATTTCAACCCGCTGTTCGAAGCGGAGACCAATCACAAATACGATACGCGCGATTATCTGAAGGTCGACCCTCAATTCGGGACGAACGAAAAGTTGAAAGAGCTGGTCGCCGCCTGCCACGCGCGCGGGATCCGCGTGCTGCTCGACGCCGTGTTCAACCACAGCGGGCGGACGTTCGCGCCGTTCTTGGACGTATTGGAAAAGGGGGCGGCGTCCGCGTACGCGGATTGGTTCCATGTGAAGTCGTTTCCGCTCGAAGTGAGGGATGGCGTCCCGACCTACGACGCCTTCGCCTTCGAGCCTCACATGCCGAAGCTGAATACGGAAAACCCCGACGTTCAGGCGTATTTGCTCGAAGTCGCGCGGTACTGGATCGAGGAGATCGGCGTGGACGGCTGGCGGCTGGACGTGGCCAACGAGGTGGATCACCTGTTCTGGCGGAAATTCCGCGACGTCGTGAAAGCCGCGAAGCCGGACGCCTACATCCTGGGGGAAATCTGGCACGATTCGCTGCCCTGGCTGGGCGGCGACCAATTCGACGCGGTCATGAATTATCCGCTGACGGAAGCGATTCTCGATTACGCGGTACGGGGGACCCGCGACAGCCGACGGTTCGCCGATCTGGCCGGCTCCTTGCTGGCGGCTTACCCTCAGCAGGCGACGGAAGTTTCGTTCAACCTGCTGGGCAGCCATGACACCCCCCGGTTGCTGACCCTGAGCCAGGGGGATAAGCGCAAAGTGCGGCTGGCATCCGTGATCCAGTTCACGATGCCGGGCGCCCCTTGCATCTACTACGGCGACGAAATCGGCATGGACGGCGGGCAGGATCCGGGCTGCCGCAAATGCATGGAGTGGGACGAGACGAAGCAGGATCGGGAGCTGTTCGGCTTCTTCGCGGGGTTGACGCGGCTGCGGCGCTCCCATCGGGCGCTGCGGGACGGAAGCTTCGAATGGCTGAGCGCCGAGGAAGGCCGGACCGCCGCCGCTTACCTTCGGGAAGCCGACGGCGAACGTTTCGTCATCGCTTTGAACGCGGGCAAACGGAAGGTTTCGCTGGAGTTGGCGTTGCCGGACGGCGGGAAGCCGGCGGAGGCACGCACGATTTTCGGCGACGGAGCCGCCGTTCAGCTTCGCGGGCGCAAGCTTCACGTTACGATGCCGCCGCTGGGGTATGCGATCGTGCGGCTTGGTTAAGACGGCTTTCCTTGTCCTACGACGCCATATGATCAAAGTGCACTTCATATCCCTCGGTAATCAAGAAAATGGGTTTTTCCCTTAAAATAAGGTGCATTATGGCACCTGAAGAGCCGGAAAGCCGGAGTTCGCAACATCTCAAGTGCACCTTGGTACCTCATCCAGCTGAAGAAGGTCGCCCGAGCCAGCAGGCAGCGCGCGCCGCGCGCAATCGAAAACCCCGCAAGCCGGAAACATTTCCGGTTTGCGGGGTTTTTCGCGGCGATAAAGTCGCTGCTTACGGCATTAGCACGACGCTTGTATATGGAGGGAGTTCAAGCATTCCGCCCTTGAGCCTGGCCGACTCGTCCGTCGTAAACAGAACTTTCGCGAACGCGGTCGGCTCCGCTTTCGTCGCGGCGATCTCCACCGATTGCGGCTTGCCCGAAAGGTTGTGCAGGACCAGCCGTTTTTCCTCGCCGGAGCCGCGCGTGTAAGCCATGACGGACTTGTTCCCGACTTCGTATTCGCCGATCGCGTTGCCGCGGAGCGCCGCGTCCTTCTGCCTCCAGCCGATCAGCGCCCGATATCGGTTCAGCAAGGAATCGGCAGCCCCGTCCTCCGCTTCCACCGAAACCGAGCCGTCTCCGCGCCCGGTCGCCGGCTCCCACGTCGTTTCCTCCGGAGCGCCGGGGGCCCGCTTCCAGGGGAACGGCTCGCGGATCCGCTCGTCCGGCTTCGCGCCGGTCATGCCGAGTTCCTCGCCGTAATACACGAACGCGTTGCCGGGCATCGTGAGCAGCAGGGACGCCGCCATTTTCGCATGGTCCGCGTTGCCTTGCAGCGCCGTCATCACCCGCGTCTGGTCATGGTTGGACAGGAACGGCGCTTCCACGAACTTGCCGTCCGAATGTTTCCCGTAAAACTCATGGATCCGCGACAGCGTGAAGCCCACGTTCGAAGCGCTCTCGTTCCGGGCCGCCCCGATCAGGTTCGCCGCCAGGTCGAAGTTGAAAGCCGAATCCATCCCTTTCAGGAACGGTCCCACCCGGGCGGTGGAATCCCAGACTTCGCCGACGATGTAGACGTCCGGCTTGACCTTCTGCATCGCCTGGCGGAACTCCTGCCACCATGCGACGTTCCGGTTCAGCGTCTTCTGGTTTTTGTCGGTGTTCAAGTTCTCGTAAACGTGCTTGGCGGCGTCGATGCGGAAGCCGTCGATGCCCGACTCCAGCCAGAACTTGCCTGCGTCGATCACGGCCTGCCGAACGGCGGGCTCGTCGAAGTTCAAATCCGGCATCCCGTCCCAGAAGATCCCGAGGTAATGGCTGCCTTTCTTCAGGTGCCACGCCTCGGAAGCCCCTGCGGCGCTCGACCCCGAAGGCTCCCGGCCGGCGTCTTCCGCCCAGACGTACCAGTTCCGAAACGCGCTATCCTTGCCGGAAGCCGAATCGACGAACCAAGGATGCTGCGAACTGGTATGGTTGACGACCAGGTCCATGATCACCTTGATCCCGCGTTTGTGCGCTTCCGATACCAGCTTCTTCAGATCCTCCATCGTGCCGTAATCCGGATTCACGTTCTCGTAATCCGTGACGTCGTAGCCATGGTAGGAAGGCGACGGGTTGATCGGCATCAGCCAAATGCCGTCCACGCCGAGGTCGTTGCCGGTACCCGGCTTGCCGTCGTTCAGGTAATCCAGCTTGGCCGTGATGCCGTTCAGATCGCCGATGCCGTCTCCGTTGGAGTCGGCGAAGGAACGCACGAAGATTTCATAGTATACGTGCGACTCGGAAGAAGCTTGCCCATCCCCGCCGTTCGCCCCCGAACAGGACGCCAGCGCCCCGCCCAGCAGCGCCGCCGCCAAACCAGCGGCCGCCCGTCTCCGCCGCGACCGGCTCATCCTTTGCTCGCGCCCGCCGTCAAACCGTCGACGAGGAACCGCTGCGTGTACATGAACAGGGTCGTGATCGGAATGGCGACCAGCACGCAGCCCGCGGCGAACAACGTGAATTCCGTGCTGTTATAGGCGTCGATGATGTTCCAAAGCCCGACCGCCAGCGTCCATTTTTCCGGCGTCCGCAGGATCATCCGGGCGAAAATGAAGTCCACCCACGCGCCGGCGAACGTCGTCAGCGAAATATAGGTAATGATCGGACGCGACAGCGGCAGGATGATGTTCGTGAAAATCCGCATATGGCTGGCCCCGTCGATCCGGGCCGCCTCTTCCAGGCTGCGCGGGATCGTGTCGAAGAAGCCTTTGGCCACGAACATGCCCAGCGCCGCGCCGGCGGAATACACGATGATCAGCGCCCATTGGGTGTCGAGCAGATTCAGCGTGTTGAAGATGACGAACAACGCCATGATGCTGAGGAACCCGGGAAACATGCCGAGAATCAGCGTCACCGTCATGAGCGATTTACGGCCATTGAAGCGGAAACGGGAGAACGCGTACGCGGTCAGCAGCTGGATCAGCGTTCCCAGCACCATGCTTACCGTCGACACCTTGAGCGTGTTCAGGTACCAGGTAGCGTACGGAATGCTGCGGGTATCGCGGTCCCGGAACAAGTCCCGGTAATGGTCCAGCGTCCACTTGGTCGGTATGAAATGGTCGCTGAACAGCGAGTTCCCGACCCGGAAGGAGGACAGCACCGTCCACAGCGCCGGATACAGGCAAGCGCATCCGATCAGAACGAGCAGCGCGTAGCTGAGCACCAACCTGGGCTTCATTGGATCATGTCCTCCTCTCGGAACGACCTTGTTCTCCGGTACATCACGATGGCCAGCGTAGCGATGAACAGGAAGATCAGGATCGAAACGGCCGCCGCGATGTTGTATTGGTTGAAGTCGAGCGTCAGCTTATACAGCCAGGTCACGAGCAGGTCCGTCTCTCCCGCGTTGTTGTAAGCCATCGTCGCGGGATTCCCGCCGGTCAGCAGGAAAATGACGTTGAAGTTGTTGATGTTGCCCGCGAACTGCGTGATCAGGATCGGCGCGGTCGCGAACAGCACGTACGGCAGGGTGATGTTGCGGAACTTCATCCAGGGAGACGCCCCGTCCACGTCCGCGGCTTCGTACAGATCCTTCGGGATGTTCGTCAGAATCCCCATGACGAGCACCATCGACACCGGGATCCCGATCCACATGTTGACCACGATAACCGAAACTTTGGCCCAGATCGGATCGTTCAGCCAAGGCAGCCCCTCGAGCCCGAACGCGCGGAAATATTGGTTGATCGGTCCGAACTTCTCGTTGAGCATGTTCCGCATGATCAAGAGGGACACGAATTGCGGAATCGCGTACGGGATAATGAACAGCATTCTCCAGAAGCCTTTGAAGCGGACTCCTTGCTGGTTGATCAGCAAGGCGACCAGGATGCCGCCGAAATAGCAAGTGACGGTCGCGAGCACCGCCCAAATGAAAGTCCAGGTCATCACGCCGAAAAACGTGTTGCTCCAGACGTTCAGGTTGAACAGCTTGTGGAACGTGGCGAAGCCGACCCAGTCGACCAGGTTTTTCGGCGGAATATGATTGGGCGAAGCGTAGTTGGTGAAGGCGATCAGCGACGTGAACACGATCGGCATGATCGTGAAAAACACGACGCCGATGATCGGCAGCGCGAGCAGCATCCAGGGAAACACGGAGCTGTTCAGGCTTCTCGGGTCCTTCTCCAGCTCGCGTCTGCGGCCGACCGCCACGGCATCGCGGATATTCAGAATGTAGATAACGACGAAAAGCACCGCCACGAGCGCCGCCATGACGCCGTGGATCATCATGAAAATGGAATGGTCCCCGGGAACCATCTTGCTGATTTTCCCGACCTTCTCCAGGTGCTGCCCCTTCGTCCCAAGCGTGTAGAGGCCTTTCAAATATGGGGACAGCTTGGCCGCGATCAGGTAAATGCCCGCCGCATGGATCAGGACCAGCAGCAATCCTTTGGCGTATTGCCGGTTGTACCATTGTCCCAAGCCCGCGCATAACGCCGATAGCCAACCTGCCGCCGCTGCGTGTCGCTTCAAGCGGACCCGTCTCCTTCCTGAAACCGTTCACCCGCCGTCGGCCGGCGGGTGAAGGTTGGGATTGCCGTATCGAAATCGATTATTTGCTGCTGGCGATGGCGTCGGACATTTTCTTCGCCCACTCGTCCATCGTCTTCTGCGGATCCGTTTGGTCGTTCCAGAGGGAGCTGAGCGCCGCTTCGTGCGTGGACCAGAAAGCGTTCATTTCCGCGATTTTCGGCATCGGGGTGGAATTGTCGAACTGCTTCAGGAATACGCTCGCGAACGGATCGCTCGTCACTTTGTCGCTTGCCGCCACGTTCTTGTTGGACGGCAGGCTTCCGAACAGCTCGAAGTTTTTCTGCTGGAATTGTTCGGACGATACCAGCTCGGCGAACAGTTTCGCCGCGATCGGGTATTTCGTGTAGGCGTTGACCAGGAAACCTTTCACGCCGGAGAACGGCATCATCGGCTTGCCGTTCGGCAGCGTCGGGTATTCCGCTACGCCGACTTTGTCGCCCATGGCTTTGATGAACTCTTGCGTCTGCCAAGGTCCGCTGACGTTCATGGCCAGTTTGCCTTCGGTGAACAGGCTCGTTTTGATGTCGGCTTTGATGTCCGCGGCCTTGATCGGCAGGATGTCGTGCAGGCTCTCGAAGAATTTGGCCGCTTCCACGCCTTCCGGCTTGTTCAGGCCGATGTCGGAACCGTCGCTGCCGTCTTTGCCGAATACGTAAGCGCCGTATCCTCCGAAATAGCCCCAGCTCCAGTAACCGTTGCCGACTTCCCACATGTAGGCGTATTTTTTCGCATTCGCGTCATTGTACGTTTTCGCGAAATGGATGACTTCGTCCCACGTTTTCGGGGCCGCGCCGTTCGGCACGAGGTCTTTGTTGTAGAAGACCGCCGTCGTCTCGACCGACATCGGGTAGCCGTACAGCTGGCCGTCGATCGTCCAAGCGTCTACCGCTTTTTGCGAGTTGTTCGCTTTCGATTCTTCTTCGTGCAGGTCGTTCGGGAGAACGACGCCTGCCTGAACGGCGGAGCCAAGCCGGTCGTGCACGGCCAGGAACACATCGGCGCCTACGCCCGCGGGGCCGTCCGTGATGATTTTTTCGATCGATTTGTCCGGACCTACGTCCTGGTATTCGACATCGATGCCGTACTTCTCTTTGAATGCTTTAGCGGCTTCGTCGATCAGCGCTTTCTCGCTGGCGGAGTACCATACGACCAGCTTCGCGCCCTCTTCCGGCTTCACTTCGTCTTCGGACGCCGCCGCTGTGGATGCCGGCGCGCTCTCGCTGGGCGCGGCAGCGCTGGCGCTCGGGGAAGCGGAAGCTCCCTCGTCGGATTTGTTGGATCCGCATGCCGACATCACCGACGCGAGCGCGAATACCAAGGTCACCGTAAGCCATTTCGATCTTTTCATAAAACTTGAGTACCCCTCTCCGGTTCCATAATGGTGTTTCCTCTCTTCCTAAGCGCATACGGCAACCTCCGCTTTTCCAAAACGGCTTCCCGGGTGATGCAAACGTTTGTACCAATTTCGCGAAAAACCTCGAAATCGTCCCGTTTTCCCCCGAATCCGCCGTTTCGAATCTGGAACAAGCCAATTGAAAGCGCTTTTGGATACAGCCATATCATACGCCATTTCGCCAAATAGTAAAACGTTTGCACTAACCTAAATTGATCATAAATCCCCCCTATATCACGCGAAATCTCTTCGTTTCTCGATTTTTCTAATGAATGATGAAGTTGTGGCGGTGTGCAACGTGTGGCACAATCAGGGAAACGTATGCGTTTACTTCCCATGCGGCTTGCGTTACGATGGCGATATCAATTGACAAAAAAAGGACGAATCCGCAGCATGCCGATCACCATTAAAGATGTGGCCAAAAAAGCGGGGGTCTCCCCCTCCACCGTGTCCCGCGTCTTATCGAACCACCCGAGGATCAGCAAGGAAACGGCCCGGAAGGTCAAGACCATCATGGAAGAACTCGGCTATCATCAGAACGTCATGGCCCGCAGTCTCGTATCCAACAAGACGTACACGCTCGGCATGGTGCTGCCGCGGCCGGCGGAAGAACTGTTCCAGAACCATTTTTTCGCCGAGAACATCCGCGGGATCACGACGCAAGCTTCCCGCAACGGTTACGATCTGCTCATGACCGCCGGGCATTCCGAAGCGGAAGAATTGACCGCGGTCACCCGCCTTGTAAAGGGAAGGCGCGTGGACGGCATCATCCTGCTGCAATCCCGGCGCAACGATCCGATCATCGCCTTCCTCCGGAACGAAGGTTTTCCGTTCGTCCTGATCGGCCATTCCGAAGAGGAGATATTGTGCGTCGACAATGACAACGTACAGGCGGCATTCGACGCGACCCAGCATTTGATCGCGCAAGGACACGAGCGCATCGGCTTCGTGAGCGGCCCTCCCCATTTGACGGTGTCGATCGACCGGCTGGAAGGATACCGCAAAGCGATGAACGGCCACTGGCTGCCGATGCAGCCGGAATGGATCGTGGAAGGCGAATTCCTGCAGGAAAGCGGCTATCGCGCGATGTCTTATCTGATGAACCTGCCTGAACGGCCAACCGCCCTCGTCGTCATCGACGACATCGTCACGTTCGGCATTTTGCGCGGTCTGAATGAGCTCGGTTACCGCGTGCCCGATGATCTCAGCCTTGTCAGCTTCAACAACATCGCGCTGGCCGAGCTTTCATCTCCGCCGCTCAGCAGCGTCGACATCGGCATTTACCAACTCGGTTACATGGCCTCCCAGCAGTTGATTCGGGCCATCCAGGACGATCATCCCCTGCCGCTCAGGACGATCGTGCCGCACCGGTTGATCGTTCGGGAATCTTCCCTTAATCTAAAACGCAATTGGAGCTGACAACATGAAACCAGACTTGGTCAACAAGCCTTACTTGGTCGACGCCGTGATCGGCAACTCCCGTTTTCTCGCATCCGTGCTGGACACGGGACGAATCGTCCGCTTCTGGTGGCCGCACGTCGATTACCCCCAGCATGCGGACCGGATCCGAAGCGGTCTGCGATTGGCCGGCGGTGACGGGCGCGCCACTTGGTTCGACGGCGCCGAGGACGGGTGGCGCCATGAATCTTCCTACGTGCCGGGAACGAATATATTCGCCGCGCGCGCGGAGTCCCCTCGCGTGCCGATCCGCGCGGAATGGGAACTGTACGCGGTTCCCGGCGAAGACGCGCTCGTATTCGATTACCGGTTTACGAACACGGGAACCGAGCCGGCGTCCTTTCAGTTCGTTTTTTATTCTTCGATCAAGGCCGCGGAAATGTCGACCTACCAAACGACCGAATTCCGACCGGCCGACGACGCCCTCGTCCATTTCCACCGGGATTATTTTTTTTCGGTCTCGAGTGCAAACGTATGCACTGCTTACCAATCCGGATACGCGTGGGAGCAGGCGAACGCCGGCGGCTTAAACGGATCCGACATCAACATGGCGCCTGACGGCGCGATGGAGTGGGCTTTCGAAGACGTGGCGCCCGGCGGTGCGGCGCGTTTGACCGTCTACCTGGCGGCGGGCCGGAGCCTGGAAGATTCGCTGGCCGCGTTGCGGAAAGCCAAATCGGCGGGCCCGGATACGCTCCGGGAACGCACGGCGGGCTATTGGAAGGCTTTCGTGGATTCGGCCGCTCCGTGCCCGTCCGACCGGGCCGACCTGCGCGAACTATACGAGCGTTCGCTGCTGGCGATCAAGCTGATGGCCGACGAGTTGACCGGCAGCATCATCGCCGCGCCGGAATTCGACGAATTCTACACCCGCTGCGGCGGGTACGGCTACTGCTGGGGGCGGGACGCCGCTTTCATCACGACGGCCCTGGACAAAGCGGGACTTCACGGGTTGTCCACCCGGTTCTACGAGTGGACGCTGACCGCTCAAGATGAAGACGGGGCCTGGCAGCAGCGCCACTACCACGACGGGCGGCTTGCGCCTTCCTGGGGGCTGCAGATCGACGAAGGCGCCTCCATCCTTTGGGGCATGCTCCAGCATTACCGGGCGCTTCCGGACGCGGGAGGGAAAGAGCGTTTTCTTCGCGCGGCGTGGCCGGCCGTCCGCAAAGGCGCGGATTATTTGACGCGCGAAATCGACGCCTCGAACGGGCTTCCGAACGCCAGCCGGGATTTATGGGAGGAACGGTTCGGCCAGCACACGTATTCTTCCGCAGCGGTCTACGCCGGATTGAAGGCGGCGACCGAGATGGCCGCGCTTGCGGGCGAACCTTCACTCGGCGAAGGTTGGAACCGCGCGGCGGATCGCATCGGGGAAACCGTGCGGACGCTCTGCTGGAACGAAGAGAACGGCGTCTACTACCGGGGCCTTCAGCTCGCCGTAGATAGGGACAGTTACGAACGGGCGAGGGCCGAAGGCAAGGAAGCGTCGGAGACCAGGGACGCCAAAGGGTACCCGCGTTTCCGGCTTGCCTTCGATCCGGTCGTGGACGTCAGCCTGCTCGGCGTATCCGTTCCGTTCGGGGTCGTCCCGCCCGATCATCCGCAAGCTTGGCGCACGGCGGACGCGGTCGAACGCGCGCTTACCGTTCCCGGCGTCGGCGGCATCAAGCGGTACGAGGACGATCCCTACATCGGCGGCAATCCATGGATTCTTACGACGCTATGGCTCGCCCAGTTCCGGGCGTTGGCTGGACAGCCGGAAGAAGCCGAGAAACTGGTCGATTGGGCGGCGAACCACCGCACCAAGACCGGCCTGCTGCCCGAACAGGTCGACAAGGCGAGCGGCGGCACCGCCTGGGTCGTTCCGCTCACTTGGTCGCACGCGATGTTCATTCTTGCCGTCCACCTGACGGCGGAAGCGCGCTCCGCGCCGACCGGCCGCCCGCGCGCGGCGAATGCCTGAAGTCTCCATCCAACGGCCCGCGCCACGCGCGGGCTTCTTTCCGATTCAGGGGGACTTGGGACGCGCCCCGCGCCCTTTCCACGTACCGGGAATTGCTTTATACTATCGGAAGAACAAAAACTTATCCGAGCGATAAGGTATGAATAAACGGGGATCCCCCGGCGAAAGGCGGTTGCATATGAGCCAGTATCATCCTCTAACGGTGGAGGAAGCGATCGAAATCGCCAAATCCGTGCCGAACGTCCTGCAAGCGGACAAGCCGGTCGAATGCCGGGAAATCGGCGACGGCAACCTGAACCTCGTGTTCCACGTCAAGCAGCCGGCGACGGGAGCCAGCCTCATTCTCAAGCAGGCGCTGCCCTACGCCAAGGTGGTCGGGGAGTCCTGGCCGCTCACGCTGGACCGTTCCCGGATCGAAAGCGAAGCGCTGATCCTCGAGGGGAAGCTGGCGCCGGGCTTGACGCCGACGGTCTACCGGTACGACGCCGATCTGGCGCTGACCGTCATGGAGGACCTGAGCGACCACGTCATCATGCGCAAAGGGCTGATCGAAGGCGGCGTTTATCCGAAATTCGCGGAGCACATTTCCGAGTTTCTGGCCCGCACGCTGTTCTTCACTTCCGACCTGGGCATGAACCAGCAGGAAAAGAAGAACCTCGTGAAATCCTTCATCAATCCGGAGCTGTGCAAAATCACCGAAGACCTCATTTTCGACGATCCGTACACGAACTCCCCGAACAACAGCTTCGACGCGCATTTGCAGGCGGACGCCGAAGCGCTGTGGAACGACGGGGAACTTCATTTGGAGGTCGCGCTGCTCCGCGAGAAGTTCCTGACGCACGCGCAGGCGCTGCTTCACGGGGATTTGCATACCGGAAGCATCTTCATTACCCCGGAATCGACGAAAGTCATCGACCCCGAATTCGCCTACTTCGGCCCGATGGGCTTCGATATCGGCGCGGTGATCGGCAACCTGCTGCTGAACTATTCCGCGCAAATCCATTGGTCCCAGGACGAATCGGCGCGCCGGCTGCGTCGGAAGTATTTGCTGGACACCGTCCGTGACGTCTTGACTTCGTTCGACCGCAAATTCCGCGAGCTGTGGGAGGCTCACGGCGTGGATCGCTTGGCGCGCACTCCCGGCTACCGAGACGACTACATGCGGCGGCTGCTTCAAGACACGTTCGGCTTCGCGGGCTGCAAAATGGTCCGCAGAATCGTGGGCTTGGCCCACGTGGCCGACATCGACACGATCCCGGATGCGCAAGTGCGCCATGTCGCGCAGAGAACGGCGCTGGCCATCGGCACGGGACTCATCAAGACAAACCGCCGGGCCGCCGGCATCGGCGAACTGATCGAGATCGCGGAATCCGCAGCGGCTCAAGGCTAAGGAAGGACAGGTGCAAGGCAACATGAACGAAACGCAGCCGCAGCAGCACGAAGTGCTGCAGCCCGTGATTTGGTCGGACGGAGCGGTGAAGCTGCTGGATCAAAGGCAGCTTCCCGAGCATATCGTCTACCTGACCCTGAACTCGCCGCAGGAGGTGTGGGAGGCGATCCGCGAATTGAAGGTTCGGGGAGCGCCCGCGATCGGCATCGCCGCCGCCTATGGCATCGTGCTCGGCATCCAGCATTTCGAGGGGAGCGCCGAGGAACTCGCGGAAGAGGTCCGGCGGCACGCCGAGTATCTGGCCACGTCCCGCCCCACCGCGGTGAACCTGTTCTGGGCGCTGGACCGGATGAAAGCGCTGGCCGCTTCGTTGGCCGAAGCGGGCAGGACCACGGACGAAGCCGCCGCCGCATTGCTGGCGGAAGCCCGCCGCATCCAGGCCGAAGACGAAGAAACGAATCGCCGGATCGGGGAACACGCGCTGAGCCTGTTCCAGGACGGCATGGGCGTGCTGACCCATTGCAACGCGGGCGGGCTGGCCACGTCCAAGTACGGGACCGCCCTTGCCCCCTTCTACCTGGCGCTCGAGAAAGGCATGCGGCTGAAAGTGTATGCGGACGAAACCCGTCCCGTGCTCCAGGGCGCGCGGTTGACGGCTTTCGAACTGCACCGCGCGGGAGTCGACGTCACCTTGATCACCGACAACATGGCCGGCCACGTCATGTCGAAGGGCTGGGTGCAAGCCGTCATCGTCGGAACGGACCGGGTCGCCGCCAACGGAGACGTCGCCAACAAAATCGGCACGTACAGCGTCGCCGTGCTGGCGAAAGCCCACGGGATCCCGTTCTACGTGGCTTGTCCGCTTTCCACCATCGACCTGTCGACGCCTTCCGGCGCCGACATTCCGATCGAGGAACGCCACCCGGACGAAGTGACCGCCGGCTTCGGCAAACGCACCGCCCCGCAAGGCGTCGCCGTCTATAACCCGGCGTTCGACGTAACGCCGCACGAGCTGGTCACGGCGATCGTCACGGAGAAAGGGATCGTCCGGGCTCCTTACGGCGAAAATCTTCGCCGGTTGTTCCAACCGGGCTGAGCCGGGAATCGAAACGGTTACGTGCCAGAAGCGGCAGCGGCCATTCTCCGCACCGCTTCTTCGCCTTTCATGCCCGCGTGGATGCCGATTTTTTCGGCCGATTCGGTCACCGATTCGAGCGGAGCCTCCAGCAGCTGCTCTAACGTACGCACGCCGACCGCCCGTCCTGCGACGATTTGGCGGTCCCGCAGCTGCGTGTTGAGCAGCCCGACGTCAAGCGCGCCGCACATGATATAGCCGCCGCCTGCCGTAACGGCAAGCAAAGTCGTCTTGGGAAGCTGGACTTCGACGCCAACCGCCGTCCACTCACCCAAGCGGATCGGTTCGATTCGCACCATCTTTACCACCTCCGGAGCGACACGTTGTGGACTTTAACAAGATATGCGCCGGGGGACTGCGTAATTTGGACGAATATCCTGGATTTCCTATTTTTCCAGCCCAAAAATCATGATATAGTAGGCATGAAGACACGGGAAATATGAACTATCGGAAGGAGCAAGACCGCATGACACGCGATAAATCCGAACGCCTCCCGCGCTCCTTCTTGTTTCAGGTCGACATTCTGATTCAAGCCGATTCGAACGGAGAGGCTTTGGAACGGTTGCTCCACGTCCTGAACGAAGGACATTTCGCCGACTATCGGATCGGTTCCGGGATACAGCTCGGACAAGCCATCGAGGAAGCCCTCCAAGCGAACAAGAAAAAAACGGAAGCCGCGCCCGCCGAAGCGGTGCCGGAGACGGACGCGTTGAAAGCCAAACACGCCTCGTCCCCGTCCAAACCCGGAACGACCGCGGCGCCCGCCGCGAAGACGCAAGCGGCATTGACTCCGTCCGGCGCACTGGATGACCGAATCCGGCAGTATATCGAAAGCAACAAGCTGATCCGGCTGAACGTCAACAAAGGAAGAGGCATCAAGCTCAGCATCCCTTGCCGGATCGTCGGCTATGACGCAGCCGTCCAAATGCTGACCGTGTACCATGTCGACGAGAAGCAGGTACACACCTTCAAGCTGAACGAGATCGACGATTTCCTTGATTGAAATGAAAGGCTAAAGAAGCCTCCGCCCGCATCGATCGCGGGCGGAGGCTTCTCCTATGTATGGACGGTCCTACTCTTCCGAACTCGCGGCCGCCGCTTCCGAAATCGAAGGCAGCGCGTAACGGTTCAACTTCTCCCCGAGCAGCCGGCAAGCCTCATGAGGCGGCAAAGGCGGACTTCCGAAAAATCCTTGCATCTCGTCGCAGCGGTGCCTGCGAAGAAACAGCATCTGCTCCTCGGTCTCCACGCCTTCCGCGATCACCTGAAGCTGCAGATTATGCGCCATGGCGATAATCGCCGCCACGATCGCGGCATCGCCGGGATCCTGCTGGATGTCCCGTACGAAAGACCGGTCGATCTTCAGCCGTCCGATCGGCAGCCGCTTCAAGTAATGGAACGAGCTGTAGCCCGTTCCGAAATCGTCGATGCTCACCTGAACCCCGAGTTCCATCAGTTCGCTCAGGCACTGGGAGGCTCGCTCGACGTCCATCGTCATGCTTTCGGTGATCTCGAGCTCCAAATACTGCGGTTCCAGCCCCGTCTGGGCGAGCACCTCCGTCACTTTGGCCGTCAGATCCCTCCGCAAAAACTGGCGCATCGACAAGTTGACGGAGACCGGGATTTTCGGCAAGCCTTCATCCTGCCATCGCTTGTTTTGCCGACAAGCCTCCTCCAGCACCCAATCGCCGAGCGGCACGATCAGCCCGCTCTCTTCCGCGGCCGGAATGAACGCCCCCGGGCTGATGAATCCGCGCTCGGGATGATTCCAGCGGATCAGCGCCTCCATGCCGACGATCTGTCCGCTGGCCAAATCGTACTGAGGCTGATAGTAAAGCTGGAATTCGCGCTGCGACAGCGCCTGGCGCATCTCATGCTGGAAGGTCAGCTTATGCATGGCGGCCGGGTCCATCTCTTCCTGGTGAAGCTGGTAATCGTTACGTCCGTTTTCCTTGGCCCTCTGCAGCGCCGTATCGGCTTTGCGGAGCAGCGCTCCGGCATCGTCTCCGGGCGTGCACACCGCCACGCCGATGCTCGCGGATAAATGGATCGGAACCCCGTTCAACTCGAACGGTTCCTCCAGCAGCTTCATCAAGGGCTCCACCCTGCCGAGCGCTTCTTCCGGTTCCGCCACTTCCCCCAGGTAACCCGCGAATTCGTCTCCTTCCATCCGGGCCAGATCGCCATGGAGGTTCAGTCTTCTGCTGAGGCGTTCCGCCACCTGAAGCAGCAGCATATCCCCGAAGTCGCGCCCGAAAGACGTGTTGACCAGCTTGAACCCGTCGAGGTCCAAATAGCAAATGGCGGGATTCAGCGAACCTCCGGCGAACTTTCCGATTTTCTCGTTCAGATGGTTCAAGAAATGGCGGCGGTTCGGCAAACCGGTCATGTCGTCGTAATACGCCATGTAATGGTTGCGTTCCAACGCCCGCTTGCGCTCGCTGATATCCTGGATGAACACGAGGATCGCTACGGTTTTGCCCCGCCGGATCAGCGGAGAAGTCGCGATGTTGAGGTCGATCGCGTGCCCGGCTTTGCTCCGGATCCGGATATCGCGGGAGCCCTTTTCCCCGTTCAGCGTCTTGCGGAAAACGTCCAGCGTACCGTCGCGCGAATCCTCATGCAGCAATCCTACGAAAGGCTGGCCCGCCATCTCTTCCTTGGAATAGCCGAACAGCTCGTCCGAGTTTTGGCGGTTGATGTCCAAAAAACGTCCTTGCCGGTCGATTACCGCGAATGCGATCGGACTATTATTGTACAGCGAATCGAGCAGCTCCGACTGGTAAGAAGGCGCTGCCGTTTGCCGCGGGCCGCGTCTTCTCGACCAAGCCCAGCCTCCGTACGCGGCTCCCGCGCAGAGAGCCGCCGAGGCGGTCCAAAGCGCCCAAACCTCCAAAGCGGACCATTCGTTCAAAAGGCGGACGTCCTTCCTCCCGCTCGGGAAATTTTATTCGCTTTACAGCCATTATATCGAAAACGGTTTCAATTGGTAAATAAAAATCCATATTTCGGCAGGTTCCGCTGTTCACGATTTTTTCGCGGCCAGCGCCAGGCAAATCCAACCGGCCAAAAAAGCGACGCCGCCGATCGGCGTAATGGCTCCCAAGACGTCGATTCCGCCGAGGGCGAGCGCGTACAGGCTGCCCGAAAACAGAACGATGCCGGCCAGCAGCAGGCGGCAAGCCCAGACGGCGAGTTTTCGGGAGATCAGCTTGTCCGCCAGCGCGGCGACGAGCAGAATGCCGGCAGCGTGGAACATTTGGTACTGGACGCCGGTGTGGTAGATATCCATTTCATGCTCGGTAATCCGGCCTTCCAGGATATGGGCGCCGAACGCGCCGATGGCGACGGCGAGAAAGGCGAAGACGGCTCCGATTTTCACGTAGGCGGTCATGATCAGTCACGCTCCTCATGCAGGATAATAGTCACGCTCCTCTCAGCATAGTGCATCTTGTCGCCGTCTTCAACGCCGCTAAACTTCAAGCGCTTCCAATTCCCGGCAGGATTCGGGAAGGTCCGTGTGGAAATGCTTTCACTCAGAAGGAGGGAGAGCGCAGGTGTACAAAGCCATCATCGTCGACGACGAAGCCGTCGTGCGGAACGGACTCAAGCGGACGATCGACTGGAACGCGCACGGGTTCGAGTTGATCGGGGATTACGAGAACGGCCGCGAGGCCTGGGAAGGGATCGAGCGGGCCAAACCCGATCTCGTCATCTCCGACATCAGCATGCCGTTCATGGACGGACTCGAGCTGACCGGGCTGATCTCCTCGCAGTTCCCTTACATCAAAGTGATCATTCTGACCGGTTACGACGAATTCGAATATGCTAGGCAAGCGATCCGGCTCAAAGTTTCCGACTTTATCCTCAAACCGATCACGGCCGGCGAAATCCGCCTGCTTCTGGACAAGGTCCGTCGGGAGATGGACGAAGAGGCGCGGCGGCACGATGACATCAGCCGTTTGAAGGCCCAGCTGAACCAAAGCCTTCCGCTGCTGAAAGAGAGATTCCTAGAGCGGATGGTCGTGCTGGGCATGGGCAAGTCCCAGATCGAAGAACGTTTCGCCTTCTTCGGCCTCCCGCCGATCCGGCCCGGCTACCTGGTCTTGATCGCCGACGTCGACGATTTCGGAGACCGCATGCAGCAAGGAATCGGGGATTGGGACGGGCTTGACGCCGAGTTCCTCCGCTTCGCCGCGTTCAACATTTTCGGGGAGGTGGCGGCGCGAGAGTCCCTGCTGCTGTTCCGGACGCGGGAAGACCGGATGGCGGCCCTGCTGTCCGGGACGGAAGACGAGGGCGCTCTTTACGAGAAAGCGTACCGCATCGCCGAGGAGGTGAAGCGGCTGATCGAGAAGTACCTCAAATTCACCGTCTCCTTCGGCGTCGGCCGCGCCTGCCGTTCCACCGAACAGCTTCCGGCCGCGTATAAAAGCGCGCTGGCCGCATTGGACTACCGGTTCTTGCTGGGCAAAAACCGCGTACACGGCATATTAGATCTGGAAGGACAATCCCCATCCCCCGCGCCGAGCCCCGACTGGGATCGACGGCTTTCCGCCGCCGTCAAGACGGGCACGGCCGAAGAGGCCGCCCGGCTGATCGAAGAAGGCGTGGCCGAAATGAAAGCGGCGAGAATCCCGATCGATGCCTGCTTCCTGCAGATGCAGAATGCCGTGCTGTCTCTTTTGAAAACGCTTCAGGAACTGCCTGCGGACGCCCAAGGGGACGGGCTCGATCCCCTGACGGTCATGGATGTCTATCGGTTCAAGACGGTGGACGAGGTCAAGGAATGGCTGCAGCAGGCCGTCCGGCAAATCATGTCCGCGATCGCCGCGGGCCGCGGCCACCTCGTCGCCGCGCAAATGCGCCGGGCCGTGGAATACATCGAGTCCCATTACGCCGACGAAAACCTCTCCCTGCAGGATATGTGCCGACACGCGCTGATGAGCACCAGCTATTTCAGCTCCTTGTTCAAGCAGCACACCGGGGAGACGTTCGTGGAATATTTGACCGGCGTCCGGATGGCGAAAGCCAAGGAGCTTCTGCTGCACTCGTCCCTCAAATTCTATGAAATCGCGGAGAAGGTCGGATACGCCGATCCCAACTATTTCAGCTTCCTGTTCAAGAAGAGGACCGGCCGGTCGCCGAAAGAATACCGGGAACAGCAAGGGAAGGAGCCGACCTGACATGCCGGGCCTCCGACTGCTGCACAGTCCGTTGTTTCCGTTCAAAAGCATCCGTTCCAGCATTTCCTTCGCGTTTTCCTGCCTGATCCTCGCTTCCATCGCCGCGACCGCCCTGTTCAGCTACCGCCTCGCGGTAGACGCCGTGCAGCGCAATTCGCAAAGCTACGTGGAGGGGATCATCCAGCAGGTGGGCGCCCGAATCCAGTCCTACGTCGACAACATGGAAAACATCTCGCTTCTCGCCATGTCCAACAAAGACGTGAAGTACTACATTTCCGACAACACCTTCATCGGGCCGGAAGAGCGGCTGCCTTACGAGAAACGGATCTCCGACCTGTTCCAATCGATCCTGTACACCCGCAAGGACATCGCCTCGATCATGGTGTTCGGCTACAACGGGCGATACGTCTCCGATCGCCGGATCACGACGCTGAACCCGAACGTCAAGCTCGAAGATCAAGCCTGGTACCGGAACGCGCGGGAAGCCGGGGGTAAATCCGTCCTGTCCGCTCCGCACGTGCAGAACCTGATCAAGGGCGAATACCGCTGGGTCGTCTCCTTGAGCCGCGAGCTGAAAAGCACCGACGGCATCACCGCCGAAGGGATTTTTCTCGTCGACCTCAACCTCAGCGTCATCGACGACATCTGCAGGCAGATCAATTTGGGCAAAAAAGGCTACGTGTTCATCGCGGATCCGGAAGGCAACATCGTCTACCACCCCCAGCAACAGCTGATCTACAGCAACCTGCTCAGCGAGCCGATCGACGACGTCGTCCGGGCGCCGAGCGGCTCCTCCTTCCTATCGGGCGGCCGCGGGGACAAGCGGATGTACTCCGTGCAGGATGCGGGCTTCGGCTGGAGAATCGTCGGCGTCGCCTATACCGACGAACTGATCGCGGACGCCGGAACGATCCGGCAGACCGTCACGGCTTACGCGCTGGTCGGCCTCGCGGTGTCCCTGCTGCTGTCTTTCCTGCTCTCCCACCGGCTGACGCGTCCGATCAAGAAGCTGCAGGCGGACATGCGATTGGTGGAAAAGGGCAATTTCGACATCCAGACGGAAATCGGGCAGCGCAACGAAATCGGCCAGCTCGGGCGCGCGTTCAACCTGATGGTGTCGCGGATCCGCGATCTGATGCAGGAGATCATCCGGACGCAAGAAAACAAAAGGAAAAACGAGCTCCAGCTGCTGCAAGCCCAGATTAACCCCCATTTCCTGTACAACACGCTGGACTCGATCGTCTGGATGGCCGAACAGAAGCAGCACGAGGAAGTCGTGCTCATGACCTCCGCGCTGGCCAAGCTGTTCCGGGCCGGCATCACGAAGGATCAGGAGCTGGTCCCGATCCGGGTGGAAGCCGAGCATATCTCGAACTATTTGCTGATCCAGAAAATGCGCTACCACGACAAGCTCGATTATTCCATCGACATCCAAGAATCCATCTACGCTTGCAAGACGCTCAAAATCCTGCTTCAGCCGTTCGTCGAGAACGCGATCTACCACGGCATCCGCAACCGGCCGGATATCGGGCACATCGCGATTCGCGGGCGCGAAGAGAACGGCCGCGTCGTCTTCGAAATCGAAGACGACGGCGTCGGCATGACGCCGGAGCAGCTGTCGCGGATCTGGACGCCCGAAGAGGAGATCCGGCGCCGGGGGATCGGGATCCAGAACGTCAATGAACGCATCCGGCTGTTCTTCGGCGGCGATTACGGCGTCCGGATCCGCAGCGAACCCGGCGCCGGCACGCTCGTCACCCTCACGATTCCGAAACTCGGCTGAGAAAGGAAGGATCGCATGCGCAAATCGCGCTATACCGCGGCCTTGATCGTCATCCTGCTCGCCGCGGTATTTTACGGCGCCTACCTGCTGAAGGCGTTCACCGTCTCGGTCCCGCCGACCCGAAACGTGACCGTCGTGCTCAAATCGCTGAACGTCCGTTCCGACTACTGGCAGACCGTGAACGGCGGAGCCCAGGCCGCGGCCAAACAGGCGGGCGCCGCGATCGAGCTGGCGGGACCTCTGCAAGAGACCGACGGGGACGCCCAGATCCAGGCGATCGAAGAAGCCATCCAGCGCAAGCCGCAAGCCATGGTGATCGCTCCCTTCAACGACGAACGCATGCCCGATCTGATCCGGAGAATCCGCCAAGCCGGCATCCGCTTGGTCATCATCGATACGCCGCTGGGCGTGGAACCGCACCCTCCGTTCGTCGGACACGACCATGTGGAGGCGGGGCGTTTGGCCGGACGGAAAGCCGCCGAGTTGACCGGCGGCCGGCCGCGCGTCGCCGTCATGACGGATTTCAGCGCCTCGGCCGTCTCGCTTCAGCGCAAACAAGGAGTCCTCCATGAGCTGTCCGAATATCCGGACAGCTTGTACGGCACGTATTCCGCCGACGATTCCGAGGAGCGGGCTTACGATATCGCCAAGTCCCTGCTCCGCGAGGAGCCGGACTTCAACGCGTTCATCGCGCTGAGCCAGAACACGACGCTGGGCGTCGCCAGAGCCCTCCAGGACACCGGGTACGAGGGGACGGTCAAGCTGGTCGGCTTCGACGGCTCCGTGAGCGAGATCCAGATGCTGGAGGACGGCGCGTTAAACGCGATGATCGTCCAGAAGCCGTTCAACATGGGCTACCTCGGCGTGAAAACCGCCTTGGACGAACTCGCCGGCAAGCGGGTTGAAGACGCGTACATCGAGTCGACGCTCGTGACCCGCGACAACCTGTACGAGCCCGAAATCCAAAAGCTGCTGTTTCCGTTCATCCAGAATCCGTAACGCCGGAAGAGGAGGTTTTGAACATGCGCTTACGTTCCGCCTGGAAGGCCGTTGCCGCCGCAACCGCCGTTGCCGGCGCCGTACTCGCGCTCGCGGGCTGCGCTTCGCCGCCAAGGGAATCCGCCCCGCCGCCACAGCCGAAACGGTCGCTGATCCGTTTCGTGGCTTCCGAATACAGCACGGAAACGAAACCGCTGCTGGAGCAGCTCGTCAAGGAGTTCGAGCTTCGCAACCCGCTCATCGACGTCGAGCTTCAAGTGGCGAACTGGGATATTCTCGACGGCATCTATACGAACATGATCAGCAAAAACCAGCCGCCGGATCTCCTGAACACGAACGTATACGCCCATTTCGCCGACGACGGGCTGCTGAACGATTTGGGCGGTATTTTGTCGCCGGAGCTGAAGGGCAAGCTGCTTCCCCACCTGCTCGACATGGACCGCATGGACGGCAAGCAATACGCGATCCCCTATGTGGCCACGGTCCGGAATCTCTATTACAGCCTCGATTTGTTCCGGCGGGCAGGCATCCGGAATCCGCCTTCCGATTGGTCGGAGCTTCGGGAGGACGCCCGCAAGATCAAAGACGCGACCGGCGCCTCCGGCTTCGGAGTGGATCTGACCGACAACGAAATCCAGGCGTATCTCTCCTACTTCTTCTTGGGAGCCGGCGGAGGGTGGCTGCGGGACGGGAAATGGGCGATCAATTCCCCGGAAAACGTGGAGGGGCTCGCCTATCTGAAGGATTTGCACGACCAAGGGTTAACCGATCCCGAACCGACGGTGACGACCCGCGACGAAAAGCAGCGGATTCTGGGCGAGGGGCAGCTCGGCATGATGATTTCCGGCAACTATTTCACGACGGTCGTGCCCCGGGAGTACCCGAACTTGCAGTGGGGCGTCGGACCGATTCCCGTCAAGGAAGGCCGCCCTCCCCTATCGTTCGGCGTGCACGACGTACTCGTCTCCTTCAAGACCGACCATACCGACCGCGAGGCGCTCTCCAAGTTTCTGGATTTCCTCTACGATGACGGTGCCTACCGGGAAATGGTCCAGCGGGAAGGCTTCCTCCCCGTGACGAAGACGGTGGGAATCGAATTGTCGGCCGGCGACGGCGGAATGAAAGCGAACCTCGAAGCCCTCTCCCGAGCGGAGTTTTACCCCGTGCAGCAGCCGGCTTGGCAAGCCGTGATGGACCGGGCGCGGAAAATGGGGGACGCCGTGCTGTACGGCCGGCTGTCCCCGAAGGAAGCTTTGGACCAGCTCCAACGGTTCGCGGTGGATCGAAGCGCGAAGTAGCTGGACGGAAATCGGAAAATAACCAAGAATTCCTGGAAAATATTCGATAGAGACGCGGAACCCTCCCGATTATGATGGACGCAGACGCCGCATTCGGCGTGAATCGATCCGATCTGGGAGGGTTTTCCGTTTCATGAGAAACCGTAGAAAAATCGGCGTCATCAGTCTCGCGATCCTGCTCGTCGCCATGCTGCTCGCCGCATGCGGACAGAAGAAAGGCGACACCGCCTCGCCGTCCGCCTCGCAGCCCGCGGCCTCGCCCCCCGCTTCGTCCGCTTCCGCGTCCGCATCTGCCCCTGCCGATTCCGGCACGAAGCTGACCGGCGACTTCGAAGTCCAATACTTCGTCGGCGGTTACGGCGACAAATGGTGGAACAAGGTCATCGACGACTTCGCCAAAGCCAACCCGGGCCTGAACGTCATCAAATCCGGCGGCCCGCAAATCAACGAACAGATGAAGCCCCGCTGGATCGGCGGCAACCCGCCCGATTTCATCTACATCGACGGCGCGGGCCTGAACGATCGCCAGATGGTCGAAGACGGCCAGCTCGAGGACTTGACCGATTGGTTCAAGACCGCCAAAAACGTCGACGGCGACTTGATCGGCGACATCCTCGCGCAAGCTCCCCAGCAATACGGCGGCAAAATCTACAACATCCCGCTCGTGCTGAACTCCTGGGGCATTTTCTGGGACAAAGCGCTGTTCAAGGAAAAAGGCTGGACCGAGCCGCAAGACTTCCAGCAGTTCCTGCAAGTCGGCGATCAGATCAAGGCGGCCGGCATCAACCCGTTCATCCACACCGGCAAATACCCGTACTACATCAACGGCGCGTTCCTGTACCCGGCGATCGTGTCGGCGAACAACAACGATCCGAGCATCCTGCAGGACATGGCCGCCAACAAGCCGGAGGCGTTCCGGAGCCCGGCCGTGCTCGCCGCGCTGAACAAAATCGTCCAGCTGCGCGACAAAGGCTTCATCGACAAGGCTTCGGTGCAGATCAACCACACCGATTCCCAAATGCTGTTCCTGCAGCATAAGGACGCGTTCATCCCGAACGGCCTCTGGCTGCCGAACGAGATGAGCAAAGATATCCCGAGCGGCTTCGATTTCGGTTTCATTCCGTCGATCACCCAGGATCCGGGCGGCAAAGTCGTCGCCAACACCTCCACGGCCACCGTCGCGGTAGCGGCGAAAGCCAAAAACAAGGAAGCGGCCAAAGCGTTCCTGCAATTCATCTTCTCGAAGGCGCAGGCTTCCCAGTGGGCCGAGCTGAGCGGCGCTCCTTCCAATATCAAAGGCGACATCAGCGCCTCGAACGCGCCGAACTACGTCAAAGACGCCGCGAAATACTTGACGGACCCGAACACGGTCGTCATCCCGACGATCACGTACAACGCGGACGTCGACAAGGCGATGATGGACGCGACCCTCGCGCTGACGATCGGCAAAATCACGCCGGAGGAATGGGTCAAACGCGTTTCGGACGCCGCGGCCAAAGTGAAGTAATCCGGACTTCGGCCGGCATGGGGATGGCGGACGCCCTTTGGGGCGCCGTCATCCTTTCTCCATCTTCCTTCAAGGGGCGATTCTAACGATGCGTACAGGGACAGCCAAGGCGCAGCGGTACGGGTTCATCGCCGCGTTCACCCTTCCCGCCTTCGCGTTTTTCTGCATTTTCACGATCTATCCGGTCCTTCAGGCGCTTTACTACTCCTTGTTCGATTGGTCGGGCATGTCCGAACACAAAACGTTCGTAGGGCTGGACAATTTCAAAGCGATGTTCCGGGATCCGATCGTGTGGCGTTCCGTCGGCAACGATTATTTCCTCGTGGCCGGCAAGGTGATCGGCATCATGGCGCTCGCCACCTTCTTCGCCGTCGCGCTGACGCGGTTCCGGTTCAAGCTGTCCGGCTTTTTCCGTTCGATCTTCTTCATCCCGAACGTCATCTCCGTCGTCGTCATCGGGGTGTTGTGGAACTTCATTTACAACCCGCAAATCGGCTTCTTGAACGCCTTCTTATCTCTGTTCACCAAGGAGAAGGTGGACATCGCGTGGCTCGGCTTTCCCGCCCACACGATCTGGATGCTGCTTCCTCCGGCGATCTGGGCGGGCATCGGCTTCTACATGATTCTCATCATCGCCGCGATCCAGAACATCCCTTCCTCCCTCTATGAGGCTTCCGACATGGAAGGCGCCGGGCAATGGAGCCAGTTCCGTTCGATCACGCTGCCGCTCGTGTGGGAACAGGTCAAAGTGTCGATCATCCATATCACCATGACGACCTTGAACGGCTCCTTCATCATCGTCTGGATCATGACGGAAGGCGGCCCCGACAACAGCACGCAGGTCATGGGCTCGTACATGTACCAGATGGCGTTCCGGCAATTCCATTTCGGCTTCGGCGCCGCGATCGGCGTGCTCATTCTCGTCGTTTCGCTGATCACGACGATCGTCCTGCAGCGGCTCATGCGCCAGGAAACGATCGAACTTGGGTAAAAGGAGGAAACCGCACGTGGAAACCGGCATCCGCAACCCCGTCCTGAAAGTCGTCTTTTACGCGATCCTCCTCCTGTGGAGCGTTTCCGTCATTTATCCGCTCATCTGGACCGTGCTCGACGCGCTGAAAGACAACGAGCAATTTTTCTTGAACGCGCCTTGGTCGCTGCCCCGCCTCCCGCTCCTGTGGGATAACTTCGCCTACGTGTGGAACCATTACCATTTCGACCGGTATTTCGTGAACTCCCTGGTCGTCACCGTCGGCTCGACCTTGCTCGGCTTGATCCTATCCGCGACGACGGCTTACGTGCTGGCCCGATATCCGTTCAGGGGAAGCGGCCTGCTATACCTGCTCTATATCTCGTCCATGATGGTTCCGTTCATCTTGGCTTTGATTCCGTTGTTTTTCCTAATGAACTCCTTCCATCTGATCAACAAACCGATCGGCCTTATTCTCGTCTACGCTTCGAGCCAGTTCGCTTTCGGCATTTTCGTGCTGGTCGGCTTCTTCAAATCTCTGCCCAAAGAGCTGGAGGAATCGTCCGTCATCGACGGCGCCTCGCATTTCGGCACGTTTTTCCGGGTCATGCTGCCGCTCTCGCAGCCCGGACTGATCACGATCGCCATCGTAAACGTATTGAATATCTGGAACGAATACATCATCGGGACGATTCTGATCAATGACCCGCAACAATATACGCTGCCGGTCGAAATCGCCGTCATGCAGAAAGAGATGCAGTACCGCACCGAATGGGGTCCCCTGTTCGCCGGGTTGCTCTTCACGATCGTGCCGGTCTTGATCGTCTATATCGCCTTCCAACGCAAAATCGCCAGCGGGATCACGGCCGGGGCGATCAAATAGGCGCCTTGTCGCGAAAAAACTCCTTGATCGCTCTATGGAAGCGAATCAAGGAGTTTTTCGTTAATCGGGATAACGAATGATTATTTCGCCGGGCAGCTATACACTTTTTTCGCGACGCTTCTCGCTTTGTCGGTCATCTTGACCGTAACTTCCTTCGTCGTTTCGTTGCCGGCTACGTCGAAGGCCGTGATCTTGTAAGTATCCCCGCAGGTATTGAGCTCGAGCGTTCCGGTCCATTTGCCGTCCTTGCCGACTTCCACGACGTTGCCGCCGATGGAAACCTTCACTTTATCGTTGTCCGATGCCGTTCCGCTAACGGTAAGCTTGGCTTCTTCCGAAATTTCGGGCAGCTTGGTGTCGACCGTCAGGGTCGGAGGCTTCGTGTCGATGTATGTGGTGTAGACCGATTTGCCGCCTTCGAGAATTTTGGAGGAGAATCCCATATCCGTGAAAAGGAATGTCTGGCCTCTCGTAGCCGGGATATTTTTGATCTTATTGAGGTAATCTCCGACTTCGGACGTGACCAGTCCGGCGTTCACCGCACCTTGGATATAGTTGTCCGGCCACTTGGGTCCCGCCTTCGGACTCACGCCGATGAATTTCATGATGAACGCTTCCGCTTCCGCTGCCGTCAGTAAGCCGTTCGGATCGAAGGTCGAGTTCGTCCTGCCGATGACCTGACCGTTCTCTTCCACCATCTGCTTGGCCACGGCGATATAACCGCTTGCCCAACTATTGGCCGAGACATCCTCGAATGACGGAGCCCCCTTCAGCAATGCGGCTTGCTGTTCCTTGCCGAATGCCCTGACGATCATCGTAACCATTTCTGCCCGTGTGATCGAGTCGCCCAGCGCGAGATCGCCGTCCGTCCTCCCCGACACAATTTTTAGCGCTTGCATCCGTTCCGCGGCTTCCTTCAATTGATCTTCCGTGAACGTACCGACAGCCGACGCCTGACGCGGCACGAACCAGGCCACTGCGATCGCCGCCGCAACGAGCACAACCAGCGACCCTTTCCAAAGAGCCTTTCTTTTCATGAGAACAACCTCTCCCCTGACCGTTGATTGAAATACTTTCCTTGTAACTTTATCGGAATTTTCCATTTCTTTTTGCAGTCCGGGAACGGGCTGTTACCGTACATCCTTCGGAACTCCGTGAATATACTGAATAACACGCTGCAATCCGCGCACAGGGAGGTGGCCGGTGATGAAGCAGTCCTCGTTTATTTTGTCGCGCGAAGATTGGTCCCTGCACCGCAAGGGTTACCAGGATCAGGCCCGGCATCAGCAGAAAGTCCGGGAAGCGATCAAGCAGAACCTGCCCGACCTGTTGTCCGAAGAAAGCATCATCTTATCGGACGGACGCCAGATCATCAAAATCCCCATCCGCAGCTTGGATGAGTATCGATTCGTATTCAACTACAACAAGAAGAAGCACGTCGGACAAGGCGACGGCGACAGCCGGGTCGGGGACGTCATCGGGACCGATCCCGCGCCGCAGAGCGGCAAGGGCGAAGGCGCCGGCGATCAGCCGGGCGACGACGTGGTGGAGGCGGAAATCTCCATCGCGGAGCTGGAAACCATGCTGTTCGAGGAGTTGGAGCTGCCGTACTTGAAGCGCAAGGACCAGGATCAGATCGAAATCCGTGACGTGCGGTTCAATGACGTCCGCAAGAAAGGCATCCTCTCCAACATCGACAAGAAGCGGACCATCCTCGAAAACCTGCGCCGCAACGCGCGGGAGGGCCATCCAGAAATCTCCGGCATCACGCCGGACGACCTCAGGTTCAAGACGTGGGAGGAAATCGTCAAACCCCAGAACAACGCGGTCATCCTGGCGATGATGGACACTTCGGGCAGCATGGGCTCGTTCGAAAAGTATTGCGCGCGCTCGTTCTTTTTCTGGATGAACCGTTTCTTGCGCCGCCAATACGAAAAAGTGGAGATCGTGTTCATCGCGCACCATACGGAAGCCAAAGAGGTGTCGGAGGAGGAGTTCTTCACGCGCGGCGAGAGCGGCGGCACGATCTGCTCGTCCGCCTATATTAAAGCGCTGGAGATCATCGATTCGCGGTACCCGCCTTCGCTGTACAATATTTATCCGTTCCATTTCTCGGACGGCGACAACCTGACAAGCGACAACGAGCGCTGCGTGAAGCTGATCCGGGAGCTGCTGACGCGGGCGAACATTTTCGGTTACGGGGAAGTGAACCAGTACAACCGTTCGAGCACGCTGATGTCGGCCTACAAGCACATCGAGCAGGAGCAGTTCCTGTACTACGTGATTAGGGATAAGGCGGAGATTTATAACGCGCTCAAGACGTTCTTCCGCAAGCGGGAGGCGGCGGGGTAAGTGATATAGGACCAAAGAAAACAACCCGTCCCCAATAAAAAACAGGTCAATTATGGTGATTTCTAACCATAATTGACCTGTTTCATGTAGGTAATGAGGTTCAACTATCTTTCCTCTCTACATAGATGAAGATATTGACCGAATTCAGGGAATGAATCCCAATTTCTCGAAAGGTCGTCCTTTTTATCATCCTTAACAAGAAAATCATAGTGTAATATTTGACCGCTTATCACAAAAGTAAATCTCCATCAATGTTACACCTTCCCGTCTCTTTCCTTTCTACATAAATACATGTATTCACCAAACTCGGGATACTTTTCCCAGTTTGATTCAACACCCCCATTTACCTCCACTTCCCGACTCTCGTTCGTTAAGAAGTTGTCCTCGGCTAATAAGCTATATCCATTTTCCTCAAACCTAAAAATTTTCCGACCCATTTCATTATCGGTATCCCCTTCATACTCCCAAAAGTAGCCGCCCCTCAGAAACAGTCTTCCTGGCTCAACTTCCTTGAAATCATACCGTAAATATTGACGCAACATATCATCCAAAAAAATAATAGACACCCATTCATTCGCTATATCAATAATATATATCGCATTTTCACCTTTGCTTATTATTGCGCTATACGGCTGACGCTTATGATGGCATTCTCTCGCTGTTTCCTCATCAATGATCTTCCACGGCTTTTTTTTAGCCAATGCCCATTTGGTGCAATAAGACAAAGATAATGGCATTTAATTATTCACCTTCGCTTATTCTGAACTGGTACTTCTCGCTATATTGGAACTATTAATTTATTGGAGAATTAGTGCATATACTCTCGTTTAAAATCTCTATAAATTAAAAACGCATCAGCTAATATTTCTTTCAATTCATCGTAGTTACGGAATATCGGCTTCCTCACTTTGTCATTTTCCAGACCATCTAGTTGTTCTTTTAATATTCCCCATGTCCCACCCATCTTAAGCTCAGAATTTTTCCATACAGACCATATAAATTCTGCTACACCATATTTCAAAGAGATTTTAAATTGAAACTTATAATCATCATGTACTTCCGTAATCTTAAAGAAATTTTCCTTCTTATTAAACGAAGCCTCGTACCCTAATTCATTAATAATAGTTGCTACTTGGTTACTTTCATAATTCTCAAAACTTTCACTAACATTAAATTGATATTTTGCGGCTAGACTCTTATATCTTTCAATAAATTTGATCTTCTCAAAAGCGTATTGAGTCTCTTTATCTAACATATTTACTCCTCCCTAAACCTGATTTCAATTCCATACTTATTTTTAGCCAAGTCTAGGCGGACAGGTATGACCTTGTCAGCCAATCATGGATCGATAATTTCTGCACTGAGCATCACCCATTATTGATATTCAACCGTACCTAAAAATCTCAAGTAATTCGATAGAATGATTGCTTCGGAAATTGCACCAGTATATTGAAAATTATACAGTAAAACTACTTCATTAAAATCATTCGGCAATCCTTGTTGCGCTATAACAGAAAATTTCGGAATAATCGGAAGACTGGACATTCCCAACCCAAAGAGATACGAATCCTTCTTTTTCCATGTTAAGCCTCCTCTAAGGCTTTTTATAAGCGTCCGCATTTCGGCGATTTGTTCGCTCGTTACCGGCAAGCATTGAATTGTCTCCGACACTATATCTATCGGTATTTAATCATAAAGTTGCGTTTGTTTTGAAAAATCCACAAGAAAACGAAGATAACAAAAAAACAGGTCAATCATGGTGGTATCTGACCATAATCGACCTGTTAAATGAACGGAAAAGCGCTATTTAGGTGATAAAATTCAAGCATTTTGATGGGTGTACAATCAAAATGACGAAATCTTTTATACGGGTATTACATGGGTTATATGTGTTATTGGTTGAATGATGGATTCATTCGGCACTGGGTAGCCGCCACTTATCATGTTATTAGAGAACTGGAATTTCCACCTCATCACCTGGCGACTTATCCAACTGAATACTAGGTGCACTAGGATTTGACTTCCTTAGGTTGAAGACTTGTACTTTTGTTAATGGCGGAGTAAAGAAATTTCCTTGTTAGAAAATCCATCTTCAAGTAATCTTTGATATAAATTACTAATAAATTCTTTCCATTCACGTAGGGTGGATTCGGACACAGCATCTTTTGATTGGAGGAGACGATAACCGTCTGCACGGTAGAACATTAGCAGACCAGTCCCAAAATCACAATTATCATTGCCCAATATAGCTTTTGGTACTTCTGTAATTCTGCGCCATCGAATGTTTTCTTATTCATCATCGATTTATCAGTTGGCTTATTTATTTTTTTAACCGTAAAGATAAAATTAATTGCTCAATGCCCTCTGAGATTACTTCAAATGAATTTCGTTCGTAGTCCTCAAGTTTTACAGAACCATCTTGGTTATCAACTACAACAATAAGCCCGTTGCCTTCTATGCCAATAGGAATTTTCTCGATTTTGTTATTGTGGTTGCTTTTGTAACCCGAAAGTAAGTTGCTGTAAGATTCTAAATCCGCTTTTGGCAGTACGGACTCTAGCTTTATATAGTGGTCTTTAATAAACCCATCTAAATCAGCAAACCAATATGAATTAAAATACTCAACGACAGACCCATGAATTTTAATACCTAATTTTTCTTCTAGTAAACTAAAATCATTAGTCACATTCTTTTCGACAGGTCTCCAAGAGATGTATTCATCCTCGTCAACTTCTCCAACATAAATAAGAGAATCAACTTCTACGTCGAATGGTGTTTTAAATAAAAAATCTAGCCCCTCGTCTGCGACAGTCTTCCTTACTGAAAAATATTGTTTCATAGCTTCCTTTATAGACAAAAATATCACCCTTTACTTGTTCGAAAATTTTTCTAGTAATTCAGCATTTTGGCTATCACTACCCCAAATTCCTGCTTCTTTTTCAGCATTGTGTATACCGCCCGAACCTGCGGAAAATGTTCTCTGAACTGCTTATCATTAATAGGTGAAAAGTCTAATTCTATCCTCTGCTTATTGGCTTTACTTATACTTTCAGGATACTTCTCTTGCACTTCTTTCCAGTAATAGTCCTTATCCCGTAACCATCCTTCTGAATTTGTACCGTTCTTTCCTTTACCTACGTATGGCATTTCCACGGTTAGTCTAGGGTCAGCAGTATATTTAGCTTCAAGTTTACTTAAATCAGCATCTCGGTATGTTCTAATGGGGTGGTCAGGATTACCCGTCCCCTTGGCTCGTACCTGGGCGGATTATTTTCGTGCGATCAGGAGATCAACTTCAGTCCCACTGCGGCGATCAAGATCATGGCCATGAACAGAATGCGGCGCCATTCCCTCGATTCGCCGAAAAACAGCATGCCGACCAGCGTTCCGCCAACGGTGCCGATCCCCGTCCAAATGGCGTAGGCCGTGCCCATCGGCAGGCTCCTCATGGCGAAGCTCAGACAAACGAAACTTAGAATGATACCCGCGCAGAAAAGAAAATAGGCCTTCGCATCGCGATCGCGCTTGATCCGGTTCATCCCGAGCACGCTCACGACTTCGAACACGCCGGCAACGAGCAACGAAATCCAAGCCATTACCGCGCCGCCTCCTTCGTTTCGGACGGCCCGCCGATGAACTTCAACCCGATGACCCCCGCAAGCAACATCGCGATCAACAGGATCTTCGCCAATTGAACCGGTTCGTCGAATAGGATCATTTCGGCAAGCACCGTGCCTGCCGTCCCAAGACCGGTAAATACGGCATAAACCGTACCTACGGGCAAACGGGCCGAAGCGGAAATGATCAGGTAAAACGATATCACAAGGGCGGCAACCGTTGCCCCCCACGACACCGCATCGTCTGCATGCTTGAATCCGATGACCCAAAGCACTTCGAAAAACGCGCCGACGAAAATGGAAATCCAACTGCGGTTCATGTTGCGTACCTCCTCTAGCTGTTCCTTATCCCTCGCCAGTAGACGTACCAAGATGCGTCGAGCCTCTTGAGGGAACGTTCCATGTCTCCGTACAGCATTTCGACGAACATGCCGTCCAGGACGGCCGTAAAAGCGACGGTAGCACGCTCTGCCGAAACGTCGGGATGCATTTCGCCGGCGCTTGCCGCGGACTCGAAGAACGGTTCGAGCAGAGTGCCCATGGCGTCGAGATGATGATTGCAATACTCCACGATCTCCTGCCTCAGATGACGGGGGGGAAAGAAGGCCATCCGCAGAAAAAACTTCGTGTCGTCTTCCCGCTCGTACCGCTTTCGGTAACCGTCCAAAAAACCGTACAGCACCTTTTCCAACGGCAACGGATTCTGCTTCAAATACTCCTCGACGAAAAGCATCTCCCTCGCGGCAACGTCCCGGAATACGGCGAAAAACAACTCGTCTTTTCCCGTGAAATAATTGTAAAGCGATTGTTTTTTAATCCCAACCTCGGCGGAGATGTCGGCGAGTGAAGCACCCTCGTACCCGCCTCGGGTAAAGTGTCTAAGCGCTACTTCTCGAATTTTATCTGAAGTCAATCCAATCAACCCCTTACGAACGTTCGTCAGTTTATTAAACCACAATAGATCGCAATCTTCAAGGGGGTTCGTTCAACCGATCTTGGGACTCCGAGCCGTGAAAAAAGCGATCGCTCAGGGGAAGGGCGATCGCTTTCCGTTCTTTAGGATTCTCGCGCGGCGGCTCAGTGATACGCGGGCGTCTCGATGCCGCACGGCCCCCCGTCCGGGTTGCTTTCCAGCGTAAGCTCCGCGCCGTCCGCCCGGTACAGCGGATTGTACCAGTGGGAAATGCGGAAAGCCGACGCGTTGGCATAGTGCGAGATGAACGAGCGGCGGAAGCGGTCCTGCGATTTGTTGCGGTATGAGCCATGAATCAGGTTGCCGTTGAAAAACAAAACGTCTCCCGGCTCCATGAGAGCCGGTACCGGCTTCTCGTCTCTCGGAGGTTTTACGTAGTGGGTCGTGAACGATTCCGCGGCGTCCGACAGCTCGGGACAGACGATCTCGTACGCGTTCGTCTTGGGGACGAGCAGCATGCAGCCGTTCTCCTCGTCGCAGCGGTCCACCGCGGTCCAGGCGGCGATGCAGTTGCCCGGCTCGACCTTCAGATAGAAGTTGTCTTGGTGCAGAGCCTGGCCCCGCGACCCGGGAGGCTTGTAATAGAACATGCTTTGCGCCGCCAGCGCTTCTTCGCCGTACAAATCCTCGACGATCGCGAAGATCCCCGGATGCAGCATGTACTTCATGCCGACAGGATGAAAGCGATGGGGATGCATGACGCGCGGATAACGCTTGAGCGGATCGGAACGTTCCCCGTCCCGCATCGGCTCGAAATGGCCCGGCACCGTGGTATGGCTGATCTCCTCGAACGCCGATTTGATTTCATCCAGCTCTTCGGAGCAAAGAACGCCCCTGACGATCAAGTAACCTTCCGTCTCGAATCGCGTGCGCTGCTCGGGGCTAAGCGCCCTCAACGCGCGGTGGCTCATGGCGGCAGCCTCCCTTGTCTGGTTTCAACCCGATTGTAAAGGGGGGAAGCGGTCCCGGGGAAGTCGCGTTTCGGTCGAAAAGTGTTTGAATTCTGCTATCCGGGTAGCGGTCCTCGCTTCGATCGGCTACGATGGGAGTATGCTCATACGGCGAATGGGATGGAGGCCGAATACGGTGGACCTGGGGAAACCTGACTTGAACCGTATCATCGCGGGCCATTTCGACGAAAACGAATCGTATGAAATCCGTCGTCCGAACGGGATGGACGAATGGCTCATCGCGTTTACGCTGGACGGCGAAGGCTTCTTCCGGACCCCGTCCGGCACGCAGGTTTGCGGCGCCGGCGAGTTCGTTCTGCTCCGGCGGGAAGTTCCCCATGTCTACGGCACGGGCCGCACCGGGCGGTGGCATTTCCTGTGGGCTCATTTCTCCCGAATCCGGGAAACCTCGCTTTTTCCCGAAGGCGACGCCCTCATCGTTTCCATCATGGAAGGAATGCGCGCTCGGATGGCGCAATCGTTTCACGACCTGGTCCGGGATGTTCGCGGAGGGGGCGCCTATAGGCAGGAACGCTGCGAAAACTTGATCGTCGGCATTCTGCTGCTGGCCGCGGAGGAGTTGGCGGATGGCCGGGATCCCAGGGTGCGGCAGGTCGCCCGCATGCTGTCGGCCCGGCTCGCCGACGCCCCGTCGATCAACGAGCTCGCGTCCGCCGTCGGCTTGTCCGCATCCCGCCTGTCCCACCTTTTCAAGGCGGAGACGGGGCAGTCCATCGTGGAAATGCTGAACGGCATCCGACTGCAGCAAGCCGCTCTCCTGATGCTGCATGCCGGACGCACCGCCGGGGAAGCGGCCTTCAACGTCGGCTTCGGCAGCTACAACCATTTTGCCGCGCTTTTCAAAAAACGCTACGGCATGAGCCCGGCCGCGTACCGCCGCCGCGGCGGCACCGCGTGAAGTTGACCGTGCAACGCTACGCTTAAAATGGGAATCAAGAGGTGGGAATGAATGGTGCAGTGGCTGATCGGTTTGGCCGGCAGTACGGGGATCGCGGGGATCGCCTACGCCAAACGGTCGCTCTCCGGCTCCGGCTTTTTTGCGGCGGTCGTCCTGGGCACGGCGATGTACGCGCTCGGAAGCGCGGTCTGGTTCGGCTCCCTCATTACCTTCTTCATTTCGTCCACGTTATGGTCCAAGTGGAAAAAACGCGCGAAAGAACGAGCCGAAAGCGGTTATGAGAAATCCGGAAGGCGCGACGCCGGCCAGGTATTCGCGAACGGAGGGCTGGGTTTGCTGCTCTGCGCGGCCCATTGGGCGTGGCCGCATCCGCTCTGGTGGTACGCCTTTCTCGGCGTCATGGCATCGGTCAACGCCGATACTTGGGCCACGGAAATCGGCGGCTTAAGCCGGACGCCGCCGAGATCGATCAAGACGGGCCGGCGCGTCCCGCCCGGAACGTCCGGAGGCGTCACTGGCCTCGGCTTCGGCGCTTCGCTGGCCGGGGGCCTGTTCATCGGCGCCGTCGCCTGGGCGTTGTGGCTGGCGGTGCCCGGCCCATCCGCGCCGGATGCGGCAGCGGCGCCGTTTCGACCGGCCGCCTGGATCGGAATCGCCGGGCTGGCCGGCATCATCGGGTCGTTGGCCGATTCGTGGATCGGCGCGACGTGGCAACAGATGTACCGCTGCGCCGAATGCGGCCGCGAAATCGAACAAGCCCGCCACTGCGGCAAGCCGGCAATGCGAATCCGCGGCCGCGCCGGCTGGAACAACGACGCCGTCAACGTCGCCAGTTCGCTGGCGGGCGGCTTATCCGCCGCCCTGCTGGCGCTGGCCTTCGGTTGAGCCTGATCCTTTCGCCCGAGATTCCCCTATCGTACGGTCGGAATCGGAGCGATTGCGAATGGCGATTCCGGGCGTTCGCGAATTCCTTCTCCAGTTCCATGCCGAGGCGAATGGCCACCTTCCTTGAAGCCGCTTGGTGAACCGGCATATTGGCGCAAATCCGCGGCAATTTCAGCGTATCCAATCCGGATTTCAATACCGCCTCGGCTGCTTCCGCTCCGCAACCTTGTTCCCAGCAGTCCGCATGAATGATGTATCCCAGATCGTATTCCGGTTCCCCGTCGATCTCCGAAATTCGGATATAAAAAATAAGAAGATGGCTTCCGTCTTCACGGAAGTCATCTTTTCGATTCGGGAATTTGTGTATACTACAATCAAAACCATCGTGGAAGAAGGATGAAAGAAGGTTCGTTCTCGTGAATATTTTCATTTTAGGCGCTACTGGACGAGTTGGAAGTCAAATCGTTGCTTATGCCTTGCAGGACAGACATCATGTTACGGCATTGGTTCGCACTCCGGAAAAGATTCAAATCAACAATGAAAATTTATCAATTCTTCAAGGAAATGTTTTAAATAAAGAGGATATCGTACTCGCCATGCATGGGATTGATGTCGTGATTAGTGCGCTGAATACGGAAGGGACAACCACTCTATCAGAGAGTATGCCCTTTATTATCGAAGCAATGGAACACGAACGTATACAACGAATTATAACGATAGGAACTGCAGGCATTCTGCAAAGCAGAACGACCCCGAATTCACTGCGTTATCAATCAAGCGAATCCAAGCGCAAATCAGTCCGTGCAGCGACGGAGCATCATAAAGTTTACGATATGCTTAAACAATCGATGCTAAAATGGACGATTGTCTGTCCTACGTATTTGCCTGACGGAGAACGATTAGGCAAATATCGCGTGGAGCGTGATTATTTACCTGAGGGTGGAGTCGAAATATCCGTGTCGGATACAGCGGAATTTACGTTTAGTCAGATAAATGCTAGCGATTATATAGAGTCACGAGTAGGTATCGCTTACTAATATAGAGACGGCCTGTGATTTAAATGATGCAATGGAATGAATTGTTTTAGATGTAGGGAATCGCGTCTTTCAACCTATCGAGCGGAGAAGTCAGGCGATCCCCGGGCGTCAGGACGCGATCGAGGATGCGTTTCTCGAAATGGGCGAATCCGCTGTCCCGCTCTCTCGGCCGGGCGAGCGTAATGGGAACGTCCAGCCCGATACGCCCCTCCTCGATCAGGATGACGCGGTCGGCCAAGGCGACGGCTTCGCTGACCTCATGCGTGACCAGCAGCGCGGTGAAACGCTGCCGTTCCCACAATCGTTCGATCAGCTGCTGCATTTCGATGCGCGTCAGCGCGTCGAGCGCGCCAAGCGGTTCATCGAACAGCAGAATCCGCGGCTGGCCGGCTAAAGCCCGGGCCAGGGCGACCCTCTGCCGCTGTCCGCCGGACAACGCCTGGGGCCATTCGCCCGCGCGATCCTCCAAACCGACGAGCCGCAAGGCTTCGCGGGCCTTATGTTCGGCGTCTTTGGAGGATAAGCCGCGGATCCCGATTTTGACGTTGTCCAGCACCGACTTCCACGGCAGCAGCCGGGCATCCTGGAACATGACGCGGATCGCCGGGTCGATGCCGTCCGCCTCCCGGCCTCCCCGCAGCAGCTTGCCGCCGCTGACGGTCTCGAGTCCGGCGACCAGGCGAAGCAGCGTGCTCTTGCCGCATCCGCTGCGTCCGACGATGGCGACGAACTCTCCTTCGCCGACGTTCAACCGAATATCCCGGAGCACGGTCCGATCATCGAAACGTTTGACGACGCCTTCCAGCCGAATGGCTTCCGGTCCGCGCCCGCCGGATTCGGGGGAAGACGCCTCCCCGGTTCCGTCCGCGGCTGCCGGAAATCCTCGGCGAAGGCCGCTTATGCCGCTTGGCGCGCGCCCGATGGGGTCCGGAAATGCGGATGCCATTGCAGCCACCTCCTCTCCAGCCATTTGGCGATCATGTCGGACAATTTGCCCAGCAGCGCGTATAGGATGATGCTGAGCACGACGACGTCCATTTGGAAAAACTCCCGCGCGTTCATCGCCAGATAGCCGATCCCTTCATCGGCGGAAATCGTCTCGGAAACGATCAGCGTGAGCCACATGATGCCGAGCGCGAAACGGAACCCGACGAGGATGGAGGGCAAAGCTCCCGGGAGAATGACTTTGCGGTACAGTTCGCCTCGGCCGAGTCCGTACACCTTCCCCATTTCGACCAGCCCCGGGTCGATGGACCGGATGCCGTGCAGGGTATTCAGGTACATCGGGAACGAAACGCCCAGCGCCACCAGAAAGATTTTCCCTTCCTCGCCGATGCCGAACCAGACGATCACCAGCGGAATCAAGGCGAGATGCGGGACGTTGCGGATCATCTGGATCGACGAATCGGTCAGCTTCTCCGCAAGCGACGCCACGCCGTTCAATAAGCCGAGCGCGAAACCGATGCCGCCGCCGATGGCGAATCCGATCAAAGCGCGGCCGGTGCTGACGCCAAGCGCGCGAGCGAGCTCTCCGCTCCCGATCAGCCGGATGCCGGCTTCCAGCACTTGCACCGGCGTCGGCAGGACGCGGCTCGAAATCCACCCCGCGCTGCCCGCCAGCTGCCATACCGCCAAGGCCAAGAGGGGTACGATCCAAGGCAGCCAAACTTCCCCGGAAAGCCTTCCCCGTATTTTCCGTCCGGATAACAAACGCATCGAACCGCCTCCTTAATGCGCCGAAGCTCTAGGGGTCGGCAGCACCTCGTTCGCGATCAGTTCCCCGAAAGGGCTGATGGAGCTGGGGCCGGCCGGAGCGGAGCGTTCCAGGTCCAGACGGGGGAACAGCAGATCGGCGACGCGGTATGCTTCCTCGAGATGCGGGTAACCGGAGAAGATGAACGTCTCGATCCCGAGCGCCTCATACTCCCGCATCCGTTCGGCGACCGTTGCCGGATCGCCGACGAGCGCCGTGCCGGCGCCGCCCCGGACCAAGCCGATGCCGGCCCATAGGTTGGGGCTGATCTCCAGCGCCGAGCGGTTGCCGAGGTGCAGGCGGCTCATCCGCTGCTGGCCGACGGAATCGAAACGGGCGAAAATTTTCTGCGCTTCCGCCACCGTGCGGTCGTCCAGATGCCGGATCAGCTCGTCGGCCGCCCGCCAGGCGGCTTCTTCCGTCTCCCGTACGATCACGTGAAGCCGGATGCCGAATCGGACCTGGCGGCCGCGTTCGGCGGCGAGCTTGCGCACTTGGGCGATTTTCTCCGCGACGTCGCGGGGCGGTTCGCCCCAAGTCAAGTACACGTCCACGTGATCGGCTGCCACTTTCTGGGCAGCCGGGGAAGAGCCGCCGAACCATAGGGGAGGATGCGGTTTCTGGATGGCGGGGTACAGCACGCGGCCGCCCTCGATTCGCAGGTGTTTCCCTTCGTGACGGACCGTCTCGCCCGCAAGCTCGCGGCGCCATACGTCCAGGAATTCGTCCGTCAGGTCATAGCGGGCGTCATGGCCCAGGAAGAGACCGTCCCCCGCGAGCTCGACCGGGTCTCCTCCGGCGACGACATTGATGAGCAGCCGTCCGCCGGAAATCCGGTCGAACGTCGCCGACATGCGGGCGGCAACCGTCGGCGACATCAAGCCGGGTCGGACGGCGACGAGGAATTTCAGCCGCTTGGTCTCATGGATCAGCGATGCCGCCGCCACCCAGGGGTCCTCGCAAGAGCTGCCCGTCGGGATCAGCACGCCTTCGAAGCCGAGCCGGTCGGCCGCCGCGGCGATTTGCCGCATGTAATCTCCGTCGACCGCCCGGGCTCCGTCCGAAGTTCCGAGATAGCGGCCGTCCCCATGGGTCGGAATGAACCAGAATACTTTCATGTCGCACCCTCCTTGGATATCCGATCGGTATGAACGGGCATTACTTCTTCGCCGCAATCACGGCTTCATTGATGTTGATCGCCGTCGGAATCAGCTTCAGGTCATGGAACGCATCCGCGATTTTTTGCTGCGCGTCGATGACCGGCTGATCGATCGGCAGCACGCCGTACTGGCGTCGGCCTGCCGCAAGCTCCAGCGACGGGACGTCGATGCCGAGCTGCGGCGACAGCAGTTCGGCCAGTTCCTTCTGGTTCGCTTTCGCCCATGCATCGATCGTGTCCGCTTCCTTCAGCAGCGTGTCGATCACGTCCGGGTATTTCTCGGCGAAGGATCGCGACGCCAAATAATACTCATGGTTGGATACGAGGTCGGTGCCGTCCGCCAGCAAGCGGCCTCCGGTCGCCGTCTGCGCCGCGGCGAGGAACGGATCCCAGATGACCCAGGCATCCACGTTGCCGCTCTCGAACGCGGCGCGCCCGTCAGCCGGGGGAAGGAAGACGGTATCGATATCCTTGTAGTCCACGCCGGCTTTTTCCAACAGTTTCACGAGCAAATAATGCACGTTAGAGCCTTTGTTAAGAGCGACCTTCTTGCCTTTCAAGTCCGCCACGGACTGGATCGGAGAGTCTTTCGGCACCAGAATGCCTTCCGATTTCGGGCTTGCCGGCTCATGGGCCAGGTACACGAGCGGGGCGCCGGCCGCTTGCGCGAATACCGGCGGCGCTTCTCCGGTATGGCCGATGTCGATGCTGCCGACGTTCAGCGCCTCGAGCAATTGCGGGCCGCCGGGAAATTCGGTCCATTCGATCTTGATGCCCTGTTCGGCCAGCTTTTTGTCCAGGGCGCCGTCGGCTTTCAGAATATTGATCGTTCCGTATTTCTGGTAGCCGATCCGGACGGTAATGTCCCGCGTCTGCGTCTGAGCGGAGGAAGCCGGGCTGGACGCGGCGCCTCCGGATCCGCCGGAAGACGGAGGATCCCCCGCGGCTTTCCCGTCCGCGGAGGCGCCGCATGCCGATGCGACCAGCGCCAGCGCGATCAAGACGGCCGCCAGCCAGAAACTTCGGGGATGGGAATGAGATTGGCTTGCGGTTTTCCCCCGCGTAAAAGAACGAATCGTCACGTGCGAACACTCCTTTTCTCAGTCGATCGGAGCCGGAAATAAAGACAAAAGCTTCCCAACGCCCGCATGACGATTGCGTCAGCGAGGATCGGGAAGCCTCCGGTGAACCGGTCGCGCCTTAAATTCCTTAATTCCGATCAAATAACTATGATTAATGGCCTTATATTACCATCCGAACTTATTCCGCGTCAATGGCCTAACTCAGAAAAATGTCGGGATTCAGCGACGGAATCTTCATACGGAGATCCGTCCGCAACCAGCAGCCCGGCGATCCGTTCGGCTTCCGCCAGCGCTTCGTTCCGTCTGGCGTCGGCCCGGGATTTATCTTGATCCATGCCTTCCATGCGGATCGTCCGGATCCAGTCCACGCCGATGAAGGACAATACGGCGGACAAATACCGGCTGCCGTGCTCGAACTCCTTCAGCGGCCCCTCGCTGTACACGTCCCCGCTGGATTGGATCAAAACCGCCTTTTTGCCGGACAACAACGGGATCGGTCCTTCCGGCGTGTAGCGGAACGTTTTGCGGGCGACTTTGATCGTGTCCACGTAGGCTTTCAGCAGGGGAGGAATCCCGAAGTTCCATAACGGATAGGCGAAAACGTACGTGTCGGCGGCGATGAATTGATCGGTGAACCGAAACACGTTCCGGACGATCTCCTGCTCCTCCGCCGGCAATTCCGAGACATCGGCTCCTGCGGCCAACCGGCTCCTCGCCTGCAGAAAATGCCCGTCGATCAGCGGGATCGGCTCGCGATAAACGTCGATTTCGGCAATCTGCGCCTGCGGGTTCAATTTCCGCACCGCCTCCATCAGAGCGCGGCCGACACGCAGGCTATTCGATGCTTCCTCCTTCTTGGGATTCGCGGAGATGTACAGAAAGCTTCTCATTCGTACCACCTCATATACGGGATTTTGACGGATGGAATCAACCTTGCGATACGATCGCGATGCCGATGAACGTCAGCGCGATGCCTCCCCATTGGTGAAGGGCGGGACGTTCCTTCGCGATCAGGACTCCCCATAACAGCGTAAACACCGCAAAAAGGGACGCGGCGGTGATGACGATCGATGTCTGAGCCTCCCGCAATCCGACGTTGTAGCAGACGATCGCCAGAGCGTCGAGAACGCCGACGGCGCAGAGAAGGCCCCATACGTTCCCCCGGGGACGGTTGAATCGCCGTTTCGCGAGGAACGCGGCCAGCGGCAGCAACACGGACGCTTGGAGACGCCCGATCCATACGGTCGCCATTCCTCCGATCGCCAGGGCGGGATCCCGCATGCCGTAAAAGGCGACTCCGAGCAGCAAAGCGGCGCCTGCCGCCCATAAGGCTCCCCGCGTTGGAGAAACGCGCGGGTTCCGTTCGCCTGCGGAGGCGGACCCCGCCAACGTCACGCCGATCACGCCGGCCAGCGTCAGGAGAATGCCGCACAACACCAATGGACTTACGCGTTCGCCGAACATCAGGGCGATCGCCGCCGTAACGGCCGAAAAGCTGGACGCGACCGGAGCGACCACGACCGTCAGCCCGACCTGCAAGCCTCGATAGAGAAACAGTATGCCGGCCAAGTCTAACAGCATCCACACGCTGGCGGAAAGGACGTGGGATCCGGAGTCGATCCATCGCCATTCCTGAAAGGCAATCATCATGACGGTTAGCAGAACGAACCCGGTCAACTGCATCACCCATAACGTCGTGTACGCGCCGACCCGTTTGCTCGATCGGGCCGCCATGAAGTCCGCGGTTCCGAACAGCAAGCCGGAGACCAGCCCCCACAGCACGCCTCCCATAGCATCTCCCTCCATTTTATTTGCGGATTCAAATATTGCTAACACAATAAATACCAATTTTTATTTGCGCAGTCAAGTACTTTTTCCTATAATGGGGTCATCCACATCGAACGGGGGAATCGCGATTGAGCAAGCTCCGGGAAGATCAACTGGCGGTTTGGAGGGCGTTCGTCAACGCGCATGCCGGGGTCATACGGCGGATCGAGAAAGATTTGGCGGAGCGGCATCAGGTTCCGCTCATCTGGTATGACGTGCTCGTCGCTCTGTATCAATCGCCGGGGAAGAAGCTTCGGATGACCGAGCTCGCGGACAAAGTGGTGCTGACGCCCAGCGGATTGACCCGGCTCGTGGAAAGGCTGGAGAAGGAAGGGCTCGTTCGGCGGGAAAGAACGGAAGAAGACCGGCGGGGTTCGTACACGGTGCTGACCCGCGAAGGGAAGCGGGCGTTCCTGAAAGCTTGGCCGACGTACGAACAGGGCATCCGGGAGTACTTCATCCAAGTATTGACGGAAGAGGAGTGCCGAATCATCGGAGACGGCTTGTCCCGAATCTATCAATCCAGCCGATTATAAGCCAGCGCCAGAGGCTTTTCGATAGTTTCCGGCCTTGAATCCCATCGCCGATAGCCGAATACTTTTCCTGATAGAGGAAAAAATGATGCAAGGTGGTGAATTCGGCGATGGCGTTCCTGCTGATTTCCGTTGCGATTTTCAATGGCGTCGCGTTTTTGATGCCGAAGCGTTTGAGGCGCACCGACATGTTCGTCGTTGCTTTGTTCGGGCTCACGTTCCAGAACTTTGTCGATATGTTCGTCAACGTGAAGTATGATTTGTACGGCTTTTTTCAAAAAGGAGTAGACTGGCCCTCCCTTATCCCCATGTTAGGCTTGTTCCCCTCCGCGATCCTGATCTTTTTCAACTATTATCCTTGGAATCATAGGATACGTTCCGTCCTTTATGTCGGTATGGCGACGGCGTTTCTGGTTGGCTTCGAATATTTGTCGCTGCTGACGGATTATTTTTACTACAACGGGTGGAAGCTTTGGTGGTCCGTTATCGAATATCCATTGCTGCTGTATATCAATATCGCGTTTTATAAGATATACAGAACCTTGACGAGGCCTGACGACGCGCGCTGAGCTCCCGCGCTTAGAACAAAATAACTGCATTTCAGCTCTTAGCCCTCGCCTTAAGCAACTAAGCAGCTTTAACATTTTGCCGTGTCGAAAAAAAAACGGCGGACGAGGAACGGATCCTCGCCGCCGCATTGTTCGGCAGGCGCATCGGTTATGCCTTGCGCATATACGCCCTTACGGTGAGCGGAGCGAACACCGCCACGATGATCGCGGCCCCGGCCAAGGAGATGGCCACGTCTTGGCCGAACGTGCCGGCTCCCGTCAGTTCGCGAACGGCCGAGACGAGATGGGAAATCGGATTAATGTTCACGAACCACTGAAGCCAGTCCGGCATCGTGTCGACCGGCACGAAGGCGTTGGAGAGAAACGTCAGCGGAAACAAGATGATCATCGAGATGCCTTGCACGCTCGAAGCCGAACGCGCCAGCACGCCGAAGAAAGCGAAAATCCAGCTGACCCCCCAGGAGCAGACGATGACGAGAAGACCTGCGATCGCCACGCTCCCGAGGCCGCCTTCCGCCCGGAAGCCCATGAGGTATCCCATGATGAACGTCAGCACGGTCGCGATGGCATAGCGGACCGTATCGGCGAGCAACGCCCCCGCCAGCGGAGCGATGCGCGCGATCGGCAGCGACTTGAAGCGGTCGAATACGCCTTTGTCCATGTCTTCGCGAAGCTGGACGCCGGTCACGATCGATGTTCCGATGACCGTTTGCACGAGAATGCCGGGAATGATGACCGGCAAATAGCTGTGCACGTCGCCGGAGATCGCGCCTCCGAAGATATAGGTAAACATTAAGGTGAACAGGATCGGCTGCAGCGTAACGTCGAACAATTGCTCGGGCGTATGCCGGATTTTCAGCAGCCCGCGATAAGCCATCGTGAGCGAGTTGCGGATCGTCTGGTAGAAGCTCGGCCGGTTTTTAAGCCTCATCGTCGCGGCGGATGGGATTCCTGCATGATTCATGCCAATACCTCCTCGGGTTCGGCTTCGTGAGACGCCGAATTCTCGTTCTCTTTCACGCCATGGCCGGTGATCGTCAGGAACACTTCGTCAAGCGTCGGTTTCAACACGCTGATCTCGGCCAGATGGATGCCTGCCGTACGCAGGGCGATCAGCAAATCGGTGACTTTGTCGGCGTCCGACATCGGAGCGGTGATTTTCCCCGCTTCCGCGGACAGGGCGGCCTTCACGCCGAGCGTGTGCTCCACCAGCCTTTTGGCGCCGTCGACTTCGTGTGCCCGCTGCACCCTCAGGTGAAGCGACGAAGTGCCGACGGACGCTTTCAGTTCATCCGCCGTGCCTTCGGCCACGACGTGCCCGCGGTCGATCACGGCGATCCGGTCGGCCAGTTGGTCCGCTTCATCAAGGTACTGCGTAGTCAGCAAGACGGTGGAGCCCGTCTTCACCAGCCGGCGGATCGTCTCCCACATCTGCGCCCGCGTGCGCGGGTCGAGCCCGGTCGTCGGTTCGTCCAGGAAGATCAGCGGAGGCTGCGCGATCAGGCTCGCCGCCAAGTCCAGCCGCCGGCGCATGCCGCCGGAGAAGTTTTTGAGCGGCCGTTTGGCCGCTTCCGTGAGGCCGAATTCCTCGAGCAGCTCGGAGGCTTTCCGCCGCGCCTCGCCGCGTCCCAGCCCGAGCAGCCGGGAGAAGATGATCAGGTTCTCCGTTGCGCTGAGCGATTCGTCCACCGAAGCGTACTGCCCGGTGACCCCGATCAATTGGCGGACGATTTGCGGCTCCTTCTTCACGTCGTATCCGAAAATGCTCGCCGAACCCGCGTCCGGCCGCAGCAGCGTAGCCAACATCCGGATGGTCGTCGTTTTGCCGGCGCCGTTCGGGCCCAGCACCGCGTAAATCGTCCCGGCGCGGACCTGCAAATCCACGCCGTCCACCGCCCGGTTGTCGCCGAACGTTTTGACGAGCCCGCGCGCTTCGACGGCCCACTCTCCTCGGCCCAGGGTTTTGTTTTCTTTCACCATGGTTTCCTCCCTCGTTTCATTTCACAAGGGAATCCTAACAAGCGATTGTGAATGGAATATGAATTGGACGGCATGATCCAATTCCGTCATGAAGGAGGACTGCGGTGAGCGGTCTAAGCGCGGAAGTAAAAGATGCATTGGTTCGATACTTGAGAGAGGAAATGCAAGCTTGCGCCATCATCCTGTTCGGTTCGGCTGCGCAGGAGCGTCTGCGCGCGGACAGCGACGTCGATCTCGCCTTTCTCGGCGACCGCTCCTACGCCCCCTGCGATCTTTTTATGGCCGCAGGCGATCTGGCGTCGATTACGGGACGGGATGTCGATTTGATCGACTTTCGGCAAGGCAGTACGGTCCTGCTTGCCTATAAAAACAAAAAAGGAACGGGCCTTAAACGGGGCCGTTCCTGATTTTCTTCCGTTGTCCGATTCGCTTCCGTCGCTCAAGAGGGGCATGAGGCGGCTAAGGGACACAGCGGACGCTACTGGGGTCAATCCGCGAATATTCGTTTTCTAACGGACACCGTTGCGCTTATTTGGGGCAAATTACCGAACTTGGACGCGATTCGTTGCCAATAAGGGCTGCGGTGTCCGTTACGATTCGAGATTGACCGTTTCTCGTAAAATAACGGCTCCGGTGTCCGTTAGGTTCAGCGCCAGCCGCTCCAGTGCCACAACGGTTGCAGAATCATCGTTCTCCGTCTCTCGCCATATGGCTATAAAGCTCCCCGGTTGCCATGTTCATGTCGGTCTCCGGCTTCAGCCGGTTCTCGAAACCTGCAATCCGCCGGCTCCAGATCTTTTCGGCGTCCATTCACTCGGCAGGACGTACGACATATTGTTTTCCAGCCGCCGCTTGCCATTCCGCGCCGCTCGCGCCATATGCCGCCGTCTTCACGGCGGCGCCGCCTTCGGACACGCGGACCGGAACGCCGGCTTCCACGCGACAGCGTGCATCCGTACCATCCTGAGCGCGGATGACCGCCTCCGTCAGCTTACCCTCCGACCACCGGAGGTCGACCTCGTATCCCCCTCTGGCCCGGAGCCCGGTCGCCTCGCCGGCCGGCCAAGCTTTCGGAAGCGCCGGCAGCAGCCGGATGGCGCCCGCATGGCTCTGCAGCAGCATCTCCGCGATGCCGGCTGTCGCGCCGAAGTTGCCGTCGATCTGGAAAGGCGGGTGGTTGTCGAACAGATTGGGCAGCGTGGAGTGGGCAAGCAGCGCCCGGATATTCTCGTACGCGGTGTCCCCGTTTTCCAGCCGGGCCCAGAAATTGATGATCCAAGCCCGGCTCCAGCCGGTATGCCCGCCGCCGTTCGCCAGCCGCCGCTCCAAGGTAACCTGCGCGGCGGCCGCCCATTCGGGCGTGCCGCTCACCGTGATCCGGCTGCCCGGGTGCAGCGCGAACAGATGGGAAATATGGCGATGCCCGGGCTCCGCCTCCTCGTAGTCCTCCATCCATTCCATCAGCTGCCCGTGACGCCCGATCGAAGGCTCGGGCAGCCGGCTCCTCGCTTCCGCCAGCGCTCCCCGGAAATCGGCGTCCTCCTGCAGCAGCTCGGACGCGCCGATGCAAGCCGAGAACAGTTCGAACAGGATCTGGCTATCCATCGACGGCCCCATGCAGAGGGTTCCGGATTGTCCGTTCGGCAATACGTACGTATTCTCCGGCGAAACGGAAGGGTTCGTGACGAGCCGGCCGTCCGGCGTCTCCACGAGGAAATCCAGGAAAAACTCCGCCGCTTCCTTCATGACTGGATATGCCCGCTTCAAGAACGCGGTGTCCCGGCTGAAAGCGTAATGCTCCCACAGGTGCAGGCACAGCCAGGCGGCGCCCATCGGCCAGTACGTCGCGGGCAGCCAAATATCCTGCGGGGCGGTATCGCCCCAGAGATCCGTATTGTGATGGGCGACGAAGCCGCGGCAGCCGTACATCGCCCGCGCCGTCCGCCGTCCGGGTTCCCGCATCCGCTCGATCAGGTCGAACAGCGGCTCGTGGCACTCGGCCAGATTGCACGTTTCGGCAGGCCAATAGTTCATCTGCGTGTTGATATTGATCGTGAATTTGCTGTCCCAAGGCGGCAGCATCGACTCGTTCCATATCCCTTGCAAATTGGCGGGGAGCGAACCCGGTCGGCTGCTGGATTGGAGCAAATACCGGCCGAAATGGAACAGCAGCGCCGCCAGCCCCGGATCGTCGTGCCCTTGCTTCACCCGTTCCAGCCGAGCGTCGACCGGCAGGGCCTCCAACGATTCCTCGCAATCCAAACGGAAAGCGACCCGGCCCGAAAGAGAAGCGAAGTCCCGGACGTGGCGGTCTCTCAGGTTTTCATAATCTGATGAACTCGCGGCGTCCAAAACTTCCAGAACGGCGCGTTCCGGATCGGCATGACGGAACGTCGTGGCTGCCGCCGCGAGCAGCAGCACGCTGTCCGCCTGCTCGACCGACAGGAACTCCCCGAGGATCCGAATCCGGCCGCCTTGCGGGATGGCCCGCACGCCGAGCCGGAAGTCCACGCCGCCCCCGCCTCCTGCGTTCCCCCGCATGATCAGCGTATCCGATCCCGAACGGACCAGTTCGTCGAAATAACGGTCATTAGGGCCTCGTGTCAGCCGGAGTTTAAACGAGATGCTGCCGGGCCGATCCGCTGCATACCGGAATGCCACGACGGCATCCGGCTCGCTGGCGAACGCCTCCCGTTCAAAGCGGACATCGCCGCGCCGATAGCGGACTCGCGCCACGCCGTCCGTGAGGTCCAGTTCTCTGCGATAATCGGTTGCCTCGCTTTGGTCGGCGAAGGTGAGGTTCAGATCGGCGAGCGGCAAATAGTGCCGCTGCGACTCCGGTACGCCGGACAATGCCAGGGCGGTCAGCTCGTGCGCTTCGTCCAGCCGCCCTTGGGCGATCGCTTGCCGGATTTCTTCCAAATGAGACAACGCGTCCGGGTTATTGCGGTCCCGGGGGCCGCCATACCAGAGGCTGTCTTCGTTCAACGCGATCCTATCCTGCGACGGATGCCCGAATACCATGGCGCCCAGCTTGCCGTTGCCGATCGGCAGCGCTTCTTCCCATTCGCCCGCCGGTTTGTCGAACCACAGCTCCGTTTTCCGAATACCCAAACTTATCGCCCCCTGTAGACAACGTTGCCTAAGATTCGCCTTTCCGTTCAACGATCCTTAGCTCTTGGCTTACAGCTCCAAGATCGCTTTGATCACGCCGGTCTCCGGCTCCAGCCAGCTCTCGAAATCCGCGATCATATGCGCCAGATCCGATCGGTGCGTGACGTAACGGCCGATGTCGATCAAGCCCGAGCGCACGGTTTCGATCACGTGCCGGAAATCCTCGCGGGTCGCGTTCCGGCTGCCCATCAGCGTCAATTCGCGCTTGTGGAACTCCGGATCGCGGAACGTCAGGTCCGCCTTCACCAGGCCGACGAATACCAGCCTGCCTCCGTGCGCGACCCGTTCGAACGCACCCTCCATCGAACGGACGTTGCCCGTGGCGTCGAACGCGGCCGTCGGCAGCTCTCCCCCGGTCAGTTCGGCCAACCGATCCTGACCTTCCCGCAAGGCATGGACGGTTTCGTCCGCCCCGGCCCAAGAACGGCAAAACGCCAGCCGCTCGTCATTTATATCCATGGCGATCACCCGGGCGCCTGCCGCTTTGGCGAAGGCCATGACGCCCAGCCCGATCGGGCCCGCCCCGATGACCAAGACATCCTCTCCCGGCAACAGCCCGGCGCGGCGAACCGCGTGGGCTCCGATCGCCAGCGGCTCCAGCATCGCGGCTTGATCCCAAGTCAAACCTTCCGTCTTGACGAGATGGGTCGCCGGGACGGCGATCCGCTCCCGCATGCCGCCGTCTGCGTGTACCCCGAGCACCTTCATCCGGGTGCAGCAGTTCGTCTTCCCGTTCCGGCAGGCGACGCAGCTCCCGCAATGGAGATAAGGAATGACGCTGACGGGATCTCCCGCGCGCAAGCCTTCGCCGTTCTCGCCGATCCGCTCGATCACGCCGGCGAGCTCGTGCCCGAGAATTCGCGGATACTCGAAGAAAGGCTGGTTTCCTTGATACGCGTGCAAGTCCGTGCCGCAAATCCCGACCCGGCGAATGCGCACGATCGCCTCGCCAAGACCCGCTTCCGGCTCCGGCAAGTCATCGCGGAGACGGAACGACCCGATTTCCTCGCAGACGATCCCTCTCATTCCGCACGCTCCTTCCGGACTCCGGCGGAAGCGTCATGATATTCCGGACGGCCGCTGGGCCAACTCATGTTATGGATAGGCGCCAGGATACCCAGTACATTCGCAAGCAAATCTTCGTCTAGCGGCTCTTCCGTCCATTGCGCGTTACGAACGATATGGTCCGGGTTCGCCGTGCTGACGAGCGTGGTCGGAATCCGCTCGTTCGAGGTGGAGAACTGCACGGCCAGCTTGGCGATGTCGGCGCCTTGGGACGCGCAGAATTCCGCGGCTTTCCGGCAAATCTCCTTCACTTCCGGTGCGGCGGGATGCCAATCCGGCGCGCCCCGCGTGCCGAGCAGCCCCATCGACAACGGCGACGCGTTGACCAGGCCGATGCCGCGTTCTTCCAACATCGGCAGCAAACCGAGCAGCGAAGTATCGTTCAGCGAATAGTGGCAGTACGAGAGGATGGCGTCCGCGTCCGCCCGGGACAGCATCGTCTCGAACAACCGCAGCGGCAGCCCGCTGATGCCGCCGAACCGGATTTTCCCCTGCTCCTTCAAACGGTCCAAAGCGGGAATCGCTTCCTCCAGCACGATGTCCCCCGGCACGAATTCGATGTCGTGCAGGAATAGGAGATCGACGTATTCCACGTGCAGTCTCTGCAAGCTTTCCTCGACGCTGCTCAAAATCCGTTTCGCGGAAAAATCGAACTCGTCGGTTCCGTAGCGTCCCGCCTTGGTGGACAGCAAATAGCGGTCGCGCGGGATACCCTTGAGCGCCTGGCCCAACACGGTTTCGGCTTTCGTCAGCCCGTAATACGGGGACACGTCGATGTAGTTGATGCCGGCGTCGATCGCCGCATGCACCGCGCGGATGCCTTCCCCGTCGTCCGTTTCCCGGAACACCGAGCCGAGCGAAGAAGCGCCGAAGCTAAGTGCGGAAACCTCCAGTCCCGTACGTCCCAGCTTGCGGGTTTTCATTAGAGGATCACCCCGTCTTTGAAAATGGCGATTTCGCGGAAACCGTTCGTTTCATTATGCGTCCGTACTTCACCCGAAGCCAGCCGAAGCAGGTATGTCCACAACTCGTCGGTCAACTCCGGCATGGCGGCGCCTTCCAGCAGCCGGCCGGCGTTGAAATCGATCCAACCCTTCTTCCGCTGCGCCAGCTCGGAATTCGTGGAAATTTTCACCGTCGGAACGGGTCCGCCGAACGGCGTGCCGCGGCCGGTCGTGAACAGCACGATTTGCGCGCCGGCCGCGGTCAGCGCGGTCACCGACACGAGATCGTTGCCCGGCGCCTCCAGCAGGTTCAGTCCGGGACGGCTCACCCGCTCGCCGTAAGCGACGACGTCCGTGACGATCGCATGGCCGCCTTTCTGCGTGCAGCCGAGCGACTTCTCCTCCAGCGTGCTGATGCCGCCCGCTTTGTTGCCCGGAGAAGGATTCTCGTAGATTTCCTGGTTGTGGCGGATGAAATATTGCTTGAAGCCGTTAATAAGCGACACGATGCCGCCGAACACCCGCTCGTCGGCGGCGCGGTTCATCAGAATGGTCTCGGCGCCGAACATTTCGGGCACTTCCGTCAGGATCGCCGTGCCCCCTCCGGCGGTCACGCGGTCGGCGATCGTGCCGACGAGCGGATTGGCCGTAATGCCCGAGAAACCGTCCGAGCCTCCGCATTTCAGCCCGATTTTCAGTTTGGAGACGGGAACGGGTTGACGCTTGAATGTCTCCGCGTATTCCGCGAGCTCCTCGAGGAGCTCGAGCCCGCGGCCCAGCTCGTCTTCCTCTTCCTGCGACTTCATGAATTTGATCCGACTCGGATCGTAATCCCCGATCGCCTGCTTGAACGAATCGATCTGGTTGTTCTCGCAGCCGAGCCCTACGACCAGCACGCCGGCCGCGTTCGGGTGATTAACCAGGGAGGCCAGCAGCTTCTGGGTGTAGGTCAGGTCGTCTCCCAACTGGGAGCACCCGAACGGATGGGCGAAATGGTACACCCCGTCGACCCGGCATTGGAAGGCGGAATCCCCCCGTTTGGCCAAAATCTCGCACGTCTTGTTGATGCACCCGACCGTGTTCAAGATCCAGATCTCGTTGCGGATGCCGACGTCCCCGTTCTCCCGGACGTATCCCATGAAAGTTTGGCCGCCCTTCGGCTCCGCGGCCGGCGGATGGGCGGAAGGTTCATAGCGGTACTCCAGGATCCCGCTGAGCCCGGTTCCCAAGTTATGCGTATGCACCCAGGTTCCCGGCTTCAGATCTTCCTTGGCCTTGCCGATGGAATAACCGAACTTCCTCACGTCCTCGCCGCGTTTCACCGCCGCCGTCAATACTTTATGGCCTTTCGGCACCTCATCGGCCACGGTCAGCGCCGTGCCGTCCTCCAGCGTCAACGTTTCCCCCGGCGCGAACGGCCGCAAGGCGACCACGACCTGGTCCTGCGGCGACAATCTGATCCAATCGCTCATCTGCCGATCCTCCCGTCAGTTCCATTCCCGGATGATGCCCGCCAACGCTTCCGCCGCACCGTTCCAAACGTTCAAATCCCGTCCCCACAGCGCTTCGTCCGCCAGAAGCCCGCGAATCGCCTGCTCCTCCGAGGCGGATTCCTCCCAGACGGAGGCGATCCGCTCGAGCGCGGCGGCGTCATCCCGAACCTTGTACGGCACACCGCCGAGCGAAGTTCCTTCGAAGCTCCCGTCTTCGCGCCGTTTCACCCGGTAGTAACGCAGCAGTCCCGCCCAGCCGCGGAGCAGCAAGTCCGGGAGCGGCTCGCCGCGGTCGGCGTACGAAGCGAGCGTCGGCAGCAGCCGCGTTTTGAATTTGCTCAGGCTGTTCATCGCGATATCGGCCAGGCGGTGGCGGATAAACGGATTGGCGAAACGCTCGAACACCGAATCGGCGTAAGCCGTCACTTCAGCCGACGGACCCGGGAGCGATGGAACGATCGATCGGTACACCGCGTCCCGCACGGCCGCTCCAAGCTCCGGGTGCTGCAGCAGCTCCCCGACGGTCTCGACTCCGTGCAGCAAGCCAAGCGGAGTCATCCACGTGTGGGCCCCGTTCAATATCCGGACCTTGCGCAGCTGGAACGCGGACAAATCGTTCGTCCAATGGACGTTCAGCCCGGCCTTGCGGAACGGGAGCACGTCCTCCCATTCCGGCCCGCCTTCGATCGCCCACAAGTGATAGGGCTCGGCGGTCACGAGCAAGTCGTCGCGGTACCCCCATTCCGAGAACCACGCCTCGGCCTGCTCTTCCGGCGGGTACCCGGTCACGATCCGGTCCACGAGGGAGTTCAGGAAGCGATTCCGTTTCACGACCCAATCCTTGAACGCCTGGGAATATCCCCAGTCATCCGCATAGCGGAGCACCGCGTCCCGAAGCGCATCCCCGTTCCGGTCCAGCAGCTCGCAAGGCAGGAATAGCAGACCGCTGCCCGCTGCATCCCTAAGCGCTTCGAACCGGGCGTGCAGCAGGAACGCGATTTTCCCGGGAAACGATTCGATCGCGCCGCCCGCCGCGGGAAGCGGCTCCGGACGATAGACGAGTCCGGCTTCGGTCGTGTTGGAGAATACGATCTTCAGATCGGGACTTACGGCGATTCGGACCAGCTTCTCCCATTCGGAATAAGGATCGAACGCCTCCGAGAACACGGAAACGATTTCTTTGCGCTCCACCGTTTTCCCGTCTTCCAAACCGCGGGTCACCAGCGTATATACGCCGTCTTGCCCGGCGAGTTTATCGATTTTGGCTTTACCGGAGGGCCGGGGCTGAACGACGGCGATCGCCCCGTCGAACAAGCCTTGGTTCCGGCACGTCTGGATCATCCAATCCGCGAACCCGCGGAGGAAATTGCCCTCCCCGATTTGCAGAACCCGGATGGGGCTTTGCAGCGCTTCATCGCTCCGGACCTTGTCATCTCCCGTAAGCAAGGATCGATTCAATGCTTTCATAGACGATAGAACTCCTTCGCGTTTAATCCGAACAGCTTGGCTTTCTCTTCCTCTCCCCAGGCGTCCGGCAGCGACCGAAGCAGCACGTCCATCGCTTCGTCGTATTCCGCGGCCATGAGGCAGACCGGCCAGTCGCTTCCGAACATCACTCTGTCCGGGCCGAAAGCCTCCGCCGCAAGCCGCACGTAAGGCACGAAATCTTCCGGACGCCAGCGCTCGGGATCGGCTTCCGTCACCATGCCGGACAGCTTGCAAAACAACCCGGGAAACCTTGCGAGCTCCCGGATTTGCTCGCTCCACGGCGTGAAGACGCCCGAGCGGATGTCCGGCTTGGCGATATGGTCGATCACCGCACGCAGTCCCGGCACCTGGCGCAGCAAATTCAAAGTCGGTTCCAATTGGCTGCTTCGCACGAGCAGGTCGATCGGAACGCCTTCCTCCGCGTAGCCGCGCAGCGCGTTTACGAATTCGGGCGCGAGGATGCGGTTCGCGTCGGGCATCTCCTGGATCATGATCCGGAATCCGACGAATTTCGGACGGCTCCGAAAACTTTCGAAGTGCTCGCGATGGCGCGGATCGAACAAGTCCAGCCAGCCGACGACCCCCAGAATCGCCGGTTCGGCTTCCGCCAGCGTCAGGATATAATCCGTCTCCTCCAGCGTCGGCGCCGCCTGAACGACGACGCTGCCGTCGATGTCATGGTCCCGTAAATGAGGGGCCAAATGCTCCGGCAAAAAGTCGCGGTACAGCACCGGAATGTCGGGCGTGATCCACCCGTAGTCGCCGCGGCTGATTTTCCAGTAATGCTGATGGGCGTCGATCCTCATGGACCAAGACCTCTCTTCCGAATCGGAATGGAAAACGCTCTCCCTTTCATTGTAGCAACCGAAAATGCTATTCAAATAACGGATCATTGCCACTTTGTATCTTTTTTTGATATTCTGAAAGCGAAAAGCCGAGAGAGGAAGCGACTTCGATGACCGCCTACAGAAAACCGTTTTTCGGGGATCCGCTGTTTCCTTTCCAGATCGTGCACAAAGACAAAAAAAGCCCGGAAAAAGAGCTGCCGGACCATTTGCACGACCGTTATGAACTCGTTTACGTTTACGCGGGCCAAGGAACGTTCTTTATCGATAAAACCCTCTACGAGAAAAAGCCCGGAGACCTGTTTCTGATCCCGGGCAACACGATCCACCGTTCTTTCCCCGATCCGGAGGACCCGATCGTCTCCACCGCTTTGTTCTTCGCGCCGGGGATGGCGCTCGCCGAATCGTTCGACGACGGGTACTCCAACTTGCGCTGCTTCGAGGCCGCCAGAACCCGGAAACGTTATAAAATGGCGCTGCCCGCTGAAATGCGGGAGACCGCGGAAAAGCTGCTCGACGAAATCGAAGAGGAGCTACGGCAAGCGCGGCTCGGTTACCGGCAGGCGGTCCGCATCCAGCTGCAGCGGCTGCTGCTTTTGTTGAACCGGCACGCGGCGGAGGGTTGGCCGGACGAAGGGAGCGACCGCCGGCTCGGCCCCTCCTGGCTGCGCGAAGCGCTTCGGGAGATCGACGACGGATTGGGCCGCGACCTCGGACTGTCCAAGCTCGCGAAGGCCGCATCCGTCGCCCCTTCGCATTTTTCCCGCGTCTTCAAGCAGTACACCGGCATGAACGTGACGGATTACGTGAACGCGAAGCGGATCGTCCGCGCCAAAGACTTGCTCTTGCGGTCGGAGGCGGGCGTCGGCGAGATCGCCGAAGCGTGCGGCTTCGAAAGCCTGCCCCACTTCCACCGCGTGTTCAAGTCGCTGACTGGCGTTACGCCTAAAACCTACCGGCGCGAGAAAACAATGCACTAATCGCGGTAGAACGGCGGGCGCAGGAAGGTCGAACGGCGCCCGCCGCTCCCGATCGCGGGAACCCGCGACGCTCAATAATACGTGCGCAAGTCGATTTTGCGGCCCGACTTCGCGCTGTCGATGGCGCCGAACACCATGGCCAGGCTTTTGATGTTGTCGCGGCAGTCGGTTTCGGCCTTGCGGCCTTCCGAGAGCGCGGCGAACATTTCGTCGAGGCACCCTTCGTGGCCGGCCCGGCCTTTCCATTCCATGGGAGCTTCCACCCGTTTGTAGTCCCGAATGAATTTTTCCGTTTGATCGCCGGGCGCCACCACTTCCGCGTATGGAACGCCGGTGCCGTCCCAGATCGCCGTGCCCGTCTCGCCGTTCAAGCGCCAAGCCGCGTCCCAGGAGGTCGGAGCGCCTTCCGCGCACCAGGAACCGCGATACGAGAAGACGGAACCGTCCGACATTTCGAAAATGCAGACGGCGGACGCGTTCCCGGCGTACCAGGAACCCGGCGGGTTGAACTCATGGCAATACACCGACACGGGATCGGCGCCCGTCAGAAACCGCGCCTCGTCGAACGTATGGATCGCCATGTCCAGGATGAGCGGGCTGTCCATCGCGTCGCGGAAGCCGCCGAAATGCGCCCCGATGAAAAACTCGGCGCCGATGTAACCGACCCTGCCGATCGCGCCCCGCGCGACCAAATCCCGCAACGCGCGGATCGGGGCCGAGTAACGGCGGTTCTGCATGACCGAGTAAGACCGCCCGGTCCGGTCGGAGATCGCGATCAGCTCGCGCGCCTCGGCCATCGACTCGGCCATCGGCTTTTCCCCGAACACGTCGGCCCCCGTCTGCATCGCCGTCGAGCAGACCGTGTAGTGGCTGGCCGGAATCGTCACGTCGAAGACGAGATTGGCTCCGGTGTCCGCCAGCGCCTCTTTCAAATCCTTGTATACTCCGCACTCAAGTCCGTGTCGCTCGGCCATCGCCCTGGCGTTTTCCGGCACGATGTCCACCAGTCCGACGATCCGCGCATCCTCCCGCGACAGCGCCGTTTTTACCCAGGCGTTGGCCATGCCTCCGCATCCGGCTACAACAATCCGATAGTCACTCATTGGTTAAGCGGCCTCCTCTCAACGTCTCCACTTTAGTGCAAGCCGCTTCCGGGCGCAAGTCGGAATCTCATTCGCCTCCGCGTAGGCTTAACCTTCGTCGACGCTGCGTTGTGGTCCCGTTAAGTCGGCCGCACCGACTTAAACCCGCGCAACGCCCCCCTACCGGAAATACAGCGACAGCGGCTGAATGCCGAGCTTCTTGAGCGCCTCCGCCGCCAGCTTCGCCAGCCCGATCGCCCCCCGCTCCTGAAAATGCGTGTTGTCCTCCACGCCGTTCGGGAACCGGATGAATTCGCCCGGCGCGCCCCACATGAACACGGACTTCGTCGCCTCCGGGCCCAGCTTCTCGAACCATTCCCGCGACACCTCCGCCATGTCCAGCAGCGGCACCTCCTCCTCCGCGGCCAGCTCCCGCATGGCCGTCAAGTAGTCGCCGTGCGTGTCGGCCAAGCTGCCGTCCTCCGCGAAGAAGCGCCGGTGGATCGACGTCGCGAGAATCGGGATGGCCTTTCTCTCCTTCGCCGCCTCGATATATTTCCGCAAATGGTCCTTATAGGCGGTAAAAGGCTCCGTCCGCCGTTCTTCGTCCTTTTTCTGGTCGTTGTGCCCGAACTGCACGATCAAATAGTCATAGGGCTTGATCGTGGCCAAGATGGCGTCCAGCCGACCTTCGGCGATGAAGCTTTTCGAGCTCCGGCCCGACGCCGCATGGTTCCACACGGCCGCGTCCGCCTTGAATACGTGCGGCAGCATCTGCCCCCAGCCGCTGTACGGATACCCGTCGGCCGGCTGGTTCGTCGCGGTGGAATCGCCCGCGATATAGACGGTGCATACCTGCTGCGCAGGCGCGACTTCCAACGCATTCAGCCGCGGCGCCAACCCGCTGAACGCAAGCCGCAGCGTCCCGTCCGTTACGGGGACGGAGAACCGGATCCACTCGAAATGGCCGGCCGGCGTCCGCTGCCGATGGACGAGCAGCTGCCCTGCCGACCCCTTGATCGTCGTGTCCGTCTCGAACGCGGCGTCTCCGATCAGCGCGCCGACGGTATAAATTCCGTCCGGCACTTGGACCGCGAACGCCGCGCCGAACGGAATGCAGAAATCCCGGCTCAGCGCCGCAGGCTCTCCCCGGTCCCGGAACGATACCGCGCCCGAGCCGGCCTCGTAGAACCCGTATCCCCGACCGCGCTCGAACGCGGCTCCGTCCGCGACTTTGACATACCCTTCCGTCTCCGGCCCCGCGCCGAAATCGAATTTCCAACTTTCCGCCATTTCGACTCTCTCCTCTGCCTTGTCGATCCTCGAATTTTTCAGACCCGCTTGTTCGCAACTTCCATTATCGTACCGCAAACGTCCCGCCATATAGCGAGAAGATTCCGTGTTTCTTGTTCAAAATTCCGGTATTTCGCGGTTGACGGCGCTTACATAGGGTGACATAATTTGTTCACCTTCAATTCTATTTTCTAAACCGACATGGGAGAAACCGGACATGCCGCTGCGGACCTTCGATTTCAAACATTTGAAAATCCGAAACAAGCTGTCCCTGCTGATCGCGTTCGTGGTGGCCGTGTCGTTCGCGTTCGCCGCCATCGTGCAGCAATATGCCTTCTCGATTTACGACCGCCAGCTGTACGGGAAATCGTCCCAAGTGCTGAATCTCTCCTCGAGCGCCATCGAGACGGAGCTTCGGCGCATCGAGCAAATTTCCTACAATATCATCGCGGACGCCCAAATGCAGTCCTTGCTCAAATCGATCAAAGACAGCGAGGTCGATTACGACCGTCTCGTGCTCCGCCAGAAAGTCACGGATCGGCTGATCTCCTATGCGGGGTCGGAGTTCTCCATCTTTTCGATGATCCTGTTCGACGCCGAAGGCGGGGAAAACCAAGCCGGCAACGTGAGCCCGATCTCCGCCGAGAAGAAGATCAGGATGCAGCAGATCGCCAAGGAAGGCGAAGGACAGACGCGCTGGATGTTCCCCGACGCTTCGGATCCCGCGCTTATCCTGACCCGGGAAATCCGCTCGCACCAGAACACGCAGTTCGATCTGAAGGATCTGGGCACCATCGTCATCCGGATCAATATCCAGGAAATCGTGCGCACGATGGCGGAGGAGAACGGCGACCTCCTCATCCTGTCAGGCAAAGACCTGATCTACCCGCCCTCCCCCCTGCTCAGCCCGGCGGAGCTGCAAAACGAGCTGGGCCGCGCCAGCGGTTATTTCTCGCGCTCCGTCGATTCCGAGGAATATTTCGTCTCCTTCAGCCGCTCGTCGCGTTCGGGCTGGACCTATGTCAACTTGACTCCGTATCGGGAAATTTTCGAAGGGGTCTTGTTCCTGAAGCGGCTCGTCATCGGGGTATTCGCGGGCATTTTCGTGCTCGTCTTCCTGATCGGGATCCGGTTTTCCCGCAGCCTGACCCGCCCGATCGATAATTTGATGGGCCGGATGAAGCTGGCGGAGAAAGGCAATTTCGAGGAAGCTTATCTCCCCCAGCCCGAACCCGCGCCGTTGGCCATGGATGAAATCGGTCTGCTGCACCGGACGTTCCGCCTCATGATGGAACGGATCAATACGCTGATCACCGAGAACTATTCCAACCGCCTGCTGTTGAAGGAAACCGAATTCAAGGCGCTGCAAGCGCAGATCAATCCCCATTTTCTCTATAACACGCTGGAATCGATCAATTGGCTGGCCAAAATGAACCGGCAAACGCAAATCTCCCGAATGGTCGAAGCGCTCGGGTACCTGTTCCGCCATTCGATCGGCATGAAAGAGCCGATGCTTGCGGTGGCCGACGAAATCGAAATCGTCCAGCACTACGTCACGATCCAGAAATACCGCTTCGAGGAGCGGCTGGTCTTCTCGCTCGACGTGCCGGTGAAATACCGCTCCGCCTCCATCCCGAAGCTGACCCTGCAGCCTCTGATCGAGAACGCGATCCACTACGCCTTGGAGCCGAGCGTCGAGCCCGTCCATATTGCCGTAGGCGCTTTCGAGACGGAGGACGGATTCGCCCTATACGTGGAGGACGACGGGCCGGGTCTGCCGGCGGATACGCTGGATCGGCTGCGAAGCGGAGAGCTCAAGACCAAAGGCAAAGGAATCGGCCTGCTGAACATCGACGAAAGGATCAAGCTCGCTTACGGAGAATCTTACGGCCTGCGCATCGACGGCCGGCCGGGCTCCGGCGCCCGGATCGTCGCGCTGCTGCCCTGGGCCAGGGAGGATAACCCATGAACCGAGTGCTGCTCGTTGACGACGAAAGAATCATCCTGGAAGGCATTTCCCAAATGGTCGACTGGCAGGCGCACGGCGCCGTGCTGGAAGGAACGGCGAAAAACGGGACGGAAGCCTATGCGCGCATCCAAGCCACGAACCCCGACATCGTGATCAGCGATATCCGCATGCCGGGCATGGACGGTCTGGAGCTCGTTGCCCGCGCCAGCGAGTCCCATCCGCACATCAAGTTCATCATCCTCTCCGGCTTCGGGGAGTTCGAATACGCCTCCAAGGCGATGCAATACGGCGTCAAGCACTATTTGCTGAAGCCGACCAACGAAGCCAAAATCGCGGAGGCGCTGACCGAGGTTGGCGAGGAGCTGGATCGCGAGCGCCATCGCCAATCGTTCGTCGCGGGCATGAAGCACCGTTTCGAGAAAGTGCTTCCCCATGTCAAAGAACAGGTATTGAAAGAATTCGTGACCAACAAAACCTACGGCAAACGCGACTGGGACTATTACAGCGAGCTGTTCGAATTCGGCATGGACCTGCAGGTGCGCCTGCTGCTGTTCCAGCTGGAAGGAGACTACGATCATGAGCACCTGTTCGCGGTCAAGAACATCGCGCAGGACATTTTGCGAACGACCCTGCTCGGCACGACGATCGGCCACCATGCACTCATCCTCATCGAAGACGCCATGCCGCCGGATGAACTGCAAGCCAAAATCGGCGAGATCCGGCACGTTTTCCAGGGCTATTACCGCATGGACGCGACGATCGCGTTAAGCGAGGCCGGTCCGATCTCCCGCGCCCGGGCGTTGTATAGGGAAACGCTCCATTCCCTCAAATACCGTTTCTACCTGGACGAAGGCGGGCTGATTACGCCCCGGGACACCGGCTGGTATGCGGAGAGCGGATCGCGCGCGCCCGAGTTCGACGAAGAACGCCTCATCCTGCCCGTCCGATCCGGCAACGTGGAGGACGCCATGGCGGCGCTGTCGGAATTTTTCCACGAGCTGAAACAAGCGCAGCTCGAAACCGAAGTCACCTTGTCCTACGTCATCGGAACGTACATGTCCTTGATCCGGCTGGCCGAGCCCGAGCGCGTCAACGCTTGCTACCAGCGGATTCCCGAGCTTGTCCAAGCCAAATCCCTGCAGGCGGCGCAAGCTTTCCTCGAGGAGACGGTGCGCGAAATCGCGGAAACCCGTTACGATCGCAACAAAGCCAAGTATACCGCCATCGTGCGCAAAATGATCGGGATCGTCGAGGAGAACCTGCATAACGCCGCGTTGTCCCTCCAAATGGTCGCCGGCGAGATGCTCTACATGAATCCCGATTATCTCGGCAAGTTGTTCAAGAAAGAAACGGGCGAGAAATTTTCCAATTACGTGATGAAAACGAGGATCCGGCTGGCCGAGGAACGGATGGCGGAGAATCCGGACCTGAAGGTGTTCGAACTGGCCGAAAGTTTGGGCTTCGGCGACAATCCGCAGTACTTCAGCCAAGTGTTCAAGAAATTCACGGGCCGAACCCCTTCCGAATACCTCAAGTCCTGACATCACACCTCGATCTGGGAGGGCATGGCACATGAGACGCTCGCTTCTCGCATCGGCTGCCTTGATGATGACGGCGGGTCAACTCGCCGCTTGCGGATGGTTGGGCGCGGGACAGCCGGATTCCTCCGCTTCGTCCGGCCGGTACGAGCCATCCGCCTTGATTCCGGTCAGCCGGGATCCCGTCACGCTGCGCGTCGCCTGGTGGGGCGGCCAAAACCGCAACGAATACACCCTGAAGGTCATCGAACGGTACGAGTCGGAGCACCCGAACGTCAAAATCCAGGCGGAGTACGCTTCCTTCGACGACCAATGGAAGAAGCTCGCCCCTCAAGCCGCGGCGGGCGTATTGCCCGATGTCATCCAGATGGACATCTCGTATTTGACGCAGTACGCGGAACATGGGCAATTGGCGGACTTGTCGCCCTATGCGGAGAACGGGTTGATCGATCTTCGGGACATCGGCGAGAACACGCTGTCCGGCGGCAGGGTAGACGGCAGATTGTATGCCCTGCCGATCGGCTCCAACGCTTTGATGGCCGCGGCGGACATCGGCATGCTGGAAAAGGCCGGCGTTGCCGTGCCGCAATCGGATTGGTCCTGGGACGACTTCTCCCGGCTCGGATCTGCGCTCGGATCCCAAGGAAAGCTGCTGACGTCCGACCTTCGGCACGACGTGTTTTTTCCGTTCTATCTGAGAAGCCAAGGCCAGCATATGTACGCGGCCGACGGCAAGGCGCTCGGCTATGCGGACGACAAGTACTTCGTCGATTTCTACCGGATGTACGCCGACTGGTACGATCGCGGATTCCTGCTTTCCCTCGACAAGCTCGCTCACAAGAAAGGCATGCCGGAAGACGGGGAGATGGAGCTCGGAAAAGCAGCCTTCGCGTTCGAATGGTCCAACCAGTATATTTTGTCGTCCGCGGTCGCGGGGCGCCCGCTTCGGATCCTTCCCGTGCCGGGATGGAACGAGAACCGGGCGCTATACCTGAAACCCAGCATGTATTTATCCATTGCCGCGAATTCCAAGGCGAAAGAAGAAGCGGCCGAATTCATCGATTTCTGGGTGAACGACATCGAAGCGAACAAAATCATCTTGGGCGAGCGCGGCGTTCCGGTGTCCTTCAAGGTGAAAGAAGCTTTGAAACCGTACCTGCCCCCGGAGCAAACCGAGGTGTTCGATTTCGTATCGTGGGCCGAGCGGCAAGGCAGTCCGATGGATCCGCCGTCACCGGCGGGCGCGGTGGAGGTGGACAAGCTGCTCAACTCGACGGTCGAAGAAATGCTGTTCGGCAAATCGACGGTCGAGGAAGCCGCGAAACGGTTCCGCGAGGAAGCGAATGCGATTCTTGCGGGGAACGGGGAGTAATTCGCCGTTGCTCATTGCGAAGGCTCTATATTTAAAGCCTGCTTATACCCGGCCAGTGCCATGAAGTGCCGAAATACACCTGATGAATACGTGACAGGAATTTTGTCCGTCTTGAAACACGAATGGCGGTGCAGGGATCGTCTCCCCTAAGCACCGCCATTTCTTCGTCGTCGGCAGGTTTAAGCGGTGGTCGGCCGCCATTCCGGCGCCGCGGCGACCGCCGCACGTTCATATTGCTCCAACAGCCGATCGAAGATGGCGTCCCAAGATTGGGTGAGCGCATACCGCCTGCCGTTCCGTCCCATGGCGGCAAGCGTGTCGGCAGCCCCCAGCAGCTCCCGAATGCCGCTGGCCAGCGCCTCCGCGCAACGCGGCGCGCATAGTCTCCCCGTCACGCCGTCGCGCACGATCTCCTGCACGCCTCCCGAACGCACGCTCAGCACGGGCAGCCCCGAAGCGTGCGCCTCCAGCACGACGTTGCCGAACGTTTCCGTTCCGGACGGAAACACGAGCAGATCCGAGGATGCATAGGCCTCCGCCAACGATTCCCCCGCTAGGAATCCCGCGAACGTCGTGTTTTTCGGCATGCGCTGACGAAGCATCTCCTCCAACGGACCTTCTCCGACAATGAGCCAACGGATGCGGCCGGCGAGATCCTCCGGCAGCATGGCGGCGGCATCGGGCAGCAGGTCCAGGTCTTTCTCGGGCGCGAGTCGCCCCGCATAGAGGAGAACGTAAGGCTCCCGTATCCCGTACCGGCCGCGCAGCCCGGCGTTTCGTCTGCCCGGGTGGAACAGCGCGTTGTCCACGCCGCGCTTCCACAACTCCACGGGCCCGATCCCGTGCCGGAGCAGGTGCTGCCGCGTTTCCTCCGAAGGCGCGAACGTCAGCCGGCAGGTACGGTGAAACCAACGAAGGTACCGCCAGATCCACCTGCCGGCGAATCCCAGACGGTAATAGGACAAGTAACGGTCGAAGTGGGTATGGTAGGAGGCGACGCGGGGGATGCCCAGCTTCTTGCCGTAATGCAGGCCGCACAGGCCCATGTTGAACGGAGTCGCGAGATGGAGCAGATCGGGGCGGAATTGCCGGAGCCGCTTGCCGACGGCATGCGGGAAAGGAAACGCCATCCGGCAATCCGGATAGAGGAAAAAAGGAAGGCTCGCGAAACGGTGGATCGGGTCGGCGTCCGCCGCTTCGCCTTCGCCATCCGGAACGAACACCTCGAAAGGAACGCTTCTCCGTTCCAGATGGCGCGTCAGCCGCCCCAACGTCATCGCGACCCCATTGACTTGAGGCAGGTAAGTGTCGGAAAACAGGGCAATCCGCACGGTTACCACTCCCTCTAACCCAGGCTGCCTCCATGCTATCCTACCGGCGTCAGCGCAAGATTAACGGAGCTTTCGGGGAAATTCAAATCCATGCGGTCCGGGCCGGCCGGGGCGAGGCTATCCGACCATTTTCAGCAAATAGATGACGACGGCCATCGTGAACATGCTGAACACCGTCGAGGAAAAGACGGCTTGCGACGCGAACTGGGGCTGGTTGTCGTATTCGACGGCCAGCAGCACGCTGCTCACCGACGTCGGTACGGCGCAGGACAGCACGAGCGCCTGGGCCATCGTTCCGTGGTACCCCATCGCGAGGACGAGCAAGTACCCGATGACCGGACCCGCGCATAGGCGCAGAACGTTGGACAGGAGCACGTCCGAGAAATCGAACTTCCATTTCATGCTGCCTAACTGAATCCCCAGCGTGACCAAAGCGATCGCGACGTACGCGTCCGCGACATAGCCGATCGGAATCGACAACGCCTGGGGCACGGGGACGCGGAACCCTTTCATCAGGAAGGCGGCCGGGATGACGTACAGAGAAGGAAGCGTCAGCACCGACCGAAGCGAATCCCGGAGCGTCCCCCTCCCTGAAGCCGCGTTCATGACGCCGTACGTATTGCCCAAAATGTTCTGCGCGATCATGACGATCACCTGGATCGACATCGAAAACGGATCGTTGCCGAAATAGAGCTGGTTGAGCGGAATCGCGTAATTCCCGCTGTTGTACAGCAGAACGCTGTTTCTCATCGCCTGCTTTCTCCCGTCTCCCTGTTTTCGGATCCGGCTTGCCGCTTCGACCGCGAGCAGCAGGCAGGCGAGGAACAGGACGAGAAACAGCAGCACTTGCCCGGCCACGGCCGGCGAAAGATGCGACTCGTAAATCAGCTTGAAAATGACGACCGGGGTAAACAGATGGAAGGTGAGTTTCGACAGCGTCTTCAGATCCAGCGGGAAGATCCGGCCCAGCAGCATGCCGACCCCGATGATCAGCGCCAGCGGCAAAATATTGCGTGTCAGGATGAATTCGAATTCGCGCATGGAAGGCACTTCACTTTCGGTTCGGAGTCGCCAATAATCCGGAGTGGCGCTGCAATTCCGCGTAATACCCATCCTGCCGAAGCAGATCGCCGTGCGTTCCCTGCTCGACGATGCGGCCGTCCCGCATGACGAGAATCCGGTCGGCATGCCGGATGGTCGAAAGCCGGTGGGCGATGATGAGCGTCGTTCTTCCTTCGGACGCTTTGTCCAGCGCTTGCTTGATCAGCCGTTCCGTATAGGAGTCCATGTGGGCCGTCGCCTCGTCGAGCACGAGGATTTTCGGCTGGAACACCAGCACGCGGGCGAACGAAATCAGCTGGCGCTCCCCGGCGGACAAGCCGCTGCCGCGTTCGGACAGCCTCGTGTCGTACCCGTGGCTGAGCCGGGAAATCAGCCCGTCGGCCCCGACCTCGCGGCACGCTTCGATGACGGTTTCCCTAGAAATCTCCTCGCGGAACAGCCGTACGTTGTCCAACACCGTTCCGGAGAACAGGAACGGATCCTGCTGGACCAGCCCGACCGCCCGGTGCAGCTGCTCCTGCGGGATCTGACGGATATCCATGCCGTCGATCCGCACGCTGCCTTGGCTGACGTCGTAAAACCGCAGCAGCAGGCTGACCAGCGAGCTTTTGCCCGCGCCCGTCGTCCCGACGATGCCGATGAATTCCCCGGGACGGATATGCAGATCCACGTCTTCCAGCACGTACCGTCCCTCGGCGTATCCGAAGCGGATCCGGTCGAAGTCGACTCGTCCTTTCATCGTTTCGGGTCTGAGCTCAAGCGCGTCGGCCGGCGCCGGATCCCGGATTTCCGGCTGCACCGAGAACAGCCGCCACAGCCGATCCAAGGACACGAGCGTCGACTGCAGCGTGTTCCATTGCTGCGTGATCTGGTTGATCGGCTGGAAAAACTGCCGGACGTAGCTGATGAAAGCGTACAACACCCCGAATTCGATCTCCCGGTGCAGTACGGCGCGTCCGCCCAGCCAAACCATGAATGCCACGGATACGTTGCCCAGCACGTCGAACGTCCGGTTGAACAAGATGGTGGAACGGACTTCCTTCAGGTTGGCGCGTAAATACTGGTCGTTTTGATCCTGGAATCGCCCGCTCTGCTCCTTCTGCTGGTGGAACGCCTGGATGAGCCCCATGCCGGCCAAGTTCTCCGCCGTGAAGGCGATCAGGCGGGACAATTGGGCGCGGCTTCGCTGATAGGCGGTCCGGAGAAACTTGCGGTACACGACGGCGATGCCGGCGATGATCGGACACAGGATCAGGCAGAACAGCGCGAGCCGGACGTCCAAAGCGAACATGAGGGCGAAAATCATCACGATGGACAAGCCGTCCCGGACGAGGCTAAGCAGCACCTGCGTGAAAAACTGGTTGATCGTCTCCGTGTCGCTCGATTCGTTCGTCACGAGGCTGCCGATCGGATGGCGGTCGAAGAACGACATGCCTTGCCGCGTGATATGGCGGAACAAATCTTTGCGCAGCTGCGCCACGACGCCTTGCCCGGCCCGCTGGAACAAATTCGCCTGCAGGAAGCTGAACACGAAGCCGACGACGGAGAGCAAGGCGTAGGACACCCCGATCCAGATCAGCGTGCGGACCGCCGCTTCGCCCCGGGGAAGCGTGTCGTCGATCGCGTACTTCACCAGCCAAGGCTGAAGCAGGTCCGCTCCGATCGCCAGGAACGTGCAGAGAAAACCCGTCAGGAAAACGAACCGGTAAGGCCGCGCATACCGCAGCAAAGTCCGGAAAGCTTGCTGCCGGCCGGCGGCCGGTTGTTCTCGGTCAGCCATGGGCCTCCTCCTCCCCCTGCATCGCGTACAGCGAAGCATATAGGCCTTGCCGCTTCAGCAGCTCTTCGTGGCTGCCCCGTTCCGCGATCCGCCCTTCGTCCAGCACGATGATCTCGTCGGCATGGCGGACGGCGCTGATCCGGTGGGCGATAATGAGCGTCGTCCGGCCCTTGCGGTGCTGCCGCAGGTTCCGGATGATCGTGCTCTCGGTGATCGTATCCACGGCGCTCACGCTGTCGTCCAGGATCAGGATCGGCGCGTCCTTGAACAGGCCGCGGGCCAGGCTCGTTCGCTGCCGCTGCCCGCCGGACAAGGTGAGGCCCCGCTCCCCGAGAGCGGTTTCGAACCGGTCCGGGAACGCCTCGATATTCCGGTATACGTCCGCGATTTTGGCCGCTTCTTCCACATCGGCGATGTCCGCGCGCCGGTCATGGAAAGCGATGTTTTCGCGGATCGTCGTGCTGAACAGAAATCCGTCCTGCGGCACGTAAGCGACGTTGGTCCGCAGGCTCTCGACCGTGACGCCGCGGATGTCGCGGCCTTCGATGAACACCGTGCCCGAAGGCGGGTCGTAAATGCGCAGCAGCAGCTTCACCAGCGTCGTTTTGCCGCTGCCGGTTTTCCCTACGATGCCGAGCGTCGCGCCCGGACGGACGCACAGCGAAACGTTTTTCAGGACGGGCGTCTCCGAGCCGGGATAGGCGAACGTCAGGTCCCTCACTTCGATCTCCCCGGCCTCCGGCGGCAGCGGCTTCGCTCCGGGAGCCTCCCGGATTTCCGGCTCCTCGGACAGCAGGCGGTTCAGCCGTTCGAGCGAAGCGCGCGCGCGCTGAAAGTTGTTGATGACGTTGCCGATCTGCTGCAGCGGCGTCACGATCATTTTCAAATAAAACGCCAAAGCGACGAAATCGCCGAGCGACATCGTCTTGTGGGCGACCATCACGCCCCCGTATCCAAGTGCTAATGCGAGCGACAACGCGCCGGAGAACGGCAGGGCGGATTGGAACAGCGACGTGACTTTCACGAGCCGCAGCTGGTTTTCCCGGATGCGGTCCACGGTTTCGCCGAACCGCCGCCGCGCGACGTCTTCGGCCGCGAACGTTTTGGTGATTTTGACGCCGCCGAACTGTTCTTCCGCCGACTCCGTCATCGCCGCCAGCGACTCCTGGACTTTCCCCGAACGTTTGCGGATCCGGGGACCGAAGTACACGACCAGGAAAGGGATGGCGAGCAGCGGCAGCAGGCAGATGCCCGCCGCTTGCAGCGGGATCCGGCTGGCCGACATCACGATCAGCGTCGTGACCAGCAGCACGCTCGCGTTCGTCAGTTGGTTCAAGCTGTTGGCGATGGCTTCCCGGACCGCCGTGACGTCGTTCATCATGTAGCTGAGCAGCTTGCCGGTGCTGTTCCCGGAGAAGTAGGTTTCTCCCAAGCCCGTGAATTGCCGGAAAAGTCTCTGTCTAGCGGAGTGTTCGAATTTTCGGCCCAACCGGTGGTTGATATACTGGCCGACGCCGAACGCCGCTCCGTAGAAGACGCCGATGCCCAGCAGCACCAAGCTGTAGTCGGACACGCCGGCGAACGACAGCTCTTCGGCTTGCATATGGTCGGCGAATTCCCCCAGCACTTTCGGAAAAAAAGCCTGGGCTACGTTCGCGACGCCGATGAATGCCGCCGCTAACGCATACCACCCGGCGTGGGCTTGGACGTGGCGAAGCAATAAGGCGCCGGTCTGCAATTTGCGCACGGGTACCCGGCCCTCCCCTCGAAAGAAACTTTGACCATGGCCCATGGTACTCCTGTAAACGCTCTCGCGCAAGACAATGAATGCCATTTGCATAAAAAGGAAAAAGCGATCCTCCCCGCGGGGAGATCGCTCTGATGGGCCGTGCGGCCCGGATTATTTCGCGAAAACGTGATGGCCGATTTCTTTGACGACCGTCACCTTTTTCAATTTGCCCGGCTCCCGTTTCGGATTGAAGAAATAGACGGCTCCGGGAACGTTGTTTTCTCCGGACAATGCAGCTTTGGCCGCTTGAAGGCTCTCCTTGGAAGGAGTCGTCTTGTCCAACTGCCCGTTCCCCGCGGGAGAGAATTGGCTGGGCGCGTAGATGACGCCTTTCACCGTGTCCGGGTAGTCGTCGGAATGGACCCGGTTCAATACGACGGAGGCGACGGCCAGCTTCCCTTCGTAGGGCTCGTCTCCGGCTTCTGCCTCCACCAGCTTGGCCAGCAGGGCGAGTTCGGCCGGATCGACGGAGACTTCCGGTTCGGCTTTCGGCGCTGCGGCTTCCTGGATTTCGCCGGCGGCCTTAAACTCCGGCACCACGACTTTCAGGCGCTGTCCGATTTGCAGCTCGTCGCCGGTCAACCCGTTCAGGGCTTGAAGGGCTTCCGCCGTCGTTCCGTAAGTCTGCGCCAAGCTCCAGAGCGAGTCTCCGCCGGCTACGACATGCTCCGGCACGGGTTCGATGTCGGCGAGCCGCTCGTCCGCCCGCCATCCGACCTTTGCATGCATGGCCTCGGCGAGGATGCGAAGCGGAAAATAGGCGTTCCCGTCCTTCTCCCGGACGGCTCCCGGCAGGACGTACGGCTTCCCGTTAAACGTGACGGCCGCGGAACCGACCCGGAAACCGATCGAATCCCCGATCGCGTCGGAGACGGTAATTTGCCTGGATTCTGGGTCGTATGCGAGCTCCCATCCCATTCGATCCGAGAGCTCCCGGACGGGCGCGTACGTCCATCCGTCCACGATTTCGAGCGCTTGCTCCAATTCCGTTACGCTGCCCGCGATGGACAGCCGGTTCGTCTGATCCGCCGAGGCGGCTGCCGTGCCGGCCGTCAGGAAGATCCCCAACGCCGCGGCTGCGATTCCCACTTTGAAGCGGAGCATTCGTTGTCCCCTTTCGGAAGGATTCTCCAAGTCTCGTTCGACTTGAATTATACAAGGCCCGAAAAAGGGATGTACGGATTATGAGGAAATTTTTACCCAATCCGCGGATTTCTCATTCGTAAACCGGTCGTAGCGGGTCGGCCCGTTCCGTGCGAGTTAGAGGATCTTATCTTCTATCTTTTGAGGAAATTGCCGCGCTACGCCCCCAGTACCGCCATGAACTCCTCGCCGCTGATCGTTTCTTTCTCGAACAAATACTTCGCCAGCTCGTGCAGCTTCTGCTTGTTCTCCTCCAAAATCCGGGAAGCCCGCTCGTGGGCGGATTTGATGATCCGCAGCACTTCCTCGTCGATTTTGGCGGACGTCACGGCCGATACGAGCAGCGAGGTATCGCCGCCTAAATAAGGGTTGTTCACCGTTTCCAGCGCCATCATGTCGAATTGCTCGCTCATGCCGAAACGGGTGACCATGGCCCGGGCGATCTTGGTCGCCTGTTCGATGTCGTTGGATGCCCCCGACGTTACGGTCTGGAACACCAACTCCTCCGCCGCGCGGCCGCCCATGTACGTGGAAATTTTGTCGAACGCCTGCTCTTTCGTCATGAGAACCTGCTCACCCTCGTCGATTTGCATCGTGTAACCCAATGCGCCGGACGTCCGGGGGACGATCGTGATTTTGTGCACGGGCGCGGAATGGCTCTGCTTCGCCGCCACCAAGGCATGCCCCACTTCGTGGTAAGCGATCGTCAGCTTGTCCTTCATGGAAATGACCGCGTTCTTCCGCTGGTAACCGGCGATGACGACCTCCACGGATTCCTCCAGGTCGCTCTGCAGCACGTGGCTGCGACCCAGCTTGACCGCCCGAAGAGCCGCCTCGTTGACGATATTCGCCAAGTCGGCGCCGGAAGCGCCCGGCGTCGCCCGGGCGATCGCGTTAAAGTCGATCCCCTCTCCCATCTTGACCTTGCGGGCATGCACCCTGAGAATCGCTTCGCGGCCGGCGAGGTCGGGCAGCTCGACCGGCACGCGTCGATCGAAGCGGCCCGGACGGAGCAGCGCTTTGTCCAGCGTCTCGGGACGGTTCGTTGCCGCGAGAATCACGACGCCTTTGTCCGCGTCGAAGCCGTCCATCTCCGTAAGCAGCTGGTTTAACGTCTGTTCCCGCTCGTCGTTGCCGCCGATCCCTCCGCCGCTTGCGTTGCGGCTTTTCCCGATCGTGTCGATCTCGTCGATGAAGACGATGCACGGCGCTTTGGCCGTAGCCTGTTTGAACAAGTCCCGGACCCTGGCCGCGCCCATGCCCACGAACATTTCGACGAATTCGGAGCCGGAAATCGAGAAAAACGGAACTTTGGATTCCCCCGCCACCGCTTTCGCCAGCAGCGTCTTTCCCGTTCCCGGAGGACCGACGAGCAGCACCCCTTTCGGGATTTTCGCGCCGATCTCCCGGTATTTCTGCGGATTGTGGAGGAAGTCCACGACCTCCTGCAATGCTTCTTTCGCTTCGTCCTGCCCGGCCACGTCGCCGAACGTCTTGCCGGTCTGGGCTTCGACGTAGATTTTGGCGTTGCTTTTGCCGAATTTCATCGGACCGGCGCCCCCGCCCAACTTTTTCAGCAGGCGGCCGGACAGCAGCTGCACGATGGCGATAAAAACGAGAAAAGGCAGAACCCACGTCAGCAAAAGGTTGACCAGCGGCGAGTTTTCCCGGGGGATGACTTTGGAGAACTCCACCTTCGCCTGGTACAGCCGGTCCACCAGCTCCGGATCGTCCAATCGTCCGGTGACGTACAGCTTGTCGTTCCCTTTCTCGTCTTTGACCGTGAATCCGATCTCGTCTTCCCGGATCTCTACGGACTTGACATGGCCTTGCTCCACTTGGGTCAGGAAGGTTCCGTAATCTGCCTCGGTAATTTGCGGTCTCAAGAAGGCCGGGAAAATGAAAGCGTTGAGCAGCACGACGATCCCTACCGAGATCAGGAGATAAATCAGGGTCGTTTTCTGGGGGTTTTTTTCCGTCTTCATCCGGTATCCCTGCCTTCGCGTGGGCGTAAGCCGCCGATATGCTGACTAAAGTATGGGCAATCCAGTTTGTCCCAATACCAAAGCCGCGAATCAAAATCGCCGGCAGACGCGTCTATATTCTCGAAAGGAGGGGGCGGGATGCGTTTGAGAATCGGTTTGACGGCGGTGCTGTTGGCGGCGGCGTGCTTTTGTTGGGCAGGGATCGCCGCAGCCAGCTGGGCTTTTGCGTTCGTTGCTTATGACGGGAAATTATACGAAGCGTCCAATGAGCAGGTGGCACCGGATCGGATCGGGCCCAAAATCGGGCAAGTCACGATGTATTCCACGGAGGAAACCGCCGTTTTCTCCGGCAACTACTCCAATCGCTATCCGAAAGGCACGAAGTACTTCAAGATCAAAGGGGTCGATATTGGGGAAGCCATCGCCGTACAGGAAAGCGAAGGCATCTATGTGAATGCGAAATATCGCGGCGTAGCTGCCGGAGGCCGGGAGGACAGCGGGGCTCCGACTCCGGACGACGGGTACGGACCGGCGGACGGCCGGCTGCGCGCGGGATGGGTCCCGTACGTGCTGTTCGTGCCGATCCTTCTCGTCATCGCGGGATACGGGCTCGTACGGAGAAGGAACAGCCGTGCGGGCGAATAGCGCACCTCATGCGCGATTTCAGCCGGGTTGCGGCTGTTGCGGGCGAATAGCGTATTTCATACGCTATTTCGCCGAAGTCAGGCCATACGCTGGCAAATAGCGTATCTCATACGCTATTTCTGCGAAGGCGGGCCGTATGCGGGAGATTAGCGTAACTCATACGCTATTTCGCCGAAGTCAGGCCATACGCTGGCAAATAGCGTATCTCATACGCTATTTCTGCGAAGGCGGGCCGTATGCGGGAGATTAGCGTAACTCATACGCTATTTCGCCGAAGTCGGGCCGTACGCGGGAGAATAGCGTATCTCATACGTTATTGGGGCCAAGTCGGGCCATACGTTGGCAAATAGCGTATCTCATACGTTATTTCGCCGAAGTCGGGCCATACCCTAGCGAATAGCGTATATCATACGTTATTTCGCCCCAGTCGGGCCATACGCCTAGCGAATAGCGTATCTCATCCGCTATTTCGCCGAAGTCAGGCCATACGCTGGCAAATAGCGTATCTCATACGTTATTTCGCCGAAGTCGGGCCATACCCTAGCGAATAGCGTATATCATACGTTATTTCGCCCAAGTCGGGCCATACGCCTAGCGAATAGCGTATCTCATACGCTATTTCGCCGAAGTCAGGCCATACGCTGGCAAATAGC
>NZ_JAQZSJ010000018.1 GCF_029360585.1 Cohnella caldifontis | reverse complement strand
ATCCCGTCACCGCGACGCATTTATGTAACTTTTTTACATAACTCCTCCGTACAAAGCTTCTTCAACAATCTAAACTTTTTCTTGTGCCATTAACGTTGGCTTCAACGCAGCCTGCGATCGGCTTGTATGGCCAATCGCCCAATCAGCGACCCCCATTTCCAATCATTTTCCCCTCCCTTTCTTTCCGGCTTTTCTTGAAATCATGTTACCATTGAGATAGAGATCTACAATCCAGGACCATTCGCCTAAGGAGGACTAGCACGATGCTGCGAGTTCTGGTCGTCGACGACGAACCCCGGCAAAGGAAGATTTTGTCCAGCATCATCCACGAATTCCGCGCGGAATACGAAATGTTCGAAGCCAAAAACGGGGAAGAGGCGTTAGGGATTTGCACGGAAAGGAAAATGGACATCGTCTTCAGCGACATTCGCATGCCCAAGCTGGACGGTCTGAGCCTGATCGAAAACATCTACGGGCACAATCCCCAATCCAAAATCGTTATCGTAAGCGGTTACAGCGACTTCGCGTATGCCCGGCGGGCACTGGATTTGCGCGTGCACGGATACATTCTGAAACCGATTCAAAGAGAATCGATCCAAGACAGCCTTCGGCAAATCGAGGAAGAGATCCGCAAGGATCGGAGCAGCCGTCAGGAGAAGGAAGCGATGGCCGTACAGCTTCACAAGCTGAAGCCGCTTTATTCCGATCTCCTGTTGAACAAGTGGCTGAAAGGGGAGCATACGCAGTCCGAACGGGAGGAAATCGAAGCGCTGCTGGGACCCCGCGGATGCGGATGCGCGATCCTATCGCGAATCGGCAGTCCGGAACCGGAAAACGGCGCGGAGTTTGCGTATACGCCGGAAGAAAGGAACGAAATCAAGTGGAATATCCGGACCTGGGTGAATGAAACGTTGCGCCCGTACGGACGCGTCGTTTCATTCTTCATGCATCAGAACGCGGATGAAATGGCGAGTCTGATCGTTGCTTCCGCGGAGTCGGAACTTCGCGGCGACAGCCTGTTGACCGATCTGCGGACATTGGCGGATCACCTGTTCCAGGAGTACGGGATTTCCATGTCGTTCGGCGTCGGACAAGCGGAACCGGATATCCTGACGTCCGTTCCATCCGGATTCCGCACGGCGGAAGCGGCGTTGCGCTGCCGGTTTTATCTGAGCGATCAAAAAGCCGTCCGTTATTCCGACATTCAGGATCGATATTCGGAAGAACGCAAGGGAAGTTTTCCGATCGACGAGGATTTCAAACCGATCGTCCATGCGCAGAAACCCTTGAGCATGGACGTACTGGACCGATGGCTGGAAAAGCGGTTGGGTGACCGCTTCCCGGAACCGGAGCTGCTGCTGGACGACGTACGCAGGCAACTGCTTCAGTTGCTCCATGACGTTCGGAATATCGTGCCGGAGGATACGATCGGCGATCTGGCGCGAAAAATCAATCAACGGTTTCATCCCGCGTTTTGTCCAGACCTGCAGACATTCAAAAAGCATGGCGTGAAGATGCTGGGGGAAATGGCCGCCGCCGTTCAACTGCAGAAGGATAACAAAAACTACATCGTGATGGAACGGTGCCTGCATTACGTCCACGGCCATTTCGGAGAAGAATTGTCCCTGGAGGAGCTGTCGAAAAAATATTATTTCAACCCTTCGTATTTCAGCACGCTGTTCAAAAAGTATACGGGCAAGCACTTTACCGAGTACGTAACCGATCTTCGCGTAGAAATCGCCCGCAAAATTTTGCTGGAATCGGACAAAAAGATTTACGAGGTGGCCCGAGAAGTCGGATATCGGGACGTGAAATACTTCAATAAAATTTTCAAAAAACGCTACGGACTGACTCCGGAGGAATGCAGGATCTTCGGCAAAGGAAGGGAATAGCCCGATGAAGGACAAACTCTACCGCTGGAACTCCAGAATCAAACTCCGGACCAAGCTGTTCCTCTTGTTTTTCGCCCTGATGATGGTGACGTTGATCTTGTCCAGTTACGGATATTATAGCTACAGCCTGGACGACGCGATGAATCAATACGGCAAGGATGCCTATCAGAACATTCGCCAGAGCAACACCATTCTGGACCAGAAATTATCGAAAGTCGTCAAAAGCAGCGAGCTCATGATCAAGGACGGGGAAATCTACCGGATCTTCAACACGATCAACCCGAAGGACCCCAATGATTTGTTGAAATACGACCGCGAATTGAGAAGGATCATCGGCAAGTATTTCGACTATGACGAACAACTCTACTCCCAGACGATCATGACGAGTTATTATACCTTCGGTCAAGGCTTCATTCCCTACGACGGCTTTATGGAATCGGCATTATACCGGCATATCCAGAAGGGGAACGGGCGGCTGGTATGGGAACCGACTTATGATTTCGTGAAAATGTTCCAACAAGAGTCGCTCGCGAACTCCGATATCGACGATTTCCGGTATCTTTTCTCCTGCGGAAGAGTCCTGAACGTGTTCGACAACTCGACGGGGGAAATCACCAGCCTGGAGCACGACAGAGAGCGGCCGGTTTTGCTGATCAACTTCAAATCGGATTTTATCGCGGATACGTTCAAGAATCTCTCCTTTCACGATAACCAGCTGTTTTTCATTATCGCGCCGGACGGAAGCCTCGTATACTCGAACCGTGATACCGTCCAATCCGAAGTGTTGCATGCAGGATGGATTTCGGAGGTTTTAAGCGGCAAGACGGGTACGCTCCGCGTCAAGGAAGGCCGGGATACGATGGTCGTCAGCTACGATACCTCGCCCGTTACCGGCTGGACGTTGGTATCCGCCATCCGCAACAAGGATCTGATCCCTCAGGTTTCCCCGAACATTATCGCCACCGTTACGAGACTGGGCGCCGTCGTCTTGATGGTATCGCTGATCCTGGCTTACCTGATGTCCATGATGTTCACCAAACCGCTGAGCAAATTGACGGCGGCGATCCGGAAAACCGGCCGGGGCGATTTCGAGAGCCGAATTCCCGTGCGGGGATACGGAGAGATCGATCAAGTCATCCGAAGGTTCAACGACATGAACGATAAGATTCAACAGCTCATCCATGAGAATTACGAGGTCAAACTCCTTGAAAAGCAGGCCCAGATCCATCAGTTGAATACGCAATTGAATCCGCATTTTCTATACAACACGCTGAATCTGATCAATTGCATCGCCATCGAGCAGGAAAGCGACGAAATCGGCAAGATCGTATCCTCGTTGTCCCGGATGCTGCAATATACCGTGGAGAACGACAAATCCACGGGGACATTGCGGGAGGAGCTGGAATGGCTGGAAGGATACGTCTTCATCATGCGCTGCCGATTCGAAGGACGACTGGATTATGCTTGTTTCGTGGAACCCGAGTTGATGAACGGCGAAGTTCCCCGGTTGTTTTTGCAACCCTTCGTCGAAAACGCTTTTCTGCACGGCTTCGAGCATATGGAGGACGGCTGCGTACTGCGGATTTCCGGATGGCGGGAGAATCGCCGCCGCTATTTTTCCGTACGGGACAACGGTCAGGGCATAAGCTCCGAACGGATCGCGGAAATCATGAACGAGAAAGGTTCGTCCGTCGGGATGCGGAATGTGCACCGGCGGCTAAAGCTGATGTACGGCGATGAATACGGAATCACCGTCCAGTCCAATCCCGGAAGGGGAACGACGATCCTGATCTGTCTGCCCGAAGCCGCCGGCCCATAAACGAATGAGCCTCCCCCTTTTACAACGATCGTCGAATTTGATGTTCATCCCGGGCGTGGCATACTAAGCTTGCATCCAAAATGAAAGCGCATAAAAAAGGGAGGAACAGGCATGAGGAAGCGGCAAAAGGCCGTCGCGGGGGCGGTATTGGCCGGGATTCTGACGGTGATGGCGGGTTGCGGCTCCGGCGGCGGCAACGCCAACCAAGGAAATGACGGAACCGCCGGTCCGCAGGCATCTCCGTCGGAGACGTCCGTCCAGTCGAACGAGAAGGTTCATCTGCGGTTTACGTATTGGGGTTCGACTTACGAGAAAGAAGTCATCAGCAAGGCGATCGACAAGTTCGAGAACGATACGGGGATCAGCGTAGAAGGGATTATCATTCCGTCCGAGTACGAAACCAAGCTGACCACGATGATCGCTTCGAATGACGCGCCGGACGTCGGCTATTTGGGACCGCCTACGGCGTACAAATGGTACGAGGACGGAAAGCTGGCCAATATCAAAGAACTTTTCCAGTCGGATACCGAAACGGTGGAATCGGACTTCGTCGACGGAGTCATCGCTAGAAAGGGCGACGGCATCGTAGGGTTGATGAACAACCTCGAGTCGTTTGCGCTGTTCTACAATAAAGATGCATTTGCCGAGGCGGGAGTAGAGGCGCCGCCGACCAAGCCGGAGAATGCCTGGACCTGGGATCAGTTCATCGAGGTCGCCAAAAAGCTGACCATCGACAACAAGGGAAGGAATGCGCTGGATCCCGCATTCGACGCGAAAAATATCCGTCAGTACGGATTTAACATGGATTTATGGTCCGGTCCCTTGGAAGCGCTTTTGCTTCGCAACGGCACGCAATATTTCCCCGATATGGGAGATACGACGGGCATCGGCACCCCGGCGTTTAATCAAGTGTTCCAAAACGTGGCGGATCTGATCAACGTCCATCATGTCATGCCGAGCCCTACAACGGCCAAGAGCATGCCCGCGCCGGCCGTCGCCCTCCAATCGAAGCGTTATGCCATGGTATTGGACGGACAATGGGTTTGCAACGATTTCGCCAAGTCGAAAGGTTTGAATTACGGCATCGGGATCATTCCCAAAATGACGTCGACCACGGCCGTATACAGCGGAGCGCTTGGCGTCGTGTTCTCCGGTTCGAAGCACCCCAAAGAAGCCTGGATGCTGCTCAAATACATCACGAATCCGGAGATTTCGCCGGAGCTGTTCCGGGATGGACTCTGGATGCCGAATCGCAAGGCCTACTACACGGACGAGAGCAAAATCGCCGCTTGGGCTTCGCCCAGCGCGGCAAGGGTCGAAGGCTACAAGGACGTGCTGGTCGATCCGATCGTAGGCGACAGTCAGGTGACGTCGGAGGTCTACGTGAAGAACTTCGGCGACATTAACAACTTGCTGTTCCCCGCGCTGGACCAAGCTTGGACAGGCAAAAAGACGGTCGATCAGGTCATGGCGGAAACGATGCCCAAAATCAAACCGCTGCTCCAAGGAACCGTCAAGTAATCCTGGCTGCCGGATTTCAAGAGGAAGGGGATGGAACGGACGCCGCGTATCGCGAACATATGGAACGAAGTTCCAGAATGTTTCCGAAGCCGTCCGTTCTTCTTTTTCCGGGAATCCATGACAAACTTTTGAGAAAGCGTGATGGGTATGCATCCAAACCAACAGGCCATTGCACCCAAGGTGCAACCTGGATTCAGGATCAGGAAAGAGACGATTTACGGCTATGGGATGGCGGCCCCGGCCATTTTGGGATTTTTCATTTTTACGCTGGGTCCTCTGCTGGCCAGCTTGTATTTAAGCTTTACCGATTATTCCATCACGAACGATTTCCGTTTTATCGGTATCGAGAATTTCAGGAGATTGTTCAGCGGGGAAGACAGCTTCTTCTATAAATCTTTGTTCGTCACCCTCTATTATGTCGCGTTGGCCGTCCCCGTCAGTTTATTGGCGGCGTTCGCGATGGCGCTGCTGCTTAAAAACAACGTCAAAGGAAAAGCGTTCTTTCGCGCCGTGTTTTATTTGCCGTCGATCGTACCGGTCGTCGCGACCTCGACGATTTTCATGTGGCTGCTGAATCCCGATATCGGCCTTTTCAACCAAATCCTCGAATTTCTGCATTTGCCGACCAGTCAGTGGATATACGACGAATCCACGGTCGTTCCGACGATGGCGTTCATGAACGTATGGTCGGTCGGAGGCACCATGTTGATCTTTCTGGCCGGATTGGAGTCCATCCCCGACCATTATTACGAAGCGGTCGAAATCGACGGCGGGGGCATCCGGCATAAATTGACGGCGGTAACGCTGCCCATGATGACGCCCACGATTTTTTTTAATCTGATTATAGGAATCATCAACGGTTTTCAGTCTTTCTCCGAAGCTTACATCATGACCGAAGGCGGGCCGAACAACGCTTCGCTGTTCTACGTGGTCTACCTGTATCGCGAAGCGTTTACCAATCAACGAATGGGCGCCGCGTGCGCGATTGCCTGGGTGCTGTTCGCGATCATCATGCTCCTGTCCGTCATCGTCTTCCGTTCGTCCAGATCCTGGGTTTATTACGAGGGTGAGAAATCATGACCGCGAAACATAGATTCGGTGTGCCTAGGCTTCTTTTGTATCTCTTGCTTGCCTGCGGTTCGGCGGCGTTTATTTTGCCCCTGGCGTGGATGGTTCGCAGCGCGTTAATGGACGCTTCCCAGATTTTTATCGTCCCCCCGGTCTGGGTGCCCGAACCCATCCGTTTCGGCAATTTCAAGACGGCGCTGGATACGGTGCCCTTCGGCCGTTACTTGATCAACACGATGATCATCGTCGTGGGGAACGTGACGGGTGCGGTGCTGACCAGCGCGTTATGCGCCTACAGCTTCTCCAGGCTTCGTTGGCGGGGCCGGGATTTCTTCTTCGGCTTGCTGATGGCCGGCATGATGCTGCCCTTCGCGGTTACGCTCATCCCGACGTTTCTCGGGTGGCGGACGGTCGTCGGTCCCAACAGTTACCTGCCCTTGATCTTGCCGGCCTGGTTCGGCGGGGGCGCATTCAACATTTTCTTGATCCGGCAGTTCATGAAGACCATTCCGAAAGAGTTGGACGAAGCCGCGTTGGTGGATGGCGCCGGTTATTTCCACATTTTTGTCCGCGTGATTTTTCCGTTGTCCAAATCCGCCGTTATCGTCGTGGCGCTGTTTCAGTTTTTGGGCGTATGGAACGATTTCCTGGGGCCGCTGGTTTACGTCAATAAAGAATCGATGTTTACGCTGGCTTTGGGCTTGCAGCAATTCGTCGGGTATTATACGGCCCAATGGGAGCTGCTGATGGCGGCGGCTACGATGATCTTGATCCCGCCCATCCTCTTATTCGTGATCGGGCAGAAATATTTTATCAAAGGGATTGCCGTATCCGGGATTAAAGGCTAAAGGGATTCGCGGATCGACAAGTTGAAACCCACTGGGAGGAAGCCAGCCATGATCGAGTTGAAGGGAAACAGCGTTCTCGTACGCGACGGGGAAGTCAAACGGAGAGAAGCGGCGAACCGGGCCTATTTGATGAAACTGGACAGCGATCATCTCCTGTTTAACTACAAGCTGGAAGCGGGACGTTATTCGGGCAGGGACATCCCCGAAGGAGCGCACGGAGGATGGGAAACGCCGGTGTGCCAGCTGCGGGGCCATTTTCTCGGCCATTGGCTGTCGGCGGCCGCGATGCATCATTTCGAGACGGGAGACCCGGAGCTCAAGGCGAAAATCGAAGTCATCATCGAGGAATTGGCCGAGTGCCAAAAGGACAACGGGGGGCGGTGGGCAGGTCCGATTCCCGAGAAATATTTGCACTGGATCGCGAAGGGCAAGGAGATCTGGGCGCCCCAATACAATCTCCATAAGCTACTCATGGGTTTAGTAGACGTCTATCGGTATGTCGGGAACGCGAAAGCGCTGGAGATCGCGGATTCGTTCGCGGACTGGTTCGCGGATTGGAGCGGCGGATTTTCCAGGGAGCAATTCGACGACATTCTGGACGTGGAAACCGGCGGCATGCTGGAGGTTTGGGCGGATCTCCTGCAGATCACCGGCAAGGAGAAATACAAGACGCTGCTGGATCGGTATGATCGCAGCCGGCTCTTTCAACCTTTGCTGGAAGGCAAGGACCCGCTCACGAATATGCACGCGAATACGACCATTCCGGAAGTGCTCGGCTGCGCCCGCGCATATGAAGTGACGGGCGAAGAGAGATGGATGGACATCGTGAAGGCGTATTGGAATTGCGCGGTGACGGAAAGGGGATGCCTGGCCACGGGCGGACAGACGGCCGGCGAAGTCTGGATGCCGAAGATGAAAATGAAGGCCCGCCTGGGGGACAAAAACCAGGAACACTGCACGGTCTACAACATGATCCGCTTGGCCGAGTTTTTGTTCCGGCATTCCGGCGACCCCGCGTACGCGCAATACATCGAATACAACCTTTATAACGGAATCATGGCGCAGGCCTACTATCGGGAGTATCGGCTGAACGGCAACAAGCATCCCTATCCGGAAACCGGACTGCTCACGTATTTCCTGCCGATGAAGGCCGGCTTGCGCAAGGATTGGAGCACGGAGAAGGACAGCTTCTTCTGCTGTCACGGCACGATGGTCCAAGCGAACGCGTCTTGGAATCGGGGAATGTATTATCAGGACGGGGACGGCATTTATGCCTGCCAGTATTTCGACTCCGAGGTCACCGCGGATATCGGGGGCGTTCCCGTGCGGATCCAGCAATCGCAGGACCGGATGAGCGGGAGCCTGATGAATTCCTCGAATACCGCGGGGTATCAGGGAATCAACGAAATCACGGCGATTCACGAAAATATGCCGCCCTACCGCAAGCACGATTTTGTCGTACGGACCACCGAGCCGCATGCTTTCACGTTCCATTGCCGGATTCCGGATTGGATCCTGTCGGAAGCATCCGTCTACGTCAACGGCGTCCTTCACGGAAAAACCGCCGACAGCGGCCGATTCTATTCCATCCGCCGAGTCTGGAACGATGGCGATAAAGTCAGCTTGATCCTGCCGATCGGGATCCGCTTCGTCCCGTTGCCGGACGACGAACATATGGGCGCCTTCCGTTTCGGCCCGGAGGTGCTGGCCGGCATAGGCGAGGAAGAAAGGATTTTGTATGTCGACAATGAAGACGTCGCTTCCGAAATCGAGATGGAGAACGAGCGCGAATGGGGAAGCTGGCGATTCTTCTTCAAAACGGTCAATCAGGACCCGTCCGTTCAACTCAGGAGAATTCGGGACATCGGATACGAACCGTACCAGATCTATTTCAAGGTGAAAAAGTCCGAGCAGCGCCGGTCGAATCGATCTTAAGGAGCGTGCGAACGAACGATGGCAGCCCCAGGCTTCGAGGACGGGATACGTGTCCTATGCTATACGCGAGAGCCGTTGGAAGAACAAATTTACGCACCGAAGCTGGCCTACAGCATGCATCTGGCTTACTGCGAGGACGGCTTTGGCTATCGGGCGTTGAATCGCAACTCCGGCGTGCTGTTTGCCAAAGCCGTCGAAAATCCGGACGGCACGCTAAGCGCCAAAAGCTTGAAAAACCCCTATCTGTTTAATCTGGCTGACGGCACGTTCGGCGTGGCCGCGGTGCGCACGGGGCCCGAGGGCGGCCCGGACGAAGACAGCAAGGGAGCGGTATTGCTGTTCAGCTCGCCGGATCTGGTGCAATATCGGGAGATCGGACTATTGCGTTTGAAAAAAGACGCGATCGTCCAGCGCGTAATGTGCGAATATGACGGCGCGCATCAAAGGTACGTCATTCGCTGGAGCGACACGGACGGGAATTTCTATCGGAATTTTTCCGACGATATTTTGGACCTGAACGGAGCATCGTCGCCGGAGCGAGCGGAGGCTTATGCGCCGGCATCCATAGACGCCGATATCGAAGGGATCGTGCCGGGCAACGCGATATCGGTCGCGCGGGCGGCGGCGGATCGGCTTCTGCGGAAACTCGCGGTTCCTTCGAACGTTCGCAACGACGTTCCGGAACGGGTCGTTGCCGCAGCCGAAGAGGAATTGAAGGAGATTTACGCGACGGCCGTCTACAGCGACGGGACGAGCGCCGTCAAAAAGGTGGACTGGCAAACGGCAGGAATCGATTGGAACCGGGCGGGAAACCATCGGATTACCGGCCGCATCCGTCAGGAGCGGTATCCTTTCCCGCTCGCGGTCAACCGTGCGGATCCTTGTATCGCCAGGTGGCGGGGAAACTATTATTTTATCGCGACCAACGATGCGGACGGCAACCGGACGCTGTCGATCCGGGAGGCAGAGACGATACGGGGGCTGTTCGACGCGGAAGAAATCAAGCTTCTGGACACGGAGACGTATGGCCATTTGAAAAACTTTCTTTGGGCGCCCGAGCTTCACGACATTGGCGGCGACCTGTACATTTTCCATGCGGGAAGCACGGGGGAATTCGCCGACATTCAATCCCATGTCATGAAGTTAAAGAAAGGGGGGAACCCGGCGAAAGCCGAAGATTGGGAAGTCCCGGTCCGAGTCGTCCGCAGCGACGGCAGGCCTCTATTCGAGGCCGGAATTACGCTGGACATGACTGTCATTCAATGGAAGGATCGCGTCTATGCCGTTTGGGCGCAGCGTCGATTCGTCCCGCAAGATCTGGGCTCATGGATCTACATCGCGGAAGCCGATCCGGCGGAACCTTGGAAGCTGAAGAGCGATCCGGTCCTTCTCTCGCGGCCCGAGTACGGCTGGGAGAACAACCGCACGTTCGTCGACGAAGGGCCGTTCGCCCTCATCACGGACAAGAAAATCTTCGTGACCATCGCCTGCGCGCTGGTCGACGCGACTTACTGCGTCGGGGTGCTCGGCGCGGATTTGGACGCCGACCTGCTGGACGCGGCCAGCTGGACCAAGGGGAATTATCCGATCCTGACCTCGAGGAGCGTGCCGGGCGAATACGGGCCGGGCCATAATTCTTACGTGACCGATGAAGACGGCGTCATCTGGAACGTCTACCACGCGCGGGCAGGCATCGACCAGCCCAGATGCGCCGGCGTGCGCCGCGTCCACTTCGACGTCGACGGATACCCCGTGCTGGATCTGACGGAAGAGCGGGACTTGAACCCGGACTTGGCAGAAGTATCCATAGAGCTGATCGTGAGGCCATCTTAGATGGCCTCTTTTTTTTGCGCTTCTTTCATGACCCGGTTGCGTTCGATCCGACCGCTAAGCTTTACGGCCCTGCCGGTACAGGATCAACAGAACGAGCGCCCCTTTGATGATTCCTTGCAAGTACGGCGATATATTTTGCAAGTTCATGTAGTTGCCGATGATGGTCAGCATGAATACTCCGCAGACCGTGCCGAGAATCGTTCCTTTGCCGCCTTTGAGGTTGGAACCGCCGATCACGATCGCCGAGATGACGTCAAGCTCATAGAATAAGCCGGAACTGGAAGTCGAAATGGAGTTCAGCCGGGAGGTTTCGAATACGGCTCCGACTCCCGTCGCCGCGCCGCTGATCGCGAATGCCGTTACGATCACCCAGGGGATGGGAGCTCCCGTCAATACGGCGGCATAAGGATTTTGACCGAACGCGTAAATATAACGGCCCAGCAGCGTCCTGCTCAACACGACGTGCGCCATGACGGCGATAACGGCTAGAGGCAGGAAGATGAGGGGCACGCCCCAAAAGTCGGAATGGCCCAGTTGGGTATATCGTACGAAATTTCCGTTGATCGCGCCCCCGTGGCCGTACCACATGGCCAAGGAACGGAAGATGAACATGGTTCCCAGCGTAACGATAAATGAAGGAACCCGGCCGAACGCAACGAGCATCCCGTTGGCGATTCCGAGTACGCAGCCGGCCGCCAGTCCAAGCGTCACGGAAGCGGGGATCCCGATGCCAAGCGCGGATTGACTCAACATTATGACCGTTCCCGACGCCGCGAGGATGGATCCGACGGAGAGGTCGAACATGCCCAGCAGGATGACGAAATGCACGCCTAACGCGATGACTCCGATCGTGGACGCTTGACGGATGATGTTCATCAGGTTTCCCCAGTGGACGAAGTAATCGCTGGTCAGCGATGCGATCGCGAATAGCAGAAGCAAGGACGCAAGCGCCTTGAATTTCGTCAGGAAGCTTAAGGAGAGCGCGAGATGCTCAAGCCGGCTTGGAACGGTTGGTCTGCGGAGTGTCATGACTTGCCTCCTTCATTCGGCAATCCCGAAGCCGCGCTGATGATCCTGCTCTCCGTCGCCGATTCGTGTTCGATCATGTCGACGACGCGTCCGTCTCTCATGACGAGAATGCGCGTGCTGAGCCCGATCAGCTCCGCCAGGTCGGAAGAGATGATGATCACTCCCTTGCCTTCGAGAACCAGTTCGCGTATGACGGAATATAACTCGCTTTTCGCGCCGACGTCGACTCCGCGCGTTGGTTCGTTCAGAATATACAATTCGCTTTCGGCGACCAGCCATCTTCCGAACATGACTTTCTGTTGGTTGCCGCCGCTGAGGAACTTGATCTCCTGATCCGGATCGAGCATTTTGATATCCAATTGGATAATGGCGTCGAGCGCCTTATCCTGTTCTTTTTTCAAGTCGATGAATTGCAGCTTATTCAGATGCCTCAAACCGGACATCGTCAGGTTTTTGGATATGGGCATGTCCGTGAACATGCCGGCTTTCAGCCGATCTTTGTCCACCAGGCCGAAACGATGGTGAATCGCCTCCCGCGGATTTTTAAAGAGGACGCGTTCGTTGCGCCAATAGATGGTGCCGGCGTCCGGCCGGATCCGGCCGAACAGCGCGTTGGCGAGCTCGGTGCCTCCGGAATCCGCCAATCCCGCGATTCCCAGTATTTCGCCCTCATGCAAAGTAAAACTCACGTCATAAAAATTGTGTTTCTTGCTTAACCGCTCGACGCGCATCAGTTCTTGCCCGATCTCGTCCGCGACGGGGGGGAAATACTGGGACAGCTCTCTGCCCACCATATAAGTGATCATTTCCTTCTCGCTGTAGCGGTCGACTTGGCCCGTCATCACATGCTGTCCATCCTTTAAGATGGTAACGCGGTCGCAAATTCTCCGAACCTCCTGCAACCGGTGCGTGATATAGATGATGCCGACGCCTTCCGACTTGAACAGGCGGATGATTTGGAACAACCGTTCGCATTCCTGCTCGGTTAAGCTGGCCGTCGGTTCATCCATTATGATGATTTTGCATTTCATGGAAAGGGCTTTCGCGATTGAAACCGCTTGCTGTTCGCTGTGCGACAGGTCCCTGACGATGGAATTGGGATGAATCGAGTAGCCCAGCTGCTTCAGAATCCGCTTCGTTTCGCGCTTCATCTTGCCGTAATGGACGAACCCGCCGAGCCGTCTCGGTTCCCGGCCCATGAAAATGTTTTCGGCGACCGTCATGTCCGGAACAAGCGAAGTTTCCTGATAAATCGTCGAAATTCCCAATTTTTGCGCTTCCATAGTGGATGAAATCCGAATGTGCCGGCCTTCGATGGCGATTTCGCCTTGATCGGGCTGTTCGACGCCGGAAATCAATTTCACGAGCGTGGATTTCCCTGCGCCGTTCTGGCCAAGGAGCGCATGAACCTCGCCTGCGTGCAGTTCGAAATTCACGTGATCCAACACCGTTACTCCGAAATAAGTTTTCGTCATGCCGGTTACCTTTAAGAGCAACGCCGTCACCACCCGGAGATTAGCTGTCTCTATCTTCAGTCTATTACGAATGACGATGCGGAAAATATAAACAATTTTGCGGTCGTTCTACATTAAATTGCTAATTTGCGCGATTACTCTTTATTCTATAATAATTTGACATGATAATAATACCAAATTGCAATTTGTAAGCGCTTATCGTTCCATGATTCCACAGGGGCGCAGGTGATTCCATCCATATGTCGGGTCAAGCCTTATTATTGAAGACCCCCCAGCTGGTAACCATAACGCCTCTTGAGGAATTGTTCGGGTTATCCGGAGACATCCGATCAGGGAGCGAGACGGAGCTGCTTCTCATTCAAGGGGGTCGAGGGGAAGTCCATTGCGAACACCAGATTTTCACGGTGAAAGAAGGGGATTTGGTGATCCTCCATCCCCAGGTTGCCCATGCGGAAATTCCGTCATCCGACGCGCCGCTGAAAGGGTTTCGGCTGGCGATCGGCCAGCTGCAGGTCAACCGACTGCCGCCCGGCTGTCTGATCGCCGCGGCCGATCCGCCGATCCTGCCCTTGAAAAAGAATTACGAGACGATCAACCGGTTTTTCACGGAGATCTATTCCGAACATCGAAGCCGCAAGCTGGGCAGCGAGGATCTCATCACGTACTTGCTGCAAAGCATCCTGATCCATGTCATCCGGATTTCCACGGAACCGAATCAACCCGTGCAAATTTCCGCGATATCGGAGAAAGTGAGGGAGTTCATCAAGAGCAATTATTCCGAAGATTTGTCTCTTAACGAATTGGCGGCGCTGGTCTATGTGAATCCTTACCATCTGTCGCATATTTTCAAAGAAGAGATCGGCATGTCCCCGATTCAGTATTTAATCAAGTGCCGAATCGATGAGGCGAAGAGGCTGTTGGAACATACCGACTTGTCGGTGAAGGAGGTGGCCCAACGGGTCGGCTATCCCAACGCGAATTATTTCAATATCCTGTTTAAGAAAATGACCGGCGAATCTCCGGGAAAATTCAGAAGAGCATGAACGCAAAACTACGGGACGGAAGGAAGTAAAATATGGGCAAACCATGGCCGCATCGCCTGCGGGCGTTTCCGATCCGAACGATCCGAACGAAGCTGTTATCGGGATTCGCTTGCATCCTCCTCTTGCTCTGCATCTCTACGCTGACGACATTGTTCACGAGCGCATGGGTAAGCCGCATGGATTCCGAGATCCAAGAACAGAACGAAATCCTGGGAATCGCCGACCAGTTGAACGCGGACATCACGGACCTGCATAAGAGCGGATTCCTGTACGTCATGAGCAGTTTCGACTCCGACAAGCAGCTGTTTCAGGCGGAATATTCGAACGCCTTGAAGCGGATCGAAACGGGATTCGCGGCGCTGGAAAACAAAATGGGGGCCGCTCCGGAGTTCGAAGCGTTGTCGACCTCGTGGAAAGATTATTATCAAGCGAACCGGGAATCGTTCGCGATGGATGAAGACGGATCCGCGGAACAAGCGCAAGGCACCTATAAGTATCTTCCTCTGGAATCGCTCAGGCAAACATTCGCCCGGTTCGCTTCGGAACAGTTGTCCGAAATCGGGCTTCACCGCCAGAAAATCGATCAAACGAAATCGATGAGCTCGATCGTGAACGTCTCCGTAACCATAGGCTCCATCATCGTCGGCATCTTGCTCGCCCTCCTTCTGGCCCAGAGAATATCCGATCCGATCCGTCGATTAAGGGAAATATTCGTAAAAATCGCCGCAGGGGATTTGCAGGTGCCGGACTTCCCCTCCAGGACGAAGGACGAACTGAACGATCTGGTTAGCTCGGCCCATACGATGGTCAACAAACTGACCCAGGCTTTCTCCGTCATCAAGGAAACGACCGACCGGCTTGCCGATTCATCGGATCGATTGTCCCAAAATGCCCGTGAATCCGCCCATTCTTCCCTTCAAATCTCCGCGACGATCGATGAAGTCGCGAATGGGGCGCAAGTTCAGGTTCAAGCCTCGGAACAAACGACCCAAGCCATTGAGACGCTGACGTCGAACGTCTTGAATATCGCCGACCAGACGGCGCGCGTGACGGTGCTTTCCCGGAGCGGCGCGGAAGAAGCGGCTCGCGGAAACGGAGCGATCCATCTAGCGGTTCGGCAGATGCAAGCCGTCAAAGATACGCTGGAGTCGGCGAATGCTGCCATCCGCCAATTTATCCGGCAGTCCCAAGAAATCGGCCATATCATCCAATTGATCTCCGAAATTTCGTCGCAGACGAATTTACTCGCCCTTAACGCCTCCATTGAGGCGGCAAGAGCGGGCGTTAACGGACGGGGGTTTGCCGTGGTGGCGGCCGAGATCAAAAAGTTGGCGGAAAGCACGGAGCAATCGGCCAAAAGCGTCGCCGGGATCGTCCGTACGATGATGCGCGCGTCATCGCAGACCGCCGCGTCCATGGAACGGCTTGCCGGCGAAATCCTCTCCGGCACGGAGTCCGTGGAAGAAGCGGGCTCCCGGTTCGCGCAGATCGCCGGAACGTCCGTGAAGGTTGCCGAACAGATGCAGGAAATTTCCAGGATGACCGAGGAAATATCGGCAACCTTCGAGCAGATCAGCGGTTCCATGGAAGAAATGAGCTCCATCGCGGAGAGAACTTCCGCAAGCTCCCGGGAAGTGGCGTCCGCGACGCAAGATCAATTGGGCGCCACCCGGCGGGTATCCGAGTCCGCTCAGTCGCTGTCCGATTTGTCCAACGGTTTGCAAGGGGTTTTAAGTCAATTTCAAGTAGGGGCAACCCGTTAATCCGTCGGAATGCAACCCGGTTTCGGCCAAACGGCGATGTCTCCTCCCGGGGAGAATCGCCGTTTTAGGTTTCGCAAGAATATAAAGTTTTCCCTCAATTTAGTTAATTGTTGGGAGTTTCGGCCTCCGGTATGATGGCGTCATAGCCAACAGCAGAAGAAGGTGAAATCGTGACGGTACTCGAGATGAAAGACGTCAGCAAAAGCTTCTTGGGCGTGAAAGCGCTTCATAAGGTGAGGTTTGATCTCAAGAAAGGCGAAGTGCATGCTTTGGTCGGCGAAAACGGCGCCGGAAAATCGACGCTCATGAAGATCATTGCCGGGATCCATCAACCGGACGAAGGGGAAATTCTTCTTCACGGCAAGCCCGTTGCGCTGTCAAGCCCAACGGTATCGCAGCGGCACGGGATCGCCATTATCCATCAGGAACTGAATCTGGTGCCCGGCATGAGCGTGGCCGAGAATATTTTTCTGGGAAGGGAACCCAAGAAACGAGGCGTTTTCAGCGATTTCAAGTTTATGGTGAGCGAAACGAGAAAGCTGCTGGAACGATTCGAATTGATTCTGGACCCGAAAGCGACCGTCGGCAAACTGAGCATCGGGGAGCAGCAAATCGTCGAAATCGCGAAAGCGATGTCCATGAACGCGGAAGTGCTCATCATGGACGAGCCGACGGCCGTTCTGGAGGAGCGGGAGTCGCGGAAGCTGTTCGAATTGATCCAGCAGTTCAAGAGCAAAGGCGTCTCCATCGTTTATATTTCCCACCGGTTGAACGAATTGAAAGGATTTTGCGATCGGTTAACGGTTCTTCGCGACGGGCATTACGTGAACACGCTTCCGATGGACGGCCTGTCGGAAAGAGACATCGCCAACATGATGGTCGGACGGGAACTGAGCGACCTTTATCCGGCAAGACGGAGACAGCCGGGAGAGGAAATCCTCCGAGTAGAGCAATTGACTTTGAAATCCCATTTTCAAGATGTGAGCTTCAGCGTACGGAGAGGAGAAATCGTAGGATTCGCGGGGCTGATCGGGGCGGGAAGAACGGAGCTGGCGCGAACGGTCTTCGGGGATTGGCAGCCCGAACGCGGGCAGATTTACTGGAAAGGCCGGAAGGCGGACTTTCGGGATCCGCTGTCGGCCGTAAGCGCCGGCATCGCTCTCGCGACCGAGGACCGGAAGCAAAGCGGTCTGTTCCTGGAGATGAGCGTGACGAACAACATCTCCGTAACCACTCCACGCAAAATCAGCAAATGGAATTTCGTGCGCCGCCATGCGGAAAACCGGTTGGTTGCGGAGTTCATCGGCAAGCTCAACGTGAAGGTCAAGAAACCGTCGCGTCCGGTCAAGCATCTAAGCGGAGGCAACCAGCAGAAAGTCGTGCTCGCGAAGTGGATGGCGGCGGAGAGCGAATTGTTCATCCTCGATGAGCCGACGCGCGGGATCGACGTAGGGGCCAAACGGGAGATTTACGAACGGATCGCGGAGCTTGCCGAAGAAGGCAAGGGGATCATCGTCATTTCCTCGGAGCTGCCGGAGCTGCTGGGACTATGCGACCGCATCATCGTGATGCATCATGGGAAAATCACGGGGGAACTCGACCACGCCGCCGCCAATGAACAGAATGTGATGGCTTTGGCAACCGGACTTTAAAGTGAGGAGAATCGAGATGTCCAACACGGTAGAGGAAATCAAAACGGAATCCGGCCGGAATCGGAACTGGATCGGCGTGATCTGGGAGCAGTACAGCGTCTTGTTCGCGCTACTCGTGCTTGTCGTTTTCGCTTCGGTATTAAGCGAGTATTTTCTGACGGTCGCCAATATCACCAATATTCTGAGGCAGGTTTCCATTGTCGGCATCCTGTCGCTCGGGATGACCTTCGTAATCATTCTGGGAGGCATCGACTTGTCGGTCGGATCCGTGCTGGCCTTGTCGGGCACGGTGGTTATGGCCGCCCAAGTCAACTACGCTTCCTCCATTCCCGTCTCCATCCTGCTCGGATTGCTTGCCGGTCTCTTGCTGGGGCTCGTGAACGGATTGTTGATCACCTACGGCAAAATTACCGCGTTCATCGCCACTTTGGCGATGATGACCATCGCCCGATCGCTCGCTCTCTATTATGCGGACGCAGGCGCCATTTCGGGCATGAATTCCGCATACGCGAAAATCGGCAACAACTACGCGCTCGGCATCCCCATTCCCGTGATCATATTCGCGGTCATGGTTTTCCTTTCCTATGTCGTGTTGGAGAAGACGGTATTCGGAAGGCATATTTACGCCGTCGGAGGCAACACCCAGGCGGCTCGGCTTTCCGCCATCCCGGTATTTCGGGTTACGATCCTCTCCTACATGATCTGCGGACTGACCGCAGCCATCGGTTCCGTGATCGAAACCTCCCGATTGAACTCCGTATCGACTTCTACCTCAGGCAACATGTACGAGCTTGACGCGATCGCGGCCGTCATTATCGGCGGCGCCAGCTTGGCTGGGGGCAAAGGCAGAATACTGGGCACCTTGTTCGGCGTCTTGATTCTGGGGGTATTGAGCAACGTGATGAACTTGCTCAATATCTCGCCTTATCTGCAAGGTGTCGTGAAAGGGGTGATCATCGTAGCCGCCGTGCTTCTGCAAAGAAGGGAATAGCAAGCGAATTGAACAATTTTTCGTCCATTATAGGAGGGTTAATCCATGTCAAAGAGTAAAGTGTGGTTAAAACCGCTCGTATTGATCGCGGCTGTCTGTCTCGTTCTGGCCGCATGTTCCAACGGCAACAAGCAAAGTTCCGAAAGCCCTTCCGCAAGCGGGTCGGAAAGCCCGTCCGGCGACGCCGGTTCCGCCGCATCGGGCAATTATACGCTCGGGATTTCGCTTCCTTCGGCGGACCACGGCTGGATGGGCGCCTTGGTCTCGAACGCGAAAGCGGAAGCGGAAAAGCACGGCAACGTCAAATACTTGCTCTACACGGCTAAGGATCCCGCGAAACAAACGTCGGATATCGAAGACTTGATCACCAAGAAAGTGGACGCGATCGTCATGCTCCCGATCGAGTCCGCCGCGTTGACTCCCGCCGCGGAGAAAATCGCGCAGGCCGGGATTCCTTTAATCGTCATCGACCGCGCCGTGAATACGGAAAGCTACCGCACCTACGTCGGCGGAGACAACTACGGCATCGGATACGGCGATGCCAAATATTTGGTGGATGCGCTGAAGAAGAAAAAAGGCAAGCCGGAAGGCAAAGTCGTCGAAATCTCCGGAGTGCCGTCAACCGTCACCGATTTGAGGTCCAAAGGCTTCCGCGATTATATCAAAGATTACCCCGGGATCGAAATCGTAGCGACGCAGCCGGGCGATTTCACCCGCGAAAAAGCGCTGAAAGCGACCGAGAATATCCTGCAAGCCAACAAGCAGATCGATGCCGTGTATTCCCAGGACGACGACATGACGGTCGGAATCGTCCAGGCGATCCGGGACGCGAAGCGCGACAAGGAGATGTTCATCGTCAGCTCGGGCGGCATGAAGGAAGTCTATCAGATGATGAAAGAAAAGCAGTCTCCTGAAGTCGTCGTATCGCTGACGTACTCGCCGACGATGGGCGGCAGCGCGGTCAACATGGCCGTGAAAATCCTCGAGAAGAAGGGCTTGGAAGGCTTCTGGGAGAAATCGGTGCCGCATCATATCGTGCTCGAAGCGACGCCGGTCACGCCGGAGAACGTGGACCAGTTCTTCAAGGCCGACGCCAACTATTGATGAAGGAAGCGTGACCCGAAGGTACGAAGCGATTGGACCGTCGGGAACGAAGGGATAATCGGAGGATCGGGCGTTTGGCGCCCGGTCCTTATTTATCTGAATGTGCGTTGCCTCGGCAACGGCTGTTCGGGTCATCCATTCTGTGCGGTTTTTCGAATACAAATGGTAGTAGAGGCTCAAAGTGTTGGATTGGATGCGATTTTTCATATATAAATATCGAATCGTATCAAAATAAACGACGCGTTGGGAGACTCCTCTGGGCACGGCTCGGAATTTCCCTTTTTCCACCAGCTTGCGGCAGTTTTTAATGACCGTCGTAATATGCATCTCCAACTCTCTGGCCGCATCGGTCGGACGGATCGTCCGGTTGCGGCGAATGGCTGCCCGCATCAAGTCCCGTTCGGTTTTGGAGTAAAGCCTTTCAGGCGTTCTGGCCGTTCCGCCTAAGCCCAGCAGGTAAGGGGACAAGATGCTTCGCAACGCGGAAACGATATATGCGGGGTTTTCTTTCAGCTCATCCAAGGAGATATATATAACCAAACATTCTTGCGATTGCAGAAACAGCCCCCGGTTCAAATCCATTCGATACTTGGTTCGATCCGTACCGTGCGAGCCGAAATCCATGATTTCGATCACGATCCGAACGGCCCCGACAATCCACATGAAATCGACGAAATAAGATCTCCCCCGCCAATCCTTTACTTCATATTCGGGATGCAACCCATGGAAATGTCCCACAAGGGACCACCAGATTCGTTCGACGAACAGTCGGTTTCCATACCCGTGGCCGCGTTTGAGAGCGTCTAGGCGTTCCCCGTGCCTTCGCTTTAGATGTTCCCTTATCCATTTCGCGTGTTCCGTTTCGAAACTCATTTTGATCGCCCTCTCCTTTTCAAAAAACGTAAATGCCCCGCTCCTTTCTCCATTGGAAAGGAAACGGGGCATTCTTTGCCGCCTGGCCTCTCTATTTTTGCATGTACTTGCTGAATGGTGCAACAGAAAGTTGCAATTCTGCTTTAAAATCCGCAGGACCGATCATTAGAGGACGTCAGATCGCATCTTCATTATGACAACCGGTTGACACAAATATGTTAACCGGTTATCATAATGATGAAATCAAGAAATAAAGCGCTTCACAAACCAACGTTAGGGGGAGACAGTTTTGAAAAAGTGGAAAGGCATCGCGTTGGCCGTTTGCTTGACCTTGATCCTCGGCACCCTTGCGGCGTGCTCCAAAGGAAATTCCTCGAGCCAAGAAAGCCCGAGCGCGGAACCGTCGCAGCAAGCGCAACAGACCGGGCAGGCGTCGCAGGCCCCGCAGTCGGACAAACCCGTGAAAATTTCGTTCTTCAATACCTCCGCCGAAGTCAACCAAGTATTCGAGGATTTGTTCAAGACGTACCACGAGCTGAATCCGAACGTCACGATCGAACTGATCCCGACGCCGATCGGCGGCGCGCAGCTCGAGAAATTCCAGTCCCTGCTCGCCTCCGGCAACCCGGCGACGATCGCGAACCTCGACGCGGGAACCATTCTCCAATACAAAGACAAGTTCCTGGATCTGGAGTCGGACAAAGCGAAATACGAGCAACTGACGAAGCCCGGAGCGGTAGACGCCGCGCTGCTCGACGGCAAATTCCTCGGCATTCCCTGGACGGCCCAGGGATACGGCTTGCTCTATAACAAGCGGGTCGTGGAAGAAGCGATCGGCGGCGCTTTCGATCCCGCTTCCGTGAAAACGCGCGACGACCTGGAGGCGCTGTTCAAGAAGATCGAAGCGGCCGGCAAGGCGCCGGTCATGATCCACGGTGCGGACTGGTCGCTGGGCGCCCACTATCTGGGCCTTGCCTATTCGTTGCAAACCAACAGCGTAGAAGAGAACCGCAAGTTCGTGGAAGACTTGAAAAACGGAAAAGTCAGCTTGCTCGATAACGCTCCGTTCATGGGCCTGATGGATACGTTCGATCTTCTGAAGAAATACAACGCCAGGAAAAACGACCCGCTCGTCGCCGATTACAACAAAGACAGCGCCGATTTCGCCAAAGGTAACGCGGCCTTCTATTTCATGGGCGATTGGACTTGGGCCGTCGTCGGAACGCTGGAAGGACGGGACCAAGACTTCGGCGTCATCCCGGTGCCGATCAGCAACAATCCGGACGATTTCGGCAACTCGCAAATCGCGTACAGCGAACCGAAGCTGTTCGCCATCGACAATTCGGGATCCTCGCCCGAGCAGCAAGCGGCCGCGAAAGCTTTCCTGGAGTGGCTGGTCACGAGCGAGCAAGGACAGGATGCGATCGTGAGCAAGATGGGGCTGTCCATGCCTTACAAGGAAGTCAAAGCGAAAGGATCCAACGTGATCTCCGATTCCGTCGCCCAATTCGTCGATCAAGGCAAGTCGATCAACATCGCGGTCATCAACTACCTCCCGCAGGACTACTGGGCCAAGACGGGCGCCTCCATGCAGAAATACCTGGTCGACAAGATCGATCGCAAAGGACTGGCGGAAGAAGTCGAAAACTATTGGAAGTCGAACGCCGGCAAGTAACCGCCGATCCGTTCGCCTGCGAAAGATGGGTTCGAGGCCCCGCCTCTGCCCATCTTTTGTTCCGGAAGGCAAATTCGGGCAAAGGATGTTGCCAGCATGAAGAAAAGCGGTTTTTACAGAAACGCGGGGACGTTCCTGCTGTTCGGGGGACCTTCTTTGCTTGCGTTTGCTGCCGTCGTGGTCGTTCCGTTTCTGGTCGGATTGTATTTGACCTTCACGAATTGGGACGTCCGGACGGCCGACCATTCGGTCGTGGGTTTCGCCAATTACCTCCACGTTTTTAAGGATCACGTATTCCTGGAACAGCTGTGGTTTACGCTCAAATACGTCTTTTTCACCGTGCTGATCGCCAATGCGGCCGCTTTCTTCGTCGCGCTGGGGCTGACCCGGGGCGGGAAAGGGGAAAAGTGGCTTCGGACGGGGTTTTTCACGCCGAACTTGATCGGCGGGATCGTCCTGGGCTACCTGTGGCAAACCTTGTTCTCGCAAGTCTTGCCTTATCTGGGCAACAAGTACGGCTGGCCTTTATTCGAAAAGTCGTGGCTGACGGATACGAACACCGCGTTCTGGGCGCTCATCATCGCGACGGCATGGCAATTGGTCGGCTACTTGATGATGATCTATATCGCCGGATTCTCCGGCGTCCCGCAGGACGTGCTGGAAGCGTCCGCGATCGACGGGGCCGGCAGGTTTGCCGTCATCCGCAGGATCGTGCTGCCGTTGTCCGTTCCGGCCATCGTCATCTGCGTCTTCATTTCGCTCTCCCGTTCGTTCCTGACCTATGACATCAACTTGGCGTTAACCAAAGGCGGCCCGTTCAATTCGACCGAACTCGCGACCTACCATATCGTCCAGAAGGCGTTCCTGTCCGACCAGTACGGCATCGGCCAGGCCGAAGCCGTGGTGCTGTTCGCCGTCGTCGCGATCATCGCGCTGACCCAATCCTATCTGCTGAAAAAACTGGAGGTCGAATCGTAATGAACTCGCGTACGCTGGCCTCCATCCTCAAATATTCGTTCATGTATCTGTTTTTGATCGTGTTTCTGACGCCGTTTCTGCTCATCATCATGAACTCTTTCAAGAAGACGCAGCAATTCGTCGATAACCCTCTGTCCTGGCCCGAGCGCTTCCGGTTCGGGAATTACGCCGACGCCTACGAAAACATGGATTTCCTTCACGGATTCATGAACTCCTTGATCATCACGGTATCGGCGGTGTTCCTCATCCTGATCTTCTCGTCCATGACGGGATATTTGTTCGTGCGGTTCAAATGGAAGCTGAACGCCGTCTTGTTCTTCCTCATGCTGGCTTCCATGGCGCTCCCGTTCCAAGTGCTCATGATACCGCTGGTAATGTTGTACGGGAACGCGGATTTGCTGAACATGAAGAGCAGCCTGGTGTTCATGTATTTGGGGTTCGGCGTGCCGTTCGGCGTCTTCACGTTCCATGGCTTCATCAAGGGGGTCCCGTACGAATTGGAAGAGTCGGCCTTCCTCGAAGGAAGCTCGAGACCGCGGATCTTTTTCCAGATCGTGCTGCCGCTCCTCAAGCCGGTTTTCGTGACGCTGATCGTCCTGGACGTGCTTTGGATCTGGAACGATTACCTGCTGCCGAGCTTGGTGCTGCTGTCGCCGGATCAGAAGACGCTGCCGCTCTCGACGTATAATTTCTTCTCTTCCTATTCCGTGGATTACTCTCCGCTGATGGCGGGATTGATCATGACCGTCATCCCGGTGCTCGTGCTGTATCTGTTCCTACAGAAACAGATTATCAAGGGGATTACGGACGGAGCCTTGAAATAGCGGGCCGTCACGGCTGAAATTGGGGAAACGAAAGATTATAATGAAGGAAAACTCAGCAAGGTGGTCGACCGATGCCGAAAATCGAAGACGTGGCCGAGCGGGCGGGGGTTTCCGTCACGACGGTTTCCCGCGTGCTCAATAACCGGGGGTATATCAGCCAGAAAACGCGGGACAAGGTCTATCAAGTGATGAAAGAACTGAACTACCAGCCGAACGAGATGGCCCGGGCCTTGTTCCGCAAAAAGTCCAATATGATCGGTCTCATCATTCCCGCGGTATCCCATCCTTTTTTCAGCGAATTGGCCTACCACCTGGAACATTATGCCGACCGAAAAGAATATAAATTATTGCTGTGCAACTCCAATCGCGACATCGCCAAAGAAAGCAAATATATCGAGATGCTGAAAAAGAACCAAGTGGACGCGATCATCATGGGCAGCACCGTCCTGGAAGTCGAGCATTACCTGAATTTGAATTTGCCGATCGTCTCCTTCGACCGGACCGTGGCCGACGACATTCCGATCGTCACCTCGGACAACGTCATGGGGGGCAAGCTGGCGGCCCGTCTCCTCATCGGCAAGGGATGCCGCAAGTTGGCGTACGTCTACCGCGGCGTCGGCGGTCCGCACCATCAGGCGCTGCTCGCGAGCGGCAGAACGCAAGGGTTCGAAGCCGAAGTCCGGGCTGCCGGGATCGAGTCCGTCCACTTGCAGCTAGAGGCGACGAACGGAGACGAGCACAAAAACGAGCAAGAGATCGTCCGTTTTATGGAGCGGCATCCGGATCTCGACGGGATTTTCGCCAGCAGCGATCTGATCGCCGCCGAAGCGATTCAAGCCTGCCGTCAGCTGCGGAAAAGCGTGCCCGGAGAGATCAAAATCGTCGGCTATGACGATGTCCGCATCGCGTCCTTAATGTCCCCGAGGCTGAGTACGGTAAAGCAGCCGATCCGCGAAATGTGCGAATGCACGATCGATTTGGTGGCCAAGCAGCTGGAAGGGGAAGAGGTCCCCATGGTCACGACTTTTCCGGTTACGCTGATTGAAAGGGAAACGACGTAAGAAGGCAATCGAGTGCGCCGCGGCAAGGCGCGGAGCCGGACGGCGGTTTCGTTTCGTTTGTTGTGTCAACCGGTTGCCATAATCCGGTCGAACCTGAGCGCAGATAATCGAGCGCAAGAAAGGATATCCCGATGACAGACACCCACGCGCTCCCGAGGAGCATCCCCGAGAAACAAGGCGTTTCTCCGTCTTCCGTTTCATCGTTTTTGGAGGAGATCGAGAACCGAAAGCTGGCGCTGCACGGCTTCATGTTCCTTCGTCACGGCCATGTGGTGGCGGAAGGCTGGTGGAAGCCTTATCGGCCGAACGTGCCCCATGCCGTCTATTCCTTGACCAAGAGCTTCACGTCGATGGCGGTCGGGTTCGCGGTTCAGGAAGGCTTGCTTACGCTGGAGGATCCGATACTGAGCCGCTTCCCGGAGTTGGAGACGCCGGAAATCCGCAACAACATGGGAGAGATCCGGATCAAGCACCTCCTGACGATGACGACCGGCCATGAATCCGACACGACGAGATTCGGGGTTACGCCGGATTTCCTGAATCACCGGACCGAACTGCGGGTCGGCGACAGAAGCGACCGGGATTTCGTGCGCGGATTCCTCGAGCTGCCCATTCAACGGGCGCCCGGCTCCTGGTTCGTTTACAACAGCGGCGCAAGCCACGTGTTGGGAGCCATCGTGGAGCGTGCCGCCGGCGTTACGCTGGCCGAATATTTGCAGCCCCGGTTATTCGATCCGCTGGAAATCGCAAACCCGAAATGGGATCGAGCGCCGGGAGGCGGAAACACGGGGGGATGGGGGCTCTGGCTGACGACGGAGGACATCGCCCGGTTCGGACAGTTCCTCCTGAACAAAGGCGAATGGAACGGCGTCAGGATCCTGCCCGCCGCGTGGATCGAAGAAGCCGCCGCTTTCCAGGCGGATAACGCCAACGTGCCGGAGGACAACGGCGAGACCGGGAACATCGATTGGCGGCAAGGTTACGGGTACCAGTTTTGGAGATGCCGCCACAACGCGTACCGGGGCGACGGCGCGTTCGGACAATATTGCATCGTGATGCCCGACCAGGACGCCGTGATTGCCATGACCGGCGGATTGTCGGACATGCAGGGCGTGCTGGATGCGGTATGGCGCCATTTGCTCCCCTCCATGAAGGAGGCTGTGCCCGTATCGTTGGATCCATCCGAAAACGATCGGCTGACGCGGAAGCTCGCTACGTTGGAACTGGGCGGCGCGAACGCTTCGGCGGAAGGCGGGTGGTCGGGAGCGAAGAAGTACAGGATCGAATCCAATGAGCAAGGATTGCAAGAAATCTCGTTATCGTTCGAGGGTCGAGAATGCGTATGCCAATGGACGGACAGCCGCGGCACGCAACGCTTAACCTGCGGGCTTCGCGAATGGAACGCCGCCAATTCACTTTCGGGCCGGCCCGTCGCGGTCAAGGGGTGGTGGCGGGATACGGCAACGTTCGAAATTTGCGCCTGCCAGCCGGATTCCCCGCATCGCGACCGCCTGACGTTCCGGTTCGAAGACGGGACGGTCGGCATCCATCACGAGCATTTCAGTTTCGTTTGCCATCAACACGACTTTCATGGCGTTGCCGTTGCGGAATAAACGTGACGCAACCGATCTTCGAAGCATTGGAGGCACGCGTGCATGCACTTCATGGATAGAGTAGCCCCGGAATTGAGAGAAGGATTGGCGAAGCTCCCTCCCCTGCATTTGCCCGGGGATTTGGCCGCATTCCGGCAGCTTCCCCCGGTTCCCGCCGACCCGTCCGATTCCGTTCGGATTACGGAACGCCGGATATCCGGCGTTGACCGCAACCCGATAACAATCAAAATCTATGAGCCTGACCACCGGGAGGAGAGCAACCGGCCGGCGTTGCTGTGGATCCACGGCGGAGGATACGTGCTCGGCCATCCGGGCAACGAGGATGCCATTTGCCAAAGCTTCGTCGAAGCGGCAGGCTGCGTCGTGTTTTCCCCCGATTACCGATTGGCGCCGGAGCATCCGTTCCCGGCGGGGATCGAAGACTGCTACGCGGCTTTATTATGGGTGGCGAGCGCTGCGGCGGAGGAGTGGAATCTCGACTTGTCGCGCATCGCGATCGGCGGCGGGAGCGCGGGAGGAGGGTTGACCGCGGCATTGGCCCTGTTGGCGCGCGACCGGGGAGGACCCGCGATTCGTTTCCAGATGCCGTTATACCCGATGATCGACGAACGGTGCGCAACCCCTTCCAGCCAAGAATTCATGGATCCCAGGGTTTGGAACGCGTCGAACAACCGGGCGGCCTGGAACATGTACCTGGGCGCCCATGCCCATGACGCGATTTCCCCGTATGCCGCGCCGGCACGGGCGGCGAGCCTGGCCGGCTTGCCGCCCGTCTATACTTGCGTGGGCCAACTGGACCCGTTCCGGGACGAAACGATCGAATATGCCGCCAGGCTTGCGCAAGCCGGCGTCGAGGTCGAATTCCACCTGTATCCCGGGTGCTATCACGCTTTCGAACACATCGTACCCGACGCGGAGATCAGCAAACGCGCGAGAAACGGTTATATCAACGCGCTGGTCGAAGCCTTCAAACGATAATTCTCGCTAAGGGCTTTTCCAACGCGATCAGGGGGGAGAACAAGTGCTGGATTTCGATGGCCGATTCACGTTCGGCGACAGGCCCAACGACCTTTTGACGGTCGGGGAATTGCTCGTGGACATGATCTCCAATGAATATGACGAAACGTACGAGAGCGACGGATATACGAAATTTTTCGGCGGCTCTCCTTCCAACATCGCGATCAATGCCAGCAGACTGGGCATCCGTTCCCACATCGCTTCGGCCGTGGGCGAAGACGGATTCGGCGCGTTTTTGTTGAACAAGCTGCGCCAAGCCGGCATGCGGACGGACGGCATCCAAAGAACGGACCATGCCACGAGTCTGGTCGTCGTGACCAAAAGCCGGGCGACGCCCATCCCCATCTTCTACCGGGACGCGGATTTCCGGCTGGCCTATGACGTGGCGCTGGAAACGGCGGTGCATCGCGCCAAGGCGGTGCATTTCTCCTGTTGGCCGATCTCGAGGCTTCCGTCACGCCGGACGGTGGAACGGGTGATCGAGGAGGCGCGGAACCGCGGGCTGCTCATCGGCTTCGATCCCAATTACCACCGGATGATTTGGCAGCGGGACGAAGACGGCGCGGCGTACGTCAAATCCGTCATCCCGAAAGCGGACGTCATCAAACCTTCGGAAGACGATGCCGAGCGGCTGTTCGGCAAAGACACGCCCGAACGCCAGCTGGAAAAGTTTCTGGAGTTAGGCGCGAAACTGGTCATTCTGACCCTGGGCAAGGACGGGGCCATCGTTTCGAACGGCAGCGAGACGAGGACCTTCCGCTCGCTGGCGACGGATATCGTCGATACGACGGGGGCCGGCGACGCGTTTTGGTCCGGATTTTACGCGGCCGCGATCAAGGGATACACGCTGCAACAGACGCTGGAACTCGGGTTTGCCGTCAGCGCCTATAAGCTTCGGCATACGGGGGCGGTCGTGGATTTGCCGAATCTCGAAGCCATCAAACAACAATACGGTCTATAGGGGGACTTGCGGGTGGCGCTGAAAAACCAAGTGCAATTGATCACGTATCCCGATTCCATGGGCGGGAACCTGAAGTCGCTGAACCATGTTTTGACGACGCATTTCGGGGACGTCTTCACGGGCGGCGTTCACATTCTGCCGCCGTTTCCTTCCTCGGGGGATCGCGGATTCGCTCCCCTCACCTATCTGGAGATCGACCCGAGCTTCGGCAGTTGGGAAGAGATCCGGGCGATCGGCGAACGGTTCGACGTTCTGGTCGATCTGATGGTCAATCACATCTCGAGGCAATCGCCGTATTTCCAGGACTTCCTGCGAAATGGACATGCTTCCGCCCATGCCGATCTGTTTTTGACGCTGGATAAAATCTGGCCGGACGGGCAGCCGGTGCAAGCGGATATCGACAAAATGTTCCTGAGGCGCCCGCTGCCTTACTCCACGTTCAAAATCGAAGCGACCGGACGCGAGGAGAAAGTATGGACGACGTTCGGCAAGACGGATCCTTCGGAGCAGATCGACCTGGACGTCCGTTCCCCGCAAACGAAGGCGCTGCTCACCGAATTTTTCTCGTTTTTCAAAAAGCAAAACGTGAAAATCGTCCGGCTCGATGCCGTCGGCTACATCATCAAAAAACTCGGGACGAGCTGCTTCTTCGTCGAGCCCGAAATCTACGAATTCCTCGACTGGATCAAGGAAATGGCGGACGGCCTGGGGATCGAGCTGCTGCCGGAGGTACACGCCCACTACGGCACCCAGTTCAAGCTCGCCTCGCATGGGTGCTGGATCTACGACTTCATCCTGCCCTACCGCGTGCTTGAAGCTTTGGTCGGGCGATCGAGCCGGGAGCTGCGCAACTACCTGGAAGTCCGGCCGCATCGGCAATTCACGATGCTCGATTGCCACGACGGCATTCCCGTCAAGCCGGACCTGGACGACCTTCTGGATACGCGCGATGCCCGTCGACTGGTCGATCTGTGCGTCGAACGAGGGGCCAATCTGAGTTTGATTTTGTCGGAGGAGCACAAGGCGGCGGACGGCTTCGACGTTCATCAAATCCGCTGCACCTATTACAGCGCGTTGGACGAAGACGACGACGCGTATATGGCGGCAAGGGCGATCCAGTTTTTCGCCCCCGGCATTCCCCAGGTTTACTATGTGGGACTGCTGGCCGGCGAGAACGACTACGATCGCGTGAAAGCGACCGGCGAAGGCCGCGAGATCAATCGCCATAACTATACTTTGGAGGAAATCGAGCAGTCGCTCGGAAAGCCCGTCGTGCAAAGGCTGCTGCGGCTGATCCGCTTCCGGAATACGTTCGGGGCCTTCGACGGGGAGTTCCGCGTTCTGGACTGCGCGGATGACGAAGTCCGGCTTTCCTGGCGCAAAGAGAATTTGAGCTGCGAACTCGCGGTCGAGCTGGCGTCGTACCGGTCGGTCATTCGGTATGACGACGGGCGGGGCGGCTTGCGCGAGTACGTCGTATAAATCGAATCCGGGAGGTATCGTTGGCCCGTTCTTGCGGCTTGACCGCAGATCCGGATTTTCGTTTGCCCCTGCGGAAAGATCGATTGGATTCGATTTCCGTCAGGGGCATGCTGAGTTAGGGGGATCGCTTCCCTTTGCGTCTGCCGCATTCCATATTTTGGCCTTACTGCTTCCGGACAGCCCGATTTTATAATGGGAGAGGGTACGCGGATGGAAGGCGGGCGAATGAAATTGACGAACAGCATCGTGTACAAGTTTTCCGCGCAGCTCACCGTCATTCTGGTGATTCTGTTTGCCGTATTGCTCCTGAGCAACGTCTATTCGCTGGAAGTGGTGCGGAACCAATCCATGAACCATTCCCGCAACACGCTCGCGATTTACGTGGAGAACATTCGCAACGATTTGAACCTATACGCCAAAGATTTGACCGAAGTATTCGAAAACAACGTCGATACCGCGGCGGATCTTGCGGGCGCCGGCGAAAGCGTCCGTTATTTCAAATCCGTCCAGCTCATGAATGCCTTGAAATCCAAAATGTCGAGCGCGGAATCCAGCGACGGGATGTTCATCAAGCTGCCCGGCGACGATCGGCCGCTTGCGTTTTTCGGAAACCGGATTCGCGGCAGCGGAAAGCTGAGTCTCCAGGATTACTTGAGCAAACACGATTTTAAGCCGGATCCGGACGGGAAAATCGACGAATGGACGGATTTCGAAATCGGCGGAACGTTTTACTTATTCAAATACATCACGTATTCGAACATCACCTTCGGAACGTTCGTGAGCGCGGACACCTTATTGTCCGTCGTGAACCGGGAAGGAGACGCCGCCAGCCAGTTCGTATTGAGCGACAAGGACGGAATCATCCTGGCTGCCACGGGTGCCGCCTTCGGCGAAGGCACCTCCGCCCTGGAGGATTTGAGCCGCCGGTATGACCGAAGTTACTTGCTGATCTCGGAGCCGATCGCGGAATTCGGCCAAATTACGGACATGGTGGCGAAGCAAAGCATATTCTCCGGACTCAAGCTGATCCAGTGGATCATCATTTCCTTGGGCGTGCTTTCCGTCGTCATCGTTCCTCTGGTGCTGAGGTTTCTGGCGAGAGATATCCTCAGACCGGTGCTGGAGCTGGTCAAAGCCGCGAAAGAGGTCGAGAAGGGCGGTTGGGAATTCCAGATTCCGCCCGGGCGTTATTCGATGGAATTCACGAGACTATTCCATTCCTTTCATTCGATGGTCCACGAGATCAAAGATTTGAAAATCCATACCTACGAGGAGAGAATCGAGAGAAGCCGCGCGGAGTTGAAGTATTTGCAAATGCAAATCCGGCCCCATTTTTTCCTGAACGCGATTTCGACCATCTCCAGCTTGACCTATCAGAATAAAAACGAGGAAATCCGGAGATGGATCGGCCACTTGTCCGAGCATTTGAGATACCTGTTTCGGGGAGGGCTCGTCTTGGTCCCGGTCCACGAGGAAATGAAACACGTGGAAAATTACATTCGGATGCAGGAGATTCGTTATCCCGACCGGATCTTCTACATGACGGATATCGATTCCGAAGCCGGACAGGCCGTCATTCCCCAACTTTTGATCCAGACTTTCGCCGAAAACGCGTTTAAGCATGCCATGGTGTACGGGGAGACGCTGTCCCTTTTCATCCGGGTCAGCATGGACCGTGCGGAGGACGAGCCTTGCGTTCGAATCGTTGTGGAAGATACCGGGCCGGGATTTCCGGCAACCTGGCTGTCGGAAGACGGCTTTCCGCCGGAGGAATCGAACGAAAACAACGGCCGAGTCGGAATCGCCAACATTCGCCGAACGCTCCAACTGCTTTACAAGCGGGACGGGTTGTTGGAATTGTCGAACGCGGAGCCGTCGGGAGCCCGAGTCGAAATCCGGGTGCCGATCCGGACCGAAGCGGAAACGACCACGCGACAGGAGGGTTGACCGTGCGCTGCTTGTTGATCGATGACGATATTCCGACCGTCGAGGTTCTGCGGGATCTCGTGAACTGGAGCGAATACGGGATAACGGAGGTATTCACGGCCCATAACATCCGGGACGCGAAATTGTTTTTCGAAATCGGCGCTCCGGACCTGATCATCTGCGATATCGAGATGCCCGGCGGCTCCGGGATCGATATGATTCGATGGGTACGGGAATCCGGATACGACAGCGCTTTTATTTTCTTCACTTGCCATGAAAGCTTCGAGTTCGCCTCCACCGCCATCTCCTATAGCGCGGATTCGTACCTGATCAAGCCGCTGAACAAGATCCAACTGGAAGCGGCCTTGCGCAAGTCCGTCGAAGCGCTGAAACGGAAAATCACGCTGGGCGAATACCGAAGGCTGGGCGAGGTATGGCTGAAGAACAAAGATTTGGTGGAGAGAAGCTTCTGGAGGGACGTGCTCACCGCCGCGATCCCCCCCAGGCCGGATCTGATCGAAGGCGAAATCCGCAAACGGGCGCTGCCGCTTTCCGCCGAAAGGGGTTACGTCTTATTTCTCGTGAGCGTATCCAGATCCGGGGTCGACGGACAGTGGGACGACAGCACGTTCCATTACGCGCTGTGCAACCTAAGCTCGGAAATCCTGTTCGGCCGCCCCGATCAAGACCGGGTGATTCCTTATCAATCGGAACATCAGCTTTACCAAGCCATCATCCTGGACGGCGCGACCGACAGCGGCAAGCTGAAAGCGGACGGCGAGCGGTTGATCCGGCTCTGCAAACGGTATTTGAAATGCGACGCGACCTGTTACGTCAGCGAGGAGAAGAACATCGCGGAATTAGCGCGGGCCAAATCGGAGCTGGAGCGTTTGGATGCCTCCAATCTCATCTTCCGGGGCGTCCTGCATTTCCAGAAGGAACGGTTCACGTACGATACGACGGAACGGTACTCGCTGGACATCGACCTTTTCGCGTCGCTGTTCATCCAGAAGGAGAAAGTCCAAATCGTCAACCGCCTGAAAAAAGAACTGGAGACGCTGGCCGGCCGGAACCGGCTCGACTCCGTCACCCTGCATGCCATCCGGGAAGATTTCCTGCAAGTGGTGTATTCCCTCTTGGCCCGCAACAATATCCAGGCGCACCGGCTTTTCGCGGACGAAGTGGCGCAGCGGCTGTTCCAGAAGTCGGAAAGCGGCGTGTTCGATTTCATGAAATGGGCGCATTTCGTGACGGAAAAGACGATCGAAACCGTCAAGGAAGCGCTGCAGTCCGAAGGGGTCGTCGAGAAGGCCAAGCGGTTTATCCAGGAAAACTACCATCGGGACCTGGGGCGCGATGACGTGGCGGCCAGCGTATTCCTGACGCCCGATTACTTGGCCAAAGCGTTCAAGACCGACACGGGGCTTACGATCAAAGAGTACGTAAACGAGATTCGGATCAACAAAGCCAAGCAGCTGCTGAGCGAAACGACGGAGAGCATCGGCCGGATCGCCATGGAAACCGGCTTTGACAGCATCTCTTATTTTTCCACGGTATTCAAGAAGGTAACGGGCGAGACGCCGAACGCCTATCGCGCGAAACATGGCGCCTCCCGCTAGCGTTCGCGCGCCGGGCATCTCTTGTTTTTGAAAAAACACCTCGTATTTTTAAAAGCCGGTCCGTTCGGGAACGGATACACTGGATTCGAATCCAATCCGAACAGGAGGCAAGACAAACACATGAAAAGAAAAAAGGGGATCGCCTCGCTGCTGTTGTCGATGGCGTTGTGCGGTTCGATCTTGTCGGCATGCGGCGGCAAGGACTCGTCGGAAACGCCGGCCAATCCGGAAGCTTCCGGCTCGAGCGGCAAAGTCGACAAGATCGTCTTCTCGCTGGTGTCGTTTAACCGGATTCCCGACGACATGAGCAAGATCAATGACGCGATCAACCAAATCACGATTCCGAAAATCGGCGTGCAGGTGGATTATAAGCTGTACAGCCCGGCGGATTATCAACAGAAGGTCAACCTGGCGCTGCAGAGCGGCGAGCAGATGGACGTATTCACGACGCTTGGGCAATTGACGAACTACGCGTCCAAAGACCAGCTGTACCCGCTGGAAGAGCTGCTCCCGAAGTACGGGAAAGAGATGACCGCCATCCTGGAGAAGGACTTCGGTCCGGACCTGCTCAAATCGACGACTCTGAACGGTCATATTTACGGAGTCCCCGTGAACAAGGGCATGGCCATCATCCCCAATTTCGTTTATAACGCGGACATGTTGAAGGCGGTCGGCTATACGCCGGACGACATCAAGTCGGCAGAAGACCTGCCTCCCATTTTCGACGCGATCAAGAAGAAGTTTCCGGATGTCGTTCCGTTCGGGCCGGTCAACGTAAACCCGAGCGATACGGGCCTCCTGTATTTGCTGAAAGGCACCAACAAAGTGGACTTCCTGTCGGATACGACGGGCGTCGGCGTGGTCGTCGGCAACGAGGGCAAGGTCCGGAATTTCTATGAGACGGACATTTTCAAAAACGGCGTCAACATGATGCGCGATTGGTATAACAAAGGTTACTTGCAGAAGGACGCCGCCACGACCACGATCGGCTTCTCCGATATGATCGCGTCCGGCCGCGGATTCTCGTACATCGCGGAGTACGGCGGCCTGCAGGCGGGGAAAGCGCTGAGCGCCCAAATGGGCAAACCGATCGAGATGAAACGGATCGCTCCTTATTATTTCGAGACGGGGGCCGTCAACCTGGTCAGCTGGATGGTGGCCAGCACGACGAAGGCGCCGGAAGCGTCCGTCAAGTTCCTGAATCTGCTGTACACCGACCCCAATCTGATTAACACCATCCTGTACGGGATCGAAGGCGAAGACTACGTCAAGGTGGACGAGCATCACGTGAAGCTGCCCGACGGCAAAGACGCTTCGACCGTTCCGTACACCGCCATGCTCAGCACGGGGATGGTCGGCTCCGAATCTTTGCAGTATCAGTTGGAAGGGGTCGACTGGTCGGACGTCGAGCTCAAGCTGAAGGAAAACAAGGAAACGGAGCGATCCCCTTATTTCGGGTTCATTTTCGACCAAAGCAAAGTGAAGTCGCAGATGAGCGCGGTCACCAACGTCGTCAATCAATATTTGCCTGGCCTCGTATGCGGATCGCTGGATCCGGACGCGACGATCCCGAAATTCGTGCAGGCGCTGAACGACGCAGGGGCGCAGACGATCATCAAGGCAAAGCAAGAGCAGTTGGATCAATGGCTCGCCTCGCAGCAATCATAACCGAGTTCGTGTTACGCAAAGTGGAGCCTGTCCGCAGGTTCCACTTTGCCTCATGGAGGAGAATCCCGGCATGAAAACCGTAACGATGAAAACCAAAGGGCCGAAAAAGACGCTGCCGCTGCTCATGCTGGCCTTACCGGGATTGTTGTATTTTCTGGTGAACAACTACGTGCCCATGGCCGGCGTATTCATCGCCTTCAAGGACGTGAGCTTCGCCAAAGGCATATTCCTCAGCGATTGGAACGGCTTCGCCAACTTCGAATTCCTGTTTCAGACGAGCGACGCCTGGATCATGACCCGGAATACTTTGCTGTATAATACGGCTTTCATCGTCTTGGGGACGATCGGCTCGATCTTCATCGCCCTATTGATGTCGGAACTGCTGAATAAAGCTTATTCCAAGCTGTATCAGTCCGGTCTGGTGCTGCCGAACCTCATCTCGATGGTCGTGCTGTCCTATCTGGTTTACGCGTTCCTGAACGCCGACAGCGGTTTCGTCAACCGCTCGATTTTGCGCCCATTGGGCCTTCCGGAGATCAGCTGGTATTCGGAACCGGAATATTGGCCCTATTTGCTCGTAATCATTCAAATGTGGAAGACGGCGGGTTACGGGTCCATCGTGTATTTCGCGTTTATCGCCGGCATCGACAAGAGCATCTACGAAGCCGCGAAGATCGACGGAGCGGGCAAGCTGAAGCAAATCCGGACGATCACGCTGCCGCTCCTCAAACCGACGATCGTCATTCTGGGCCTGATGTCGATCGGCCGAATCTTCAACTCGGACTTCGGCCTGTTCTATCAGGTTCCCATGAACGCGGGCGCCTTGTACAGCACGACGCAGACGATCGATACTTACGTCTATCGGGCGCTCATGCAGGTGAACGACGTCGGCATGTCCGCGGCTGCCGGCTTGTACCAATCGGTCGTCGGCTTCGCGCTGGTCATCGCCGCGAACGCGATCGTCAAAAAGGTTAACGCGGACAACGCTTTGTTCTAGGAGGAAACGCCATGATTCAAACGAGAGGCGAGCGGGCATTTACCGTATTCTCGGCGGCCGTGATGGGATTGTTGTCCGTATTCGCGTTCGTGCCATTTCTCTTGATCTTCATCGCTTCTTTCACCGACGAGCACGCCTTGATCCGGGACGGATACAGTTTCTTCCCGAAGTTGCTCAGCCTTGACGCGTACGCGTACATGGCTTCGTCGTCGGCGACGTTCCTGCGGGCATACGGCGTTTCTTTCCTGGTCACGATTCTGGGAACGGGGATCGGGCTGATGATTACGAGCATGCTCGCCTATCCGATGTCGAGGAGAGACTTCAAATACCACAACGTGCTGGCCTTTATCGTTTTTTTCACGCTGCTGTTCAGCGGGGGAGTCGTGCCGTCGTACATGCTGTGGAGCAAATACCTGCACGTGAAAGACACGCTGGCGGCTCTGATCGTGCCCAATCTGCTCACCAACGGATTCCACGTGCTGTTGATCCGGAACTATTACAAGAACAACGTGCCGCTTGACCTGATCGAGTCCGCCCAGATCGACGGGGCGTCGGAGCTCCGCACGTTCTTCCGGATCATGCTTCCGCTGTCCGTTCCGGTCATGGCGACCGTCGGACTGTTCATGGGGCTGGCGTATTGGAACGACTGGATCAACGCGCTTTATTTCATCACGAAACCGCAATATTACGGCATTCAGAACATGCTGATCCGCCTGATGAACAACATCCAATTCCTGAACTCCGGCCAGGCCAGCAGCATTCTCGGCGCGAACGCGGTCGCGCTGCCGAGCACGGCCATCCGCATGGCGATGGCGGTCATCGGCATCCTGCCGATCCTGTTCGTGCTGCCGTTCCTGCAGAAGTATTTGACCAAAGGGGTCGTCATCGGCGCCGTGAAAGGATAAACCGAATCGGAGGGGATACGGAAAATGAACGTGCAAGAAGTGATCGACGCGATATTGCGGGATGCCTGCGGAGGGCCGAAGCTGGAGAAAACGTGCGACGTCCTCGCCAGCGGCACACCGGACATGCAGGTGACGGGGATCGTGACCACCTTCATGGCGACCGTGGACGTCATCAAGGAAGCGGCCGCGATCGGGGCCAATCTGATCATCACGCACGAACCCACGTATTTTACGGGAGCGGACGAACTGGAGTGGCTTCGGCAGGATCCGGTCTACTTCGCCAAGAAAAAGCTGATCGAAGACCATGGGATCGCGATCTGGCGGTTCCACGACCATATGCACATGGCGCATACGGATCGGATCTACGACGGCCTGCTCAAGGAGATCGGCTGGGAAGACAAGCTGATCGAGCAGCGCCCGCCATGGGCTTATGAAATCGAGAAGACGACGCTGGGAGAGCTGGCGGAGTTCTTCAAAAGCAAGCTGTCCATGAACGCGATCCGGGTGGTCGGACGGCCCGACATGCCGTGTTCGCGCGTCGGGATCCTGGTCGGCGGCGGGAGCCTGGGACTGGGCCGGGAGCAAATGCCCGCGGAAGTGATGCGGGACAAAGACCTGGACGTCATGGTCTGCGGCGAAATCACCGAATGGACCTTGTGCGCGTACGTCAACGATGCCGCGATGCTGGGCATGAATAAAGCGATGATCGTCGTCGGTCACGAACGCACCGAGGAATGGGGCATGAAGCACATGGCGGATTGGCTTCGGCCGCTCGTCGGCGTCATTCCGGTCGCTTTCGTCGACGCGAAGGAGCCTTTCGCTTATTTGTGACGTTTGAAGGTCACCCTTTGGGAACTTTCCGGTACTCCGTGGGCGAAGCCCCCATCAGTTTCTTGAACAGCCTGGAGAAATAGTAAGGGTCGGAAATGCCGACGGCGGCGCAAACTTCCTTGACGCCGAGGTCCGTGAGGTCGAGCATTTGGCCGGCGCGCTGCATTTTCATCCGCAGGAAATATTCGATGGGCGGGCAGCCCGTCTCCCGATTGAACAAATAGATCAAATGCTGCTTCGATAAGCCGGTATGCCCGGCCAACTCGCGGAGCGTTACGGAGCCGTTCAGCCGGTCGGTCATGTACCGGATCGCCTGCTCCAGGTAACGCTCCCTTTTTTTGTCCCGGGCCGTGTTGTCGGCGGTGATCCCGATCGTGCTGAGCAGGTGGCGGATGCACTGGGAGACATGGATTTGGGCGGGCATGGAGTACGTCTTGTCCGACAGCAGCGCGTAGCTTTGCTCGAAGTCCTCCAGGAATCTGGCGTGCGTCCCGATGGTAAGCTGCAGAGGCCCCTGATCCAGGCCATAAGCCCGGATAAGCAACTCCGCTTGTTCTCCTTTCAGGTGAAACCAATAGATCGTCCAGGGATTGTCCGCGGAGGCGCCGTAACGGTGGGGGGAGCCGGCCGGAATCACGGCGAGCTGCCGGCGCTCCAGCTTCGCCGGTTTATCCCCCTTCCACTCGAGCCATCCTTCGCCTTCCGCGCAATAGATGAAAATATGGCTGTCGCAGCCCTCTTCCCTCTCCCGATAGTGGTAACGGGCGCGGGGAAAAAAACCGATGTCGCTTACATGGAAACCGCGCGTCAACTCGTTCGACATCAGTTCGTTTTGCATGTAATCGGGCTGAATGAACAACCGCTGCGCGTCGAAACCTTCCGGTTTCCGGATGCTTTCCATGGCCGCGATGCTTCCTCCCTCCGGCATGAGAACTTATTCCATCTGAATCGAAGCAACTTCGCTATTGTTTAGATCGTGAATTCGAATGAGATAAGAATATCATCCATCAAGAGCCGAGTTTCGTCAATTGGCTCCCCGCCGGATGCGAGGTACATTAGAACCATCAGACGGAGGAGGGGACTTTAAATGAGCATTCGGGAAGTACCCGCCGCGGGCGTTCAAGCCGTGCGGATCTGGGAAGAGGAACGGGAAATTCCGACTTACGGAACCGGCGAGCCGGACAAGAACCCGATGTTTTTGGAAAAACGCGTGTACCAGGGCAGTTCGGGCCGGGTCTATCCGCATCCGGTCATCGATAAAATCGAGGACGAGAAAAAGCCGAAAGCGTACCGGCTCGCGATCCTGGAAAACGAATACGTGCGGATCGAAATCATGCCGGAAATCGGCGGACGGATTTACCGCGCGCTCGACAAAACCAACGACTACGATTTCGTCTATTACAACCGGGTCATCAAACCCGCGCTTGTCGGCCTGGCGGGGCCTTGGATCTCCGGAGGCATCGAGTTCAACTGGCCGCAGCACCACCGGCCGAATACGTTCGGCCCCGTGGAATCCCTGCTGTCCGCGAACGAAGACGGCAGCGCGACCGTATGGGTCAGCGAAATCGACCGCATGTACGGCACCAAAGTGACGACGGGATTCACCCTGTATCCGGGCAAAGCCTACCTGGAAATTTCGGCGCAGCTCTACAACCGCACGCCGGAGCCGCAGACGTTCCTCTGGTGGGCCAATCCGGCCGTCGCCGTCAACGACCATACCCAATCCGTGTTCCCGCCGGACGTCACGGCCGTGTTCGACCACGGCAAACGGGACGTGTCCCGTTTCCCGATCGCGACCGGCACGTACTACAAGATGGATTACTCGGAAGGCGTCGATATTTCGAGGTACAAAAACATCCCGGTGCCGACCTCGTACATGGCGTATAAATCCGATTACAATTTCGTAGGCGGTTACGACCACGGCGTCCAGGCCGGCTTGCTTCACGTCGCCAACCACCACGTGTCCCCCGGCAAGAAGCAATGGACCTGGGGGAACGGGGAGTTCGGGCAGGCGTGGGACCGCAATTTGACGGACGAAGACGGTCCTTACATCGAGCTGATGACGGGCGTATACACGGACAACCAGCCGGACTTCACCTGGCTGCAGCCTTATGAAGAAAAGTCGTTCAAGCAATACTTCATGCCGTACAAGGACATCGGCGTCGTGAAAAACGCTTCGATCGACGCGGCCGTCAACCTGGAAGTCGACGAGTCGGCGCGCACGGCGACCGTCATGGCTTATGCCACGTCGGCGTTCGCGAATGCGTCGGTCGAACTGAAAGGCAAGTGGAGAACCTACGTGCTCGACCGGGTGGAACTCTCGCCGGTGTCGACGTACAAGTCGGTCGTGACGCTCGACGAACAGGATCAAGCGCACGACCTTCAAGTGACGGTCTCCGATGCGGAAGGCCGCGTCCTGATCGCATACCGTCCCGCCGAACCTTCGATCGAACAAGTGCCGGACGCCGCGAAACCGCTGCCCCAGCCGGAAGAGTTGAAGACGAACGAGCAGTTGTACTTGGCCGGCCTTCACCTCGAGCAGTACCGGCACGCTACGTTCGAGCCCGAGGCGTATTACTTGGAGGGCTTGAAAAGGGATGCCTCCGACATCCGGATCAACGTCGCTTACGGCACGCTGCTGCTGAGAAGGGGATGGTTCTCGCTGGCGGAGGAACACTTCCGCACGGCGGTGAAGTCGCTCACGTGGCGAAACCCGAACCCCTACGACAGCGAAGCGTATTACCAACTGGGCTTGGCGCTGAAATTTCAGGGGCGCCTGGAGGAAGCGTTCGCCGCGTTCTACAAATCCGTCTGGTCGGCGGCTTGGCAGGACGGCGGGTATTTCTCGCTCGCGCAAATCGCCTGCGGCAAGGGAACTTACGCCGAAGCGCTCGACCTCGCGGAACGTTCGCTGATCCGCAACGGCCGGAACTACAAGGCACGGCATTTGAAAACGGCGATTCTCCGCAAGCTCGGCAGATACGCGGAGGCGCTGGCCTTCGCGGACGAGACGCTGAAGCTGGACGTGGCCGACTTCGGCGCCGCCCATGAGCGGGAGAAGGCGCTCCGGTCGCTCGGGAAGGAACAAGACGCCGAGATTGCCCGCGACGGTCTGGCCAAGCTGATGAGGGACGATGTCCATAATTACATGAACCTGGCTTCCGACTATGCGGGATGCGGCTTGTACGGCGAAGCGGCCGAATTGCTGGAACGCCTCGTCAGCCGCTCGGACGGCAAGGCGTATCCGATGGCCCACTATGCGCTCGCCTACGTGCTGGAGCAAGCCGGTCGCCGGGAAGAGGCCGCGGCACAGCGGAAAGCGGGCAACGCGGCGCCGCCGGACTATTGCTTCCCGAACAGCCTGTTCGACCTGCTCGTGCTGGAAAGCGCGGTTGCCGCCGATCCGCGGGACGACAAGGCGAACTACTACCTCGGAAACTGGCTGTACGACAAGAAGCGGCCGGAGGATGCCATCGCGCGTTGGGAAGCTTCGCGGTCCGCCCGCGGCGATTTCGCGACCGTGCACCGCAACCTGGCCCTCGCCTATTACAACAAACGCGGCGACGCCGCGGCGGCCAGAGCCTCGATGGAAAAGGCGTTCTCGCTGAATCCTTCCGACGCGCGGGTGTTTTACGAACTGGATCAGCTTTACAAAAAACTCGGCGTGCCTGCGGCGGAACGCTTCGCCCGATTGGAAAGCCATCGGGAACTCGTCGAAAAACGGGATGACCTGTATGTGGAGTACGTCACGATGCTCAACCTGCTGGGACGCCACGCGGACGCGGTGAACGCGATCGCCGCGCGGCAGTTCCATCCGTGGGAAGGCGGGGAAGGCAAGGTGACCGGCCAATACGTGCTGGCCCACGTCGAGCTCGGCAAACGCGCGCTGCAGGAAGGCCGGTACGAGCAGGCGATCGAGCCGCTGAACCGCGCGCTCGTCTATCCGGAAAACCTGGGCGAAGGCAAGCTAACCGGCGCGCAGGAGAACAATATCTACTATTACCTCGGCCATGCGTACGAAGGTCTCGGGCGGCAAGAGGAAGCCGCGGCATGCTGGGCAACCGCCTCGCAAGGCTTGGAGGAGCCGGCGAGTGCGATGTTCTACAACGACCAGCCGCCGGACATGATTTTCTACCAAGGCATGGCGTGGCTGAAGCTCGGCGTGGCCAAAGAAGCCAAGCGGAGGTTCAACAAGCTGATCGATTACGCCGAAAAGCATCTGTTCGACGAGGTCAAGATCGATTACTTCGCCGTTTCGCTCCCGGACTTCCTCGTCTTCGAGGACGACCTCGACAAGCGGAACCGGGTTCATTGCCTGTATATGATGGGCTTGGGGCTTCTGGGGCTGGGCAGAACCCGCGAGGCGAAGGCCAGGCTGGAAGAAGCGCTCGCTTTGGAAACGTATCATCAAGGGGCCGGCATCCACCTGGCGCTGTGCGAATCCCAATGATCATGAGAGAAGAGACATACAAGGGCTTGCGCGCCGTCGCGGCGGAGAACGAGGACGTGCAGGCGATCGTCGTGCCGGAGGCGGGCGGGAAGCTGGTTTCGCTCCGCTACAAGCCGACGGGCAAGGAGTGGCTGCTCGATTCGGGCAGCCGGCCGCTTAGGCCGCCGGTTTACGGTTCGACGTTCACGGACGGGGACATGAGCGGCTGGGACGAATGCTTCCCGACGATCGACCGCTGCCAAGCGGACATAGGAGAAGAACGGGTTGCCTTGCCGGATCATGGGGAAGCGTGGTCGCTCCCTTGGAGCTGGGCGATCCAGGGGAACGGGTTGGTCTGCTCGGTGGAAGGGGTCGCCCTGCCGTACCGGCTGACGAGAACCTTGACGCTCGGCCATGGGGCCAGCTTGTCGCTATCCTATGAAGCGACGAATACCGGTAAGGTGCCCGTACCGTTCCTATGGGCGGCGCATCCCCAGTTTCGAGCGGACGAACCGACCCGGATCCTGCTCCCCGAAGCCATGCCGGAACTGTTGTGCGTGCACGGAGGACAATCTCTCGCAACCGGGCGAACGTACCGGGCGGCGGAGATCGTTCGGGTGAAGCCGGAGTTAACCGGAGACGGAACGAAGTTCTACTATCCCGGGACGGTTCCCGAAGGCTGGTCCGGCCTATACGGGGAAGACAGCGGCAATTACCTCCTCATCTACGCGCCGGTCGAATCCGTTCCCCATTGGGGCGTGTGGATCGACCGGGGCGCGTGCAACGACCGGACCGCCATCGCGCTCGAACCCGGCATCGGGTACTACGATTCGCTCGAGCGAGCCGTCGCGAACGGGACGGCGGTCACGCTTGGCCCCGGAAAATCCTATCGCTGGCGGCTTGATTTGAAGCTGGGAAGCGGGGAATGGCGAGCCGCTTGAATGCCGCGATCGGAGACGATCGGGCATCGAAGTATCCACATGATGGGGCAGTCCCGAAGGCCATGAACATGGCTGGGGGCTGCCCCTTTTTTCATTCGGTGCCATTTCCGCCGACGCTCCTGGCCCCGCCAAATCGTGGGAAACGTATAACTTTTCATTGATTCCCCCAATCGAATCCATTCCCTGCTTCTTCTACAATAGAGATCATAGAGACCTTGCAACGACGGAAGGAGCAGGACCACATGGAATATTCCCTCAATGCGCGCGTCCCGGCCAAGGCCGTTCGCCCGTCGACGCTTCGCCTCGGCGGCAGCAACCCGAACGGCGACCGGATCGGCTTCACGAATTATTACATGGAGCTGAACGGGCGCCCTTATTTCGCGATTTGCGGCGAATTCCACTACAGCCGGTATCCGGAGGCGGAATGGGAGACGGAGCTGCGCAAAATGCGCGCCACCGGCATCAACGTCGTCGCGACGTATATTTTCTGGAACCATCACGAGGAAAAGGAAGGCGCGTTCGATTGGCGGGGGAACCGCGATTTGCGGCGGTTTATCGAACTCAGCGCCCGCTGCGGACTGTACGCGATCCTGCGCGTCGGCCCCTTCTGCCACGGCGAAGCGCGGAACGGGGGACTTCCGGACTGGCTGTTCGGGCGCGAGTTTGACGTCCGCTCGAACGACGAAGGCTATTTGGCGTACGTGAACCGGCTGTACCGGGAGATCGGCCGGCAAGCGCGAGGGTTGATGTTCAAGGACGGCGGCCCGGTGATCGGCGTCCAATTGGAGAACGAGTTCAACGCCGCCGCGGCGTTGTGGGAATTGACCGCGAAGCAGGGGGACGAATACTTGAGCGGCGGAACCGGCGGCGCGGAGCATATGCGCCTGCTCAAGCAGATGGCGGTGGAAGCCGGGCTCGAAGCGCCGATTTACACGAGCACGGGCTGGGGCAACGCCCCGTTCCTGCAGGACGAAGTGCTGCCGTTGTATGGCGGGTATGCGTACACGCCCTGGACGATCAGCGAGCACAATCCCCATCAGCAGCCGACCGGGGAGTACGTATTCGCGGATTTCCACAACGATGAACCCGCGGCGGCCGGGGAATTCCATCCTCCTTATCCGCGCACCGCATATCCTTATGCTTGCTGCGAGATGGGCGGCGGCATGCAGACGTGGTATTTGGCCCGTTTCCGGGTGGAACCGGAAAGCGTCGCGGCGATGAGTTTGGTGAAAATCGCGGGCGGGTGCAATTTCCTCGGGTACTACATGTATCACGGCGGCACGAACCCGGTCGGCGAGACGGGCTATCTGAACGAAAGCACGACCCCGCGCATCACGTATGATTTTCAAGCGACGATCGGGGAATTCGGACAGATCCGTCCATCGAACGATCTCGTTCGGCCGCTGCATTATTTCCTGAGACAATTCGGGGAACGTTTGGCCCCGATGGCGACGGTGCTGCCGGAAGGCGCGGCCGGCATTCGGCCGGAAGACGCGGAGACGCTGCGGTACGCGGTAAGGACGGACGGGAAATCCGGGTTCCTGTTCATTAACAACTATCAGGATCACGTTGCGATGCGGGTGCATGAGGACGTCCGTTTCGCGATCGAATGCGGAGACGGCGCGCTGCGCTTCCCGCAGCGGACGGGGCTGACGATCCGTCCGGGCGCTTCGATGATGCTGCCGCTGCATTTCGACCTGGACGGCGCGGATCTCCTGTACGCTACGGCCCAGCCGGTTACGCGGGCTTCGTCCGCCGAGGCTTCCGCGTACTTCTTCCGGATGTCCGAAGGCGTTGACGGAGAGTTCGCTTTCGGAGAGGAAACGGTCAAGGATATCGCCTGTCACGACGCCGGCACCGCGGAACGGGATGCCTACGGCGGTTGGATCGTGACGGTTCCGCACGACCGTTCCGCTCGGATCCGCTTAACCGGACAGGACGGCCGCGACGTGTACCTGTACGCCATGACGGCGGCGGAGGCCGCGCGGCTGTGGGAGGTAGAGATCGGGGGCTTGCGGCGGATTTTCTTCTCCGAGCTGCCGCTCGCGGCGGACGGAGACGGCATCGTGCTGAACGGCAGCCTCGCCGCCGGCGCGGCAGGCGAAGGCCGATTCACGTTCCGCGAGTACGCGGGGCCGGGCTCCGCGGCTCCCGTCGCTTGGTCGGCGGAGTCGGCGGGCCTTCAAGCAGCCGACCGGGAGGACGGCTGGTTCCGCAGCTATTCCGTTACGGTTCCATTGCCTGACGTTCGGCTTGACGTCCGCCGCATCCACGACCGCAAGGTCGCGCTTTCGGTCGGCTCCGCGATCGCGGCGATCGGAGGACGCGTGTCCGACGTGCTGCTGTCGGTCGACTACACGGGGAACGTCGGTTACGCCTTCTCCGGCGGGGAGCTGCTGCACGACCATTTCCATAACGGAGCGCCGTGGGAAATCGGGCTGTCCCGGTTCCGGGACAGGATCCGGGACGGGCGGATCGTGCTCGAGACGACGCCGCTGCGCAGAGGAGTCATGACGGTGGAAGCCGGCGCCGGCATGGCGGCGGAACAGACCTTCGTCGGGGAACAGGCGGCGGAATTCCGGGACATCGAGGCGATTCCGATCCTCCGAATCCGTCTTCGCGCGAATGCCGAATAACGCGCGTTCCGGCCTTCCATGGTTTGCTATTTCTTCAAGCGTTTCCTCGGATTACTTCGTTTATCGATTCCGATATACTGGTTGATATACTCCGGAGGATCCGTCAAACCGGGAGGCAGCCATGGTGCAAGCGGTACCGAGAAAACCGTATATCCCCTACACCTATAAAATGATGATTTCCTATCTGCTCCTCGTTCTCGTGACGGACGCCGTCATCGGTTATATCTCGTACGCGATGCTGATCGGTTCGCGGACCGAGATCGCGGAGACGAACATCCGCACGGGAATGGAGCAGACGAGCAACAACCTGAAGTACCAGCTGGACGAAATCCAGCGCATTTCCGATACGCTGTTCGGCAGCACGCCTTTTCAGCGGGCGCTGGTGAAGCGGGGCGATCCGTTCGACATCTACCTGACGATGATCGACGAGATCGTGCCGCAAATGCGGGCTCCGCTTCAGCTGTTCGGCAATCCGATCCGGATCATCCTGTACACGGCGAACGGCGACCTGAACATCGTGGAAGGCGACGACCTGGCGACCCCGATCGTGAGGAGCGACTACTACATCCTTCCGTTTCAGGACATCGAAGGCAGCCGGTGGCTTCCGTCGGTCCGGTCCGGAGAGGACAACCGCTGGATGCAGGTCGAGACGGACCGCATGCTCGGCAATATTTCCCACGTCCGCCGCATGGTGTCGTTCAACGACTACCAAACCGTCAGCGGCTATCTCCGGATTACGGCCAGCTTCTCCGATCTGCTCGGGAACTACGAGACGTTTCCGGCCCAAGACGGCATCACGATGCGGCTCGTGGACGGCGCTTCGGCACATATTCTGTACCAGAGGGGAAGCGCGGAACCGGCCGCGGCCGAGTCGCCGTCCTTCATGACGCTGAAGCGGAACGTGCCGGGAACGGATTTCGTCATCGAGACGCTCGTGCCCTACGAATACCTTCGCAAGGACGCCCGGCGGCTGCAGGAGGCGATCCTCGGCATCTGCTCGGTCAGCTTCCTCGTGATGGCGTTGATCGGGTTCCTCGTCGCCCGGTTGAACGGACGCAAAATGCGCAAGATCGTCTCGCTCGTCCGGTCTTTCGAAAGCGGCAGCTTCGAGAAACGGATCCGGTTCGGCGGCAACGACGAATTCGGCCGCATCGCCGACGCGTTCAACGCGATGGCCGGCAATATCCAGGAGTTGATCGACAGCGTGTACGTTCAGGGCATCCGGCGCAAGCAGGCGGAGCTCGACGCGCTGCAGGCGCAGATCAATCCGCATTTTCTGTATAACACGCTCTCCACGATCAGCAGCCTGGCCAATCTCGGGGAGACCCGCCAGGTGACGGCCATGGTCAAAGGATTGTCGAAGTTCTACCGTCTGTCGCTCAACCAAGGACAGGTCCTGATCCCGCTGGGCAAGGAGCTCGAACAGGTAGAAGCTTATCTGGAAATCCAGAGGGTCAAATACGCCGACGCCTTCACCGTCCATAAGGACGTGGACCCGGATATCCTGGACGTTCCGGTGATCAAGCTGATTCTGCAGCCTTTCGTGGAAAACGTCTTCAAGCACGCCTGGTTCGGCGACACGATCGCGATCCGGATCACGGGCCGCAGGCTGGGCGACAGAATCGAGCTGAAAGTGATCGACAACGGCGTCGGCATGAAGCCGGAAACGGTGGCGGGCATGTTCGCCGGGACGGGGCAAGCGGGCGGTTACGGGTTGCAGAACGTGAGCGAGCGGATCAAGCTCCGGTACGGGGACGAATACGGCATCGGCATCGGCAGCGTATACGGAGGCGGCACGACCGTACGGATCGCGCTTCCGGCCGAATTGCCCGATTCCGCGAAAGAGACGTGATGCGGGGAGGAGGAAGAGCGAATGAACGTCAAAACGCTGCTCGTCGACGACGAGAAGATCGATCTGGAATGGATGAGACGGCGCGTGGCGGGAAGCGGCCTGCCGCTGGAAGTCGCGGGAACGGCGAACAGCGGCTTCGCCGCGCTGCAGATCCTGCAGGAGCAGCCGATCGATCTCATCCTCTCGGACATCCGCATGCCGATCATGACGGGGATGGAATTCGCCCGCAAGGCGAAGGAAATCCATCCGCGCGTCAAAATCGTCTTCATCAGCGGCCACGAAGATTTCGGCTACGCGAAGGAGGCATTGTCCCTGCACGCGTCCGGTTATTTGCTGAAGCCCGTAGACGATGACGAGCTTCATGGGATGCTGGCCCAGCTGTGCGAGGAAATCCGGCAGGAGAGGGAGCGGATCGAATCCGAAGTCGAGGTGCTGTCGCTGGCCAGCCAAGAGCTGCTGCTCCGCTGGCTGAGCGGACGGACCCGCGAACCGCTGGACGGGCGGATGCAACGGTTTTTGGCTCCGCTGGTCCGCGAGGGCGCTGCCGCGGCGATCGTCGAAATGGACGACACGGAGTGGAAATTGCGCGAAATGCCGGCGGAGGAGAGGCAGAAGCTGGCCGGGGAAATGGCGAAATTCATCGGGGATTTCGCGGCGGAGAACGGACTCGGCACGATCGTCGCCAGTCCGTCGGACCATCGGTTGGTCGTGCTGGCAGAAGGTACGGAAGAAGAGTGCACCGTACTCCTGGAAGAGCTCATCCGCGCGGCAGCCGCCGCGTTTCCCCTGACCGTTACGGCCGGCTGCGGCGCGTTCACCGACGATTGGCGCCGGCTGCCCGAATCGTACCGCCAAGCGGAGGCGGCCATCGGCGCCAAATGGCTGATCGGGAAAAACCGGCTCATCCGCGACGTGGCGGAGCCATCTCCGGCCGACCGGACGGCCGAGAATTTGGACGAGCTCGTCGACCGGATGCTGGAAGCGATCCTGGCCTACGACCTGGTCGGCATCGACGACTGCCTGCTGCGGATTTTCGGGCGCGAACGGCCGCTCCAGCGGATGGACGACGTCTATAATCTCATCATCCGCATGACGTCCAAGCTCCACGCGGATTTGCGCCAGCTGGACGAGAACCTGTACGAGCTGCTCGAATGGGAATCGCACCAACCGGCGGTCCTGTTCCGGTTCGAGACGGTCGACGATATTCTGTCCTGGCTGCGGCGGCGTTTTTTCGAGCTGTCCGAGATGCTGTTCACCAAACGGTCCAAGCCGAACCGCAAGCTGATCGACGTCATCATCCGTTACGTCCAGGAGCGGATCGAGATGAAGGTGACGCTCAAGGAGGTCGCGGCCCGCTTCGACTTCTCGCCGAACTATCTCGGCCACCTCTTCAAAGAAGAAACGGGCAAACATTTCAGCGACCTGCTGATGGACCTGCGGATGAAACGGGTATGCGAGCTGCTCGCGGATCCGTCGCTCAAAATCTACGAGATCGCCGACCGGGTCGGTTATAAGAACATCATCTACTTCAACCGGCAGTTCAAGCTGTGGGCCGGCATGTCGCCCGGGGAATACCGGAAGAAGCATAACATCTGAATCCGAATGCCGAAGCGCCTGGGGCCAGTGCGGTCCCGGGCACTTTTTTCGAATCCCCGGAATTAATAATTTTTCGGGGTGAAGTCATGCTCTACCCTTTTCTAGAAANGCATGTCGCCCGGGGAATACCGGAAGAAGCATAACATCTGAATCCGAATGCCGAAGCGCCTGGGGCCAGTGCGGTCCCGGGCACTTTTTTCGAATCCCCGGAATTAATAATTTTTCGGGGTGAAGTCATGCTCTACCCTTTTCTAGAAAGACCAGACGCCGGCTGCCCCATTCGCTGAGGCGGTAAGGCTAACGGACACAGCGGACGCTATGGGGGTCTCTCTTCGGCAAAGCGCATTGTAACGGACACAGTTGCGCTTATTGGGGGAAAAAAACCACGTATATCCGTAACAGGCTACGGATAAGGGCCGTGGTGTCCGTTACGATTTGAAAATGAGGGGATTTGATCCAATAGCGGCTGCGGTGTCCGTTAGAATCAGCACCCTTGACGGGAAGGATGGGGTTTCGGTGAAAAACGTTACCGCATGGGCAGGAAGGCGGGATCAACCATGACCAAGAGCAAGCGGTAGAGGGATTGACTAAAGCCTGCGGCGCAAGCTTAACCCCCGCTGGCGCGCGGGGCAAGAGCTGAATAAGCCTGCGGCGCAAGCTTAATCCCCGCTGGCGCGCGGGGCAAGAGCTGAATAAGCCTGCGGCGCAAGCTTAACCCCCGCTGGCACGCGGGGCAAGAGCTGAATAAGCCTGCGGCGCAAGCTTAACCCCCGCTGGCGCGCGGGGCAAGAGCTGAATAAGCCTGGGGCGCAAGCTTAACCCCCGCTGGCGCGCGGGGCAAGAGCTGAATAAGCCTGCGGCGCAAGCTTAATCCCCGTCTCTCTGGACAACGGGTCCCGATGGTCATGTTCATTCGATTACAGGATTGAGGATGGTTCGTGGGTAAGTTGCTGATAAGTGACTGCAGAGGCACGAATCAAAAGGACCGTCAGGGACGAATTTCTCCCTGACGGTTTTTCTGACCGGTTGCCGAGCCCGCCTTCGCGAATCGTAGAAAGTGTATAAGTTTTAGTTGCTTGCCTGAATGTCGGGGTCCCGGGCCCGCATTTTATAATCGGAATGTGAATAGAGAGCGGTTTACCGTACTACCGAGAGGGGCGACACCTATGTACCGAAGCGGCTTTTGGGGGGATCTGGCGAAATACCGCACCCTGCTGCTGATGCTGCTGCCCGGCGTCCTGTTTTTCGTCGTTTTCGCCTACATTCCGATGGCCGGCGTCGTGATGGCGTTTAAGCAGTACACTTACGAAGGCGGGATTTTCGGCAGCCCCTGGACCGGATGGTCCAACTTCCGGTTTTTCTTCGATTCGGGCAGCGCCTGGCAAGTGACCCGGAACACGGCGCTCTACAACGTCGCCTTCATCGTGGTGAACAACCTGCTGCAGATCGTGATGGCGATCCTCCTGTTCGAGGTCGCGGTCAAGTGGTTCCGGAAAATTTTCCAAACGATGCTGTTCCTGCCCTACTTCATCTCCTGGGTCGTCGTCGGCGCCATCGCCTACAACCTGCTCAGCTACGACTACGGCACGATCAACGTCGTGTTGAAGGCGCTCGGCATCGAGCCGATCGACGTCTATAACACGGCGGCCTACTGGCCGGCGCTGCTGGTGATCGTATCGGCATGGAAGGCCGTCGGCTACGGTTCGATCATGTATCTGGCCGCGATCACCGGCATCGATACGGAGATGTACGAAGCCGCGGAAATCGACGGCGCGAACGTCTTCCAGCGCATCGTCAAAATCACGGTGCCGAACCTGATGCCGACCGTCATTATCTTGGTGCTGCTGGCGATCGGGAACATTTTCCGCGGGGACTTCGGGATGTTCTACAACATGGTCGGCAACAACGGCCTGCTGTTCGCGTCGACGGACGTCATCGACACGTTCGTGTTCCGATCCCTGACCGGTTCCAACGATATCGGCATGTCGTCGGCCGCCGGGTTCTATCAATCGGTGCTCGGATTCGTGACGATTCTGCTCGCCAACTACGCGGTGCGCAAATACGACAAAGAACGCGCGCTGTTTTAAAAGGGAGGGAGAGAGCATGAGCGCACTGCCATCGTCCGGCCAGCCGGCTAAAGCCATCGGCAGGGGGAGAGCCGACAAGCGGCTGCTCCAGATTCTCGGATATGTCCTGCTTGCCGTCATTTCGCTGTTCTGTCTGATTCCGTTCATCCTCGTTCTCTCGTCGTCGCTGACGAAGGAAAGCAGCATCATCGAGCACGGCTACCAGCTGTTTCCGACCGTCGCCTCCACGGAGGCGTACCGCCTGCTCTTCCGGTATCCGGAGCAGATGCTGAAAGCGTACGCGGTCACGATCGGCGTGACGGTCACCGGAACGGCCGTCGGCCTGTTCCTTACTTCGATGACGGCTTACGCGCTGGCGAGGAAAGATTTCAAATGGCGGAACGGGTTCTCGTTCTTCTTCTTCTTCACCACGCTGTTCAGCGGGGGCCTGGTGCCCTGGTACTTGATGATCGTCAACTATCTGCACTTGAAGGATACGTTCCTGGTGCTCGTGCTGCCGCTGCTGTTGAACGTGTTCTATATCATCGTCATGAAGTCGTTCATGAGCGGCATCCCGGAAGCGATTACCGAGTCGGCCAAAATCGACGGGGCGGGGGACTTCCGGATTTACGCCCAGCTGATCCTTCCGTTATCCAAGCCGGCGCTGGCCACCATCGGTCTCTTCATCGCGCTGGCCTACTGGAACGATTGGTACAACGCGATGCTGTTCGTCTCGAACGAAAACCTGATGCCGCTTCAGTACTACTTGTACAAGACGCTGGGCAACATGGACGGCATGCGCCGGGCCATGATCGCCTCGGGCGCCGCGGTGAATCTCCAGATTCCTTCGGAAAGCCTCAAAATGGCGATGACGATCGTCGCGATCGGACCGATCCTGCTCGCTTACCCGTTCATCCAGCGTTATTTCGTCCAAGGACTCACGATCGGCGCCGTCAAAGGATGACCTCAGGGAAACCTGGTTATCAATATTTTTCATAGGGGGACAATCCAACATGCAACGCACGAGAAAATCGGCATTCCTGCTTCTCGCTCTCGTATTCGTCATGTCCTTGCTGCTCGCCGCATGCGGCGGCAAGACCGGCAAAGACGCCGGCAGCTCCGCTTCCGCGGACAACGGAGCTTCGGGCACGCCCAGCTCGTCCGCTTCCGCCTCCGCACCCGCTTCGAACGCCGGCAACCCGGACACGTCGAAAGAGGTCAAGCTGAAAATGATCCTGCTCGGCGGCAAACCGGCCGATTTCGACCAGGTATGGAGCGAGCTGAACGCGAAGCTGAAAGCGAAAATCAACGCGACCGTCGACGTCGAATTCCTCGATTGGTCCGATTGGAACCAGAAGTACCCGCTGAAATTCGCCGCGAACGAGAACTTTGACATCATCTATACGGCGAACTGGGCTTATTATAACGACCAAGCGCTCAAGGGCGGCTTCCTCGAACTGACGGACGACATGCTGCAGAAGTACGCCCCGCAGACTTGGGCCACCATGCCGAAGGTCTCTTGGGAGCAGGCCAAAGTGAACGGCAAGCTGTACATGGTGCCGAACAACAACGTGGAAGTCACGAACAAAATCGTGCTGTACCGCGAAGACCTTCGCAAGAAGTACAACCTGCCGGAAATCGACAGCCTGGAATCTTACGCGAACTACCTGAAAACGGTGGCGAAAAACGAGAAGGGCATCACCGCCTACGGCGCGAAAGCCGCCGACGGCTGGAAATGGCACGAGCTCGACCAAGCGACCCTGGAGCAGAACAACGATTTCCACGTCGTCGATACGCGCGTGCCGATGGCCTACAAGCTGGACGACGCGACGGGCAAAGTGTTCGACATCTACGAAACGCCGGAATTCAAGCAGCTGCTCGGCTACTATAAAGACCTGGCCGACAACGGCGTCTGGTCGAAGAACGTCGTCAGCAACAAGAACGACGTCTGGCAGGACATGAAGGCGGGCAAAGTATCGTCTTACGCGCAAAACATCGGCACGACGGCCATCAACATGGAAGAAGCGCGCCGCGATACGCCGAACCAAGAATTCATGATCGCCGACATCACGCCGAACAGCAAGAAGATCTCCGCGATCTCGACGCAGAACGGCCTGGCCATCCACGCGACCTCCAAAAACGTGGAGCGCTCGCTGATGCTGATCGACCTGCTCCAGAACGACAAGGAAATCCACGATCTCACGATGTACGGCATCGCCGGAACGCACTTTAACCCGCAAGGCGACAAGCAATACACGCCGGGACCGAGCGCATCCAACTACACCGGATTTTCCAACTGGGGCTGGAACTCGCCGCTGAACCGGCAGGACGCCCAGTATCCGCAGGAAGCGAACGATATGTTTGACGGCTGGCAGTCGAAGGTGTACCACTTCCCGCTCGAGACGTTCGTGTTCGACGATACGAAGGTGAAAACGGAAGTCGCCAACGTCAGCAATGTCATGCTGCGTTACGCCATCCCGCTGGAGTACGGGCTCGTCAAGGACACGGATAAAGGCCTGGCCGACCTGATCAAGCAGCTGAAGGCAGCCGGCATCGACAAGGTCCAGCAGGAAATGCAGGCTCAGATCGACGCTTTCCTGGCGAATCGGAAGTAATCGGAAACGGATCGAAGAGGGGGCGTTCGTCCCCCTCTTTCTTCTTGTCCCGTAACGGCGAAACCGCATGCGTACGAAGGAGGAGAACATCATGGCGAAACAGTTTCTCAAAGGAATGGACATCTCTTTCTGGGATGAAATCGTGTCGGAGGGCGGAGCGTTCTACGAGGACGGCCGGGAAAAGGATTTGCTCGAGATTTTGCGGGACGGCGGCGTGAACGCCATACGGCTCCGGCTGTGGAACGAGCCGGAAGCCGGATACGTGAACCTGGAGCGGACGAAAGGAATCGCTCGGAAGATCAAGGCGGCGGGGATGCATTTCCTGCTGGATTTCCACTATTCCGACTACTGGGCCGATCCGCAGAAGCAGACGAAACCGAAGGCGTGGGCGGGTTTGGCGTTTCCGGACCTGGTGAAGGCCGTCGGGATGTATACGGAGCGGGTGCTGACCTCGTTAAGGGAGCAGGGCACGCTGCCCGACATGGTGCAGATCGGGAATGAAATCACGCCGGGCATGCTGTGGGAAGAAGGCAAAGTCGGCGTTCCGGCCGATGTCGGTACGGCACAGGAACGTTGGATCGGCGAAGAAAGATTCGATACCGAGGAGCAGTGGATGCGTCTGGCGGAGCTCGCGAAGGCGGGAATCGAAGGCGCGCGGCGCGCGGCGGAGGGCGTGCGGGATTTCGAAATCATGATCCATCTCGACCGGGGCGGGGATAACGGGGCAAGCCGGTATTTTCTCGATAAGCTCTTGGCTCGGGGCGTGGAATTCGACGTCATCGGCCAATCGTTCTACCCGTGGTGGCACGGTACGCTGCGGCAGCTCGAGGATAATTTGCGGGACTTGGCCGTCCGGTACGGCAAGGACATCGTCGTCGTCGAGACCGCATATCCGTGGACGCTGGCGCCGGAAGGGGACTTGGCGTTCATCGTGTCGAGCGAGGATCAGCTTCACGAAGGATACCCGGCAACGGTGGAAGGGCAGCGACGGTATTTGGAGGATTTCATGGCCGTCATTCGCCGGACGCCGAACGGCAAGGGCCGCGGGTTCCACTATTGGGAGCCGGCCTGGATTCCGTCGAAGGAGCAATGGTCGGTCGGCCATCCCAACAACTGGAGCAACATGACGCTGTTCGATTTCCGGGGCAACAAACTGGCTTCGCTGGACGCCTGCCGTTCCTGAAGCCGCATACAAAGGCTGGGCCTCGTCTAGAGGCCCAGCCTTTGTCATTGTCCAACCCCGGACGGTCAGGAGCTTACTCCTGCGGCATTTGAAAGTTCGGGTCCATATAAGCGATTTCCCACAGATGTCCGTCCAGGTCTTCGAAGCTTCTCACGTACATGAAACCGTGGTCCGCGGGTTCCTTGGACTGCTTGCCTCCGGCGGCCAACGCCTTGTCGGCCAGCTCGTCCACGTGCGCCCGGCTGTCGGCGGAGAGCGCGATAATCGCCCCGGCGGCGCCGGCGACGTTGGCGACCGGCTTGTTGATGAACGAACCGAAATACGATTCCTCCAACAACTGAACGGACGTATTGTCGTTGATGATCAAGCAAGCCGATTTTTCGTCGGAGAACTGCGGGTTGAACTCGAACCCGATGCTGCCGAAAAATTCCTTCGTCCGGTTGATCTCTTTCACCGGCAAGTTGATGAACGTGTAAGCCGATTTGTAAGCCATTGTACAGGTCACCTCATCCTATTTTTTTGGGTACAGCCGCGCGCGATCTGCTGTATGGCTTTAATATACCTTATGAGGAATATTCCTGTCAATGAATATTTGTGTTTTTTTGGGTGGGTGCTTTCTGGCTTTCCGTACGCGATTGATGGGCAGCGTGGAAGCGGTCAATCCGATCGGCTGATTATGGCAACCTCTTGATCTTCCCGGCGATCGGCGTCCGGGGTTTGGCCGGCGGGACTTCCGCGGGATAACCGACCCCGAAAACCCCGACCACGTCGTAATCTTCCGGCACGCCGAGGATGGCGCGATTCCGGGGCGAAGCGCCGATCGACGACCAGAACACGCCGGCGCCCGCTTCGTGGGCCGCGAGTTGGAAGTTTTGCGCGAAACAGGCGGAGGCCATCAGATTCTCGTCGCGGTCGAGCGGGGTAGGAGCGGGTTTGGATAGAATCGCCAGCACGAGCGGCGCCTGGCCGAAGTCCGTTTTATGGTTCAACTCCGCCCTCGCGTTCGGTCCGACGACCAACACTTCCCAAGGCTCGGTCATGCGATGGTTCGGGGCATGGCTTGCCGCCTCCAGCCAGGCCGTCCATTCCGCCTCCGGAATCGGATCGGGCTTGAACGCCTTAATCGTTCTTCGGTTTCGGATCGTTTCCCCAATCGCCATCTTTCGCACCCTCTCCGTCTCTTTTTTCCTCGTTCCCCATGGGGGCTTCTACAAGCTCGAATACGTGCGCGAACTCTTGGATGATCGAGTCGACCGCTTTCAGTTCGCCGCTGATGACGGGCCTGATCGATTCGTATTCCGGTTGGTTCAGCTGCCGAATCAAGGCGGAGCGTTTGACTTGCAGCCGCTCCAGGAAAGCGATCGCCCGGCCCCGGCGAAACGTCTGGGCGCCTTTCTCCCGATGTTCCCCATGGCCGCGGCGCTCGCGATACCCGCCATGCCGTCCGCGATGCCCTCCGTGTCCGGGGGTTTCCTCTCTCATTCCATGCTTCCTCCTCAACGTATACAATTGTATGCGTGTGGAATTTGTATACAAATGTATACGGAACCTGCTCGACTTGTCAAGAAGCATGCGTGTTTCCGGTTCCTTCTGAAGGGGGCTGAGCTTCAAAGTCGGATCCATACGGACGCGAGCCATGTTGAAAAAGGTTGGGAAAAGCTCCCGCGGGGATGACAAACCGGGGCAGGATGCTATATAGTGACCTGATAGGAGGGATCGAGATGAAGAGGGAAGACGTCGTTCAAGCGCAGGCGAGGGCGGCGAAGATGCTAGAGGATCAAGGGATCCGGTTGACGGAAGAGGAGAAGCGCCGCATCGAGGTGGCCGATTTCGGATTGAACCGGCTGAACCTCGAAGGACTCGAACTGATCACGTACGTCAATAACGACCGTTATTGCGCCAAGGAACTGGTGTTGTTTCCGTTCCAGACTTGCCCGGAGCATCTGCACCCGCCGGTCGGCTCGGATCCGGGGAAGACGGAAACGTTCCGCTGCCGGGCGGGACTCGTATTCCTGTACGTAGAAGGAGAACCGGCGGAGCGCATCCGGGCTTCCCTTCCGGAGGGCAGCGAGCCGTATTATACCGTCCGTCATGAAGTCGTGCTCCATCCGGGAGAACAGTACACGATTCCCCCGGGCACGAAGCACTGGTTCCAAGCCGGAGGCGACGGAGCGATCGTGTCGGAGTTCTCCAGCACGAGCCGAGACGAGTACGATATCTTCACCGACCCCCGCATCCGCAGGATTCCCGAAATCGCGAACGGCTGATCGCCCTCGCATCCGTTCCCTGTAAGCGGTGACAGGCACAATCAGGAAAAAAGCACGGAAGGGTGGGAGCGGGTTGAAACTCATCGGGCTGGACATCGGAACGACGTCCGTCTGCGGCGTGCTCATGGATGCCGAGACAGGGCAAGTCGCGAGAACGGTTTCGAGACCGAACCGGTCGGGCTTGGAATCCCCCCGCGATTGGGAATTCATCCAGGACGCGGCCGCCATTCTGCGCACGGTCGAAGACGTCGCCCGGGAACTCCGCGAAGGCGAGCCGGATATCGGGGGAATCGGCGTCACGGGGCAAATGCACGGCATCGTGTATGTGGACGAACGGGGAATTCCGGTGTCTCCGCTGTATACTTGGCAGGACCAGCGCGGGGACCTCCTTGCCGACGGCGATGTCTCCTACGTCGAGCGGCTTCGCCGACTGACCGGCTATTCCGTGGCGACCGGTTATGGCATGGCGACCCACTATTACCACGTCGCCACGGGCACCGTTCCGGCCGAAGCGGCTTCGTTCTGCACGATCCCGGATTTCGTCGCCGCCCGGCTGGCGGGACGATCGAAACCGGCGACGGATCCGACGAACGCGGCGAGCTTGGGCTTGTACCGGCTGGACGCGCTGGCGTTCGACGCGGAGGCGCTGGCGAAAGCGGGCATCGATCCCGCGCTGCTGCCGGAGCCGGTCCGTTCGGGCGCGGTGATCGGCGCCACGAGGGACGGGATTCCGGTCGCTTGCGCGATCGGCGATAACCAAGCCAGCTTCCTGGGCTCGGTCGGCGATATCCGCAAGTCGCTTCTCGTGAACGTCGGGACGGGCTCCCAGATTTCCGCCTATACGGAAGAGTATGGACAATGGGAAGAAATCGATACGCGTCCTTTTCCCGGCGGCGGATACTTGCTGGTCGGCGCTTCGTTGAGCGGAGGGAAGTCCTATGCGCTCCTGGAGCGGTTTTTCCGGGAAACGGGCGCATTGTTCGCAGGTGCCGAACAGGCGGAGCTTTACGAAATCATGAATAGATTGGCCGAGGAGCCGCCGGCGGACGGGACCGAACTGACGGTCCGCACGCGTTTCTTCGGGACGCGTGCGGACCCCCGCGCGCTCGGGGCGATCGAAAACATTGGCCCCGCGAATTTCACGCCGCGGCATTTGGTCCACGGATTCCTGGAAGGCATGATCGCGGAGCTGCGCCGGTATTACGACGCGTTCCCGGCGAAGGTCAAGGAATGGCTGGACACGATCGTGGCGTCCGGGAACGGGGTTCGCCGCAACCGCGCGTTATGCCGGAGGCTGGAACGGAGCTTCGGGTATCCGCTGGAGGTCCCGGCGTTTCCGGAGGAAGCGGCCTGCGGGGCGGCTTTGTCCGCCGGCGTCGGCTGCGGGGCGTATCCGGATTTCGGCCGGGCGGGCGCCAAGAAGATGAACCTGCGCAGGAGTGATGGCAGTGATTGATATCAAGGGCAAAAACATCCGGCACGTCAAAAACATGAACCGCAACGTCATCCTCGAGTTCATCCGGAACCAGGGGCCGATCACGAAGGCGGAGATCGCCGCGCGCACCCACTTATCCTTCACGGCGATCAACAACATCGTAGACGAACTGATCCGGGAAGGCTTGATCATGGAAGCCGGCTTCGACATTTCGAGCGGGGGCCGGAAACCGATCCTGCTCGACATCAATCCGAGCGGCGTGTATACCGTGGGCGTTCATCTCAGCGCTTTCTCCGTCAAGGCGGCCGTCATCAATTTCCGGGGCGCGCCGGTCGTGCAGGAAGAAACCAAGCTCGCGGACGCGGCGGACCGCGGCGCCCTCATCGCCTCGATCCTGCAAGCCGTCCAGTCCATCATCGACCTTTCCAAGCTGCCCAGGGAGAAGTTCGTCGGCATCGGCCTCGCTTCCCCGGGTCCGCTCGATCCGAACAAAGGCGTCATCCTGTCGCCTCCGAACCTTCCGGGTCTGGCTTCCGTTCCGATCCGGGATCTGCTGGAGGAGCGTTTCGGCATGACGGTGAGGATCGAGAAGGACGCCAACGTGATGGCGCTGTCCGAGCTTTGGTACGGCGCCGGGCGCGGGATGAGCAACATCGTCTACGTGGACGCGGATATCGGGATCGGCAGCGGAATCGTGTTCGGCCGCAAAATTTACCAAGGATTTCCGTACGGCGCGGGGGAAATCGGCCACGGCACGATCGAGCTCGACGGACCCAAGTGCAATTGCGGGAACTACGGCTGCCTGGAGGCCGTCGCGTCCGGGATGGCCGTCGTTCGGCGCGCGGGAGAGGAAATCCGCAGGGGGACCGGCAGCGAGCTGGCGCCGATGTATTTCGAACGGGAGGACTCCGTGGATCTGGAGGCCATCATCCGCGCGGCCAACCGCCGGGACGAACTCGCCGTGAACCTTCTCCGGGAATCCGCGAGATACGTCGGGATCGCCTTGGCCAACATCATCAACATGATCACGCCCGAGTCCATCGTGATCGGCGGCTGCCTCGTCAACGAGTATCCGCCGTATTTCGACCAACTGAAGGAAGTCGCTTTGCCCCGGTGTTTTTCGAGCTTCCACAAAGACAGCCTGCTTCAAAGCTCCGTCCTGAAAAGCCAGGCGGGCGTCATCGGCGCGGGGATTCTCGGATTGGAGAGGTTCTTGGCGGGAGCCTCCTGATTTTCGCCGTTCCAGTTATTACACATGAATAAAAAAGATCCGTTTTCGGAACGGTTTTCACTAGACATTTTGCACCGTCGAGCCTATAATACGGATATGAATCGGCTGGTCCGTGGTCACTTATTAAATTATGTTTAATAAGATTAAAGGTTTTTCAAGCGGCTGCATGCCGAACCGAAAATCGTTCCGGACCAGGCCGAACTTTTTGAAAACGGATTGAAAACGCTTCAAGCAAACGGCTGATCGGCATCGCGCTACGGAAAGGGAGGAAGGCCATGAAAACGAAGGTAAACAAGTCGGCATACGGATACCTGTTCATTTCCCCGTTTTTTATCGCTTATACGGTAATGGGACTGGTGCCGATTTTGTATACGCTCTATTTGAGTTTTACCAAGTGGGACGGGTTCACGGATCCCGTGTTCGTCGGCCTGGCGAATTACGAAAGGCTGCTGCACGATACGTTCTTCTATCAGACGATCGGCAACACGCTGATCATTTGGATTTTTTCCATCGTGCCGCAGCTCATTCTCGCTTTGCTGCTGGCGCTCATCCTGAACGAAAAGTTCATCCGCGGCAAACACTTTTTCCGGGCGGTCTTTTACTTCCCCCATATCATCACGCCGATCACGCTGGGCGTCATGTTCGCCTTGATGTTCGATTGGCAGACCGGCACCATCAACAAGCTGCTGATGAACGCCGGCCTGATCCAGGATCCGGTCCACTGGTTCAACAGTCCATGGTGGTCGAGGATCATCGCGGCATCCGTCATCTGCTGGCAATACTTCGGGTTCAATCTGATCGTGTTCATCGCCGGCATGCAGTCGATACCGACGGAGGTGTTCGAAGCGGCCCAGGTCGACGGGGCGACGAAGAAACAAGTGGCGCTGCGCATCACGCTGCCTTTGCTCCGGCCGGTCTTCCTGTTCACCTTGATCACCTCGGTCATCGGGGGCTTGCAGCTGTTCGACGCGCCGCTCATGCTGGGCGACGGTCCCGGCAACTCGGGGCGGACGATGATCATGTACTTGTACGAGACGGCCTTTAAAGCGTTCGATTACAGCTACGGCGGCGCGATCGCCTACGGCATTTTCGTCATCATCATGTTCTTCACCGCGATTACGACCAGAGCAACCCGAATGTTGAAGGAATAGGAGGGGGTCCGATGAAAGTCCAACAGATCGTCGTACGCGGGATCATCTACCTGTTCCTGATCGCCGTCGCCGTGACCTGTCTGATACCGTTTTACAGCATGATCATTACTTCCACCCACACGAACACCGATATCGCGCAGAAGCTGCTGCTCGTTCCCGGCGACCAGTTGGGCGAAAACTACAAGCGTCTGATGGCTTCGGTCAACATCTGGAGGGGGCTGGCGAACTCGGTCTTCGTCGCCGTCATCGCCACGGCGCTTGATCTCTACACGGCGTCGCTCGTCGGCTACGGATTTTCGAAATACAATTTCCGGTTCAAAAACGGGCTGTTCATGGTCGTGCTGGCCACGATGATGGTACCGGGACAGCTCGGAATCATCGGCTTTTACAAACTGATGGACACGTTCCACATGCTCGACACGTACTGGCCGATGATCTTGAACGGGCTGAGCAGCGCCTTCGGGGTGTTCTTGATCAAGCAATTCGCCGACGATTCGGTGCCGAACGAACTGCTGGAATCCGGCCGGATCGACGGATACGGGGAATTGCAGATTTTCCACCGGATCATGCTGCCGCTGCTGTCGCCCGCGCTGGCCACTTACGCGATTTTCTGTTTCATCGGCAAATGGAACGACTTCCTGACCCCGATGATCGTGCTGTTCGACAATAACAAGCAGACGCTGCCCGTCATGATCGCCAGCCTCCGCTCCCAGTTCACCGCCGATTTCGGCGCCCAGTACGTAGGCATCGTCATCTCCGTCGTGCCGATTCTCGTCTTCTTCTCCGCGATGTCCAAACGGATCATCAGCGGGGTGGCGGCCGGCGCGGTGAAGGGGTAAGCGGATCGACGGATCGGAACACTTCGCGAAAGGGGTGATGCCCGAAATCGCCGGACGAGGCGATCTGAGGCAAGCGCCATACGGATGAAAAGTCGGCTTTCGCATTACGACACGAACGAGAAGGGGAGAATTTCGTTTGAAAACGAAAAAATGGTTATCCACGTTGTTAGCCGCAAGCCTGATGGTTCTTCTGCTCGCCGCCTGCGGCAAAGGAAACGGCGAAGGAGCGTCTTCCGCTTCCCCGTCGCCTTCCGGCTCCGGCTCCGCGGCTCCCGCGACGCAGTCCGCCGCTCCGGCGGATCTCTCGGGCAATTTGGTCGTCTGGACTTATTTCGACCAGGTCAAAATCCTGGCTGAGCAATTCATGAGCAAGCACCCGAACGTGAAGGTCGACGTGCAAGTGTTCCCGGGCGACCAGTATCAGACGAAGCTGATGACGGCGCTGCAATCCGGCAAGAACGCGCCCGACATCATGGACCTGGACCACGGCTACATCGGCAAATTCCTGGAGTCCCCTTACCTGGCCGACCTGTCGGCGATGGGCGGGGAAGATCTCGTCAAAACCTACGTTCCTTACGTGACGGCTTACGGCCGTTCCGCGGACGGCAAGCTCCGCGCGATTTCCGACAACTCGTCTCCCGGCGGCTTCTGGTACGTGAAAGAAACCGCGAAGAAATATCTCGGCACCGACGATCCGGATCAAATCAGCGCCATGGTCGACAGCTGGGATAAAGTCATCGAGCTGGGCAAGAAAGTCGCCCAGGACAGCGGCGGCAAGGTTCATCTGATCCAAGGCGCCAGCGGCCTGTTCGACATCGAAGCTTTCAATACCGAGACTTGGGTGAAAGACGGCAAGCTGAACATCGATCCGAAATGGCAAGAAACGTATGCCACGCAGCTTAAAATCCGCAGTGAAGGCGTTGACGCCAAACTGGGCTTCATGTCCTCCGGCTGGGGCAGCGCGCTGAACGACGGCAGCGTCGTCCTGACGTCCATGCCTTCCTGGGCGACGTTCATGATCGACAACAAAGACGGCAAGGCGAAAGGCAAATACGGCATCGCCAAAACGCCGGAAGGCTGGTATAACGGCGGTCGTTGGGAAGCCGTCTACGAGAAGTCCCCGAACAAGGAACTGGCTTACGAATTCCTGAAATTCGTCGCCAGCCCGGAATGGCAGAAGTACAACCTGGAGAAAACGGGCAACATGCCGGGCAACGCCGCCGTATTCGACGAGCTTCAAGACACGTTCAAAGGCGAAATGTACGGCGACCAATTGATCCTCAAAGGTTTCGCCGAGCAAATGAAGAACATGCCGGCTCGCGAGCCGAACAAGTACGACGACGAAATCCTGTCCAAATGGGTGAAAGTCGCTTCCCAAGGCATCGACAACAACACGCCTTACGACGACGTAGTCGCCGCGTTCAAGAAAGAAGTCAAGAATACCTATCCGGAGCTTAAGGTCGAATAATCCGAGCTTGACGGAATAGGCGGCAGTTCAGCTGAATGGCGGTATCGGCCGCACCGGCGGAAGTTTGCGACGCATCCTTCCCGCCGGTGCGGATTTACATCCTGCCTCCTCGAGAGGCGCCTGACGTTGGAATATTCTGAAGCCCGCGGACGCGGGCGGCATCCATATAAAGCGAGAGAGATTGGATTCGAATGGAGGAGGGAGCCGGAATGGAGAAACCGAAGCTGGCCATTATCCATACGACGCCGGTGACCGTCGAAGCGTTGAAAACGCTGGCGGCGGAGATCATGCCGGGCTGGGACGTCCTGAATTTCGTGGACGATTCGATCCTGCCGCAGCTGGCCTCGAACGGCGGGCGCGTCGGTGACGTAACGGAACGATGGACCGCTTACGCCAGGTTCGCGGAACAGCAAGGCGCGGCTTGCGTGCTGAGCGCATGCTCGTCGGTCGGCGAAGCGGCGGAAGCGGCGCGAAGGGAGGTCGGCGTGCCGGTGCTGCGGATCGACGAGGCGATGGCGGAGGAAGCGGTCCGGGCGGGCCGCCGGATCGGCGTCGCCGCGACGCTGGCTTCGACGCTGGGGCCGACGAAACGCCTGATCGAGCGTAAAGCGAAGGAGGCCGGCCGGACGGTCGAGATCCGGGAAGGGCTCGCCTCCGAAGCTTACCGGCTGCTGATGGACGGCGACCGCGAAGGCCACGACCGCGTGCTGGCCGAGCTGTTGCTTCGGTTGGCCGAGGAGACGGACGTCGTCGTGTTGGCCCAGGCTTCGATGGCCCGCGTCCTCCCGTCGCTGCCGGAGCCGCTGCGCCCGAAATTCCTGACCAGCCCGCGCCTCGGCTTGGCGCATGTCGCCCGGACGATGGCGGATTCGGCAGGCTGACATGGGCGAGGATCGGCTGCTGCTCGGCCTCGATATCGGCACGACCCATTGCAAGGCGGCATTGTTCGCCGAAGACGGCCGCCTGCTGCGATCGGCCAAGGCGAATACGCGGAAATACGCCGAATCGGGCCTGGAGTATTACGACCCGGAACGGCTGTGGGAAGACCTCGCGGCCTTGATCCGCGAGGCGGTCCCGCCCGAAGCGGCGAGACGCGTCGCCGCCGTAGGCGTGACGAGCATGGCGGAGACCGGACTGCTCGTGGACGCCGAAGACGGCCGGGCGCGGACGCCGCTGATCCCCTGGTATTCTCCATGCGCGAAACCCCAGGCGGAGCTCGTCGAGGCGGACAGCGATCCGCTCGAGCGCTTCGCGGCGACGGGGCTTCGGTCCAGCTTCAAATACGGGCTGGCGAAGCTGCTGTGGCTGAAGGAAAAGGAGCCTTCTGCGCTCGAACGCGCCGTCTGGCTGTCGGCCGCCGACTACGCGGCCTTCCGGCTGACCGGCGCCCTGGCAACCGACTATACGCTGGCGGCCCGGACGTACGCGTTCCGCATCGACCGCAAGGAATGGGACCGGGAATGGATCGGCCATTTCGGCCTGCGTCCATCGCTCTTTCCCGAAGCGGTGCCGAGCGGGACGGCGGTCGGCCGGGTAACGAAGGAGGCGGAGGCGGCCGCGGGTTTGCCCGCCGGTGTGCCGGTCGCGATCGCCGGTCACGATCACGTGGCGGCAAGCGTCGCCGCCGGCGTCGTCCGGCCGGGCACGGTGATGGACTCGATCGGCACCGCGGAGACGCTTGTCGGCGTCCTCCCCGAACGGGGGCTGACGGAGCGCGACTTCGCGTCGGGCCTCTCGTTCGGCCTCCATCCGGCGGAAGGCCGGATGTTCTGGATGGGCGGGCTCTCCGCGTCGGGCGGATCCGTCGAATGGTTTCGCTCGGCGTTGTCGGATGCTTCGCCGGGTTACGAGAAGATTTCGGATTTGCTCAGCGGCTTGCCCTTGGAGGAGCCGAGCGGAATCGTGTATTTTCCCTACTTGTCCGGCAGCGGGGCGCCGCTTCCGGATCCCGACGCGAAAGCGGCGTTCCTGGGATTGACCGCCCGGCTCGGGCAAGCGGATCTGCTCAAAGCCGTCCTGGAAGGCACGGCCTACGAGATGGAATCGATCCGCCGCGCGGCGGAACGGATCGCCGGCATGGCGATCGAACAGTCGGTCGCGACAGGCGGCGGCGTACGCAACCGGCACTGGCTGCAGATCAAGGCGAACGTGTCCGGCCGCCGGATCCGCGTCGCGGACCATCCGGAAACGGCGCTGCTGGGCGCCGCCATGCTGGCGGGCATCGGCGCCGGCGTGTACGGGAACCTGGAACAAGCGATGACGGCCGCGGCGGATCGGCGGAGCGAAGACGTCGTCGAACCGCATGCCGCCGCGTTCGAAAAATACCGACGCCTGTACGAAGAAGTTTACGTCCCGATGCAACAACCTTTACGACGTTATTCCAAGACGATCATCTGAAGATATTCCTACAGAAAAGAGCGTGGATGTACATGAGCCAGGCAAGACCCTCGAACGTGATCACCCTGAAGCAAGCGTTGGAAATGGCCGAGAAACACGGATACGCGACGGGTTCTTTCTCCCCCCGTTACACGCCGATGATCCTGCCGGTGCTGCGCGCCGCGGAGAAATCGCAGTCGCCCGCGATCGTGCAGATTTCGCAAAAGGAGCTCGCGCGCTACGGCATCACGCCCGCCGAATTCGGAGAAGAGTTCTATGCCCGCGTGCGCGGCGAGAACATCACCGTTCCGATCGTCCTTCATCTCGACCATACCAAGGAAATGGGCACGATCGTCGAGGCGATCGAAGCGGGCTTCACGTCGGTCATGATCGACGCCTCCGAGAAAAGCCTGGAAGACAACATCGCCGCCTCACGCGAAGCGGCGGAGTACGCGCACGCCCGCGGCGTCTCGGTGGAAGCCGAGCTCGGCATGATCGGCACGACGGATTTCGTGGAGACGGACAAAGACGAGGAATTGTACACCGATCCGCGGGAAGCCCGGTATTTCGCCGAGCAGACGAAAGTCGACGCGCTGGCCGTCTCCTGCGGCACCGCGCACGGCGTCTACATGGTCCGCGAGCCGAAAATCGACTACGGCCGCCTGCAAGCCATCCGCGCGCTCACTCCGGTGCACTTGGTGCTGCACGGCGGTTCCGGCGTGCCGGCCGAGATGATGGCCAGAGCGATCGCGCTGCCGGGCGGAGGGGTCAGCAAGGTGAACATCGCGACCGACCTCGAGCTGGCATTCCTCGGCGCGCTTGGGCGCGAAGAGCGGCTGACCAACGCGGAATGCAAGGCGCTGGGTCCGGAGTCGCTCGAACTCGGCCGGGCCGCCGTCGAGCGCACGGTCGCCGACAAAATCGCGAATTTCCTCGGCAGCAAAGGCAAAGCCGCGGTTTTCGCGGGATAAACGGGGAGAACGACGATGGCGGACGAGGCTTGGAAAACGTTGGTGCGGGAAGCCTGGAACCATGCGGAGAGCACGCTGCTCGGCAACGGAGGCGAGCTGGGGCTGCTCGGCTCGAACCAGGCCTACCGGCAGGTATGGGCGCGGGACAGCATGATCTGCGGCTTCGGCTTGATGCTTGCCTCCGCCGAAGAAGGCGCCGCGATCCACGGCCGGTCGCTGGACACGCTTCGCCGTTTCCAGAGCGCGCTCGGGAAAATCCCGCATAACGTCGGCTTCACGGACGTGGAGGATCCGGCGCTGATCGCGCACGGAGGAAAGCTGGAGCCGGGCGGCAAGACCGGCGCCGCGGTCGAGGACACGATCCACGCGGGTTGCGTGGACGGGAATTTGTGGTACATCGTGGGGCATTACTACGCCTATCGGATCGGCAAGGACCTCGCCAAGCTGCGGGAGGCGTGGCCCAGCCTGGAGAAGGCTCTGCTCTGGCTGCGATACCAGGATTCCAACGAATGCGGCTTGCTGGAAGTGCACGAAGCGATGGATTGGGCCGACCTGTTCGCCAACCGCTATAACGTGCTGTACGACAACGTGCTGTATTACGCGGCATGGAAGGGCATGGCGGAGATGGCCGAAGCGCTCGGCCAGCCGTCCGAGGCGTATCGGGTGAGCGCGGTCGACGTCCGGCGCAAGATCAACGCGCTGCTGTGGGTCGGACCGGAGCGGCCGCTCGACCTGGAGTGGGTGGCGAACGAGCGGAAGGAATGGCTGTACCCGCTGAAGCGCGTGCACACGGAGCTGGTGGAACGGCCGTTCTATTTGCCTTATATGGGATTCCGGGATTACGCCGACCGGTTCGATACGCTGGGCAACCTGCTCGCGATTCTGTTCGGCGTGGCAAGCGCGGAGCAGGCGGACAAAATCCTCGATTACATCCACGGCTGCGGCTTGAACGAGCCGTTCCCGGTCCGCTGCCTGTATCCGCCGATCCAGCCGGGCGACAAGGATTGGCGCGATTATTACCGCGTCCGCAACCTCAACCTGCCGAACCATTACCACAACGGAGGAGCCTGGCCGTTCATCGGCGGATTTTACGTGGCCGCCCTCGTGAAGGCGGGCAGGTACGCGGAGGCGGAATACCAGCTCGGCAAGCTGGCGGAAATGAACCGGCTCGGCAAACGGCGGGAATGGGAGTTCAACGAGTGGTTCCACGGCTTGTCCGGACGCCCCATGGGCTACGGCGGCCAATCCTGGTCGACGGCGATGTTCCTTTTCGCCGCCGAAAGCGTCCAACGCGGGAGCGTCCCGGTTTTTAACGGGGAGAACGGCTGGGACGGTTCCGACGACCCCGTCCGGACCGCCTGATTCGCCTGATTCGCCAGAACGAGGAGGCACCGAACATGTTCCAACGACTGTCCGAAAACCTATATTCGTTCCGGGATACGTGCCAGGTCTACGCGGCGAGGAACGGCAACGAAGCCGTGCTCGTCGATTTCGGCAGCGGAGAGATCCTGGACCGGCTGGCGGAGATCGGGGTGACGCGGGTGGCCGCGATCCTGATGACGCATCACCACCGCGACCAGGCGCAAGGGCTGGAACGGGCCGTCCGGGCGGGCATCCCGATCTGGGTGCCCCACAACGAGCAGGAGCTGTTCGCGGAAGTCGACGCGTATTGGCAGGCCCGGGAACTGATGAATAACTACAATGTCCGTCAGGACCGCTTCTCGCCGCTCGAGCCGGTGCCGATCGCCGGGACGCTGAAGGATTACGAAACGGTGCGCCATGCGGGCGTCGACTTGACGGTGGTGCCGACGCCCGGCCATACGGTGGGCTCGGTCAGTTTCCTGTCCCGAATCGACGGCCGCGCGGTCGCGTTCACCGGCGACTTGATCTACGGTCCCGGCCAAGTCTGGTCGCTGGCGGCGACGCACTGGTCGTACGGCGGCGGGGAGGGCTTGGCCCACTCCGTGCTGTCGCTGCTGGACTTGAAAGACCGCGGCCCGGACCTGCTGCTTCCCTCGCATGGCCATGTCATGGAAAAGCCGTCGGAAGCGATCGACTTGCTGGTTGAACGTCTCTGGGAGCTGCTGCGCTTCCGCCGGCAGTTCGAAGGCTTGCTGAACCTGAGGGAACGGCCTTTCGAAGAGGTGACGCCGCACCTGCTCCGCAACCGGACCAGCTTCGCCTACCATTACGTGCTGCTGTCGAAGAGCGGCAAAGCGCTCTATTTCGACTTCGGCCACGATTTCCTCATGGGCTTGCCGGCCGGCACGGAACGGTCCTCGCGCAGACCTTGGCTGTATACGCTCGGAGCGCTCAAGAAGCAGTATGGCGTCACGAAGATCGACGCGGTCGTGCCGACGCATTACCACGACGATCACGTCGCCGGCCTGAACCTGCTGCGGGACCGAGAAGGCGCGCAGGTGTGGGCGGCGGTCGCGTTCTCCGATATTTTGCGCCGACCGGAGTTTTACGATTTGCCCTGCCTCTGGTACGACCCGATCCCGGTCGACCGGGAGTTGGGGCTCGGAGAGCCGATCCGCTGGGAAGAGTACGAATTCACGCTGTATCCGCTGCCGGGACATACGCTTTACGCCGTCGCGATTTTCCTCGAAGTCGACGGCAAGCGGGTGCTGATTGCCGGCGACCAGTACCATGGCGGGGAAGGCATCATGGAAAATTACGTCTATCCGAACCGCTATCGGATCGACGATTTCGCGGACAGCGCCGCGTTGTACGCGAAGCTGCGGCCGGACTGGATCTGCACCGGCCATTGGTCGCCGCTGCGGGTACAGCCCGGCTACTACGAGGAGTTGGCCGAGCGGGGGGAGAAGCTGGCGCGGATTCATCGGGACCTGCTCCCGCTGGAGGAGGTCGACTTCGGCGCCGAAGGCGCGGGCGCGCGTCTCACCCCTTACCAAGCCCGCGTCCGCTTAGGGCAGACGTTCGAGATGGAGGCGGAAGCGAAAAACCCGTACCGGCGCGAAGCCCGCGCGGAGGTTCGCCTCCACGCGCCGCCCGGGTGGACCGTGGAACCGGCAGCGGCGGTCGTGACGCTGCCGCCGGGCGAATGGGGACGCGCCAAGTTCCGCGTCACCCCGGGGACGCCGGGGCGGCGCCAACGGGTGGCCGCGGACGTCACGGTGGACGGCGCGCGCTTCGGCCAGCTGGCGGAAGCGCTCGTGACGGTTCGGGAGTAGGAGCAGCCGATTACAGACAGACCCATTGGAGGGATCGTGGATGAAAGAGAAGCAGCTGTACATGATCGGGAACGCGCATTTGGATCCGGTCTGGTTGTGGCAATGGCAAGAAGGCGTCCAGGAGACGAAAGCGACGTTCCGCTCCGTGCTGGACCGCATGAGCGAATACCCGGACTTCGTGTTCACGTCCAGCTCGGCCGCGTTTTACGAGTGGGTCGAGGAGAACGAGCCGAAAATGTTCGAGGAAATCCGCCAGCGCATCCGCGAGGGCCGCTGGCACCTCTGCGGCGGCTGGTGGATCCAGCCGGACTGCAACATCCCGGGCGGCGAATCGTTCGTGCGCCAGGGCTTGTACGGCCAGCGCTACTTCCTCGAGAAATTCGGCGTCATGTCGAAAATCGGCTACAACGTGGACAGCTTCGGCCACCACGGCATGCTGCCGCAAATCCTGAAGAAAAGCGGCATGGACTACTACGTCATGATGCGCCCGATGCCGAACGAAAAAGGCTTGCCTTCCCGCACGTTCGTCTGGGAGTCCGACGACGGCTCCCGCGTGCTGGCTTACCGGCTGCCTTTCGAATATTGCACCTGGGGCAAAGACCTGGACAAACACGTCGAGCGCTGCATCGGCGAGCTGAAGGAACCGGTGGACGACCTGATGGTGTTCTACGGCGTGGGCAACCACGGCGGCGGCCCGACGAAGGAAAACATCGAGAGCATCCGGCGCATGGACGCCGATCCCTCGTTCCCGCGCCTCACGTTCGCTTCGCCGCTCGACTTTTTCAAGAAAGTCGAAAAACTGGAGCATCCCGTCGTTCACGACGACCTCCAGCATCACGCCAGCGGCTGCTACGCCGCGCACAGCGGCATCAAGATGTGGAACCGGCAGGCGGAGAACAAGCTGATCTTGGCGGAGAAGTGGTCCGCGCTCGCCGAGCGCGTGAACGGGCAGAAATACCCGAAGGACTTCCACCGCGCTTGGAAAAACGTGCTGTTCAACCAATTCCACGACATCCTGGCCGGCACGAGCATCGAGCCCGCCTACGAGGATGCCCGCAACATGCACGGCGAGGCGATGTCGATCGCGGAGCGCGGCCTCAACTACGCGGTCCAATCGTTTTCCTGGAACGTCGGGATCGAGCAGGAAGAGGGCATGAAGCCGATCGTCGTGTTCAATCCGCACGCTTGGGAAAGCCGGGCGAACGTGGAGGTCGAGATTTCGCCGATCCGCGATTACACGGTGCTGGTCGACGAGACGGGCAAGCAGGTGCCGTACCAGCTCGTACAGTCGCTCGCCACGGCGAACGGCCGGTGGCGCATCAGCTTCATCGCCGAACTGCCCCCGATGGGGTACCGCGTTTACAAGGTGCTGAACCGCGAAGACGGTCCGGCCAAGCTGGCGGCGCCGTCCGTCCATTCGAACGATTATTCGATGGAGAACGACCGCTTCCGGCTTGAATTCGATCCGAACACGGGCTTCATCTCCCGTCTGCACGACAAAAAAGCCGGCTTCGACGTGTTCGACGGACCGGCCGCGGTGCCGGCGGTCATCGAGGACAAGTCGGATACGTGGAGCCACGACGTGTTCCATTTCCAAGACAAGATCGGCGAATTCAAGGCGCGCAGCGTGCGCCGCGTCGAGCACGGGCCGGTCAAATCGGTCATCCGCGCGAAGAGCGAATACGGCCGTTCGACGCTCGTGCAAGACTTCACGATGTACCGCGACCTGGACTATATCGACGTGAAAGTGACGGTCGACTGGCGCGAGCATTTCAAAGCGCTGAAGCTCGTGTTCCCGATCAACCTGCAATTCACCAAGCAGACCTACGAAATCCCCTACGGCTTCAAGGAACGCGAGCATAACGGCGAAGAAGAGCCGGGGCAAGGCTGGGTCGACTATACCGGCATCATCCGGGGCGAAGGCTCGTTGTACGGCCTGTCCCTGATCAACGACGCGAAATACAGCTACAGCATGCTAAACAAGGAATTGGCCCTGACCGTGCTGCGCAGCCCGATCTACGCGCACCACGTGCCGCGCGTGCCGGACGAGGACGGCCACTATTCGTTCATCGACCAAGGCATCCAGACCTTCCGGTACCGCCTGCTGCCGCATCAAGGCAGCTGGGAGACGGCCGGCACGGTGAAACGCACGCTGGAGCTGAACCAGCCGCCGGTCGCGATCATCGAGACGTATCACCAAGGGCCCCTGCCGCAGAAGGATTCGTACCTGTCGGTGGACCGGGACAACATCATCGTCAGCGCGGTGAAGAAGGCCGAGGACAACGACGACCTCATCGTGCGCTGCTACGAGTCGGCCAAGAAGACGACGAAAGCCGTGCTGCGCTTCCCGCAATGGAACCGGACGGTGGAGGCGGAATTCGGTCCCTGCGAGATCAAAACGCTGCGGATCCCGGCGGACCCGAACGCGCCGGCCGTCGAGACGAATTTGCTCGAAATGGAAGGTGACCGGGGTTGAACGGCCGGATCAGCCTGAACGGCAGCGACTGGCTGTTCAAGGATTTCGTCGGCGAGGATTGGGTATGGCGCGACGCGGAGAAGCCGGACTCCAAGGACGTCCGCTGGTGGCGGAAAGGAACCGTGCCGGGCACGGTTCTCCACGACGTCTGGCAAAACGGCGAAACGCCGGATCCGTATTTCGAGCGCAACAGCCTGCTGGCCGAATGGGTGCCGGAGCGCACGTGGGTGTATAAAAAATGGTTTCCCGTGGACGAGAAGCTCCGCGGGCAACGCATCCGGCTCCATTTCGAAGGGGTCGATTACGCAGCCCGATTCTTCCTGAACGGCAAGCAACTCGGCACGCATGAAGGCATGTATACGCCGGCGGTGTTCGAAGTCGGCGGCGAACTGCGGTATGGCGAGGACAACCTGCTGGCCGTCGTGATCGAGAAAGCGCCGGACGAACAGCCGCAAGTGAGCCAAACGCGTTACGTGCGCACGCATAAAAGCCGGATGACGTACTGGTGGGACTTCTGTCCGCGCATGATCCACCAGGGCATCTGGGACGACGTGTACCTGGAAGTTACCGGGCCGGTGCTGCTGGAGGACGTCTACGTGCGGCCGCAGCTGTCGGATGATGCACGAGCCGCCTATGTATCGGTTTCCTCGGCTTTGGCTTCGGATCGGGCGGCGGTCGTCGAGGCGAACGTCGCGCTGTCGCTGGATGGCCGTACCGTCGCCTCCGCGCAAAGCCGGCATGCGGTCGCGGCCGGAGAAACGCGGCTGAACGCGATGATCGAGCTGCCGGACCCGCAGCTGTGGTGGCCGAACGGCTCGGGCGAGCAGCCTTTGTACGAAGCCCGCTTGACCGTGACCGAAGTTGGCGGGACATCGCCCTCCGCGGAACGCGAGGTCAAGTTCGGCATCCGCGAGGTGCGATTCGAACGCAACGACACCCCGGACGACGGCGCGAAGCCCTACAAGCTGGTCGTGAACGGCGAACCGACGTTCATCAAGGGCTGGAACTGGGTGCCGATCGACGTGATGTACGGCGTGCCCCGGCCGGAGAAGCTGGAGCGGCTGCTGCAGCTGGCGCGGCGCGCGGGCGTGAACCTGCTTCGGATCTGGGGCGGGGGCCTGATCGAGAAGGAAGCTTTCTATGACCTTTGCGACCGTTACGGCATCCTGGTGTGGCAGGAATTCATCCAATCGAGCTCCGGCATCGCGAACAAGCCGAGCACCGATCCGGAATTCCTGGAGCTGATGGCCCGGGAGGCGGAGGCGATTGTCCCGCGCAAGCGGAATCACCCGTCGCTCGCGATCTGGTGCGGAGGCAACGAGCTGCAGGCGGACGACGGGTCGCCGCTGGACGACGACGAACCGGTGCTCGCGGTGCTCAAGGACGCGGTGCGGCGGCTGCATCCCGGCGCGCTCTGGCTGCCGACTTCCCCCAGCGGTCGACTGTTCATGAACAGCCTCGAAAATATCGAAAACGACCCGACGGGCATGCACGACGTGCACGGTCCGTGGGAGCACCAGGGGCTGACCGCCCACTATACGCTGTACAACCGCGGAACGTCCCTGCTGCACAGCGAGTTCGGCGTCGAGGGCATGACGAACCTCAAGGCGCTGAACGCGACGATCTCGGCCCCGAACCAATGGCCCGCGGGCAAGGACAATCCGGTGTATTTCCACCGGGGCTCTTGGTGGAACAACGAGCAACTGGTGCAGGAATCGTTCGGCGGGGAGATCAAGGACGTCCTGACGATGGTCCGGGCGAGCCAATTCCTCCAGGCTGCCGGGCTCGGCTACGCGCTCGAAGCGAACCGCCGGCGGAAGTGGCAGAGCAGCGGCACGCTGCCGTGGCAGTTCAACGAACCGTTCCCGAACGCTTGGTGCACGTCGGCGCTCGATTATTACGCGAATCCGAAAGCCGTCTATTATTCGGTTGCCCGGGCGTACCGGGAGACGGCGATCACGGCCCGCTTCGACCGGATGGCATGGGCCGGACACGAACGGTTCACGGCCGAGCTGTGGACGGTAAGCTCGTCCAAGCTGCCCCTGGAAGGGATCGTCGCCTCCTGGCGGCTGGCCGGGGCGAGCGGCACGGCGTACGGGGAAGGCTCCGGCGGCGTGACGATTCCGTCCCGGAAGCCGGTGCAAGTCGGAAGCATCGAAGCGGCGCTAGACGGCATGCGGGACGACGTGTTCTTCCTTTCGCTGGAGCTGACCGACGCGTCGGGCCGGCTGCTGGCGGACAATCGCTACACGTTCAGCCGGTCGGCAGACATGCGGCCGATGTTCGCCTTGCCTCAAACGGAAGTGCGCGTCACGAAACGGGACCGCGAAGGGGACGGCTGGCTGCTGGAGCTCTCCAATCCGGGGGGCAGCGCGGCGCTGCAAGTGCGTCTGGAAGACGCGCGCCCGCTGGGCGCCGGCGGATACGCCTACTTCTCGGACAACGATTTTACGCTGCTGCCCGGCGAACGCCGGGCGATCGAAGTCGATTGGAGCGGCGTGGCGGCGGGAGAGCGGAAGCTCGAGCTGTCGGGATGGAATTTCGAAACGATAACGATGGGCTGAGGAAGGCGGTGGAGTCTCGATGTTGGACGCGATAACGGCAAGACGGCAGCTTCGGGAAACCGGCCTTTATATGATGCAATACGGTTTGGCGTGGGGGAACGCGGGGAACATCAGCGCCCGCACGGGCGAGGATACGTACATGATCAGCGCCAGCGGGACGTTTCTCGGCGAGCTCGCGGACGAGGACTTGGTGGAATGCCGGTTCGACGGGACGCTCGTCGATCCGGCCGCGAAGAAACCGTCCAAGGAAATGCCGATGCACCGGGCGGTGTACGAGAGCCGTCCGGAGATCGGCGCCGTCCTGCACGCCTCGCCGTTTTACAGTACGCTGTTCGCTTGCTCGGACCTGGAGCTACCGTCGGATTTGTTCGTAGAGACGATGTACTATCTGGAGCGCGTGGTCCGCGTGCCCTACTGCCACCCCGGCTCGGCCGATCTGGGCGAGGCGGTGCGCCGAAAAGCGCGGGAGGCGAACGTGCTGCTGCTCGAAAACCATGGGGTGCTCGTTTACGACACGTCGGCGAAGGAAGCGAGAATGGCGCTCCAGACGCTGGAGACCGCTTGCCGCATGTGGGTCGTCGCCCAGTCGTCGGGCGCCCGATTGAACCGGCTTCCGGCCGGCGTCGTCGACGATTTCCTGGAACGTTCGGGATACCGTCCCCGCCGGAGGTGGGACGCATGATCGGCGTCGTGGCCGACGACATCACCGGCGCGGGCGACATCGGCCTCATGTTCGCGAAAGCGGGCTATGCCGCCCATGTCTACAGTTTCGCGTCCGGAGGCGAACCGTATCCGAATCTGGACGAAGCCGACGTCGTCATTCTCGACACGGACTCGCGTTTCGATCCGGCGGAGACCGCGTACGCCAAAGTGCAGGAGGCGACGCGGGAGTTGCGGCGTCTGGGGTGCACCCGGTTCGTGAATAAAACCTGCTCCGTCTTCCGCGGCAATATCGGCGCGGAGTTCGACGCGATGCTGGACGCGCTGGACGAACCGTTCGCCGTCGTCGTGCTGGGCTTTCCGAAGAACGGCCGCACGACGAAGAACGGCATCCATTACGTCCACGGCAAGAAGCTCGAAGAATCGGAGTTCCGCGCCGATCCCGTGCATCCGATGACCCGTTCCGACCTGTCCGGCATCCTGGGCGCCCAAACCCGCCGCAATGTCTCCGAGATCCACCAGCCGGTCATCGACCAGGGGGCGGAGGCGCTGCGCCGGGCGATCGCGGAACGGAAGCGGGCCGGCGGCTACTTGATTCTGGACGTGGCCGACCAGGCCTCGCTGCGGACGATCGCCGAAGCGGCGAGCGGCGAGCGCGTACTCTGCGGCAGCTCCGCCTTGTCCGAGGAGCTGGCGTTGCTGGAAGCGGAGACGTCGCCTCCGAAGGCGAAGCCGCCTTCGCTTCCCGAACGCACGGACGCCGGCCTGTTCATCGCGGCCGGTAGCCTGATGCCGCAGACCGCGGCGCAGCTCTCCGAGCTGAAAGCGGCGGGCATCCGCGTCGTCGAGTTGGACACCCTGCCGCTCTTGGAGCCGGAAACCCGGTTGGCGCGGATCGCTTCGCTGGCGGAGGAGATCGCCGGCCTCATGCGCTCCGGCAAGCACGTCGCGGTCCATTCCGCGAACGACCCGGAGCAAGTAAACCGGACGAAAGCCGCCGGCGGGCAGAGGGGATTGTCGAACACCGAGGTGTCCCGGATCGTCTCGGGCTCGCTCGCGGAGCTGACGGCCCAGGTGCTTGAGGCGACCGGGCAGAGGCGGGCGATCGTCGCCGGAGGCGATACGTCGGCGGCGGTCTGCGCCCGGCTCGGCGTGCGGGGCATGCGCATCGTCTCCGAGATCGAGGCGGGACTGCCGTCCTGCCTGACCTTCGGGGAAAGGCCGATGCTGCTCGCGCTGAAATCGGGCAGCTTCGGCAAACCGGACTTTTTCCTCAAAGCCTTAGACCATTTGTTGAACTTATAAAACGGAAAACCATCCAGACGGAAACGAACATCGGAGAGGGGGAAACGGCGATGAATCCGATTCTCGGGAAGCTGTACGCCAAATATCCGGAATTGCAGCAAGCGAATTCGGAGCAGATCGAGCAAGCGTACCGAATTCTCCGGACCGGTTTCCGGAACGGAGGCAAGCTTCTCGTATGCGGCAACGGCGGCAGCGCCGCCGACGCGGAACATATCGTGGGCGAATTGATGAAGGGGTTCCTGAAGCAGCGGCCCGTCCCGGAAGCGTTCCGGGAGAAGCTCGCCGCAGTGGACGGGGAATCCGCCGCTTATATTTCCAAGTACCTGCAGGGCGCCTTGCCGGCGATTTCGCTGGTCGGCCACGCGGCGTTATCCACCGCTTACGCCAACGATGCCGCGCCCGACCTGGCTTTCGCCCAACAGGTTTACGGTTACGGCCAGGCGGGCGACGTCCTGCTCGGAATCAGCACGTCCGGCAACTCGGCGAACGTCCTGCACGCCCTTCGCGTGGCCAAGGCGATCGGCATGCGGACGATCGGGCTGACCGGCCGCTCCGGCGGACGGATGAACGATCTCTGCGACGTGTCCATCCGCGTCCCGTACGACTCGACGCCGGACATCCAGGAGCGGCACCTGCCGATTTATCACGCGCTCTGCATTATGGTGGAAGAGGAGTTTTTCGCGTCATGACACTTCTTGGGGGCATGGACATCGGGGGAACCAAATGCGCCGTCACGCTCGGCAGGGTGAAGGAGCAGGGGATGGAACTGCTGGTCCGGCAAAGCTTCCCGACTCCCCCTACGCCGGAGGAGACGCTCGCTGCGTTAATGGATACGATGGAGCGGCTGCTCGCGGAGAAACATTCCGAAGAGCCGCTGCAAGCGATCGGCATCAGCTGCGGGGGTCCGCTGAACAGCCGGTCGGGCATCGTCCTGTCGCCGCCGAACTTGCCCGGCTGGGACCGCATCGACTGCGTCACCCCGGTCCGGGAGCGGTTCGGCGTCCCGGTGGGCCTGCAGAACGACGCGAACGCCTGCGCGCTGGCGGAATGGAAATGGGGAGCGGGCAAAGGCTGCAGCAACATGGTGTTCCTCACGTTCGGCACGGGCATGGGCGCCGGACTCATCCTGAACGGGCAGTTATACGCCGGGACGAACGACATGGCCGGGGAAGTCGGCCACATCCGGCTCGCGGACGACGGGCCCCTCGGCTACGGCAAGGCGGGCTCGTTCGAAGGCTTCTGCAGCGGCGGAGGCATTGCCTTGCTCGCCAAGGACCGCGCGAAGGCCGCGATCGAGGAAGGGAATCCGCCGTCGTTCTGCGCGGCGGCCTCCGAACTGGACGACGTCACGGCGCAAACAGTCGGGGAAGCGGCCCAGCACGGCGACCCGCTCGCGCTCGAGATTTACCGCGAAGTGGGCCGGCGGCTCGGGCAAGGGCTGGCCATTCTCGTGGATCTGCTGAATCCGGAGCGCATCGTCATCGGCAGCATTTACGGGCGGCAGCTCTCCATTCTCGAACCGATCGTGAAGGATTATTTGGAGCGGGAGGCGCTGTCCATCAATCGGAAAGCTTGTCAGGTCGTCCCGGCCGGACTCGGGGAAATCGTCGGCGACGTGGCCAGTCTGTCCGTCGCCGCGGCGATGCTGGGGTAATCGGCCGCCTCGGTCCGCGAGGCTATCCAAACTAGGGAGAGTGAGATTCGTGAGCGGTTTGAAAGTTGCGATTATCGGAGCGGGGAGTTCCTATTCCCCGGAATTGATCGAAGGTTTCGCCAAAATGAAAGACCGGCTTCCGATTTCGGAAATCGTGCTGATGGACATCGACCCCAAGCGGCTCGAGATCATGCTCGGCTTTTGCACGCGGTTCGCGGAATTTCTGGATTTCCCGGTTCGCATCCGCGCGACGACCGACCGCCGGGACGCGATCGAAGGCGCCGCTTTCGTGAACGTGCAAATTCGCGTGGGCGGCAACGCGGCCCGCATTTTCGACGAGAAAATCCCGAACAAGCACGGCCTGATCGGCCAGGAAACGACGGGCGCCGGCGGTTTCGCCAAGGCGCTGCGCACGATCCCCGTCATGCTGGACATCGCGCGGGACGTCGAGCGGTACAGCCCGGACGCCTGGATCATCAACTACACCAATCCCGCCGGCCTCGTGACGGAGGCCGTCACGAAATATTCGAAAGCGAACATGGCCGGCCTCTGTTCGGGCGGCCTGTTCCCGCGTTACTGGACGGCGAAGGCGCTCGGCGTCGATCCGGCTTCCGTCCGGTACGACTTCTACGGATTGAACCACCTCAACTACGCCTGGAACATTACGGTCGACGGCCGTCCGATCACGGACGAGGAATTCGACCTGGCGGCCGACAAGACGTTCAGCCTGGACAGAGGAATGGTCAAGCATCTCCGGATTCTGCCCAGCCCTTATCTGCAATATTTCTATCATCGGAAGGCCCGGGTCAAGGAGCAGCTGGAAGCGCCGCTCACGCGCGGAGAGCAGGTTCAGTTGCTGGAAAAGGAAGTGTTCGAGGCGTATGCCGATCCGAATCAGCGCGAAAAACCGGCGGCGCTCGCCAAGCGGGGCGGCGGCGGTTATTCCGAGGTCGCGCTCGGCATCATGGAAGCTCTCCACAATGACACGGACATGTGGGGCGTCGTGAACGTGCCGAACCGCGGCGCGGTTCCGCTCATGCCGCCGGGCGCCGTCGTGGAGATCGCCTGCAAGGTGGACAAGAAAGGCATCCATCCGATTCCGCTGAAAGACATTCCCGCGTTCGGCTGGGGACTGGTCAGCGCCGTGAAAAATTACGAGCAGCTGACGGTCGAAGCCGCCGTCCACGGCGATAAGGAAAAGGCGCTGCAGGCGCTGATGGCGAACCCGCTCGTCGGCGAGTACGAGATCGCCGTGCCGCTGCTGGACGAACTGCTCGATGCGAACCAAGCGTACTTGCCCCGATTTTTCGGGAACCGGTGAGCGGCATGGCCTTCCTGCTCGCGGTCGATCAAGGCTCCACCAAGACGGCCGCCCTTGTCGGGGATGACGCGGGCCGGATTCTCGGCGTCGGGTACGCCGGGGGAGCCTGCCACTCCAGCGACGGCATGGACATGGCGATGTCCATGGTCCGGTCGGCGTGCGGTGAGGCCATGCGCCAGGCGGGCGCGTCGGCTGCCGATATCGCGCTGCTGGTCGGCGGGCTGACCGGCGCCGATTGGGATTACGAATACCCGCTGCTGGAGGACGCCTTGATCCGTACGATCGGCGTCCCTTCCGTGCGCGTATGCAACGACTGCGTCATCGCGCAGCGCGGCGGCACGGATGCCGGCCACGGCGTCGTGCTGTGCGCCGGCACCGCTTTTAACGCCGCCGTGCAGACGCCGGACGGCGGGCGGTTTATCTTTGGATACTACGTCAACGACGAGGACATGGGCGGAACGTCGATCGGCAAAGCCGCGGTCGTCGCGGTTTGCAACGCGCACGCCGGCATCGGCCCGCCCACCCGCTTAACCGGGCTCGTCCTCGGTTTTTACCGCGTCCCCACGGTAGACGAACTGCTATTCCGCCGGATCAACGGGAAGCTGCGGCCGTACAAAGACGCCGCGCCGCTCGTCTTCGAAGCGGCGAGGGCCGGCGATCCGGCCGCGGTCGGCATCCTGGAACGGCACGGCGAATCGGTCGCGCGTTACGCCATCGCGGGGCTCCGCCGCATCGGCGATGCCGGATTGCGGACGGACGTGGTGCTGTCGGGCAGCATTTTCAAGGCGAAGGACCGGATCCTGCAGCGGTCGATCGCCGGGAAGCTGGCGATGGAAGCGCCCCAGGCGAACGTTGTCGACGCTTTATACGAACCTGTAGTCGGCGCGTATTTGCTCGGCCTGGACGAAATCCGCGGCGCCAAGTTCCCGATGCGCGGCGAAAGCCTGCTGAAGAGCGCGTCCCGGTTCGATTTGCTCCGAATGGCGAATAACAAGGAAGAAGGGGGAAACCCATGAGCTCCAGAATGCGGCAGGAAATCCGAGATACCCATGAAGTGAGTCTCGCGTTCGCGCGGTCCGACCGGTCGCGGTTCGGGCATTTGCACGAAAGTCTGCGTTCCCGCCGCCATGTGATCCTGATGGGAACGGGCGCTTCGCTGAACGCCTGCAAGGTCGGCCAATACGCCTTTCTGAAGGAAGCGGGTTTTCTGCCGCACGTCGTGCCCGCAGCGGACGTCTCTCTGCTGGAATCGTTCCTCGGCGCGGACGATCTGGTTCTTCTCGTGTCCCAATCGGGCGAAAGCTACGAGACCAAGGCGGCGATCGAGGCTATGAAGCGGCGCGGGGTTCCCGTCTGGGGCATCACCAACGCCAGCGATTCCGCGCTCGCCAGGTTGGCCGATGAAACGATCCTGATGGAGGCTGGGGAAGAAGTCAGCTCGGCGACCAAGTCGTACGCCGCCACGCTGCTGATTTTGAACGCGATCGCGGCGGGGGAAAACGAGGCGTTCTGGCAGGCGTTGGCGGCATTGCCCGACGCCGTTCGCGACACGCTCTCCGGGAGTGATAGGAAGATCGCCGATTGGGCGGGTGCGCTCGCGAAGCGCGAGAAATTCTACTTGCTCGGCGTCAGGGAGTTCGGCGTCACGGCCCAGCAAGGGGCGCTCGTGCTCAAGGAGAAAACGTTCCAACACGCCGAAGGCATGTCGCTGTCCGAATTCCGCCACGGGAACGTCGAAGTCGTCCAGCCCGGTCTGCCGATCGTGATCGTCGCCGGAGCGGACAGCCTGGACGAATCGCTCGGCCATGCGGAGTTTTTGGCTTCGCTGGAGGCGGAAGTTTATCTGATCGCGGACCGCGCGGCCGCGCCTGCGAAGATCCCGGCCGATCGGATCCTCGTGCTGCCGGGCGTAAGCGGGCTTATGCCGCAAATCACGACCGTGCTTCCGCTCATGCAGCTCGCGGAGAACATCGCGTCGGCCAAAGGATACGACGTCGACGGTTTCCGCTACATTTCCAAAGTCGTCAGCCAATATTAACGCGGAGGGGCGCCATGATCAGCTATCGCGAGGAAGGTTTGTTTCATGAATCGGAGGGACGGATCGGGCGGATCGCGGAAGCGTTCGGGCTTTCCGTCCGCCTGGATCCCGCGGCGCCGCCGGCGGCGCTGATCCCGGACGGGATCGAACGCTCGGCCGGCACGGACCGGGCCGGATCTTACGAGGAAGCCGTTTGCCGTTTCCGCCACGCGGAGGAATGGGTCAGCGCGCGGCTTATCCTGCGTTTCTACGGCAACGTCATGCTGGCTTCGGTAGAAGCGGAAGCGCGGAACGACAACGCGTTCGGCAAGCAGCGGTGTTTCGCTCCCGAAGGGGGGATCGTCGTCACCGTTTCCCCGGCCGAACCGATCGAAGGCTTGTTGGCCCTTTACCAGCATAAAGATTGGTGGACGCGGCCCCATTTCTCCACGGATCCCGCGGCGTTGCCGGGCCGGACGCAATCGCTGCTCTGGCGCGCGTCCTCCGGCTACCGATATCTGCTGCCGGCCGTAGGGCCGGTCTGCCGGACCGAGGCGGCCGGCTCGGCGGAAGGCTTCTCGCTTCGCGTGTCTACTTATCAGGACGGTTACACGGAGATCCGCACTTTGGCGTTCGCCTTGGCGGCGGGCCAAGACCCGTACGGGCTCGTTGGGGATAGTGTCGGCGCCGCTTTGAAGGCGCTCGATTTCCCCACGCTTCCCCGCGAAGCGAAGACGTATCCCGAAATCCTGGACGGTCTCGGCTGGTGCAGCTGGGACGCCTTTTACCATCAGGTGAACGAAGAAGGACTGTTGGCCAAGGCGGACGAATTGCGGAAGCTCGGCCTGCCGGTCCGCTGGGTGATGATCGACGACGGCTGGTCGGAAATCCGGGACGGAAGGCTTGCCGCGTTCGACGCCGACCCGGGGAAATTCCCGAACGGGCTCGCCCATACGATCCGCGAGCTGAAGGAAACGCACGGCATCCGGCACGTCGGCGTCTGGCACACGATCGCCGGTTATTGGGGAGGCATCGACCCCGACAGCGCGATCGCCCGAGAGACGCGGGATTCGCTGTTCCAAGTGCCGCGCGGCCATCTCGTGCCGTACCCGGAGGCGGGACGCGGCTTCGGGTTCTGGAATGCCTGGCACGGGTATTTGCGCCGACAGGGCGTCGATTTCGTCAAAGTCGACAGCCAGAGCGCGGTGCTGAATTTCTTCAAGGGGCAGCGCTCCATCGGCGAAGCGGCTTCGGCCGCGCATACCGCGCTGGAGGCTTCCGTCGCGCTGCATTTCGATAAGACGATCATCAACTGCATGGGCATGGCGGCCGAAAACATTTGGCACCGCCCGAACTCCGCGGTATCGCGCAACAGCGACGATTTCGTGCCGCAGGAGAAGCGGGGATTCCCCGAGCACGCGCTGCAGAACGCCTACAACTCGTTTTACCACGGCGCGTTCTACTGGGGAGACTGGGACATGTACTGGACCCGCAACCACGATGACGTCCAGAACGCGGTGCTCCGCTCCGTCAGCGGCGGACCGGTCTACGTCAGCGACGCGCTGGAGAAGACCGACCCCGCGAAACTGTGGCCGCTGATCTACCGGGACGGCAGCATCATCCGTTGCGACGGCACGCCCGCGCCGACCGAGGATTGCCTGCTGCGCAACCCCGCCGAAGAAGCGGTGCCGCTGAAAATCTGGAACAAAGCCGGCGCGTCCGGCGCGGGCGTGGTGGCGGCGTTCCATATCCATACGTCGCCCGAACCCGTGGAAGGCGGCGTCGGGCCGCGGGACGTTCCGGGCCTCGCGGGCAAGCGGTTCGCGGTGTACGAACATTTCACCCGCAGCCTGGCTTTCGTCGGGGCGGACGAGCGGGTGCCGTTCCGGCTTCCGGAAGGCGGCTATGCTCTGTATACCATTGTCCCGGCCGACGGACCCGTCGTTCCGATCGGGCTCGCGGAGAAATACGTATCGTCGCATGCCGTGCTCCGCTTGCGGCAGGATGGGAATCGGTCGGTGCTGAAGCTTCGCGAAGGCGGCAAGTTCGTTTTCGCGGCGGACGCGGCGCCGGTTAGCGTGCGGTGCGACGGGGAGGAGATCCGCTGGGAGCAAGCCGGCGGCTCGCTGTACGAAGCGGATTGCTCCGGCGCGGACGGCGAAGCGACGATCGAGATCGAGCTGCCTTAACCGGCGGCATGGGCCGACCTACGCCTCCGCAGCGCCTGGCGAATCGGGATTTTCCTGAGCGACGGGGATATCCCCGTCACTCAGGAACCAGCACGATCGTGACCCCGGCGATTCGGCGGAATAGTGGATGTGGTACGTTATTTCGGCGATGGGATGGTTGGTTCAGCGAAATAGCGGATGTGGTACGTTATTTCGTTGGCTGAGTGGTTGGTTCGGCGGAATAGCGGATGTGGTACGTTATTTCGGCGATGGGATGGAAAGTTCGGCGGAATAGCGGATGTGGTACGTTATTTTGGCGATGGGTGGATTGTTCGGCGGAATAGAGCACGTGGTGCGCTAATGCGGCGGTTAGACGATGAACCCTGCGGAATAGAGCACGTGGTGCGCTATTGCGGCGGTTAGAAGATGAACCCTGCGGAATAGAGAGCATGTGGTGCGCGATTGCAGCGGTTCACGCGTCTAAGGTTTTTTTCAACAATCGGAGCTGCCTTAACCGGCGGCTTTCCTTTTATCAACCGGGGGATTCTGAAGGGATGGAGGAATCGAGAATGGGCTTGACGATCGGGGCAACGGAGCTGCCGGTGATTGCCCGCGTCGACGCGGTCGTGGCGGGCGGCTCTTTCGCCGGCCTCTCCTGCGCGCTCGAGCTGGCGAAAGCGGGACGCCGCGTGATGGTGATCGAGCCGCGCACCTATTTGGGCCGGGAGCTGACCGCGACGCTTCGGCCCTGGCTGGAATCGGAAGAGGACGAAGCGGAGCCGCCTGAGCTCATCCGGCGGGTGCTGCGGGACCAGGACATCGAGCAGGCGAACGGCGGCGGGAACCTCGTTCCGCTGCATCCGGACCGGCTGAAATCGAGCCTGGAAGAGCTTCTGGAGGAACGGGGGATCGGGCTGCTGTACGCTTCGCTCCCGGTCGGCGTCGAGACGGACGGGGGGAAATTGTCCGGCCTCGTCATTGCCAATAAATCCGGCCGCCAGCTGATCCGCTGCAAGCAAGCGGTGGATGCGACCGAAACGGCCCTGCTTGCCGCCCTGTGCGGGGAAGACGTGTCCGCGGCCGGCAGGGGAGACGCGCTGTACTACCGGACGCTCGAATTCGTCGGCGTCCGGTTCGGCGGGGAAGCCCCCGAGCGGTTGCCGATCCCGGCCGGCCTCGGGGCGGCCTCGGGCGAAGCGCGTTTGCGCCGGGGATACCGGGACGACGGCCATGTATTCGTCGAATTCGCCATAACCGCGCCGGGCGACAATACGCTCGAGTCCAATCGCAGCCGGGAAGCCGCGGGGCGCGAAATCGGGATGAAGCTGGCGATCCATCTGATGCAGGAAGTTCCGGCGTTCGAAAAAGCGGTGCTGAGCGCTTCTTCGCACGAGCTCTACGGACCGGTCGATCCACGGACGTTGACGGACGACGGCAGCGAGGATGGACGGGCGGCGAGTGCGGCGTCCGCGGATGATGCCGGCTCGACCCCGGCTGACGCTAAAACCCGGCAGCCGGGCGTATGGTCGCTTTTCCTTCCGGCGCTCCGGGACGGCTCGCCGGCTTGCCTGGACGCCCGAAGCGGTACGCTCGCGGGGGGACGTTTAGGCCGCCGGATCACGGAGCATGCGGACGGGAACGCCGGCCAGGAAGCGTCCGGCACCGTGCAGGCGGCAGCCGGACCGACGAAGCCGGTACGCACCGATGAAACGGGGACCGAGGATCCGCTGCGGGATGTCGAGGTCCGCATTCCCATCCTGGACGGCCGGCAGGGCCGCTGGCCGATGGAGCGCGTCTCCGCCGCGAACGTTCCCGTGCTCGCGCAAGCCGACATCCTCGTCGCGGGCGGCGGATCGGGCGGCGCATGCGCGTCGGCCGCCTCCGCGCGGGAAGGGATGCGGACGGTGCTGGTCGACTTGAACCCGGGACTCGGCGGGACGGGCACTTACGGCGGCGTGGACAGCTATTGGTTCGGCCGCAAGGCCGGTTATGCCGAGAAGCTGCAGGAAGCGGTCCTCCGCCTTCAGCAGGACCTTCGGTACAAAGGGCACAAGTGGAACCTCGAAGCGAAGAAGCACGTGCTGCTGCGGCAGGCGCTGGAAGCCGGGGTCGAGCCGGTGCTGAACGCGGTGACGTTCGGCGCCCTCGTCCGGGGCAACCGCGTCTGCGGCGCGATCGTCGCCACGCGGTGGGGCCCGCGGATCGTGACGGCGAAAGCCGTGATCGACGCCACGGGAGACGGGGACGTGGCCGCTTTCGCCGGCGCGGAGTACGTCTACGGTTCCGAGAAAGACCACACCGTCATGTGGTACTCGCTCGCGCAATTCCAGGCGCCCGATAAGATCCAGAACAATTTCACGAGCATGGTGGACGTGTCCGACGTTTTCGATTACACGCGCGCCATCCTGGCGGGACGGAGGCGGGGGAACGGCTGCCACGATCACGGCATCTACGTCGCCACCCGGGAAAGCCGCCATATCCTCGGCGATACGGTCATGAAGCTGTCCGACCAATTGCTGCACCGCAAGTGGCCGGACGTCGTGAACGTCCATTTCAGCAATCACGACGTCAAAGGAGTCAGCGGAGCGGATTGGGTCAACGTGGGGCTGATCCCGCCGAACCTGGAGATCGAAATCCCGTATTCGATGCTGCTGCCGCGGGGGCTGGAAGGCCTTCTCCTGTCCGGAAAGGCGATCTCGGCGACGCATGACGCCTTGCCCGCCATCCGCATGCAGGCGGACCTCGAGAATCTCGGCGCGGCGGCGGCGCTCGCGGCGGCAGCGGCCGTCCGCGGAGACACGACGCCGAGAGCCATCGACGTCGCGAAGCTGCAAGCCCGGCTGGCGCACGCCGGGCTGATTCCGGCGTCCATCCTGACCCGGAAGCTCTCTCCGATCGTTTACCGCGACGAAGATTTGGAGCGGCTCGTCGATTCCCTGGAAGCGGACCGGCCGCTGTACGAATACTCCAACATGCGCATGAACGAAGTCTATCGGGATCCGATCCCGTTCGTCGAGGTTTGCTCGGTTGGCCCCCGCATCGTTCCGTTCCTCGAGCGGGCGCTGCCCGGCGCGGAAGGACTCCGGAGGATCCGGATCGCCCAAGCGCTGGCGATGCTCGGCTCGAACGCCGGCGTGCCAGTACTGATCGAGGAGATCATGAAAGACCTGAAAGGCTCCGGGCTTCCGCTTCGCACCGCGGAAATCATGTACGTCCAGCTTCCCCCGGACCACGGCGCGATGCCGGATGCGGCCTATCTGCTCTACTCGCTGGCGGAAGCCCGGGACAAGCGGAGTCTGCCCGCCTGGCAGAGAGTGGCGGACCTGCTTCATCCGACGGAAGACGATTTCAAGGATACGCACAAGGGACTATACTACTTCGTCGACGCGGTCTGCCAGGGAGCCGAGCGGCTGGGGGATCCCGACGCGGTGCCGATCCTCAAGCAGCTGCATGACATTCCCCTCCTTCAGGGGCTTCAAGCCGAGACCGGTTATCAGCCGGATTATTTCCTCGAGCGGCGGGCCATGCTGGAATTGGCGCTCGGCCGGGCGCTCGCCCGGTGCGGCTCCCCGCGCGGGTACGGGATTCTGATCGCTTACGTGAACGATGCCCGTTCCCTGCTCTCGAAACAGGCGCTCCTGCAGCTGGAACGTTTGAGCGGACGGGCGTTCGGCGAGGACAAGCAAGCCTGGCGGCGGTGGCTGGAAGCGGAGAAAAATCGCTTGGTTCCGCAGCCGGCGACCGACAAGCTGGACGTGGAAACGAACAGCGAAACGCTGCTCCGGCGGATCGCGGCGCAGTAAGCATACGGAGGTGGCGAAAACGATGGAATTGCGCTTGAACGGAAAGTTGGAAGGTTTGGAGACGGGGATCGGGCTTCTGGCCGGGGAACTGGGGATTTCCCCGAACCCGGAAGGCATTGAAATCATCGTCGAAAAATCGGGCGACGGCACGCTGGAAGCTTCGTTCAAGAACGGGAGAGGCCGCATCCGGTACGATCGGCCGATCCATTTCTTCCGGGCGCTCGGGCTGTGGGCGCAACTGAAACGGGAGTCCGCGGAAAATACCTTCCGCCGAGTCGAACGTCCGCGCTTCGGGACGAACGGCGCGATGATCGACGTCTCCCGCAACGCCGTCCTCACGGTCGGTTCGGTGAAACGGCTGCTCCGCGCCATGGCGCTGATGGGGCTGAACCGTCTTATGCTGTACACCGAAGATACCTTCGAAATCGACGACTATCCCTATTTCGGCTACATGCGCGGAAGATATACGCGGGAAGAAATGAAGGCCTGCGACGATTACGCGGCCAGCCTAGGCATCGAGCTCGTGCCCTGCATCCAGACGCTGGCGCATCTGACGGAAGCGTTGAAATGGAACTATGCCGCGGACATGCGCGACACGCCGGACATTCTGCTGGCCGGATCCGATAAGACGTACGCGTTCATCCGCGACATGATCCGCGCGGCATCGGAGCCGCTGCGCAGCCGGACGATCCACATCGGGATGGACGAAGCCCATCAACTCGGACTCGGCCGGTATTTGGACCAAAACGGATACCGCAAACGTTTCGACATCATGAACGAGCATCTGAAGAAGGTCGTGGACATTTGCGGGGAATTCGGGCTGACCCCGATGATCTGGAGCGACATGTATTTCCGGCTCGGATCCAAAACCGGCAACTATTACGATTCGGACGCCGTCGTGCCGGACGACGTCATCGCCGGGATGCCCGGGAACGTCCGTTTCGTCTATTGGGACTACTATCACCGCGACGCCGATTTCTATCAAGCGTTCATCCGCAAGCACAAGGCGTTCGGTTCCATGCCCGTCTTCGCCGGCGGCGTCTGGACCTGGGGAAGCGTAGCCCCGAACTACGGGAAGACGCTCCTGACGACGGAAGCCGCGCTCCGGGCGTGCAAGGACGAAGGCGTGCGCGACGTGTTCGCCACGATGTGGGGCGATAACGGCGCCGAGACCAGCATCATGGCCGGCCTCGCGGGGCTGCAGCTGTTCGCCGAGCACGGGTATGCGGACGAAGTCGACCGCGAAGAACTGGCCAAGCGGTTCCGCTTGTGCGCGGGCGGAGAGCTGGAAGATTTCTTCGCGCTTCGGAGATTCGACGAGACGCCGGGCGTCTCCGAGGGCAACGTGCACGAATCCAATCCGTCCAAGTTCCTGCTCTGGCAAGACGTGTTGATCGGCTTGTTCGACGAGAACGTCAAGCCTTTTCCGGCGCTGCGGGAGCATTACGCCGATTTGGCCGCGCAAATGGAGCAGGCCGCGGAACGCGCAGGCGAATGGCGCCGAATCTTCGGCTTCTACGCGCAACTCGCCCGGGTGCTGGTGCGGAAATGGGACGCCGGCCTCCGGCTGAAAGCGGCATACGACGAACGCGACCGGGAGAAGCTGAACGCCATCGCCTCCGAGCTGGAAAGCCTGACGGAAGAGACGGATCAGCTGCGCAAGCGGCACCGGGCGCTGTGGCTGGCGTTCAACAAGCCGTTCGGCTGGGAGGTCCTCGACATCCGCTATGGAGGCGTGCTCTCCCGGCTGGAGACCGCGCGCCACCGGATCGGGCAATTTTTGGACGGGACGATCGACCGGATCGAAGAATTGGAAGAGAAGCGGCTGTATTACGACGCGCCGTGGAAAATGCCGGAGGGCGCGCTCGGCTGCGGCGCTTACCACCGGGTCGTGACCGCGAGCGTATTCAGTTAACGACAGGAAAAACTCCGAGGTGAAGCGTCATGAAATGGAGCGTTATGCGCAATGAATCGGCGGCCGGGTCTGAAATCCGGTTGTACCCTCCAAACGGACAGGACGGCGATACGTACCTGCGGTTCTCCTCGATCCTTGAGGCGTGGAGCCCAGAGTCCGGCGAGGCCGGCGACGTCCCGATTCGGGACGTCCAGCCGACCGGAGACGGATTCCGGGCAACCGGAGCATCCGCGTTATTCGAAGCCGATACCGCCTGGACCGCCGTGTCCGGGGAAGGCGGCGGGTTCGACGTCACCCTGACGCTGACGTACAAAGGCGATCGGCCAGCCGATTACGGACTGACGGTCCGATGCGGGCTGATCGGCCCGGGACGTCCCGATTGGATGATCCCCGGCGCCTTTTACAAGGAAAACCGCTTCGAGAAAAACCTGCGCCCTTATCCCCGCTATGATTACAACGGCGGAGATCCCGCGAAGATGGTGTCGGACTTCTGGTCGTTCCGCGCCGACCGGGCGGCGCTTCCGGCTGTATTCGTCTGGAACGGCGGCATGTGCGGGGCGCTGTGCGCGGACGAGACGTCGGAGCTCGGCCTCGGCGGGCTCGGCTTCCGGGGCAACGCCGAGGGAACCTCGATCTGGCTGAACTTTCCTTACCGCGAAGAGCCGGTGACGTTCGTCGGCGGTGCCGTGCCTGCCCCGGCGGACCGTCAGGCGTACCGGTTCGAGCCGGGACAAACGGTGACGCTGCGCTGGAAGGTGTATGCGGCCGAAGCCGCCCCCCATGCTTACGATCCGTTCCTTCGCCGGATGTACCGCCTCCACGAGGAAAAGCATGGGCTGAATCCTTGGATGGGCTTGGAGAAGGCGGCCGAATTGACCGCGTACGGCTTGTTTACGTGGCACTATCACCCCGAAAATCAGCTGCTGTACGAGACGGCGGCGTTCGACCGCGAATTCAACAACAACGTCAAAGGAATGGGCGACCGTCCCCATATGCACGTCGGATGGGTAAGCGGCGCCCCGTACGCTTACGCCCTGCTTGCCTACGGGCGGAGACACGGCAACGACTCCTACGTCGACGCAGGCATCGGCGTGCTCGACAAAGTCGCGTCGGGCATCGCGCCGAACGGCACGTTCTGGGCGTCCTGGGTCGAAGGCCGAGGCTGGACGGCGGGCTGGAATCCGAAATCGACGTGGCTGCAGGCGCGCACGATCGCGGAAGCGACCCTGTTCATGACGCGTGCGCTCGCGTTTGAGCAAAGCCAAGGCCATTCGCACCCGGAGTGGGAGAAGGCCGTGCTGTCGAATCTCCGGTACGCGCGGACTCACCAGCGGGAGGACGGCAATTTCGGCTCCTACTACCATTGCGAAACCGGTGACGTCGAGGAATGGGACGGCGCAGGGGGACTGCTGTGGATCGCCGCGCTGCTCGAAGGGGCTTCCTGTTTCGGCGAAGCGGCCTTTGCCGAAGCGGCTCGCAAAGCCGGCGGTTACTACAAGCGTTTCGTGCTGGACGAGTACATTTACGGCGCGCCGGAAGACGTCCACCTGACGCCGACGTCGGAGGATGCCTACAACGCGGTCATGTCCTACGTGCTGCTGTACGAATCCGACCGCGACCCGGAATGGCTGAAGCTCGCTTCGAGCGCGGCGGATTGGATGATGACGTTCCGCTATACGTACAATTTGGAGTTCCCGGAGTTCACGCTGCTCAGGCAGTACGATTACCGCTCGCGGGGAGCGGACCAGGCCTCGGCGTCCAACCAGCATCTCCACAACTACGGGCTCGTCTGCGTGCCGGAGATGCTCCGCCTGTGGAAATATACCGGGGACGCCTATTACCTGGACCGGACCCGCGATCACATCGCGTGTTTCCTCCAGTTTATCGCCCGGGAGGACGGGGACTTCAACGCGTACAAGGGCATGGTGACGGAGCGGTTCTACAACACGAACTGCTTCCAGCCCAAAGGGATGATGCTGACGCTGTCCCATTCCTGGTGCGTCGGCCTCATTCTCTACGCTGCCCAGGAAGCGATGGCTTACGCCGACGCTTTGAAGTTGGATTAGGACGGGAAAGCCCGAGAGTGTTTGTGAACATCATGACGAAGACGGTGCCGGGGGCGAAGCTCTCGGCACCGTTATTTTTTTCGCCCTAACAGCCGGTTTTATATTTTTTTAAGATTTGGTTTAGAGCCGCTTTAGACTTTCCCTTTAGGATGGAAGAAGAGCAGCCGGCGAGCGAAGGAGGCCGATCCATGTCCATCAAGACCCGGCTCGTGTTTTCCTATCTCGCGATGACGTTTATCCCCGTCCTTCTGTTCGCCTTGATCGCGGGCTTGCTCTCTTCGAATTGGAAGGACGGTTCTCCCGATTCGCGGCACGCCTACGACCAGCGGGAGGAATGGATCGCGGGCCTGGCGTTCCTGGCGGAGACGGAACCCGACCGGTTCGCCGATCCCGCCTTTCTGGCCAAAGCGGACGAACGGCTGCGCGGGCTGCAGGCGGGGCTCGTCGTCACGCGGAACGGCAATCGGACCTTCGCTTCTCCAGGCTATGACGCGACCGGGTTGAACGGCGAACCGTCGGATCCGGGGAACGGCTCGGAACGCCGCCCGTGGGGGTGGGACCATGGCATGGCGGGGCGGGATCGCATCCGGAAAATGGAGCTTGCGTTCGGGGACGGCAGTACCGGAGCGGCGTACGTCATTTCCGGTTCGGAACGATCGGCCGGTCACGCCGGAACTTTTTTCCTCTTCCTGGTGCTGACGGTGCTGGCGAAGCATTTGCGGACGGCTTCTTTCGAGTGTTATCATGGTTCTGCCAACCTATTCCCGAAAGGAGACCGAGACGGATGTACCAATCGATCCAACAGTTCGCGGACGACTGGGCGCAGGAGTCCTCGCTTACGCTAAACGTGCTCTCTGCCTTGACGGACGCGTCTTTGACGCAGGCGGTCACGGAGACCAAAGGAAGAAAGCTGGGCGAATTAGCCTGGCATTTGACGACCAGCGTGACCGGCATGCTCGCCGCAGGCGGCGTGCAGGTCGACGGCCCGGCATTCAACGCCTCGATGCCGAATCGCGCCCAAGAAATCGCCGACGGCTACCGCAAGGCCAGCGACTCCGCCGTCGCCGCGCTGAAGGCGCAATGGACGGACGCGAAGCTGTCCGAGACGCTGCAGCTTTTCGGACGGAGCATGACGTATGCCGGATTGCTCGAGTTAGTCGTACGCCATCAAATCCATCACCGCGGCCAGATGACGGTCCTGATGCGCCAGGCCGGACTCGTTCCTCCCGGCGTGTACGGACCGAACGAGGAAGAAACCGCGGCCATGCGGGCCGGGCATTGATTCCGGATCTTGCCGCCTAGAGTCGTTCACTGCTTTTTTTTCTAGACGAAGAAACCTCCCTTTCGCAGGGGCGCCGGAACCGTCCGGTTCACCCGAAGGGAGGTTTCTTTGCGTTCAACGGAACATCACCCACGCCATCAGCGCGCAGCCGACCGCGAGGTTGAACCAACCGGCGAACCGGGTCGACTTTCTTTCCGTTTCCAGACGGGCGAGCTTGAAGCCGACCGCGTCGATCCGAAGCAGGAACAAGCCGGTGGCGATCCACAGCATGACGGAATAGCTTAACGTCGATCCGGATACCAAGAGGCCATCCTCCGTTCATTCGGCTTTCATGCCGATTCTGCGGATATGGATTTTCAAATTCACGTCGATGGACGCTTCCTTATACATCCGCTGCCATTTCTCTTTGGTCTTGACTTGCGCGTTCCAGAATCCCGGTTTTTTCGCCCGGACGTATTCGCCGAAACCGAAGATGTCGGAGCCGTATTGCTGGGTTTTTTCCACGAGGCCTTGATAAAGCTCCTGTGTGGATTGTCCCCCGATTTTTTCCAATTCCCTTAAAATGGTTTCGTTGCTGAGCGAGACGGATTCGTTCGACTTCTCCTCCACGTTGGCTTCGATGCCGATGTCGACGGTAAACGCGGGCTGACCGTCCCGGATCCGAACCCGGATTTTGGAGCTGCGGTGCGTGGAATAGATCGTCAGCGAATCGCCGCCGATCTGCACGATGCCACGATAGCCGCCCGGGTTGATATGTTTGATGCCCATGTATGCCGCGATTTGGAGAGGGCTCGAGGAGGCGACCATGCGGTCGGAGCGGAACATCGCCAAACCCGCGATTTCCAGCGTCTGTTCTTCTTTCAGCCTCACGTAGGGAAGCACGCCCTCCTGGCCTTTTTTCGAAGAGTTGCTCCAGAACATGCCCGCGAACGTCTGCGGGAATTTGCCCGTCCGGGCCGCATTGTCAAGCGTGGAAATCACGTACATGGTCGGCACCCGTTCCAACGGAGGATGGGTCCGGATCACCTCTTCGGCTTTGCCCGCGGAAATCATCATCCAGGCCATTCTCCGCACCTCGGGATTGCGGCGGAGATAATCGTTCAGGTTCGAAAATCCTCTTCGCGCGATTTTCTCCGATACGACGATGACCCGCAAATGCCCGAGAAAAAGCGGAGCCGACAGCTTTTGCTGCAAATTCATCATCGCGTCGTCGATCGTATGCCCGGTCACGCCGACGATCCAGACCGTTTCCGACGGCTTGCTGGTGCCTCCGCCGCCTCCGCCTCCGCCGCCCGGACCGAGCGGGATTCTGCCCGGCAAGGCGATTTGGACGGTGAGCCGGTACATCGGCTGCTCCGGAGCCGGCTCGAAATCGGGCATATGGGTTACGTCGCCTTCTTCCGCCGGTCCGGATTCCGCATCGTCGACGGCGACGCCGAGTATGACGGCCCGTTCCTCGAGCTCCAGGCGGTCCCAGCAGCCGCCGAGCAACGGGAAGCTAATCAGAAGCGGGAAGATCCGGCAAGCCGTTCTTCTCCAGCGATTTCCGGTCAACTCCGTCACTCCTTTTTCCCCTGGCGAGGGCGATCAGAAGCAGAACCGCGGGATAGCCGATCGTAAGCAATAAACCCAATTGCCCGATGAAATGGATGGTGGTGTACATTTGGACGATGCTTTGCGGCTGCATCGCCAGCATGAAGACGAGGGGAAGCAGGAAGATCGGCAGCGCCCGGTAATCTTTCAGCTTGAACAGATCCGCCATCGAAACCACGGTCAGCGTGTAACTGCAATGCAGGGTGGTGAAGACGGCGGTCACCCATATGGACAGGAAGGCGGCATCCATCCGTTCGAGCACGTTGGCGGGCAGGGAGGTCGTCTTGGCCAGCTCGAGCGTCGGCCAGAGCAGCAGCCGGATCTCCTCCGCTCCGAATACCCCGACCGCCGCCGCCACGATCGCCACATACATCGCCCCGGCAAGCACGGTCCCCCATACGCAGGGGATCAACGCTTTGTTCGGATGCTTCATGGCCGGGATGATGCAGGAAATGACGAACGATGTCTGGAACAGGTTGGCGATGGAAAGCCCCCCTCTCCAGATGCCCTGAGGCTCGTTGCCCCAGAGGGGAAGAAGGTTGATGAAGTCGGCGTTTTTCAAGGACAAAATCACGATCAGCCAGGCCGGAACGAGAATGACCGGCAAGTAGAAATACTGGATGTAAGCGAAGGCGGTCAAGTCCTGCCGGCAGGAAACGGCCGTCAAAAGGAGCATGACGATGACGGTGACTTCGACCGGCGTGTTCTTCAGCACGGAGGTAATGACGACCTCGCCGAATTCCCTCGCGCCGAACGCGGTGAGAACGGTGAAATAGACGATGATGAGCAGGCTTCCGACCGCCGCTGGCCATTTGCCGACGATCGACTGGCTGTATTGCACGAAGGTTTCCCGCGGAAAACGCTTGCCCAGGGCGACCAGGAGCCAGATCCCCGCAAACCCGATCATGGAGCCGAGCATCGCGACGAGGGGGGCGCCGGCTCCCCCTGCCCTTACCGCGAACAGCGGGAGAGGCAGAATGCCGACTCCGATGATGGAACTGGAAACGACCGAGCCTAATTGGATCATGGTGATTTCACGGTCGGATCTCATGGCAGCGGCTCCTTTGGCGGATCGTTCTCCCTGTTGTTCGCCGGACTCAGCACGTCGGACGGCGGTTCCTTGAGCGCAGACACGGACGCCGAACTCCGGCGCGTGGCATCCCGCGGATACAGGAAGGCGGGCCGCTTCTTCATGCTGAAGAGCGGCGCGCGGATCAGCAAATCCTTCATGCCGTTGAAATTGCCCGGCACCAGCGGACTCAGATAGGGAACCCCGAACGATTTCAAGGACAGCAGATGGTTGACGATCAGGATCAATCCGATCACGATCCCGTACAAGCCGAACACGCCGGCCATGACGATGATCGGAAACCGCAGCAGCCGCAAGGCCAGCGCGGCGTTATAGGCAGGCGTGGCGAAAGAGCCGATCGTCGTAAGCGCGATGATGACGACGGTGATCGGGCTGGCGAAGCCCGCGGCGACCGCCGCTTGGCCGATGACCAGGACGCCGACGATCGACAGGGCGCCGCCGACCTGCTGGGGCAGGCGGATCGTCGCCTCCCGGAGTACTTCCATCGTGATCTCCATCACGAGCACCTCGACGATGGCCGGAAACGGGACGCCGGCCCGCCCGCCCGCGACGGCGACGGCGAATTCGGTCGGAATCAGCTCGGGGTTGTAGGAGATGATCGCCACGTACAGGGATGAAAAGATGAGGGAAAAGATCAACGCGACCAGTCGCGCAAGCCGAATGGCGCTCATGAGCAGGAACCGTTCGGTGTAATCTTCGACGGTTTGGTAGAACTGGTTGAAGACGGTGGGCACGACCAACGCCAACGGAGAGCCGTCCGCCAGGATGGCGACGCGGCCCTCCAGCAGATTGGCGACCACCTTGTCCGGCCTTTCGGTGTATTGGACTTGGGGGAACGGAGAAATATTGTTGTCTTCGATGTATTGTTCCAGGTAACCCGTATCCAGGATGGCAGGCAGGCGGATATTGGACAAGCGCTTTTTGACCTCCGATACCAGCTTGGGGCTCGCGACGTCTTCCAAGTAACAGACGGCGATTTGCGAATGGCTTCTTTCCCCGAGCACCAGGGTCTCGACCCGCAGGGACTTCGTCGGCAACCGGTAGCGGATCAAAGCGATGTTCGTGGCCAGCGGTTCGATGAAGCCTTCCCGGGGCCCGCGGATCACCTGCTCCGTGGCCGGCTGGTCGATGCCGCGTTTGTCGATTTGCCTCGTGCCGATCAGCAAGGCTTCGTCCAGGCCGTCGACGACGACGGCGGTATCGCCCCGGAGGAGGGCGACGACGACGGCGGACATCTCGCGCTCGAACTTGCTTTCGCTATGGTATAAGGCGTCTTGAAGGATCGCGGATTTCAATTGCTCCGAAGTCCGGTCCGTCTCCGGAAGATGCGGGGGAAGGTACATCAGGGCTTTCAGGATGTTCGTGTTGATCAGTTCCTGATCGTTGATGTTGCTGAAATGCAGCATCGCCGCGGGGTATCGTCCGAAGACGCGAAATCGGCGAACCTTGAAATCGCTGTTCTTCCCCAATTCCCGATCCAGATCTTGAAGGGTGTCGTCCAAACGGTTCGTAAGCTTCGCCGAGGCCATGCGGGAGGTCACCCTTTTCCATCCAGGATTTGGATGACTGTTAGTTTTTACCTCGGGGCCGGGATTTAAACGTCCGATTCGCGGCGAGCGGTCCGGAATGTGCGCGCCCATTCGGTTCCGCCGCGCGACGTGGACCTCGTCCCGGCCCCGTCAAACGAGAAGCCCAAGCCCGATCGTTCCGGGCTTGGGCTTCTCCGTGCCGACGCGGCTTCAGGCGTGATGGATCCGGGGCATCGGAAGCGGCTCTTTGCCAAGCTCGGCCCACGCGTACTTAAGCAGGAGTTCGGACTTTAGCCCCTCGTACCCGGGTTCGTTCCACAAATTCCGGAGTTCGCCGGGGTCCTCCCGCAAATCGAAAATTTCCCCGTACGTCTGATTGAAGTAAACCGTGAGTTTATAGCGTTCGTCTACGTACGTCTTCTGATGGATCGTCGTCGGCTCGTGGCGGAATTCGCAGATCGCGTGATCCCTTGCGGATTTCCGCGCGCCGAGCCATACGTCCTTCTGGTCGACCCCGGTCATCGTACGCGGGATCGGAAGGCCGCAGAAAGAGAGGAACGTCGGCGCCAGGTCGACCAGGGATTGGATCGCTTGCGACCGCTGGCCCGCGGGCACTTTGCCGGGATACCGGACGATGAAGGGCAGCCGGATGAGATCCTCGTAGTGGAATCCGCCCTTCGCCTGAAGGCCGTGCTGGCCGAAGAAGTGGCCGTGGTCCGTCGTGAAGACGACCAGCGTGTCCTCCGCGAGACCCAGTGCATCCAGTTTATCGAGAATTTTTCCGATGTATTTGTCCATGAGGCTGATCATGCCGTAGTACACGGCTACCAGCTTCTTCTTGTCGTCGTCGGTCAGCCGGAATTTCGAACCGTATTCGTAATAATGGTGCGAACGGTAACCGTGGATGCCGAACCCGGTTTCCATCCATGCGGAGAAATCCGGATTCTCTTCCTGCGTCATCGCGAAATGCGGCGGATTGCGGTCATGCTCGCCCGGCACGAGCGCGGGGATCGTCAGCTTCTCCGGATCGTACATCGTATCCCAAGGCTCCGGGGCCAAATATTCCGGGTGCGGATCGAAGAAGCTGGCCCACAGGAAGAACGGCTGGTCTTCCTTGTGGTACGTTTCCATGAGGGCGCCCGTCCGCTCGGCGATCCAGGCGTTGTAATGGTACTTCTCCGGTATGGGCCATTTGTACGTCGCCGCGGGATCCATCGTTCCGGTCGGAGGCAGGAAATAGTCCCGCCAATTGGCGCACCCCTGCTCCTCCATCCATAACGCGTAGTGCTGTCCGACATGGGCTTCGTTCGTATGGTTGCGGGCCAGCTCCACATGGTCGAAGCCGTAGAACGGGCCTTCGAAGTTCCGCCAATAATCCAGATCCTGCAGCGTCGGGTAGGCTTCGAGCGACTCGTATTCCGGCGTCGATTTCAAAGGCTGAAAGTGCGCCTTGCCCACCAGAGCCGTCCGATACCCCGCCCGGCGGAAATCCTCGCCCACGGTATGGCGGTCCTCCAGCAGCTTCGTGCCGAGCGTCCATGCGCCGTGCTGGCTGGGATACGTGCCGGTGATGATGGACGCCCGGCTGGGGGTGCAGGTCGGATTCGGACAATAAGCCCGGTCGAACGTCGTGCCTTCCCGAACGAGGCGGTCCAAGTTCGGCGTGGAGATTTCCGGCTGGAACGCTCCGATCGTATTCCAATGCTGTTGGTCGCTGGTGATGAGCAAAATGTTAGGTCGTCTAGACAAGTGGAATCCCCTCCTTATATGATAATATTGAATTCATTGGAGTTTAAAAATAGCTTCGTGTTGCATTAAAGTTGTCATTTTGTTGTGTTTGGGAGCTGTGGTGTCGATGGGTACGGATCGATTGAAGGAATACGAATACGAGTTCGCGCGATTCCTCTACTATACGCCCGGCCCGCTGGATCGGGAGGGAGGCATGTGGCCGGTTCGCGCGGGACGAAGCCGGGCCAAGCCCCAATACAAGGTAGGACCGAAAAGGATCGAGTGCTTCAGCCTTCATTTCGTGCTCGAGGGAAAGGCGCGTTTCGAATTCGGCGGCCGAAGCGTCGAACTGCAAAAGAACGACCTGTTTTGCCTGTTCCCGGGACGGACCTACCACTATTCGGCGATTCGATCGGACCCTTCGCTGCAGCTGTGCTGGCTGGCCTTGGACGGGGAAAGGGTAAAGCCGCTGTTGGAATTGGCGGGGGTGACGCCGGAGCGGCCATACCGCAAAGAAGCGGTCACCCCGCGCGCCTGGAAATCGGTCGACCGGACGCTGCAAGTGCTGGAAGGCGCCGAAAGGTGGAGTCCGGTCGTCTCGCTGGAGCTCCAAAGCGGCATTTACGGGATGTTCGCCGCGCTGATTCCGGATACGGCAACGAGCGCTTCGGAAGAGCCGGCAGGGTGGATCCGGGAATGTTTGGATTACATGGAGCTTCACGCCACGGAAGGAATATCCGTGCAGCAAGTCGCGGAGTTCGCCGGGGTGCATCGCTCTTATTTCGCAAGCGCGTTCGCAGGCCAGGTCGGCATGCCCCCGCAGAAGTACATCCAGAAGGTTCGCATGGACAAAGCCAAGCGGCTGATTCAAGAGACGGACGCGACGGTGACGGAGATCGCTTACTCGCTGGGCTATCCGAATTTGTACTCCTTTACTCGGGCGTTCAAGGGGTACTACCAAGTTTCGCCGATGGCCATGAGAACCGCGGGAAAAAAATAGAAATCATTTCGAGACGCCATGGCAAGCGCTTTCATGAAAAACGGAAGGGGATCTCGCCATGTAACTCTCGATTTTCCGGGGACGGAACACGGTCCCTCTCTTCCTGTTAAAAATGGGTCGGATAGCTCTCCGCGGAAATCCTGTTGCTGCGATGCTTTTATGTAATTTTCTTACACAACTCCGCCGAAATCCTGTTGCTGCGATGCTTTTGTGTAATTTTCTTACACAAATCCGCAGAAATCCTGTTGCAGCGACGCTTTTATGTAAGTTTCTTACACAACTCCGCTCTAATCCCGTTGCTGCGATGATTTAGTGTAATTTTCTTACACAAATCCGCAGAAATCCTGTTGCAGCGACGCTTTTATGTAAGTTTCTTACACAACTCCGCTCTAATCCCGTTGCTGCGCTGCTTTTATGTACTTTTCTTACACAACTCCGCCGAAATCCTGTTGCTGCGATGCTTTTATGTAATTTTGTTACACAACTCCGCCGAAATCCCGTTGCTGCGATGCTTTTATGTAATTTTCTTACACAACTCCGCCGAAATCCTGTTGCTGCGACGCTTTTATGTAATTTTCTTACGCAACTCCGCCGAAATCCTGTTGCTGCGATGCTTTTATGTAATTTTGTTACACAACTCCGCCGAAATCCCGTTGCTGCGATGCTTTTATGTAATTTTCTTACACAACTCCGCTATAATCCCGTTGCTGCGATGCTTTTATGTAATTTTCTTACACAAACCCGGCAAAACAATATCTGCTCCAGGTGATCCATAACTCACCTTTTGAATGCCGGCATTTAATGGTCGAGAGGGGCCCTGAACGGTCCCTCTCTTTTCGCGTTTTGACTGCTCCGCTAACCCGTTATCCGAACAGAATGTCCAGGACGGTTCCGAGCTGCCCTCTGGTTTTGCCTTCGAGCACGTCGGGGTTATACACTTCCACGAAACCGCAATTCTCGCAGGATACGAAAAGAAAATGGTTGTGCTGAATGTCGAACATTTTGCTAAGCCCCGTTCCCGTCATCGCCACTTCTTTCGTGCGGCACTCCGCGCCTCCGCATTTGGAGCATTTGAACCTTTCTTGAATCGCCTCTTCGATGCTCAACGACTCCACCTCCCAACGTGATTATGATTTTTTACGCATACGGGACGGCGGGGATTCCTATTTACGTGACGAACTTCACATTCGGAATCCGCGGCATCCCCCATATTGAAGATGCAAGGAAAAGATTCGATCCCCTCAACGGGGAATGCAGAGGGAGATGGCCATCATGCTGTTGAGATGGTTCAGGGAAAACGTTTGGGCGGCTGCCGCGATTACGCTGCTGAGATTGTATGTCGGTTGGGAATGGATGCACCACGGTTGGGACAAATTGACGGGCGGTTTCGACGCGGGAGGTTTCCTCAAGAACGCGGTCGCGCACCCGGTGACGGACAAAGCCACGCAAGCGGCACTGTTCCCGAATTACACCTACTTTATCGAACGCTTCGCGCTGCCGAACGTAAAGCTGATCAACTTCCTGATCCCGCTCGGCGAATTCCTGATCGGCGTCGGGCTCATCGTCGGCGGACTGACGCTGACGGCCGCGGTCTTCGGGATGACGCTGAACGTTCTGGTCCTCGTCGCCGGCACCGTAAGCACGAACCCGTGGCTGCTCGTCCTGGGCGTCGCGATCTTCACCGCCGGGGCCAACGCCGGACGTTTCGGTCTTGACGGTTACGCGATGCCGCTGCTGCACAAGGCTTGGGACAGAATGTTCCGCCGCAAGGGCGGCAAACCCGGGGCCAGGAAGGCGGCGGCGCACTGACCATTCCGCGCCTAGAGCGAATCGACGCAACGCGAAAGGGACTCCCCGTGGCGGGAGTCCCTTTCGCGTTATTGGAACAGGCCCATTCAGGATTGCGCGACCCGGAAGCCGGTGTTGCCGCTGGAGCTGTCGGGCGTGTTCTTGCTTCGCGCGGCGACCCGGTATCGGTTGCAATAAGAGCGGTGGCACAGATAGGAGCCTCCGCGCATGGATCGGCTGCCGGTCGGCTCGTCGAAGCGGGGGTTCACCGTCGAAGTGACTCCGTGATACGCCGGGGTGAACCAATCGGCGCACCACTCCCAGACGTTTCCGGACATGTTGTATAGGCCGTAGCCGTTCGGCTCGTAAGCGTGCACGGGAGCCGTTCCGGCATAGCCGTCGCTTGCGTTGTTCTTGACGGGGAATTTGCCTTGCCAAATGTTGCAGCGGTGCTGTCCGTCCGGTTTGAGCAGATCTCCCCAGGGGTAGGTTTTCCGTTCCAGTCCTCCCCGGGCGGCGTATTCCCATTCCGCTTCCGTCGGCAGCCGCTGGCCGGACCATCGGCAATAGGCTTCGGCGTCGTTCCAGGAGACGTGGACGACCGGATGGTCCATCCTTTCCCCGATGCTCGAGTCGGGCCCTTCCGGCTTGGCCCAATAGGCGCCGTTCACGACGTACCACCAGGGAGTGCCGGCGGGAACGCTGCCGACCCGGCCGCGGACGGCGTCCGAAACGAACAGGTGAAACACGTAGGACCAGCCGAACTTTTCGGCTTCCGTGACGTAACCGGTATCTTCCACGAACGCTTGGAATTGGGCGTTCGTCACCGCATGCGCGGAAATCGAGAACGAGTCGACCCGGACCCGGCGCGGAGGTCCTTCTCCGTCGGCGGGGAAGCCTTCCTTCGTGTCGGTGCCCATCCAAAATTCCCCGCCGGGGATGAAAACCATGCCGTTCTGCAGCTCGGGCCGGGGACGTGCGGCGGTTGAAGCGAAATCCTCCGGCTTGGCGGCATCTTCGGGATTCCCGGTTTCGGAGGGACTCGGGTTTCGGGGGGCGGCACAGCAATGGCAGGACGGTTGGTTCGAATCCATGGCGCGGAGGCTCCTCTCATGTTCGACTGCGGTCGGGTGAAACGGTCAGCTGTATAGGGCGATGCCGACCAAACCGGACAGCACGATGACCGAAACGGGATGTTTATGCAGGAAAAACAAGGCGATTAAAGAACCGGCGAAAATGCCGATCTGGCTCCACGCAAACCATGACAATCGGCCGAACATGCCCGCGTTTTGCGCGAACGTGACGGCCGCATAGGCGATCATGCCTGCCACGACCGGGCGGAGCCCGTAGAAGGACGACTTCATGAGCGAGTGATCCCGAAGGCGCTGAAAAACTTTGCCGACGGCGAGAATCAGGATCAAGGACGGCAAAACGACGGCGATGGGCGCGACTGTCGCCCCGAGCCAGCCGGCTTGGTGATGTCCCACGGCCACCGCGATATTCGTGGCGATCGGTCCGGGGGCCATCCCCGCGACGGCGACGATATCGGAGAGTTGGTCTGCGCTCATCCATTGATGCCGGTTCAATACTTCCTCCTGGATGAGGGGGATCATGGCATAACCGCCGCCGAACGAGACAAGCCCGACGAGGAAGAACGTGACGAAGAGTTGGATCAGCATCGAAGTTTCCCCAATCGTCTGAATTATATCATGTAATCGTAAACGGGTTCATTCTCCTGGGGCTTTGGCGTTTTCTCCGTCGGAGTCCGTCCTCTGAATTCGCGGATTTTCACGATGGCGACGCCGGCCGCCGCTCCGATGACGATGACGAGCAGCGGGTGGAGATGACCGAAGAACAGCAGAAGCGCCGCGATTACGGCGAGCGCTCCGGTGGCGAAGTCCACGATGGCCGTTCGCCCGATTTTAATGGCAGAGTAGGCGATCAGGGCGACGACGGTGGCCCGGATCGCGGTGAAGGCGGATTCGATTTTCGGATTGTCTTTCAACTGGACGTAGAAGACCGTCAATATCGCCATGACGCAAAAGGTAGGGAGAACAATGCCCAGCAACGCCGCGATCGCGCCGGGGACGCCCGCGATCCTGTAACCGATGAACGTCGCCGAATTGACCGCGACCGCGCCGGGTACCGACCCCGATACCGCGAAAACGTCGGCGATCTCTTCGGAACGAAGCCACCGTTTCCCGTCCACGACTTCCTTTTCGATCGCCGGAATGAGCGCATACCCCCCGCCGAACGTCAAAGGCCCCATTTTCAGAAACGTCAGGAATATGCCGGACAGCCGCTTCCATTTTTCGTTCAACGCTCCCTCTCTCCCTTCTCTTTCATTGTAGGCTACTTAATTTCAAAATGGAAGAAAGTTTGCCTAAATCGATTTATCATTTCTTTTTATTGCGCTTATAATAAGCAACTTTATTTCGGAATGAATTTTTTGATTCATATCCGATTTTGAAGGACCCAAAAAAAACGGACGTCTCCGCCAAAAAAACAGCGCTTCCACATTCGCGCGATCATGCCTTACAATGATGGAATATAAACCAACAAGCGGCCGGATCTTCCTCAAAGGCCGCTTGTCTTTTCCAGGGGGAGACGCCATGGCCGGCAGAATCCGCAAGCTGATGTCCCGCTTCCGTTTCCGGAAAGTCCGCAGCCGGTTTTTCGCCACGATGATCTTGCTTTCGTTGCCGCCTCTCTTCCTGCTCGGATACGTCTCCTTCAACATCGCCAAGAGCACCCTCACGGAAAACATCACGAAAACGAACGACAACCATCTCCAGACCTCGAGCGAAGTGGCGGATTTGCTTTTCCGCAACATCGTGAACCTGAACCGGTTCATCGTGCTGGACGAGGAGATCCGCAACGATCTCCGGAAGAGCGAAATCAAGAACAGCCTGGAGCTCCTCGAAGCGAACACCTTGACGATCAGCCGGCTCCAGCGGATCATCAACAGCAACTCCTTCGACACCCGCTATTTGGAATCCATGTGCATCTTCGATCTCCATTTCCAGACGTACTGCCTCGGCCGGTCGGACGACGCCGGACAATACGAAACCCCGGACAAAAAGCAAAGGATCGAAGCGTCGGAATGGTACCGGGAAGCTTATGAAGCCCAAGGCCGCGTCGTCTTCTTCGGGTACAACGTGCTGGGAGACAAGGAAAACGCGTTTTCCACCGTCAAGCTGTTCCGGGATTCCGACAGCCTGGAAGGGAAGCCGATCGGGCTTCTCGTCATGAATCTATCGAAAACGATGTTCGGCAGCGTGTTTAACGGGAGCCGGGATAACGGGCAGTTTCTGGCGATCGATTCCTCCGCGGACCCGGCCCTGATCGTGTACCCGGACTCGTCGGAGACGGCGATTCCGGTCGCCGTGGGCAACCTGCAGAACATCCTGGGACAGTTGCATGAACAAGGGTACCTGATCAGCGAATACCGGAATCAGACCACCCAGTGGACCTTCGTCCATCTCATCCGGAAAAGCCAGCTGCTCAAGCAGTCGAACCGGATCGGCACGGCCACCGCCTGGATCGCCTCCGGCATCGCGCTCGTCGCCCTGGTCATCTCCTTCATCGTGTCGGGAAGCATTACCCGTCCTCTTCTTCAGCTCAAAAAGATGATGGTCGATTGGAACAAAGGCAAGCGCGACTTCGGAGGCAGCTTCGAGGAAGACGAAGTCGGCGCGATCGGCGAGACGTTCAAGCGGATGGCGCTCGAAAACCAGGAGCTCGACGCCCGGCTCTTCCATTCGGAGCTGAAGGAGAAGGAAGCGGAGCTGCGCGCGCTGCAAGCCCAGATCAAGCCGCATTTTCTGTACAATACGCTGGACTCGATCTATTGGATGGCCCGGCTGAAGAAAACGGAGGAGGCCGCGGCGATGGCGCTCGCCTTGTCGGAGAGCTTCAAACTCAGCTTGAACAAAGGCCGGGAGACGATTCCCGTCTACAAGGAACTGAAGCACATCGAGCATTACATGACGATCCAGAACATCCGCTATAACGGCCGTTTCCGCTATGTGACGGACGTGGATCCGTCCATCATGGGATTCGAAATGCTCAAGCTGATCCTTCAGCCGCTGGTCGAAAACGCCATCTATCACGGATTGGAGCCCAAAATGGGAGAGGGAAGCATCCGCATCGAAGGGCGTTTGGACGGCGATTTCCTCTGTTTTACCGTCGAAGACGACGGCGTCGGCATGGAAGACGTTCAGCAGACCGAACAGGGTTATGGCCTCCGCAACGTACGGGAACGGCTGACGCTGTATTACGGTCCGTCGAGTTCGTTCCGCGTGACGAGCAAGCCGGGAATGGGAACCCGCATCGATCTCCGCATCAAACCGTTCGCCGAGGAGGTAAGGGAGCATGCTTAAGGCGGTGCTTTTCGACGACGAGTACATCGTGCTGGAGGCGCTGAGCGCGCTGGTCGACTGGAAGGGGCTCGGGATCGAGCTGGCCGGCACCGCGGGCGACGGCGTTTCGGCGCTCGGGACGTTCCGGAGCGTGCGGCCGGACATCGTGCTGACCGATATCCGCATGCCAGGCATGGACGGTCTCCAGCTCATCGAGGAGATTCTGGCCGAAGCTCCGGAGACGTGCTGCATCGTCTTCAGCGGCTTTAACGAGTTCGAATACGTCAAACGGGCGATCGGACTCGGCGTGACGGATTACGTGGAGAAGCCGATCACGGAAGAGAGCATCGAACGGGCGCTGCGCAAAGCCTTGGGCCTGATCGACCGGAAAGAAGAGGTGCGGACGCTCGAACGCAAATGGGCGGCCAGCCGCCCGGAGCTGCTCGAGAAGGCGGTAGGGGACCTGATTGCGTTCGGCCGGCCGGCGGAGGCCAAATGGAGGGAAAGCTTCGGTCCGGAAGCCGCGAGCGTATGCGAGTTCACGGTGCTGGCTGCGGCGGAACCGTTCGCGCTGCCGGAAAATCCGGCGTACCGCACCGTCTATTTGCGCAGCGGGCAAAATTATTTGGCCGTCGTATTTTGCCTGGTTCCATTATCGAATTCGTACTGGGACGATATATCCGGAGAATTGGAAAACGCGGAGATCGCCGTAGGACTGGGCTCGGCCCGGACGGAAGCGGGAGAAGCGCCGGACAGCTGCAATGAGGCGCTGCGGGCATTGAAATCCGCTTTGTTTCTGGGCATCAAAGGATTTCTTCCGTTCAGCGAACTCGGCGAACGGACGGCTTCACCGGGAGAGTTGACGGAGCGGGAGGAAGCGATCATCCTCAGCATGCGCGCGGGCAGCAAGGCGCTGCTGATGGAACAGGTGGATCGATTCGCCGATTGGATCCGGACGGAGCGGGTGGACCCGGATTTAGCCGAACGCGAAATGCTCAAGCTGATTTATTTGACGCTGGAGACCGCCCGGGAGCACGGAGCGTTGCCCGACTTCGGCCCCTCGTCCGGGGATTCTTACATGCCGCACGTCGAGATCCGGGATGCGGCGAGGCGGGGGAAGCTGACGGACTGGTTCCGGAGTCAAATCGAGACGATCGCGGACAGCTGGATGAAGGCGCGCGAGTTGACCAAACACGCGGCCGTGGAGAAGGCCCGCTTGTACATCGAGAAGAACGTCTCCCGCGACGTTTCCCTGCAGGAAGCGGCGGAGCACGTCGGTCTGAATGCCACTTATTTGAGCGTGCTGTTCAAAGAAGTGATGGGGGAGACGTACATTAAATATTTAACCCGGTACCGCATGGAGCTGGCGAAGACGCTGCTTCGCCAAGGGCATAAAGTGAACGAGGTCAGCGAGAAAGTCGGCTACTTGACGCACCGCCATTTCACGGAGGTGTTCAAGAAATACGCGGGCTGCACCCCCGGCCAGTACAAAGAATCGTGAACATCCGATCCAAAAAAATCGGAACCGGAATCCAAAAAAGGCGGCACTGTCCGGCGAATGCGCTTTCGTCTTACACTGGGATCGAGGGTACCCGGGCCCTTGCGCGGCAACTCACTTCGAACGATCAGGGGGACCAACGAATGAGCAAACCCAGGAAATTTTTCGCTTTGCTGTCCAGCGTTCTGATGCTCTCCGGCCTGCTCGCCGCATGCGGCGGCGGTTCGTCGGACAAGGAAAACGAATCCTCGCCTTCCGCCTCCGGCGCTTCGCCGTCCGGCAGCGCTTCGGTTTCCGCCAGCGCGCCCGCGCCGAGCGAATCGCAAGAGAAGGTCAAGCTGACGCTGCTGGTGGACAACAACCAGGACACCGTCATCTACACGAAAGCGCTGGTGGACGCGTTCCAGGCCAAATACCCGAACATCACGATCGAAACGGAAACCCGCCCTACCGGCAGCGAAGGCGACAACTTCGTGAAGACGAGACTGGCCACCGGCGACATGAACGACGTTTTCTTCTACAACTCCGGTTCTCTCATGCAAGCGCTCAACCCGGAGCAAAACATGATCGATTTGACGAACGAGCCGTTCCAAGCGAACGTCATCGACTCGTTTAAGCCGACCGTCTCGATCAACGGCAAAATTTACGGCGCCCCGGTCGGCTCCACGATGGGCGGCGGCTGGTTCTACAATAAGAAAATTTACGCCCAGCTCGGCCTGTCCGTACCGAAAACGTGGGCGGAACTCATGGAGAACAACAAAAAAATCAAAGCAGCGGGCATTACGGCGATGATCGGGTCCTACAAGGACACGTGGACGTCCCAGCTGATCATGCTGGCGGATTACTTCAACGTCCAAGCGCAGGTGCCGAATTTCGCCGCGGATTACACGGGGAACAAGGCGAAGTACGCGACGACGCCTGCCGCGCTCCGCGGCTTCCAGAAGCTGGAGGAAACCGTCGGCTATTACAACAAGGACTTCCTGGCGACGACGTACGACGCGGGCCTCAAGATGCTGGCGGAAGGCAAAGGCGCCCATTATCCGATGTTGACCTTCGCCGTCCCGGCTCTCGTGCAGAACAATCCCGACAAGATTGACGACATCGGATTTTTCGCCCAGCCGGGGGACAGCGCGGATCAGAACGGCCTGACCGTCTGGATGCCGGGAGGCGCTTATATTTACAAGAACACCGAACATCCCGAAGAAGCGAAGAAGTTCGTGGAGTTCGTCGCTTCCGCCGAAGGCGTCAGCATCATGGGCACGGTCTCCAAGCCGTCCGGCCCGTACGCGATCAAAGGCGCCGCGCTTCCGGACGACACGCCGCAAGTCGTGAAAGACATGCTTCCGTATTTCGACAATAACCAGACCGCTCCGGCGCTCGAATTCCTGTCCCCGGTCAAAGGTCCGAGCCTCGAGCAGATCACGGTGGAAGTCGGATCCGGCAAGCGGAAAGCGGCGGACGCGGCCGCCCTCTACGACCAAGACGTCAAGAAGCAGGCGCAGCAGTTGGGTCTTGCGGGCTGGTAATCGCTGAACTGCCCAGCGGGAAACAAGAAAGTCGGCCCTGCCAGCCAATAGCGGGGCCGGCTGTTTCGCCGTAAGAGGAGGAATCGGGATGACCAAGGTATTCAAAAGGATCTATACCTACAACTTTCTGCTGCCCGCGGCCATCGTCTACACCGTCATTTTCATCGTTCCGACCGTCATGTCCTTTTTCTTCAGCTTGACCCGGTGGACGCTGTTCAAATGGGATTTCATCGGGCTTGAAAACTTCAAGACGTTCTTCCAGGAGCCGTCCTTAAGCATCGGATTCAAAAACACGCTGATCTACGCGGCGGTCACCTGCGGGCTCAAGGTCGTCGCCGGGTTGCTGCTTGGCGTGTTCCTGACCGGCAAAATCCGCACGAAAGACTATCTCCGCTCCGTCGTTTTCTTCCCCGTGCTGGTCAGCACGATCGCCGTCGGCATCGCGTTCGGCATGATGATGCATCCGACGACGGGCCTGATCAACACGACGCTGGCGTTGTTCGGCATCGAAGGACCGGATTGGCTTGGGGACACGCGCATCGCGCTTCTGTCGGTCGCGGCGGTCGACGTGTGGAAAGGCGTCGGACTGGCCACCGTGATTTACATCGCCGGCATTTTGGCCATTCCGGAAGAATACAGCGAGGCGCTGCAGATCGACGGCGGCAACGCTTGGAACAAGTTCTGGAACATCACCGTGCCGCTCAGCCGTCCGGCCGCCAACGCGGTCATCATTCTCGCTTTCATCGGGGGCCTGCGGTCGTTCGACCTGATTTGGGCCATGACCAAAGGCGGACCGGGCTTCGCGACGGACGTGATCGCCTCGATTATCTATAAACAATATCAAGGCGGCTTTTACGGCTTGGCGACGGCCGGCAACGTCATCCTGTTCCTGTTCGTCACGGCCATCGTCTATCCGCTGTCGCGCTACCTGACGCGCAAGGAGGTGGACCTGTGAGCCGCAGCCTGCGCCGAATCGGCGTCGAAACGTTCGCCGTGCTCGCCAGCGTCGTCATTTTCTGGATTCCCTTGTATTTCGTGCTGCTGACCGCGATGAAGAGCGCGCCGGAGGCATCGGAAATGAACCTGGCGTGGCCGTCGAAAATCCAGTTGTGGCAGAACGTCAAGGAAGTCGTCGCGTTCCGCGACCACATGCTGCTTCGCGCGTTCTGGAACAGCACGGTGCTTACGGTTCTGTCCCTCGCGGCGATGGTCGTCGTCTGCTCGATGGCGGCCTTCGTCATCCAGCGCCGGAACGACCGGGCGACGCCCTGGATCAGCTTCTTCGTGCTGGCCGGTTTGATCATTCCGCCGGCGATCGTGCCGACGATCTGGGTGCTGAACGAGATCCATCTGTTCAAAACGATGATCGGACTGATCCTGGTGGAGGTCGCGCTCGGCTTTCCGTTCTGCGTGATGCTGTACCGGGGGTTCATGGCCGCGATCCCGCGCGAAATCGACGAGGCGGCGGTCGTGGACGGATACGGCGGGTACCGATTGTTCTTCACGATCATTTTCCCGCTGCTGCAGCCGGTGACCGCCACGATCGTCGTGACGCAGGCGGTGTTCGTGTTCAACGACTTCACGAATCCGCTGTATTTCTTTCCGGGCGCGAAGAACGCGACCGTACAGCTGACGTTGTACAACTTCACGAGCCAGTTCCTCTCGCAGTGGAATCTGCTGTTCACGGACATTTTGCTGATCACGATTCCGCCGCTGCTGCTGTTTATCTTCTTCAATAAAAAAATCGTGGCCGGCATGACCACCGGTTCGGTGAAAGGCTGAATCGGCAGGCCGAATGCGGGCATGGGATGGAGGGAATGTTCGATGGGCGTTTTGCAAGTTGCGGATCTGACCTGCGAATACCGCCGGAATCCGCTGGGGATCGGGGTGCGCGTCCCGCGCTTCGGGTGGCGGCTCGTTTCGGATACGCGCGGCACGATGCAGAAGGGGTACCGGATCGTCGTCGCCGGGGCGGACGGGAATTTCGAGGAGCCGATCTGGGATTCCGGGGATACGGACAGCGACGCTTCCATTCAAGTGGAGTATGGCGGACCTTCGCTGGAGCCCCGCACTCGTTACGTTTACAGGGTGAAAGTCTGGGATATCGCGGGGCGTGAATCGGATTGGAGCGAAGCGGCTTGGTTCGAGACGACGCTGCTGGACCGGTCGGAGTGGCGGGCGAATTGGATTGCGCCGCACGCTTCGGGAATTGATCCCGACTCGCAGGGCGGTTTCCTGCTGCGCAAGGAATTCGAACTGAAGAACGGGATCGCATCGGCCCGCGTCTATACCACGGCAGCGGGCGTGTACGAGCTGTTTGCCAACGGCAAGAAGGCGTCGGACGACGTTCTGGCCCCCGGCTGGACCAGCTATCAGCATCGCTTGCAGTTTCAGACTTATGACGTGACGGAGTTATTGAAGCCGGGGCGGAACGCCATCGGCATCCATCTCGGAGACGGTTGGTACCGGGGCGGCATGGGGTTCGAGAACCGGAATTTCCGGTACGGCAACCGGAAAGCGGCGCTGCTGCAACTGCACGTGCGGTATGAAGACGGCACGGAAGAGGTCGTCGTCACCGACGCGTCCTGGAAATGCGCCCTCAGCCCGGTCCTGTACGCCACGATCTATCACGGCGAGACGTACGACGCCCGGCTGGAGCAGGACGGCTGGAGCGAGGGCGGGTTCGAGGACGCGGAATGGAAGCCCGCCGAAGCGCTCGATTTGCCGATAGACGTGCTCGTGCCCCAAGAGAATTGGCCGACCCGCGTGACGGAGACGGTTCGTCCGGTGTCCGCTTTCGTGACTCCGGCGGGCGACCGCGTGCTCGACATGGGGCAGAACATGGTGGGACGCGTTCGGATGACGGTGCAAGCTCCTGCCGGCGCGAAGATCACTCTGCGGCACGCCGAGGTGCTGGACAAGGACGGCAACGTCTACTTCGGCAACCTCCGCCCGGCGAAACAGACGGTGGAGTACACGGCGCGAGGGAAAGGAACGGAAACTTACGCTCCCCATTTTACGTTTATGGGTTTCCGATACGTGAAGGTGGAAGGGTATCCGGGCGATTCGCTTCCGCTGGATGCGTTCGTCGGCGAAGTGCTGCATTCGGACATGGAGCCGGCCGGGGCGTTCGAGACTTCGGACAGCCGGGTCAACCGATTGCAGAGCAACATCCGCTGGGGCCAGCGCGGCAACTTCCTCGACGTGCCGACCGACTGCCCGCAGCGCGACGAGCGGCTCGGCTGGACGGGCGACGCGCAGGTGTTCATCTCGACCGCCTTGTTCAATTTCCAAGGAGCGCCCTTTTTCACGAAGTGGCTACGCGACTTGAAAGCAGAGCAGCATCCGGACGGCGGCGTGCCGTTCGTCATCCCGGACGTGGCCGGCGGAGCCAGCTCGGCCGCTTGGGGCGACGCCGCGGTCATCTGTCCCTGGACCGTTTACCAGTACTACGGGGACCGGCGGCTGCTTGCCGAACAATACGAGAGCATGAAGGCTTGGGTGGCTTACATCCGGGCGCAGGGCGACAACGAATATTTGTGGAACACGGGCTTCCACTTCGGGGATTGGCTCGGTCTCGACGCCAAGGAAGACAGCTACGTAGGCGCGACGCCGCGGGAGTTGATCGCGACCGCCTATTATGCGTATTCGACCCGGTTGGTCCGCGAAGCGGCGAAGGCGCTCGGTTACGCGGAAGACGAGGCGAAGTACGGGGAACTGTACGAACGCGTGGTCCAGGCGTACCGGGAAGAGTTCCTGACGGCGACCGGGCGGGTCGCGGCGCCGACCCAGACGGCGCACGTGCTGACGCTCATGTTCGACTTGGCGGAAGAGCGCGTAAGAGCCCGCGTCGCCAAGGATCTGAACGATCTGATCGTGGAGAACGGGTATCATTTGACGACCGGTTTCGTCGGCACGCCGTATTTGTGCTTCACGCTGTCGAACCACGGCTATCACGGCACCGCCGTTCGGCTGCTGCTGCAGGAGAGCTATCCGGGCTGGCTGTACTCGGTGTCCAAGGGCGCCACGACGATCTGGGAGCATTGGGACAGCATCAAGCCGGACGGCTCGTTCTGGAGCGACGACATGAACTCGTTCAACCACTACGCGTACGGCGCGATCGGCGACTGGATGTACCGCAAGATCGCGGGGCTCGATATGGACCCGGCGGTACCCGCGTTCAAGCGCATCCGGATCGAGCCGCTGTTCGGCGGCAAGTCGCTGTCGTACGCCGAGGCATCGCATCTGTCTCCTTACGGGAAAATCGAGGCGGGCTGGAAAGCGGACGGAGCCCGCATCGAAGTGAACGCGGCCGTGCCCGCGAACGCGACGGCGATCGTCGTCTTGCGAGGCGCTTCCGCCGCCGGCCTGACGGAGAGCGGCAAGCCGCTTGACGCGGCGGACGGCATCCTGTCCGTATCGCAGCATGAAGGCGGCGTCACGCTGACGGTCGGCTCCGGCAGCTATTCGTTCCGCTATGAGAACGCGGACCTGTTCCGCACCGCGTACACGTACGACACGGTGCTCAGCGACGTGCTGAACGACGAGGCCGCGACGGAGGTGCTGAAGAAACATCTGCCCCATCTGTTCGAAGGCCCGATGCTGAAGTTCATGAGCACGTCCAGCCTCAAGCAAGTGGCCGAGAACGGCATGGCCCGCGTGCCCCCCGGCGCGATGGACGCCGTATTGGCGGACCTGGCGAAGCTGTAAGGCGGAATGAAAGGCAGAAAGGCGACCCTGATGGGGTCGCCTTTCTGCTTCCGGGCGTATGCGCTGGAACGATCATTCCGAAATTCTAAGCGTAACTGACGGCCGTATGGCAATACTCGCATTCCCGGCTCTCCCCGGGCTGCAACAGGATCTTGACTCCGCAGTTCGTGCATTCGACCGTTTTCGGAACCGGCGGGCTTTCCGCGGCGGCGGCGGCTTCGTCCTTCTCCTTATCCTTATCGGTGACCAGGTATTCCGTAATCGTGACGAAGGACTGGGTCACGCTTTGCACGTTTGGCACGTTCTGCATGACGTTCTGCATGCCGTTTTGCATGCCGTTCTGCATGACGTTCTGCATGACGTTTTGCATGACGTTTTGCACGCCGTTCTGCATGCCGTTCTGCAGCGATACGACTTGACCAAGGGCGGCATCGACGAATACGCCCGGAAGCTTGTTCCAAAAGACCATGTGCTGCAATTCATGGACGACGACAGCCAAATCGCACTGCACGTTCGCGGCCATTTGCGCGATGGAAGTCAGCCTTTCCGTATAAATCATGGAAAGGTACCGCTCGAAGCGCGCGTGCATCATCCGTTTCAACTGATAGGCCCTAAAGTAGAGATAAAGGCTTGGCAAGAGGAAAATCACGATACAGACGAAGAATGCGGGCAGTGTCCCGCCTTGATCGTCGGAGGACATCGTGCTTAAGAAAACGATGCTCATCATAAGAAAAACGATCAAAAGGAGATGAGCGCAAAGTTTCCTGTCCAAAATTTTCAGATGCGTCACGTTCCGATGCTTGATGAGCCGGGCAATGATCAGAACGATCCCAACGGGAAAAAAGACCATCAACGCAAGAACGACGATCGCGCCGTGAATAAAGGGCTTTTCGTTTTGGCCCACGACGAAGTTCCTCCTCTGCAACAGTCGACAACGACGGATTCTGTGCTCCATATGATAACGAAGCCGTTTTTACCTCTTTCGACATTTATTCATTTTTTCCTCTAATTTGGAATCCGTTTTGTCGGCGGATCGCCCGCGAATCCGCGGATTCGTTCGCAGTCCGCGAAGGCAGACCTAAACCCCATGGGCGTCGAATAAGCGTTTCGCTTGTCGAATACCGGTGTAATTTAGGGTATCAACCAGTCAAGGGGCGAAAGGAATTTGTTGGACGCAAGCTATCTTTTGGCTAATTTGCTTTGCGTGTTTTTTCCGTTGTTCGGAATCGAAATCTGGGGGAATTCGAGCGGGCAGCCGGTGATGAAGACGACTTGGAATCACGTCTGGCTGGCTGCCACTTTGTTCGCTTCTTCCATTCTGTGTACCCTGTTCGACTTCCGATTATCGGAGGGGCTGGTCCTCAATCTCAGCATCTTGCCTTTAACGATGGGGTTTTTCGTGCTCACTTGGCGCATGGGTCTTCTCGTGCTGCTGCTATTTGTCCTCTACCGAATGCTATACTCCCTCTGGAAACTTTCCCAAGGCCACGTTACGCTGCAGACGTTTAAGACGGTCGTTTCCATGCTTCCGCAAGGTTTGGGCATCATTTGCGTTTTCGGATTGATCATGTGCGCCTGTTCCGTTGCCACCCGACGTCTCTCATTCTCGCGGCGGGCGGCGGGATTCGCCGCAGGCTTGCTGCTTTACGCGCTGTCCGATTACGTCTATATCCATCATTTCAATCGGTCGTTACACTTTAACGTTGGCGCATTCATCGGTTTTATCCTCGCGGTCGATTGCTCGTTTATCGTCATTGCGAGGTTGATCGTGGCCAGCCTGGAGAAAAAACGGGCCAACCGGGAATTGATTCTGCGAGAAGAGGTGTACCGCAGGCTGGTAGAGGAATCGCCGGACGCCGTCGCCATTTCGAAGGACCGGCAATGGGTGTTCGTCAACAACGCGTTGGCCGAGCTGTTCGGGAGCGACAAGGAACGGCTGCTGTCCACGCCGTCTTACCGGTTCGTCCACGAGGATTATATCGAGCAGATCAATCGGCGGTTGAACCAGGTGGAACTGGGCCGTACGGCGGAATTGACCGAGCAGGTTCTCTTGAAAGCGAACGGGGAGCCCTTTCTGGCGGAAACGTTGTCCATTCCTACGATATACCGCGGAGAAACCGCCATTCATACCATCATCCGGGATATCACCCACCGGAAGAAAGAGCAGGATCTGCTGATCCAGGCGGAGAAACTGAGCGTCTCCGGGCAGTTGGCCGCGGGAATCGCCCACGAAATCCGGAACCCGTTGACCACGATGAAAGGATTCCTGAAACTCATCCAGGCGAATCCCAAAGAGGAGTACTTCGGGATCGTCTCCGCGGAAATGGATCGGATCGAGGAGATCGTCACCGAGCTTCTGTTGTTCTCCAAACCGAATCGGAATCTGTACCGGGACGCCGACATCATTCTCGCGCTCAAGCAAGTCGTCTCCCTGATGGAAGCGCAGGCGAACCTGGAGAACATCGCGATCGAAACGCATTACGCCGCCGACCCGTTTCGGATCTTCTGCGACGAGAACAAACTGAAGCAAGCGTTCATCAATTTCGTGAAAAACGCGATCGAGGCGATGCCGGACGGCGGAACGCTCCGGATCCGCGCCGAGAACGAAAGGACCCGTCTGCGAATCGAGATTCGGGACGACGGCGTCGGAATCCCGGAGGATAAGCTGAAGCTGCTCGGCTCCCCGTTTTATACCACGAAAGAAAACGGCACGGGTCTCGGATTCATGGTGAGCAGGAAAATCATCGAAGACCATCAGGGCCGCCTTGCCGTTACGAGCGCCGTAGGCCAAGGGACCGCGATCTCCTTGTTGTTGCCAGCTGCGGGGCAGCATGTTTCATGATTCTCCGTGAACCGTTCTTTGCATACCTCGGAATTTTCTCCATTGGAGGTCGGAATTTTCGATAGTCCGGCCTCCTTGCCTTTTTATGTGTCTCATCGACCCGCCCCACGTGCCGGACACGCCGGTCGGCTGCTAATCGGACAACGTTCGCCGTACCGGAGGACTGGGCTGGACGGGATATCCGCCTGCTGTTCGGCGGCATGGGCTCGGCTGTCCGTGTTGGGTGAACGGCGAACTGGCCGGTGACGCCCAAGGAAGCCGCTATTCGAGCGAGTTCCGGATCGGCGGGTTATGGGTTCCGGCGAGAACGTGCTGGCCGTTAAAGTCTAACAATGGTCGGACGGCAGCTATTTGGAAAGCCAAGACAACGGCGGATGAGCGGCATTTTCCGTGACGTCTATCTCGTAGCCGGGCCGGCGGAGGCCTATATCCGGGACGTCGCCGTATAAAGCCGAGTTCATCGACACTTGGGACATGACGATCACCGAGGTGGACGGAACGCTATCCGGGCTTCCGGCCTCAGCCTCCTGGAGCTGCCGGACAAGGTGTATCAGGCCGTCCGGATCCGGAAGATCTCCAAATGACGGACTGTCCGAACAGGGCTCGCGCGAGACGGGAAGCCGTTCCGTTGCGGGCACCCGACAAGGCTTCAGGAACCATAGGCTCGATCCGTTGGCCGCGTTCCTACACGAAAGGACCCCAAAATCCACGATCAAGGTGTTGGGGGCCTGTTTCGCAGGGATGGGATTGCGAGGGCCGGTGGTGATGATTCTAACGGACATCTCGGCCGTTATTTGCGATATATCGGACATTCGCAAAATGTAACGGACAGAGGAGCTCTTATCGGTATCCAGTCACGGCTGCACGAGGTATTTTTCCCCAAATAAGAGCATCGGTGTCCGTTAAAATCGGGCAGGCCGAGAAATGAGCCCAATAGCGGCCGCTGTGTCCGTTAAAGTTGCCGGATTACTCGAATCGGCCGGACCAGCGTATGTTATTCAACGTTTTCCTTGGGCTCGTCCCGGTTACTCCTTCAGCGGCCCCGACGCGCGCCTTGGTTACGTATTTTCAAGCGGGCTGTCTAAAAACGGCTTTTTATTACCCAAATCAAATAACTTCGACTCAGGGAGGCAGGCGCCGAACGATTTATTGCGTTCGAGCAATAAACCGTCCCCATTTCGTCACCCCGAAATCCAAATACGGCGAGAACCCGAACTTACTTCAGCCAAAAGGCGCACATCGGCGGTTTGCCCGCTTTGCTGGCACAGGAACGGCTTGCGCATGTTGGTGATGAAGCCTTCCTTGCACTTCTGGATCAAATAAGGCTCGGGAAGATCGGAGTTGCGGTCCAAGGTGGCCACCATCATCGGGATGTAGCCGTCCTCCGTCTGGCAGTCCAGGAAGTTCCGCACGTTCCCTTTCGAATGGAGCAAAGCAGCCGATCCCGACAGCTTCAACTCGATTATAGAAGGAGGGGGTGAAACCGTCAGGGGGCAATCGGATACAGTTTATGGGGGAATCGCGCACATCGGCCGTCCGACCCGTAAAAATCGCATGGGCGTGCCTTGTCATTACCCGGGAAATCGAAAATTCGACATTTAAAAAAATCACGGTTATTTAAGGGACGCGATTGACAGACCAACTACTGCGTATTACAATATAGTGGTAGTTAGTAATACTTAATATCAGTCATACAGAATAGCAGGAGGTGATCGTACTGGAGAACCTGACGGAAATGCTCAAAGGCGTCCTTGAGGGCTGCGTCCTTGAAATCATAAGCCGCGACGAAACTTACGGCTACGAAATCACGCGGCGGCTGAACGCCCTCGGCTTCACGGACGTTGTGGAAGGAACGGTGTACACGATCCTGATCCGGCTTGAAAAAAACAAGCTGGTAGAGATCGCCAAGAAGCCCTCCGACATGGGGCCGCCGCGAAAATTTTTCACGCTCAACGACGCGGGACGAGAAGAGCTGCGGAAGTTCTGGGAAAAATGGGAGTTCGTATCTTCAAAAATGAACGAGTTAAAGGAGGAGAAACAATGAATTTTTGGGAAAAAATCACCGGCAGCGACATGACGAAGGAATTGAAAAATTTCGAATCGCGCGTCCGAAAGCTGCCGGCTGATTATCAAGCGGCATGGGAAGAGATTCAGGCCAATCTTTGGCCGCACGCGGATTTCACCGGTCGCAACCTCATGCCGATCCTCGATGGCGTGGTTGGCCTGCTCGAAGAGACGGCGGCGGACGGTCAGAGTGTCCGAGAGGTTTTGGGCGACGATATCAAAGGCTTCTGTTCGGCGTTGGCCGGCGAAGAAGGAGCAAAATCTTACCGAGACAAGTGGCGCGAGCAACTCAACCATAATATCGCGAAAAAATTAGGCAAATAGGGGGAGGACCAAACGATGAAAATACAAGATATCCTCAAAGGCAAAAAAGAGTGGCGTGCGCACGTGGCGCGCGTCAAAGCGCTCCCGAAAGATTATCAGATCGTTTATCGAGAGATTCAAAAATATCTCTTTAAGGTCGGCCCTGTCGAACTGACCGAAGGAACGGGTTTGCTCTCGGGGATTGTCGATCTTTTCGAAGAAGGCGCGGCCTCGGGGAAAGGCGTGCTCGAAGTGACGGGCAGTAACGTCGCGGCTTTCTGCGACGATCTCATCAAAGATTCGAAAACTTACGCGGACATCTATCAAGAATCCGTTAACCGAGAAGTGAACAAGGCCGTGAAAAAGGTGACGGATAAAACAAAGTAAAAGGGGGGGGATACCGGGATGGGACATGCAATCGAAGTGAAAGGTCTGAAAAAGTCTTACAAGCAGCTTGATGTTCTGAAGGGCGTAGATTTCGAGGTGGAAAAAGGCAGTATATTCGCCCTCCTCGGCTCCAACGGCGCAGGCAAGACAACGGTTGTCAGAATCCTCTCCACGCTGCTCAAGCATGACGGCGGAGTCGCCGCCGTGAAC
>NZ_JAQZSJ010000017.1 GCF_029360585.1 Cohnella caldifontis | reverse complement strand
GACAGTTTCATTATTTCAACTGTCTACTGCAAGGGGAGCATATCAGAATCGGCGGGTTGTTTTATGGATTCCAGGATGCACGCTTCGGAACGGGATATAAGCGCTTTGGCGTTTTCCGGATGACTTAGAGGGACCGAAAGGTTCTACGCGCGCAGGAGCATCATATTTTTTAAGAGGAAATCATAGGAGGGGGTTCATGCCCATTGAACAAAGTCAAGGTTCGTTTACGGCCCATCGTGAGTAAGATCAATTTGCCCACGGTTATGAAAACGGCGGTCCTTCCGGGCGACTCCGCGGAAAGCTTGTTGATCGCGACCCAGGTGGGAGAGATTTTCTACATAAGAAACGGAGCGATCGGGACCTTCCTGGATATTCGTTCGCGGGTCCTGAAACTAGGCGCTTCGAACGGCGGATACGATGAACGGGGATTGGTGGGGCTGGCGTTTCATCCCGATTTTCATCATAACGGTCTGTTCTATCTACATTATTCCGTCGCCGGCTCGCAAGGTCCTGGCGGACTTGCCGAATCTTTTCGGCCGAATCCGTGCGATCCCGGAACCTTGAACCTGAAGTGGAACAACCGAGAAACGCAATATGATCATATCGATACAGTCGAGGAGTGGGCATTGCAATCGAACGGCCAGCCACGAAAACGGCGGACGCTCCTGAACTTGAGAAGACCTTTCTTAAACCACAACGGCGTCAACAGCTTGAATTTCTCGCCGGAGACGGGGCGGCTTGTTTTGACAACCGGAGACGGCGGATCCGCCTATGATCCGTTTAATCTAAGTCAGGACGATATGGAGATCGCCGGCAAAATCATCGAAATCGACGTGGCGAGGTATCCCTTTATCGAAAGTCCGCCTGTCGTCACGCGTTTTAACGAGCTTCCCGCATCAATCCAGGAGGCGCTCACGGTCATCGCCAAAGGAGTCCGCAATATCCCGGGCATTGCCTATCAACGGAATTATCATCAATACATCAAATATGCCGGGAACGTCGGACAGGATTTGGTCGAGTCGATTTATGCATTCGTTCAATACCGACCGATGCCGGTTGCTCAGCTTGTTCAAGCCTATTCGGCGAATGTTGAGCTCGATCAAGAAGGATTGATCAATTTCGGCTGGCGCGGGTGGGAAGGCGCTTTTCCTACTTCGTTTAAAAGGGGCTGCAATGCCCATTCGGCATCGGATGATAAAATCGTTGCTTACTACGATGAAGCGATCAAAACCTCCGTGAGGCGTATTCCACCTTTAACCAGTTACTATCATAAGGATCCCCGGCCCGATAAGTTCGGAGGTACTGCGCTAACGGGCGTCCAACCATACATGGGGAATGGGATTCCGGAGTTGACCGGATGCGTTGTGTTCACCGATATCGCCCGGCAAGGATCGCAGCCTCCGGTTCGAGGGGTGCTGGCTTATACCCGGGTGAGAGCGGATTGTAAAACGAGCGACTTTAGCGTGATTGAAACCGAGTATGATTTCGGATCCCAATCCGCGTTTTATGTAAGCTTGGGAACGAATCGGGATCAGACCAGGCTTTACCTAGGGGTTTATGGCTCGATGAAGGTGGCGGAATTGAATCAAGGAACGGTGTTTGAAATGGTTCCGTAGGTCCGAGGTTGAGCCCTGAAAAGAGGTTGTCAGCCCGTAAATTCCTGAACCCATTCGCCGTTAAAGTAAGCAATGCCGATTTTGGTAAAGCTGCGATTCAAAATGTTGGCTCGGTGCCCTTCACTGTTCATCCAGTCGTTCATCACCTGCTGGGGGCTGGTTTGGCCCATCGCAATGTTCTCGCCTGCAGCGTTATAGACGATTCCGAACTGACGCATCATGTCGAACGGGGACCCGTACGTCGGCGAGTTGTGATCGAAGTAATGATTGTTGTACATATCCTGTGCTTTCACCAAGGCCATGTTGGACAAATTGCCGTCCATGGCCAGCGGACCTAGGCCTGCTGCGGTTCTTTGCTGATTAACCAACTGCAGGACTTGCTGATTGAATTGGGAGGTATCTGCACCTTGTACCGGGTTTATTTGTTTCGCCGAAAATGAGGGCTTTCTTGCCCCAGGAGTGGCGATGGATGATGCTCGCGTTACGGTTGGATTTAGCGCGGCAGTACGAGCGGGAGTCACCATCGGCGCTGGCCTGGGAGCCGCTTGGCGGTCTGCGTACTGATTATTGACCGCGCATCCGGTTAAGAGTAATAATCCTGCTAACGCGATGTATTTCTTCAAGCTGTCCACATCCTTATTACAGTTAATTGGAAGCCCGCAGGCTGCGAAGACAAGCCGTGCGGGCTTATTTCATGTGATGACGGGTAACCGGCTTTACCCGTTGATCCCGCCGAGCGTTTCTTTCTCTTCGTTCAGCTGCTCCGACAGGGTGCCGGTGTTACCGCCGTCCCCCGCTTGCCGTACGGCAATTTCAGCATGAGCGACCGAGTTTTCCGCTTCTTCGATTTTCTCCGCCGAGGGGTGCGACTCCGCTTGGTCTACGGCATGCTGCAGCGCATCCAGCGCATGTTCAGCCTGCATGGACTTAAGTTGTTCGGACATGTTGGTGGGCTCCTCCTTTGATGGGTGAAGGTTCCACTTTAAGATGCATTGTTTTGCTGCGGGTTATTCGCTGGAGGATACGGTAAATGAAAATTCTCCGGATCACTTGGGGTGTTGAGTGGTAATAGTATTACTGCTACACTTATTCACCGTTTCTGGAAACATTTTAAATTCCCACATATCGCCAATTGATTATTAGTATAGTAAAATTATTTTATGTAATGAATACATTGAAATGAGGCGCCAAAATGGATAATTTTTCAGATCTCATACAGACATTTGCTAAACGAGTACAAAAAATAAAAGATAATATCTTGACTGAGGAAGCAACTAAAACTTCTGTAATCATGCCCTTTTTTCAACTTCTCAATTATGATGTCTTTAATCCTGAAGAATTCTTGCCTGAGTTTGTAGCTGATGTTGGAATTAAGAAAGGCGAAAAAGTTGATTATGCCATTTTGTACGATGGAAAACCAATTATTCTAATTGAAGCAAAATCTATTCAGGACCAGTTGACCAAACACGATTCTCAGTTGTTCAGATACTTTGGAACAACTGAAGCAAAGTTTGCTATTCTCACCAACGGAATTACATATAAGTTCTATACGGATCTTGAGCAACAAAACAAAATGGATACGACACCGTTCTTTGAATTCAACTTGTTTGATTTCAGAGATAACCAAGTTGCAGAACTCTACAAGTTCCGAAAGGAACTGTTCAGCGTAGAAATGATTTTAAACACAGCATCAGAACTTAAATATACAAATGAGATTAAGAAGCTGCTGTCTTCCCTTTGGGAGAACCCATCAGAGGAGCTCATTTATCTCATTTTGAATAATATTTACACGGGTAAGAAAACACGTCAGGTTATAGAGAAGTTCCAAGGTTTGATTAAGAGCTCGATGAAAGAGTTCTTGAACGAACAAGTAAATGATAAGTTAAAAGCTGCTCTTGCCAATACCAATGAAGAAATGAAGAAGCCAGAGCCGGCAGCAACCAAGGAAGTTGCTGTGGCGACAGAAGAATCTGGACAACAAGTCGTCACAACTCATGAGGAGCTCGAAGGCTATGTCCTTATTCGAATGCTGCTCAAAGAAGTCCTTCCAGCCGATCGTGTATATTATCGCGATAATTTGAGTTACTTTAACATACTTATTGACGATAGCATTCGTAAGTGGGTATGTCGGCTGGGGCTTAACGCTAACAACAAGTATATTCAGTTTAATGACGATGATAAAACTACATTGTCCATAACCAACATTTACGAGATTGAAAATTATAAAGACAAATTAATTGAAGTCACTAAGAAGTTTATCTAAAACAAAAGCATCCCCCTTGTCCAATTCCCTAAACAAGGAGGATGCTTTTTTATCGACCTTTAGGTTCGATTGGCAAATAAGAAAAGTGAGGGTCAGATTGAGTTTTATTGCCTTGAAATATGGAAGCAATATCCCTATAAATAAATATCGAAAACAATAACTCGATAAACATCCAACATATTATTACTTGAGGTAGATTTTATGAATGAAGAAGAACTAAAGAAGATGATATCAACTCATTTGGAAGAAAATTTGGCCCATCAAGAAAATCATATTACCCGAAGGAACCTTTTGTAAGGTTAACGACAGATGGGCTCTGGGTATTAAATATTGCGGTAAATAAGTGCCAGTTTTCCGATAAGCAACTACTGTCCGAACATGCGGTCGCCGGGTTTCATCCGGAAGTATTGAAGCTGCTGAACGGAAATGAAAAGTTACTACAGGAAATCGCAACGCAACTGTTATACGATCATTTTCCCGAGAATATTCACCACGATCTAGTGAAGGAAATTGGATTACAATTAACATTGAAATCAAAATATAGACGAGACCTTGAGTTCCGCAACAAAATTTTAAGGGCATATGAGTTCAGTTGTGCTATATGTGAATTTAATGTCCGTCTTGGTCACAACTTGATAGCTGTTGATGCAGCTCATATTCAATGGCATCAAGCTGGCGGGCCGGATAGCAAGGAAAATGGCATTGCTTTATGCGCACTGCACCACAAAGAGAATCCGTTCGCCCATTCGCCAGATATACCAACCGAATAATATGTTTGTTCAATGGCATATACACACTTCATATTAAAGTATAATCGGAAAGGAGGTAGGCCCATGCAACAAGGTCTCTATGAACAAGTCATCAACCGAATGATCGCGCAGAAGCTGGCCGGTCTGCCTCCAGAAGCCTATGCAGTTGGTAAAGAGAAGCTGGATGTAGAAGAAGCGCGTAAGCTGCTGTCCACCTATATCGCTGCGGTGACCCGGCGAGCACTCAAGATGGTGCGGGAGCAAGACGGGACCGATGAAGATCTGGTATTGGCCCAGGTTCAGACATGTAACGAGATCATTGCGACCTTGCAAAACAGCTTGGGACCAGAGGAATGCGAACAACTCAAATTGGACGAGCAGGGAGAAGTCCTAACATATATCTATTCGAGAATCAACCATATCCGTGCCTTCCGGGAGGAGAAGGTGGTCCGACCGGTATCCCCCTTGTCACAGAGTTCGTTATTCACGGGTTCCCATTTCGAGCCCAACATGATGCACGAGCTGCAACACGAGATCGTCACGGCGGATCGTATAGATTTTCTCGTTTCTTTCATTAAGTGGAGCGGTCTCCGTATTCTCATGGACCAACTCGAGCAGTTCACCTCAGCCGGCGGTCAACTGCGAGTCATTACGACGACCTATATGGAAGCGACGGACTATAAAGCGATAAAAGAGCTTAGCCGCCTGCCGAATACGGAAATCAAGATTTCCTACGATACGGATCGCACACGATTACACGCCAAGGCATACATATTTAAACGAGACACCGGCTTTACGACGGCTTATGTTGGTTCCTCCAACCTGTCCAACCCCGCCTTAACGAGCGGTTTAGAATGGAACCTGAAGGTAACGGAGAAGGATTCGTACGATGTGCTGAAGAAAATCGAGGCGACTTTCGAGAGCTATTGGAACGACCGGGAGTTCCAAAACTTCTCCCCTTCCGACCAAGAGCAGGAGAAGCAATTGCTTCAGGCACTCGGGAAGAACAAGCGTAACGAACAAGAGTCGCTGTATTTTCCGTTCGAGATCCATCCTTACGACTACCAAAAGGAGATCTTGGAGAAGCTTGAGGCGCAAAGGACGCTGTACGGGAGAACGAAGAACCTGGTCGTAGCCGCGACCGGTGTCGGAAAAACGGTGGTTTCAGCGTTCGACTACAAGCGTTTCGCGCAAAAGCATTCGAATGCTCGGCTGCTGTTCGTTGCACATCGAGAAGAGATTCTGAAGCAAAGCCGCGACACGTTTCGTTTTATCCTGAAAGATATGAATTTCGGTGAGTTGCATGTAGGCGGAGCGCAAGCGGAGTCACTTGATCACTTGTTTATCAGCATCCAAAGTCTGAACGCCATGCGCTTAACGGAGAGTACGACCCCTACCTTTTACGATTACATCGTCGTGGATGAGTTCCATCATGCCGCTGCCCCTTCCTACCAGAAGCTGCTGTCCTATTACAAGCCGCAAATTTTGCTCGGACTGACGGCGACGCCTGAACGTATGGACGGGAGAGATGTTCTTTCCTATTTTAACGACACGATCGCAGCGGAGATTCGGCTAACTGACGCGATCGACCGCAAGCTGCTTTGCCCGTTTCAGTATTTCGGCGTTACGGATCAAGTGGATCTGTCCCAGGTCAAATGGTCCCGCCGCGGATACGATCTGAACGAGTTGGAAAATTTGTATACGAACAACAGAATCCGTGCTGTTCAAATTCTGAATAGCTTGAGAAGGTACGTGACCGACATGGAGCAGGTCAAAGGGTTAGGCTTCTGTGTCGGTGTTGATCATGCGATGTATATGGCCAAGGTGTTTAACGAAGCCGGTATTCCGTCCATCGCCCTGCATGGGAAATCGAACGACGAGGATCGTCAATTGGCGAAAATGAGGCTGGCTAGCGGAGAGATCAAGCTGATCTTCGTTGTGGATTTGTACAACGAAGGGGTCGATATTCCGGAAGTGAACACGATTTTATTCCTTCGGCCTACCGAGAGCTTAACGGTGTTCCTGCAGCAACTCGGTCGGGGGTTACGGCTGGCTGAGGGAAAAGAATGCCTTACGGTGCTCGATTTTATTGGACAAGCTCATCAGAATTACAATTTCCAGGAGAAGTTTCGTGCGCTCATAGGGAGAACCAAGCATTCCGTTCAACACTATATCGAGAACGGTTTTGCTCATCTTCCCCGGGGCAGCTTCATTCAGTTGGAGAAACAGGCGAAAGCATACATCCTGAGGAACATAAAGCAGGCCGCGGTTAACCGGAGAAGCATATCGAATCGAATGAAATATTTCGAACAGGACACCGGACTACCGCTCACGCTTGAGCATTTTGTGCATTATCACGGTTTAAGCTTGTTCGAATTCTATGGCGGCCGGACCGGAAACCGATCGTTCCACGGACTGATGGTGGAAGCGGGACTTCTGGAACCTTACGAGTGGGACAATGGGGATTACCTCACCAAGCGGATTCCCGCCTTGCTCAGTCTGAATTCCCGGAGATTGCTTTCGTTCCTTTTGGCTTATCTGGAGTATGACAGCAGGCCACAGACGGAAGAAGAGCGGCTGATGCTCAACATGTTCTACTACACGTTTTACCGTTCGGAACCCCGAAAAATTGGATTCGACAGCATCGAACAGGGGATTCAAACTGCGCTTGCATGTTCCTACTTCCGTGAGGAAGTGAAGGCGATCCTGAAGATCAATTTGTCCAACATCGACTTTGTTGACCGACAGAACGATTTTCCCTATGCCTGCCCGTTGGATCTGCATTGCCGGTATTCCGCGGATCAAGTGTTAGCAGCTTTCGGTTACTGGAACGAGGAGAAGGCGCCGAGTTTCCGTGAAGGCGTGAAGTTTTTCGAAGAGAAACAGACGGACATTTTCTTCATTACTTTGAACAAGTCCGAGAAGGATTTCTCTCCTTCCACTCAGTACGAAGATTATGCGATCAACGAGCGTCTGTTCCACTGGCAGACCCAAAGCAGGACCTCGGAAGAGTCGAAAACGGCACAACGGTACATCCACCATAAGCAAATGGGGACGAGGGTCGCGCTTTTCGTCAGGGAATATAAGGAGGAGAACAACTATACGTCTCCGTTCGTTTTCCTGGGCGAGGCCGAATACGTGAAGCACGAAGGTAGCAAGCCCATCAGCTTTATTTGGCGGTTGATTGAAGAAATACCGCCTGCGTTGGTGCCGGCAGCGAATAAAGCAATCGTATAGGAAGCGAAGTGACTAGCCATGATCGAAGTGGCCGCAGCCATTATTGAGAATAAGCAAGGACAAATTCTGATTGCTCGGCGCGGCCCGGGGAAATCGCAGGCGGGCATGTGGGAATTCCCCGGGGGCAAACTCGAACCGGGAGAATCTCCCGAGGTCTGCTTACGTCGGGAGCTGCAGGAGGAGATGGGGATCGAGATCGATCCTTATGAGCGCTTCGGAGTGAACGAGCATGACTACGGCACGGTCCAGATTCGCTTGATTGCGTATCGAGCGAAGTATACAAAGGGAGAAATTATCCTCACGGATCACGATGAGTTCCGATGGGTTAGACCGGATGAACTTGCCGAGTATCCCTGGGCGCCTGCGGATGTATCTTTCGTGGAAAAGCTTCGATCAGGAATGAGTCAATTTTGAGTTCTTACCATTAGGAACTTAAGTTGAGTCACGTGTGGCGAAATAAGGGGCCAATTCCGATGCGATCACCCGGTGCCCATGATCGTTCGGATGAATCGGGAGGAAGCCGCCTAACGCGTCTTCGATTTTTCCTTCTCGATAGCCATGAATCATTTCGGCCTGTTTTCCTTCAAACCAGGCATGCACGGGAGCGACAATGATGCCGAAAGTTTGGGCCAGCTTATTTGTCATGCGGTTTAATTGATGAATCCCCTCAGCGGCGACGGGGCTGTTAGGGAATGGGTTATATTGCGTACAGCATACGATTCGGGGCGACCCGAATTTTTTTATTAGCTTGATGATGGAAGTGAGGTTTCGTTTATAGCTGCCTAAGATTCGTTCTACAGTGAGCAGTCGTTGGCTTTTCAATATAGACAATGCCCCATTTGCCAAATCCACGCCTCCGATCCATATCGATACAGAAGTTGAACCTCTGAGGACCAAAGGCTCTTGCCGTAATGCATGTAAAAGTTCATGGCTGCTCCAACCCGGACGAGCGAACACATGCCCGCAAGCTTTATGAGAAGAGGAATGTAAAGCAGACAAGATCCGTTGAGGATAAGCTCGCTGCCAAGAGGATGCATCTTTCCCAAATGTAATGGAATCTCCAAGAGCCGTATAGATCAACCGTCAATCAGCCCTTTAATCGAAAATGGTTTCTACAACAGTAATATGAAACCTTAAGCTAAAGGGATAAGCTGAATCGAGCATTTGGAGTCGCACGTCTGGAAATTGTGTATCCGTACATCCGCTTCGCCGGCGGTTCCTCCCGTCCCGAATAGGCAATGATCATGATTTGCGCTCTACGCGAAAAAACGGATTCCCAATACGGAATCCGTTTTTCCATCTCCCCCTCACGCCTCCCGATTCAAACTCCCATTCACCTTCCGGTATTCCCCAGGAGTAACCCCTTCGTGCTTGCGGAAGATGCGAATAAAACTGTTCGCGTTGTTATACCCGACGCGCTGCGAAATTTCCTGCATCGTCAAACCCGTCGTATGAAGCAGGCGCTTGCTATGTTCGATCCGAACGATCGTGAGGTATTCCAAGACAGTCTTGCCGGTGGCCTGCTTGAAAATTCGGCTGAGATAAGCGGGGGTGACTTGCACGGCGTCCGCGATCATTTCCACCGAAATGTCGTCCTGGTACCGGGTCTCGATGATTTCGATCGCCGCATCGGCTTTGGACGGGACGCGGACATGATTGCGGATGGATTCGCAGATGCGCACGCAGATGGCGGAAATCCATTCGTGCAAGCCGTCGATCGATTCATGCTTCGCGAGCTCCTGAAAGACGTTGCCGCTGCCGTAAGCCGTTTCCCACGACAAGCCGATATCCTCGATCAGGTCGATCATGGTTTCGATTAAGCGATTATACAGGCGAATGACGTTCTCATAGGAGATATGGGGCTCGTCCAGCAATCGTTCGCGGATCCGATCCAGGCAGTCCAGGGCTTCCCGGTCGTTGCCGGCCCGCATGTGGTTCACGAGCAATTTCTCGATATGCGCAGGGTAGAAATATTTAAAAGTATGCGGGTGCAGCGACTTATCCGGGAACAGAATCGCCATCCCTTTTTGCAGGATTTTGCGCCGCATGACCTCCTGGGCTTTCTGGAAAGAGACATGAACCTGCTGAAGGTGTTCGACGGCGGTTCCGAAACTGATCGTAACGGTAAAGGGCAAGTAGGAGCGAATCGACTGGATGACGGACTTCGCGATCTCCGTCAAGGGGTCGACGATGGGCTCCAAAGAAGCTCCGGTGTTGATCAGGACGGCGATCTGGTTATCGCTCGTTTCCGCGGATAGGCAAGTAAAGGGTTCCGAAACCGTCTCCTGCGCGATGTTTAGGGCGGCGTAGCGCAGCAAGCCCAGATCCCGCGAGCTGTATTGCTCCTTCCATTTGGAGTATTCGTCGATTTCGATCAGCATGATCACGAATCCGCGGGTCAACTTCGGCAGCCGCAAATCCGCGAGTTTCCGTTCGATGTCCGGGTCGGATTCATGGATACGGTTATAGAACAAGTCGTTCAGGAAACGGTTGACCATGACCGGATAAATCTCTTTATAGGAAGCCTCCAGCTTCTTGTGGCTGAGATACACTTGATCGAACAGCTCGGGAACGTCCCGAAGCGAATGCTCCTTGGCGGCCGACTCCGGCAGCGATAATTCCTTGCGCAGACGGGTGGTTTTCTCTAACACCCGCTTGATCGGATTGTAGATCGTACGGGATAGATAATAAGAAATGAACGTTCCCAGCAGGACGAACAGCAGGCCGGTGAACAGGATGACATTGCGAATGTAACCCATTTTGTTGTCCACGTACTTGAGCGGAGTAACGGACACGAGCTTCCAACCGTTCGAGAGCGGAGAGCCAATCGTAACCAGGGAGGCGACTCCGTCGATTCGCATGACGGAAGAATCGCCAACGTCTTCCGTGTGGACAAGATCTTTCATGACGGAAGAAGCCATTCGGGCTTCCGGATTTTCGCCGAAGGCCGTGACGATCACGCCGTTATCGGCGGCAAGGTAGGCGCGGGTGTTGTTTTCGGAGTCGATGGCCGCCAGATAAGCCCGGATATCCTCTTCTTTAATATGAATGGCGATGTAGCCCGTGATATCCGAATAGGCGACGGGCAGCTTCACGACGAGCGAAGCGATGGAAAAGGGATTTCCCTCTTGATTGACGTAGGTCCGGGTCGGCAGCCAGAGCATCGGTTTCTTAGTCGCCGCCATCTGCGGGATCCACTCGTCGATCGGCTGTCCGGGCCCATGGCGATTCGGTCCGTCGGAGGACAGAAGCGTCCCGTTCTCGGTGAAATAGATCTGGATCGAATGGATGTATCCGTGCGCATTAGACAGGGATGCGATTCGGTCTTTGACGTCATTCAGCAAATAGGAGCTTACGGTGTTGCGAGAGGTCGCATAGATTCCGCCGTCGAGCCCGAGCTGGATCGAGAGCGAATGGACTTCTTCCAGCAGCCGGTCGAGTGACGTGCCGGTTTGCTGAATGGCGTTCTTGTTGCCGTTGCGAATCTCGTTTATGATCGATGAATATGCCAGCCGGTAAGAGGAGATGCTCAGCAGGAGCACCGGCACGAGAATGACGAGAAAGAAGGAAAGGAAGTAGAACAAAAACAGTTTATTGGGTTTCCGTTTCGCGAAGCGCATCAGGTTCATGAAGCTACCCCCCTGCCCATTATGGCATAGATGCCATAGGCAGAGGAATCTTAATATGGCTTCCAGGAGCCCAATAATCACAAAATGAAGATGAAGGTCAGAAATTGTATATCCTCGATCGTCGGTTTTGGACGATGAATGTCACAATCGCATGATTTACCCTTCAAGCTCCGCTCGACTAAGATGGGGGCGTACCCATCAATCCGTAATCGGGAGGTCACACCACATTGAGAAAGACACTCTTCACCGGACTTGTGCTTATGATCGTATTGATGCTGGCTGCATGCAGCGGCGGCAAAGGAGACGAGGGCAGCCAAGCATCATCGCCGGCCGCGAGCAATTCCGCGTCGGCTGACGCCCAAGCTTCCGGAAACGCGGACAGCGGAGAACCGATCACGCTGAAGTTCGCGTCCTGGAGCATTAGCGAGGAAGCGACGAAAGGCGCGCTGGAGGAAATGGCCCAAAAGTTCACCGAGCAACATCCGAACGTGAAAATCGAGTTCGTCGGCATTCCGTTCGGCGATATCAAGCAGCAGACTTTCGTCATGGCTTCCTCGGGTAACGCGCCCGACGTGATCCAGACGTTCACGGCTTCGTTCCCGACCTACGCCGCTTCCGATATCGTCATTCCGCTGGACGATCTGCTTGGACAAGATTACATCAACGATCTGCTTCCTTCCTATAAAGAAGACTATACGTACAACGGCAAGCTGATGGGCGTGCCGTGGGCGCCTTCCCCGTACGTTCTGTATTGGAACAAGGAGCTGTTCAAGAAAGCCGGCTTGCCGGACCGGGCTCCGCAGACCTATGACGAGATGCTGGAGTTCGCCGCGGCGATCTCCAAGTTGAAAACGGACAGCGGCGAACAAATCTACGGACTCGGAGAAGCGACGGAGAAATTGCCGATCAACGGCATGATCGCCCTGCGCAATATTTACAGCTTTAACGGTTCCGTGTTCGGAGCCGACGGCAAAGTCAACGTCAATACGCCGGAAGTGATCGAGACGCTGAAATACTATCAGAAGATCGTCAAAGACGGTCTCTCGCCGCAAGGCGCCAAGCTGAAAGACCTGCGCAACCTGTTCAGCATCGGACGGCTGGGCATGTATTCAGACGGGTATTACGGCCGCAAAGTGTTCCAGAACTTAAGCGGCAAGGGCGAGGCTTTCGACTCCGCATGGGGAGCCGCGCTGATTCCGACGAACAAGACGAATGAAAGCGTATCGATCGGCGAAGCGCACGGACTGGTCGTCAGCAAGGACAGCAAGCACCCGGAAATGGCCGTCGAGTTCATCAAGTTCCTGACGGACGAGCCCATGATCTCGCTCTACCACGACAACAGCGACGTCATGAGCGCCCGCAAATCGATCGCCGTGCTTCCTGCCTTCAACGCATCCGAATTCGACAAAACGCTGAACGACCAATTGCTGCACATCAAGCCGCTGCCGGCGAACAATCAAGGTCTGGAGCAAGCCTACCTGGAAATCGCCACAGCCGTGCAGAAAGTCACCGTTGCCGGAGAGAGTCCGGAGAATGCCGCCGCGGAACTGGATTCCAAGCTGAAGCAAATCATGAAATAAAACGCGAGACCGTTTTCCGGGAAGCAGAGCCCGGCGATGCCAGCTTTGCTTCCCGGGAACTTCCGATACCGACAAGGAAGTGAGCATCTTGGATAAGCCAGCCCAGCTCCAGGCAGGCGGAATGCGACTCAGCGAGAAGAAGAAGGATTTCCTCTTCCTCGCGGTATTGATCCTTCCGGCCCTCCTGCTGCTCTTGTTCACGATCGGGATTCCGATCCTCAAGTCTCTGTATCTGAGTTTCTTCGACGTCTCTCTTCTGAGCATGAAAACGCAAACATGGAACGCCTTCGGCAATTATAAGAAGCTGTTCGCGGATCAAGAGCTCGTTCATGCGATCGGCGTCACGTTTCGTTATGTGGTTACGGTCGTGTTCCTGCAATTCGCGCTCGGCATGATGCTCGCTCTTATACTCAACGGAAAAATCCCGTTTCGGAGAGCCCTTCGAACCGTTATTCTGATACCTTGGGTCATTCCCACCATTATCGGCGCCTTGCTCTGGATGTGGCTGTTCCAGCCGCAATACGGGGTCATGAACTTTATCCTGCAGCGTCTGGAGCTGATCGGCAAACCTCTGCAATGGCTGTCCGACATTCATCTGGCGCTCTGGGCCGTGACGATCGCGGCGCTGTGGAAGCAGCTTCCGTTCATGGTCACGATGCTGCTCGCCGGCATGCAAGGGATCCCGGGAGAGATGTACGAGGCCGCGATGATTGACGGTGCGGGCAAACGCCAGCAGTTCTTCCATATTACGCTTCCCATGCTCAAGAATACGATCAAGACGGTTACGCTGATCGCCTGCATCGAGAATTTCAAGATGTTCCCGCTTTTCTGGATCATGACCAGCGGAGGGCCGGTCAACGCGACGACGACCCTCTCCATTCTGAGTTACAAGACGGCTTTCATCGACCTGGACTTGGGCAAGGGGGCGGCGACAGGCGCGCTGTGGCTCGTCATCATGCTGTTGTTCTCTTGGGTGTACAACCGGCTGTTCGCGATCGGCGAAGGGAAAGGAGGCGCGGCGCATTGAATAGAAGCAAACGGCTGAGCGCCTTCCTCTCGATCTTGATCGCGGTTTTGTTTCTCTTGTTCCTGCTGTTCCCGCTCTATTGGATGCTGCTGACTTCGTTCAAGGACAATTCCGTCTTGTTCAAGCTTCCGCCGGAATGGTGGCCATCGAAGCCCGTCCTGTCCCACTACGACAAACTGTTCTCGGACGGCGTCTTCCTCGGTTATTACCGGAACAGCCTGATCGTCTGCTTCTGCACGACGGCCGTCACGCTGCTCGCCGCCATGTTCGCGGGTTACGGGTTCTCGAGATTCGAGTTCAAATTCAAATCGTTCGCCTTGTTCTCGATTCTGTCCACCCAGATGCTCCCCGTCGTCAGCTTGCTCATCGCCTTGTACACGATGTACAACAACTACCACCTGCTCAATACGAGAGCAGGGCTGGTCATTGCGCTGACGACCTCTTGTTTGCCCTTCTCGATCTGGATGATCAAAGTGTTCTTCGACAACATCCCGGTCGATCTGGAAGAGTCCGCGAAAATCGACGGAGCGACGCGGTTCGGCATCCTGTTCCGGATCGTGCTCCCGCTGACGAAGCCCGGCCTGTTTTCGATCGGCATTTACTCCTTCATCTTGTCATGGGACGATTTTCTGTACTCGATCACGCTCATCAACAAGGACGAGCTGCGTCCGCTGAACGCGGGGATCGCGATTCGCTACATCGGCGAGTTGTCCTATGATTGGTCCAGCATCATGACCGTGTGCGTCACCTCGATCGTTCCTATTACGCTGCTGTTCCTGTTTTTCCAGAAATACATGGTGTCCGGTTTGACGGCAGGTGCCGTTAAAGGGTAGGAAATAAGAACGTCAGTAGGACAGCCGCAGGCGCCCTTCACAGGGAGTCTGCGGTTGTTTTTTCAGCATCGTAATCAGACCCTCGTTTTAAAGGGTAAGGCACTTTTAGTGTACAAACGACGCAAGCTGGAGGAGAATGACGATGTAGAGGGAAGTTAATACGAGATAGATGGGAAATTCAACGGCAGAAACGTTAAATTTCGGGGACGCCAATAAGGAGGAGGTTCAAATGCCCGAGCAGGAATGGAGTATTAAGGAGTTTATCAAGGAACTCAAGAAACGGGGCATGAAGCCTATATCGGACAGCAGGCTGAGATATTTGGACGAGATCGGGCTCGTGCATCCATTACGAACGAAACAAAACTACCGTTACTATACGGAAGAGCATATCGGGCCCGTTTTTCGAGCGATCATCCTTGGGGAAAAATTGCGGTTGTCGAACCCGAATATTCTTAAAATCATCGAGGCGGAAGCTGGCAACTCCGAGCGGAAGCCAGGCCGGTTCGGGCCGGAACTGCTGATCGAGTTGATGGACAGCCCGGAACGACGGAACGGCAGACGGACGGTCGACGATCCGGAGAAATTGCCGCAGATCGAGCAGTGGCTCGTACGGCAGTTGCTGCAATTTCGGAATGCCGATCCGGACGGCTGGTTCGGGAAGATCGACTGGGAACGGTTATATCGCGACATCCCGACGGACAACGAACTTGTATCCATCACGCCGGAAAAGCTCGATCGCGCACTGGCGAGACTCGTTCCGGAATTGGACATCGAGCAGCTCGTAGAGAATACGCTCCGCGTGTTGCAATGGGAATATGACGAACAGTCCGAGATTCGCGAGGGTGGCGAAACTTTCGAACAATGGTTGGAAGAGCATGCGGAGTACGAATTTCTGCGACAGCTCGACGGCGAGATCGAGCGGCTGAAGCTGACGACCGTGAGCGTACTGGCGTTGGCCGGAGAAGAGAATATGATCCCGCGGCTTACCGGCAAACTTCGCGACCGTCTGCTCGGTGAAGCGAAGCCGGAAACCGAACAGGCTAAAGAACGATTGATTCGCAAGGCGAATCTCGAATTGCGGCCGATCGAGCAATATTTGGTCTCGTTTTTATTTTACGGCGAGTTCGATCTGCAGCGCGTCGTGACGCAGCTGTACCTCGATCCATCCTTCCAGTCCTATGCCAAAGAACATTTTGAGCGAATCATGGCGTGGGCGGACACGCTGGAGGCCCGGTACGGCTTCGGCGGAGACCCTGCCAAGCTCGTCCGTATTCCTGCGGAGCAGTTGCTCGATGCCGCCAGATTCGTCGGTTTGCCCGATCCGTTAAACCGATAGCAAGCAATCATGGTCTTGATCCCCTAATGAATCGCATAACCAGGAAGAAGAAGACTGTCCATTTCGGCGGTCTTCATTTTTTTTTAAAAATTTTTAAAAAAAGCGGTTGCCTTCAAGTAACTTGAATCAGCTATCCTCGGATTCAGACCAACGGAACCAGGAGGAGAGACGAAGATGAACAAGAAATTCCGGAAATACGTCCCCGCGATCGAGGAGTATTTGCTCCAAGGGCAGGAGATGCATCATGTGGAGGGGGCTCTGTACCGGGCAGGGAACTACCATTTCGAATTGCACATCTCGGAGCCGAATGCGAAACGCTACTTTTTCCCGGTGAACTTTTACCCGGAAGCGCGCATGTGCGTGTTCCTGTGCGGCCACGAGATGCTGGCGTACTGCTTCACGCCAGAGGAGCTGCAAAGCCTGCCGCTGTATCGGGCGAAATCCGGCGACTTCTATGTCTTCAACATCGTGGCCGAACATCCACTGAACGGCGAGGGCGAATTGCATTGCCGGCAGATGAAAGTGAACATCACCGATTGCGCGGTTCCGCTATACGAAACTTGCGACTTCGGGGAGAAGTGAAACGATGGCGCTCGTGAAAAATCCGGAAACGATCGGCCGGCCGCGGGTGGCGGCGCGGATCGAGCAAGCGATGCAACTGGCTGCTTTGAAGGGTGACGATCGAAAGGCGTGTTCCCTGCTGCTCTTCTATCTGGCGTATATGGCGGATGACCATCCGCTCATGGGGGGGAGCCGCTTGAGCGAACGGCTTTACGCTTATGCGGAAGCCATTGGGCTGACGGATGTGAACGACGAGTCGGCATGTGCCGATCTGCTCCAACACTCTATCGCTGCGGACTCGAAAGCGGCGAAGGCGCGGAATCGCCTTGCCGCTGAGTTGGCGAAGTCAATCGCTTTCTGCAAAGGCTGGCTGCGTGACAACGGAGTCGCCGAACTGGACCTGTATCCGCGGCTGCTTAAGCTGTATCCGATCTACCTGCTCGTTCTGCTGATCGGGATTGCCCGATGGGGCTTGCTGGGAGCGGAGTCGGAAGCGTGGCGGCTGCATTCGGACCACCGCTGGCTTCTTCAGTCTACCCGATTTCAACTCGAACTGTCGACGAAGGGCATTCCATTATTGCAGGGGGAGATGCAGGCGTGAGCAGGAGTTGGGCGTCGCTGAGACAGGAGCTGGAACGGCTGGAAAAGGAGCTTTCATTGAAAACGACGGCGGGAATGGTGCGGCGGGACTTCGATTTCCAGGCCGACATGAGCGCGGTGTTCGTTTCCCGGCAGTTGGACTTGCTGGTTCGCGGAATGCGGGCGATGGCCGCGGCGAGCCGGCCATGAACGCAGCCGCGGCATGGCAAGTCATTCGTCTCAAGTTCGCGATAGCCGATGACGGCAAGGCGATTCCGCGGTTTCCGCCGGAGGTATTCGGTCCGCTGAAGAAAAGCGGCTGCATCTATCGGTTGAAGCTGGTAGGCGCCGATCACCCTTCGATCTATACGGTTGTCTCCGCTGCAGATTGGGTGGAGGAGAGGCTTGCCCAGGAGGAGCTCGAATGGGAGTTCGAGGTATCGGGCCGCTGCGATCCGGATGAGATCTTCGCTTACTTATATTCGGTATAGGAGGGGACCATGGATGGTACGACGCGGAAATGATGGAGCTTGCCGCCCGGAAGTGATGCTAGACGTGGCGCCGCTGTTCGACCACTGGTTGAACGTGGTGCGAGAGCATCGACTGGGACAAGGAGAGACGGCATGGGTAGCTGCGCTGCCCCCGCGCGACGGTCTCTGCCGGATGGAGCTGCTGGCTTGGTGGAGCCGGGCACGCCCCGATTTGATCCGAGAAGCGGCGGACAAGCTGGAGGCGGAAGCCTGCGCGATCGACGCCGAGCTGCGGGCTTCGTTGTTCGACGAGCTGGAGGCCAACGACTTCGCCGCGGTGCGGCAAATCGCCATGCTGCTCGATATCAACCGGCTGATCGCCGTTTATTGGTCTTGCGGGTGCGTGCCGGAGTCGGAAACGTTCCTGGAGTGCGCCGAGAAGTTACTGGCGAGCACGTTGCCGGACGAACGAATGCGAACCTCCGCGCTTAAGACGCTGGGAACGATCGAAACGCCGTTTGAAGAAGAATATCCTTTCTAGCACAGGGGTGAGTACAATGCCGGCAAAGCTGGAAGATTTGTTGTCGATTCGCAGGCAGTCCGCGAAGCTGGCGAACGGTCAACATATGGAATACGTCGAGATGCCGGACGCAGCCTACGACGCGTTGCGGCCAGCCGTTCGAAGCGCGGGGCATCTGGAGGAAATCGACAAACTCGATCGGCTTGGCGATGCCCAAGGAGTCGTAGTCCTGTGCAGGCGGTTGGCGGATGGGCTGCAAGCCGCGGCGATCCTCGTGCGGAAGTGGGAGCGGGACATCGCCGGCAAGCGATCGCGCGATTCCGCCCTTGTCCAAGCTGAAGACGAAGAGGCGCCGGACGAATCGGCCGGATGGGAAGAGGAGGGGGCCTCCTTCGGTCCGGATGAAGAGGACGGCGAATCCATGGACGAGGATGATGACGCGAATGGCGACGATCCCGCGCGCGTGACGGATTCGGAAGGCCGCATGATCCGGCTGCCGATCGTCACGTACCGGGAGTTCGGCATGGCGTTAGGGGGGCAAGAGGACAACTTCCCGATCGGGATCGGTCAGATGAACATGCTTCGCGGCGATACGTCTAACCCGCCCCAGGAGCCATACTGGCTGGATCATTCGTATCCGCTCGTGCTCGTAGCCCCTTCTCACGGCTACTATTCATTGTCCGCCAATACGGTCAAGCGGGCGAATCGCTTCATTCTCTATGTCATCCAGACGATGCAAAAATCATGGCTGTCCGAGCCCGAGGATTCGTCGGTCGCACCGCCGTTCGCGAAGCAGCTCGTGTTCGAATGCGATTTCGACCTGTGCCCGATAGGCCAGCCCGCCCCGGAGTACTACGCGGCTGTCCTCCGGAACTGCGTAGAGCGCGAAGGTTACCGGCTGTCGCGCAAGGCGGACGCCGTCAAGCTGGTCGAAGAGCTGCGCGAATTTCGGCGGGAACAATTCGACAGCTACGTCGATATCGAAAGGTTCGTCAAGCTGACGATCCGCCGAGAAGCGTCGTCTTCAAGGCTCGCCGCCGATGATTTCCGCAGGGCGTTGCTGATGCACCGGAAGGTGAAGATGGAAGCGCCGAAGGAATCCGGCAAAGCGGAGACCCAGCTCGATCGGATGATCGGTCTGGGAGAAGTGAAGGCGCAGCTGCGGCGCCTCGTGAAGCGGCTGAAGCTGGAGCGCGAGCGTATGCGGGCCGGTTTGTCGGCGAAGCCCGCCCCGATGGCGGCCGTGTTCATGGGATCGCCCGGCACGGCCAAGACGACGGTGGCAAGGCTCTTCGGTCGATGGTTAGCCGAAGAACGCGTCCTGGATAACGGCGAGTTTCACGAGGTCAGCCGTAAGGATTTGATCGGCAAATACGTCGGCTGGACGGCCCATGTCGTACAGGAGGCTTTCGAAGAAGCGCGCGGCGGCATCCTGTTCATCGATGAAGCCTACAGTCTTCTCGGCAACGGCGGTGCGGATTTCGCGGACGAGGCGATGGCCGAAATCGTTCTGCAGATGGAGAACAATCCGGGGACGCTCGTCATTTTCGCCGGTTATCCGGATGAGATGAGGCGGTTCATCGCGGAGTCGAATTCGGGGCTGAGATCGAGGCTGACGAATCTGATCGAATTCCCGGATTATTCGGACGAGGAGATGTTCGACATTTTGCGGCATATGGCTTCTCAAGAGCAATACAAGCTGGAGCGAGAGCCGGAGGCGCGAGAACTCGTGCTTCGGTTCCTTGTAGGGCAGCGGCTTGATAGGCGGGGAGCCAATCAAGGCAACGGCAGGTTGATGCGCAAACTGCTGAAGGCGGCGATCGGCCATATGGCGGAGAGGGAAGCGCAAGACATGACTTTGCTGGCATTGGATGATCTTCGATTGGCGATCGAAGAGCTGGAGCGGGCGGATCGACTGGCAGCACGATCGGGATCGATGCGGATTGGTTATCTGGGGGGATCCGGTAAATAATCGAGAATTGCGTAGCATGATCCATTTGGGAGAATCTTGGGAGCAGGGGGTGATACACTTCGACAATAAGGGCGCATCCGCCCGGAAATCGTCGGAGGAGAGATGGCAATCATGCTCGCATTCAATTGGAAACGAGTCGTGTCGGCCGCGCTGGCGGCGCTGGTGATCTGGCAGACGCTTGGACTTACTTGGGATATCGGTGTCGGGAAAGCGGCCGCGGCAGCGGGGGCGAGGTCCTGGCAGCTGCTGGGCTCAGGCGCGGTGGACGATTCCGTGTCCGCCAATTCGGTTACGATCGCGACTTATGGCAATACGCCGTATATCGCATTCAACGATAATGATAGCTCGCAAATCAGAATCAAAGAGTGGGCGTCAGGCAGTTGGCAGATGGCGGGAAACAACGGGAACGATTTTGGCCCCGGCAGCAATTTGAAACTGGCAATCTCGCCGAGCGGCCGGGCTTATTTGTCCTTTCTCAATTCGATCGGACAACACCCGGCAGTACTCTGGATGAACGAACAGCAGGATTGGGGATTCCTGGGGGAGGCGGAACTGTCGGCGAATACGGCCATAGCGTCTGATATCGCGGTCTCGGCGGATGACCAAGTCTATGTGGCCTATGAAGACAGCGGTGGCAGCTCCTACACTTATAAAGCGATGCTGCGGGTTTTTGAGAATGGCGTGTGGTCGGATCCCGAGGCTGTAACCGATTCAAGGGGGATGGCCCCCTCGGTGACCCTGGATGCGGGCGGCAAGCCGACGGTGGCTTATACGGATTATGCCCTCGGTGAATTGCCGCGCATCAAGAGCAGAATCAGCGCTGGAAATTGGACGGCGGTGCCGAGCGGAAGTCTGATGGAAAGAGGCAATTACGCCGTGATCCGGGCGGCAGGCGACGGCTCCTTGTTCCTGGCTTACTTGAACGCAGATACCGTAAATACGGGCGTCACGGGGGTAAAGAGGTACGACGGGACAAATTGGTGGTCGTACGATTTTAACTCCGACGGAGGTGAGGGGCCGGCCATGGCCATCGATCCCCTCGATCAGAAGCCTGTATTGGCTTACGTCGGCAGACCGGATGAGGGGAACAAGATTCACGTGCTTAAATGGGATGGATTCATTTGGAATGAACTCGGCCAAGCATCGGAATTACCGGCGAATGCCTCGTCCTTATCGCTGGCGATCGGAGCGGACGGCACACCATATGTGGCTTATCTGGACAAAGACAATCATTATGCACCCAAGGTGATCGGTTACCTCCCGGACCTGACGCCTCCGTCCGTTACGGCTCAGTATCCGGCGCCGAACGAGACGGAGGTGCCGGTAAACGCGAAATTGACGGCCACGTTCAGTAAAACGGTTCAAGGCATTGCCGAACATTTCATCGAAATTTGCAAGACGGATTCGACGGAATGCCAGCGCGTGGATGCCAGCAGCGAGAAATTGAAGGTATCGGGGAATGTCGCGACCGTCGAAGTGCCATTACGAGGGGGGACGAGCTACCGGGCCGTTGCGGAAGCGGGGACTTTCGTCGACCTGAATGGCACCCCGACCCCGGCCATTGAATGGACGTTCACGACCGCCGTAACCGTGCCGGACGCGCCGGTAATCACGGATGTTTCCCCGGGCGACGGTAAAGTTGAAGTCTCTTTCAACTCGCCTGAGAATAACGGCGGCAGCTTGATTACAGGCTATACGGTCACTATCCATCCATCGACCGGAGAAGATATTGTCGAGCACACGACCGAAACCCCTTATATGAGGATGGGATTGACGAACGGTCAGACGTATAGCCTCACGATAACCGCAACCAATAGCGTAGGAACTTCTCTCCCAACGGCAGCAAAGACTTTCGTGCCGTCGACGGTGCCGGGAGCGCCGACGATTAAGGAGGTTGTGGTCGGCAGCCGCCAGGCGACGGTTAGCTTCGAACCGCCGGCCAGCGATGGATTCAGCCGGATCACGAACTATACGGTTCTCGCGACATCACAAGACAATGTTCCAACGAGAAGCATGACGGGAACGGAGTCGCCGATCACCGTTGTTGGCTTAATGAACGGACATGTGTATTCGTTTACGGTAGTGGCGGTTAACGCCCGCGGGGATTCCGCGCCATCGGAGGCATTGTTGGGAACCCCGGCCACGGTACCGGGCGCTCCGACCAACGTAACGGCGGTAGGCGGTGACGAAGAAGCCACGGTAAGCTTTACGCCCCCTGCAAGCGATGGCGGAAGCTCCATCACAGGTTATCGGGTGACGACGATTCCAGGCAACTCCTCGGAGGCCCCCATTTCGGTGACCGTGGGTCCGGGGGCAACCTCGGCGGTCATAACCGGGTTGCGAAACGGCGGAGATTATCAATTCAAAGTCGTCGCGATGAACGCGCAAGGACCTTCCGCCGAAGCGCAGACGTACGAATGGACGCATGTGGGCAGGGTGCCGGCCAAGCCTTATAACTTATCCGCTATAGCGGGTGACGGTAAGGCGACCGTATCCTTCGACGAACCGGCCAACGGCGGGCTAGCCATTACGAACTATCGGGTGACGGCTTGGGCGGGATCGACTGCAGTCAAGCAGGTCGAGGGAGCGTCCAGTCCGATCGAGGTGACGGGGCTCCGGAACGGCACGGCCTATACGTTTACCGTGGAAGCTTACAATGAAAAAGGCTGGTCGCCGGCATCGGATTCGTCTCTTTCGGTGACACCGGAACCGGCCCCGGTGACGCCAAGTACGGTGCCTGGGGCACCGACGAACGTAAGAGCAACGGCAGGCAACGGCCAGGCGTCGGTGAGCTTCAACGCACCCGCGAGCGATGGAGGCAGCCCGATTACGGGATATCGGGTTACGGCATGGCAAGATGGACGTAACGTCAAAGAGGCCACCGGCTCCTCCAGCCCCATTACGGTGACAGGCCTGACGAACGGAACGGCTTATACCTTCACGGTAGCCGCGATCAACGCCAATGGCCCATCCCCGGAATCCGATGCTTCGGCTTCCGTAACGCCATCGGCACCGACCGCTCCGTCTGCCAGCGGAGGCGGAGGAACGTCTTCGAATACCTACGGCGTGAGCGTGACCGTCGGAGGAGTTCAGCTCGGAACGTTGAACGTCCGGCGTGAGACGCTGGCGGACGGAACCGTGAAGGATACGCTGGAGCTTACGGGGTCTTACGCCGAAGAAGCGGCATCCAAGCTGAAGGCGGCGGGGGAATCCCGTCTGAGCATCGTCTTGCCGTCCGTTTCGGGAGAGTCGGCGGAGCTTGTTCTCCGGATGTCCAAGGAAGCGGCGGGGGCGCTGGCCGGTGCCGGGATTTCTCTTGGGCTTCGCACAGCGGATGCGGAGATCGCGATTCCGGCTGGATCGCTTCAAAACGCGGCGGATCCGATTCAACTGTCGGTCACGCCGCTGACCAGCACCGATCGCAAATCGGAGCTGCAGAAACGCGCGGAGAAGTCGACGGTCTTGAGATCCGCGGCGGGCCAAGGTACGGTGACACTCATCGGGAATCCCGTCGATATCGCGACCGATTGGCAGAACCGGAAAATGACGCTGACGCTGCCGGCCGATACGGGGGTATCCGATATCGGCGTGTACGTCGAGCATAGCGATGGAACCGTGGAATTGGTGCGCGGCAAGTATTTGCAGGACGGGCCGGGGGGCAAACCGAGGATCTCGTTCGAAGCGAACAAGTTCAGCACGTTTGCCGTTGTCCGGGTGGCGGGCTGGGACGAATTCAGCAAAGAAGGGCAACCTCCGCAGACGCAGAAGCCGCAACCGTACATCTCCGGTTATGCCGGCGGGCTGTTCAAACCGAACGCAAGCATGACCCGGGCGGAGATGGCGGCCATTCTCGTCCAAGCTTTCGCCGATGATGCTACGGGTGAAACGAAGGAGACCGGTACTTTCTACGACGTCCCCGCGGGCCATTGGGCTGCCGATGCCATCCGCGTTGCGGCGGCGCGCGGCCTCATGAGCGGCTATCCGGACGGCACCTTCCGGCCTGACAAGCCGATTACGCGCGCGGAGATGGCGGCGCTGCTGTCCTTGCTTATCCGGAGCGCCGGGGATGCCGCAGGGCAAGGGGGCGGATTCGCGGACACGGACGGCCATTGGGCGCAAGCGGCCATTCGTAAGGCGCAAACCGCCGGCTTGATCAGCGGTTACGGGGACGGCACGTTCCGTCCGGACCGAACGTTGACCCGCGCGGAAGCGGTCGTCATCGTCAATAAACTGCTGCAAATCAATCCGAACGATGGTGCAACGCCTTATTATTCGGACGTTCCCCGAACGCACTGGGCATACGGAGCAGTTCAGGCAGCTTCGAAGCGTTAGGAAATGATAGCTTATTCGACGACCGTAAGCCACCGGGCTTACGGTCGATTTTTTGAGTTCTTTTAAAGACAACATTGAGTCTGGTGCCTAGTTGCCGGCGCAGCGGAGTTGTTGGATTGAAGCATGGCTAAGCCCCGTCGATAGATGGGGCTTTATTTCATGGGACCGCAATGACGTCGAAATGGATTATACTAAGTGAATAAGCGGCTATCTCTATGATGAGGGAGACGATCCCATTGCAATTGAAGAAGGAGCCATTCGTTAAACTGATTCGGTCATACGTGAAGATGCATGCGGATCGCGGCTTTGTCCCTTATCGCAATGTTTCCGGTTCCGTCCAGGGAGCAGAGACGGTGTTGAGGATAGCCGGTCAAGCGCTGAACGAAGGGGATTCCCTTCGAGCGGTGCGAGTCGGCTTTTGCGTGATAGAAGAAATGGCCGATCTTTTGCAAATGTGCGACGATTCCGACGGCATCGTGGGAGGTTTGATTGAGGAGACGTTAGGTTTGATTGCCGCCGCAACGGCAAAGACCTCCGACACTTTGTCATCTAAAGAAAAACGATTGTTGCTCGACATGATTCTAAAGGAAACTCGGCTTGGGAAACTGGGAGACTGGCGAATATCCCTGTTGGAAAGCGCCGTTCATCTTGTAGAGGACGCCGGGACCAGGCAGCTCTGGGAGGATTGCGTACGAAAGTTTGAGGACCAAGACGGCATAAACGAGTGGGACTCCTATTTTACCCGAGAGGTTGCCATGCTGAAATATCGTCTCATTGAGCGATTCGATGGACAGCAGAGCGCTGCCGACTATCTTCGAGCGAACTGAACATGGATCTTACCGAGGTACGGGAGGAAGCCATCCGCAAGGGCGATCTCAGAGGGGCGGTTAGACGAAGCCTTAACTTACGCCTTGGAAGGTGAACGACAGGATACCGAGCGGCGTTATCCGGGACTCGTTGTGAAGTGGAAGAAGTTTAGGCTCCGAATCTACGAATTAACGGACCAGCTGGAGCTTCGCCGCCAATTGGCCGAGGAATTCGCCTCTTCCGGGGAGTACGAATATTACGCAAACCTGAGGGGACTGTACGCACCGGAGGAATGGCCGGAGGTTTATGCCCGATTGATGGCCGAACTTGCCAAAGATCGGAGTTGGCTTGCGGAGTCTACGTACGTGAAGCTGTTAATCGAAGAGAAGGAAACCGAGAAGCTGTTGGAATATGTCCGTCGGCACCCCCGCACCGTAGTTGATTATTATAAGCATTTGATTGGGAAGTACCCGGAGGAAGTGTATCGTGTTTTCGAACAGCAGATCGGACATGCCATGCAAGAGGCTTCCAATCGAAAGGAGTACAAGAAAGGATGCAGCCTCATCCGCGAGCTTCTAAAGGCAGGGGGGCGGCAGCAGGCTAAGCAGGTCGTGGAGAGTCTGCGGCAACGGTACCCCAACCGCCCGGCTTTGCTGGATGAACTTAGTCGGATTAAAATTTCATGATCGCAAACGAAAGAGCCAGGCCATCGCGGCCTGGCTCTTGTCATCTCGCAACTTACAACGCCATCTTGAACTCCATGAAATACTCCGAATACTTGCCCATCCACTCGGGGCCGAGGTTCTGATAGACTTCGAGGTTTTTGCGCTGCTCGCCCGTCGGATAAAATCGCTCGTCCGTCACGACCTCTTCGTCCATCAGCTCCATGGCCGCGGCGTTCGGCGTGGAATAGCCGACGTAGTCCGCGTTCTGCGCGCCGACCTCGGCGTCCAGCATGAAGTTGATGAAGGCGTGCGCGCCTTCGATATTCTTGGACGTCTTCGGAATGACGAAGTTATCGAACCAGAGGTTCGAGCCCTCCCGGGGGACGCTGTATTCCAGGTCTTCGTTCTCCGCCATCATGTCGGCGGCTTGGCCGGAGAACGTCAGCGCGACGGCGGCCTCGTTATTGACCATGAGCGGCGTGATCTCGTCGCCGATGACCCCTTTGATGTTCGGCACCAGCGTCTTCAAATGATCCGTCGCCCGGCGCAGCAGCGCCTCGTCTTTCACGTTCAGCGACTCGCCGATGCTGTTCAGCCCCATGCCGACGACTTCCCTGGCGCCATCGTACAGGAAGACCTTCTGCTTCAGCGCCGGGTCCCATAGATCCTGCCACGAATCGAAGGTCAGACCTTCCGGCACCAGGTTCGGGTTGTAGACGATCCCGAGCGTTCCCCAGAAGTAAGGGATCGAATACCGGTTGCCGGGATCGAAGGGCAAGTTCAGGAAGTACGGGTCGATATGGGCCAAATTCGGGATTTTCGACGGATCGAGCGGAAGGAGCAGCCCTTCCTCCGCCATCTTTTCGACCATATACTCGGACGGGACAGCGACGTCATAGGCGGAGCCGCCTTGCTGAATTTTCGTCAGCATCGCTTCGTTGGAATCGAACGTCTCATAGATGACGTGGATGCCGGTTTCCTCCTCGAATTGCGTGATCAGATCGGGATCGATGTATTCGCCCCAGTTGTACACCGTGATCACCCCGGCGCCGCCGGCGTTGCTCGTCGCGTTCAACGTATACGAAGCGTAAAAGAGCAGAGCGCAGGCGACGAGCACGGCGATGGAGGAACGGATGAGCGACTTCATGCTCTCACCTCCGCTTCGGCTGCCCGGGCGCGGTTCGTCACCCAATAGTAGCCGGCAACGACAATCAAGGTCGCGAGGAAGACCAAGGTGGAAATCGCGTTCACCGTCAGCGTGATGCCCGTGCGCGCCATGGAATAGATCTCGACGGACAGCGTGCTGAAGCCGTTCCCGGTCACGAAGAAGGTGACGGCGAAGTCATCGAGCGAATACGTGATCGCCATGAAGAACCCGGCGTAAATCCCGGGCTGGATCATCGGCAGCACGACGCGCGTCAGCACGTCCCGCCTCGACGCTCCGAGGTCCAGCGCGGCGTCGATCAGCGACGTTTTCATTTCCAGCAGCTTGGGCAGCACCATCAGCACGACGATCGGCACGCTGAACGCGGCATGCGAGAGGAGCACGGAGGCGAAGCCCAGCTTCGCTCCGATTAAGGTGAACAGGATCAGAAAGCTGGCTCCGATGACGACGTCGGGGCTTACGATGAGCACGTTGTTCAGGGAGAGCAGCGTATGGCGCCACCACCGGTTGCGGACGGACACGATGCCGATCGCTCCCAGCGTTCCGATGACGGTGGCGATGAAGCCCGACAGCAGCGCGACCAGCACGGTGTCGAGCAGAATCACGATGAGGCGGGTATCGGCGAATACGTCCGCGTAATGCGACAGCGTGAAGGACTCGAACCCGCTCATGGAATCTCCGCTGTTGAAGGAATAGAGCATCAAATAGAAGATCGGCGCGTACAGAATCAGGAACATCAGCGCCAGGTATGCCTTTCCGCCCAGGGACAGCTTGCTCGTCATGCGCGGCCTCCTTTCCGGCTCGTGCCCGTTGCCATCATGATCAACACCATCACGAGAATGAGGAAGACGGCAATCGTCGATCCCATGCCCCAGTTGTCGGCGACGAGGAACTGCTCTTCGATCGCCGTTCCGAGCGTGATGACTTTATTTCCGGCGATCAGGCGCGTGATCATGAACAGCGACAGCGCGGGGATGAAGGTCACTTGGATCCCGGACTTGACCCCGCTGATCGTCAGCGGGAAGATAACGCGCCGGAAAGTGTCCCAGCCGGAAGCGCCCAAGTCCCGGGCGGCGTAGACAAGCGACCGATCTAATTTATCCAGGGAACCAAAAATCGGCAAAATCATAAACGGGATGAAAATATATACCACGACGAGAATGAAGCTGAAGTCCGTAAACAGCATCTGCGTCGGATCGAAGCCAAGCGTTTCCAGCAACGCGTTAATCGGTCCGTGCAGGCCGAGAATGCCGATGAAGGCGTACGTTTTAAGCAGCAGGTTGATCCAGGACGGAATGATGATCAGGATCAGCCAGAGGTTTTTATGCTTCGTTCGGGTCAGCAGATAGGCCGTCGGGTACGAGATCAGAAGCGTGAAGAACGTAATGATCGCCGCGTACCAGAAGCTCGTCAGCGTCATTGTCAGATAAGCCGACGAGAAGAAGTTGCGATAATTGGCTAACGTAAAATGCCGATCGAGATCGAGAAACGAATAGTAGAGAACCAGCGCGATAGGCGCGATGACGAACAAGACCATCCAGACGGCATAGGGAACGATCGGCGCTCGCGATCTAGATTTAGCGGACATCGTCTTCGTCTCCATAGGATTCCAGCCGTTTATCGAATTCTTCTTCCGTCTCGTTCAACCGCATGACGTGAATCGCCTCCGGCTCGAAATCGAGCCCGATCAACGCGCCGACTTCCGCCTTCTTCAGCGAATGCACGAGCCACTCGTTGCCGTCTTTGTCATAAGTGGACAGCTCGTAGTGGACCCCCCGAAAAAGCTGCGTTCGCACGTGGACAACCAGTTTCCCTTGTTCCGGGGAGGTGATCGTCAGGTCTTCCGGACGGATGACGACGTCGATCTTCTCGTTCGGCTTCATTCCCCGGTCCACGCAATCGAAGATTTTGCCGCCCAATTGCACTTTGTAATCCTCGATCATGACGCCCTCGACGATATTGGATTCCCCGATGAAGTCGGCGACGAACCGGTTGATCGGCTCGTCGTAGATATCGACGGGCGTGCCGGATTGCTGGATTCGCCCTTCGTTCAGCACGAAAATTTCGTCGCTCATCGCCAGCGCTTCTTCCTGGTCGTGCGTGACGAAGACGAACGTTTTGCCGAGACGCTGCTGCAGCTCGCGCAGCTCGTACTGCATTTCCGTTCGAAGCTGCAGGTCCAGGGCGGACAACGGTTCGTCCAGCAAAATGATTTCCGGATCGTTCACGATGGCCCGGGCGATTGCCACGCGTTGGCGCTGGCCGCCCGACATTTCCCCGATTTCGCGCTTCTCGTAGCCGCTCAAGTTGACGAATTTCAACGCTTCGGCCACCCGCCGCCGCACTTCGGCTTCCTTCTGCTTCTTCACGCGAAGGCCGAACGCGACGTTCTCGAACACATTCAGATGGGGGAACAGCGCATAGTCTTGGAATACGGTGTTGACTTGGCGCTTGTTCGCGGGCACGTCGTTCATGCGCTCGCCGCCAATGATCACGTTGCCGCCGGTCGGTTTCTCGAACCCGGCGATCAGCCGCAGGATCGTCGTTTTCCCGCAGCCCGACGGGCCGAGCAGCGTATAGAATTTGCCGCGTTCCAATTCGAAGTTGATATCCTTCAGCACGTCCGTATCGCCGCCGTAGGATTTGGAGACGCGTTCGAAGCGAATGATCGGCTGGTTGGCCATATGCTGGACCTCCTACAAGTAAGAATGTGTCGCGATCAATAGGATGCGGGTTTCGCCATCGGATGCGTTGACGACTTGGTGAGGCATTTTGGCTTCGTAATAGAGGGAATCCCCTTGATGGGCGACGTACGGCTCCTCGCCGAGCAGCAGGCGGATTTTCCCTTTCAATACGTAGATGAACGTCTCGGCCAGCGAAGGCTCGAATCTCTTGAATTCGCCGGACGCGGCCAGCGTAATCAGGACGGGCTCCATCTCTTTCTCGTTGGAGGTCGGAATGAGCCATCGGAGGCTGTACTTCTTGTCGTCGTCCGAATAAACATTCGTTTGCTCGCCGGCAGGGTAGACGATCTTGGGTTCGCCCATCCCGTCGTCGAAAAACTCTTTAGGCGTCGTGCCCAACACTTCCAGGATGGAAAACAAGGTTTCGATCGAGGGAGAGTTCAAGTCGCGTTCCAATTGCGAAATGTAGCCCTTCGTCAGATTGGTTCTCTCGCCGAGTTCCTCCTGGGTGAGCCCTTTCCGCAACCGCAGCGCTTTGATTTTAGAACCGATTTCCATGGGAACCTCTCATTCTCTTTACGTATGGTAAACCTGAAGTTTCGAAAGTTTACTATTAGTCGCACAAACGGTTTACTATAATAAACGATATTATTATACGACATTCGACATCATCTTCAAGGGGGGAGTTAAGGATGGAATTGGATGAGAGGATTCGCGTCGTTCCTTACGATGAGGAATGGACGACGTTATTTCAGGAGGAGAAAGGCCATCTGTTGAAAGTTTTCGGTGACGATGCGGTCGATATTCAGCATTTTGGCAGTACGTCGGTACCGGGAATGTGGGCCAAACCGATTATTGACGTCTTGATCGGCGTGAGGTCGCTGGAGTTGAACGGCTCCATAACGAACGGACTCATCCGACTCGGCTATGAAGGGTTCGGAGAAGCCGGCGTAAAGGGAAGATTGTATTTTCGTAAACGCCGGGAACATGCCTATAATCTTGCGGTCGTCATCTGGAACGGGGAGCAATGGGTCAACAACCTGCTCATCCGGGATTACCTAAGGAATAACCCGGATATAGCCAGCCAATACGGCGAAAGAAAGTTGGGCGCCATTCGCAAAGGCCATACGACGCTGCTCTCTTATTCGGACGACAAAGCGGATTACGTGCACCGATTACTGGTACAAGCGAAGGAAAGCATGGAATAGGGGAGAGAGAACCGCTTATACGTGCCGAATGCCTCAAGACTTTATGCGGCGAAATGTATCCTTGCACGACCGAGGTTACTGGGCGCTCGTGCTGGGCGGCGGCGTGCCGATTTTCAACGTCATCCTGATCATGAATTTCTTCCGCAACCTGCCGAAGGATCTCCACGAAGCGTCGATCGTGGACGGTGCCGGTCCGTGGTCCATTTTGTTCCGGGTGTATATTCCGTGCTCGATCCCCGTGCTGGCGGCCGTAGCGCTGTTCATCAGCGTGTACCACTGGAACGAGTTTTTCAACGGCTTGGTGCTGATGAACACGTCCGACAAATATCCTTTGCAGACGTACATTCAACAGCTGGTCGTCAACATTCCGGTCGGCACGAACCTTACCCCGGAGCAGTACAAGAAGCTGTCCGAGCTGTCCAACCGGACGCTCAACGCCGCCAAAGTGTTCATCGCCATGGTCCCGATGCTGGCCGTTTACCCGTTCCTGCAAAAATATTTCGTCTCCGGCATCATGCTGGGCGCGGTAAAGGAGTAGCGGGGGAACGCCAGCCTCGCGCGATCCCCGTACGAAGACGTCGGCCTCACGAGGCCGGCGTTTTTTCGTTCTGCGATGATGCGCTCCCCGGGTTTGACTTTGCATGCCGAATCGTTACCGGGCTGATCAGGATCAGCGTTGCGCTCTAGGTTTCCCTTGATTGTTAGGGTCGTTCGATCGCGACGGGCTGTTCTGGGGGTTGTTTTTATCGGGTTTGGTTTTCGTGCTCACTTTATCTTTCACCTCCTAAGTTATCCATAAAGAGTATTTCTCCGAACCGATATCCTTATGAGCGATAAACTTTGCTCGCAAAAAGCAGGGCGATGGTAACGATTGACAGCTAATATTCATCGTGTTATATTGTGCATACACGACATACACAATTTTTTTAAAGGAGGTTCGATATGCTGGCTTTAGACGTTAGGAATTTGAATAAAAAGTATGAAAAATTTCAGCTCAAGGATGTATCGCTTCAATTGGAAAAGGGCTATATCATGGGTTTTATCGGCGCCAACGGGGCGGGCAAAACCACCACGATCAAGTCGATTTTGAACATGGTTCATATCGATGGCGGCGAGGTTTATGTTCTGGGCAAGAACATGGCCGATCACGAGCTTGAACTGAAGCAAGGGATCGGATACGCCTTAGGCGGCATCGATTTCTATACTCGGAGCAAAGTGAAGACGTTGACCGGCGTGATCAAGAAGTTCTATGCGCATTGGGATGATGCCGCCTATTCCGACTACCTGCGAAGATTCAAATTGGATGAAAACAAAAAAATCGCCGAATTGTCGATCGGGATGAAGGTCAAATACAGCCTTGCCTTGGCTTTATCCCATGGGGCGAAGCTTCTCATCCTCGACGAACCGACAAGCGGGCTGGATCCGGTGGCCCGGGACGATTTGCTGGAGATTTTCCAACAGCTTGTCTCAGACGGCGAAATCAGCATCCTTTTCTCGACCCATATTACCTCCGACCTGGAGAAGTGCGCGGATTTCATCACTTTTATCGAAAACGGGCAAATCGTGCGAAGCGCCGAGAAAGAAGAGTTCAAGGAATCGTATCTCCTGCTGAACGGTACCGCAAGCCAATTGAACGAGGTAAAGGAGCGGTTGATTTCCTATAAAACGAATTCATTCGGCTTCACGGGATTGATCCATGCGGGCGATTACGATCCTTCTTCCGGCATCCAGACGGCTACGCCGAATCTAGAGGAGATCATGATTTACTTCGCGAAGAAGGAGGATTTGCATGTATAACCTGGTCATCAAGGATTTGAAATTGAGCATCCATTTCATGTTTCTGGTCATGCCTTTTCTGTTCGGGGCTTTAATGCTCGTTCCCGGTTGGATCTATTTTATCGTCCCTTTGTATTTTTGTTGGATCACGGTACCGAATGTATTCGGCCAGTTGAGGGTGAATAACGACTTGATGATGACCTCCATGATGCCCGTCACGAAACAAGACATCGTTAAAGCAAGAATAACCGTGATCGCCGGCCTTGAATTGTTGCATATCGTGGCCGCCATGATCTTCGGTTTGATCACGATTCGCTTGTACCCGGATCTGACCTACTATTTCTACCCGCCTAACATGGGCTTCTGGGGATTGTGTTTTGTCATGATGGCGATCTTCAACCTTGTCTTTATCCCTATGTATTACAGGACGGCCTACAAATTCGGCGGGGCGACGATCGCGGCCATCGCGGCCGCCATGCTGTTCGCCGGAATCGCCCAGTGGCTCGGAATCCAGAGTCCGTTGATGTCCGACCTTTTCTACGGGACAGACGTCCAGCATAGGGTATGGCAGACTTTCATCCTGATCGCGGGAATCGTGATCTTCGTCGGATTTGCCATCATCGCTTATCGAATGGCGATCAAACGATTCCTCAAAGTGGAAATCCAATGAACATCGCGATTTCAAGCACATCCGAAAAACCGATTTATCAGCAGCTCTTCGAGCAGATCAGCGCCCAGATTCTGAAAGGCGAACTCGAAACCGGTTACTGTCTGCCGCCGATCCGGCAAGCGGCACAGGAGCTACGCATCAGCGTCATCACCGTCAAGAAAGCTTGGGAGGATCTGGAGCGTCGCGGCTTGATCCATACCATCACGGGGAAAGGTTGTTTCGTAGCCGATTTATCACCGGATCAGAGGCTGCAAATACGAAACGAAATGATCCTGAAGCAAATGGCCGGCGACGCTTCCTACTACAAATCCTTTGGTCTCACCATAGAAGAAGCGATCGAGCTTTTGAAAAAGGTGTATCCGAATGAGTAAGAGAAGAGGCCATCCGTCATGGATGGCCCCTTGCGTATTCGTTGAATCGTGCCTTGAACCGTTACTCTTTCACTCCGCCGAGCGCCACGCCCGCGATGATGTACCGCGACAGCAGGAAGTAAATCACGAACAGCGGCAGCACGGTCAGCGACAAGCCCAGGTAAATCGAGCCGAACTCCGTTCGGTAAGCGTCGCCGCGCAGCAAGCTGACCATGATCGGCAGCGTATACTTGCTCTTGTCCGTTAGCAGAATCAGCGGCAGGAACAGGTTGTTCCAGGTGGACACGAAGATGAAGATGGCTTGCGTCGCGAGCGCAGGCATCATCATCGGCAGGATGATGCGGTTGAAAGTGGCGTATTCGCCCGATCCGTCGATACGTGCCGCCTCCACGATCTCCATCGACAGCGTGGCGAGCAGGTATTGCCGCATGAAGAACACGACGGCCGGCGCTGCGATCGCGGGCAGAATCAGCGGCAGGAAGCTGTTCGTCCAATGCAACTTGTACATGAACTGATAAAAACCGATAGAGCTGGCTTGCGCGGGAATCATCATGACGCACATGATGAACGTGAAGAAAGGCTGGCGCATTTTCCAGTTGTACGCCATGAGCCCGTACGCGGTCAGTGAAGAAAAATAAATGGCGCATAGGGTCGCTCCGGCGGAGACAATGAACGAGTTCAGTAGCCCTTTGAAGGGGGAGAAGGTTTTGCCCACCAGGACGTCCCAGTTCGTCGATAGATGTACCGACGGAATGAGCGAGAGACCGCTTTGGATTTCCGGCGTGGAACGCGTGGCGTTGACGAACATGATCAAAAACGGCATGATGCTGAGCAGGGCTAGTACGATGCAGACGACATAAATCACCGTCTTGTTGAATCCCCGGGAGACGTTGCTGCTTGTCTTGATGTTCGCCATGCGTTACGCCCCCCTTGCCGCTGCCCGCGCAGCTTTTTTGATCTTCTTTTCTTGTTTCTTGAGTTTCGCCGCATAACGATCGCGCATCAAGTAGAAGACGATAGCGGACAACACCGCTGCGATCACGAACATGATCATGCTTGCAGCCGCCGCGCGATTATACATATAGCTGCCTCTGAACGCTTGCTGATAAATGAAGACGGACGTGGTAAGCGTCGCGTTGTCCGGTCCGCCCCCGTTTCTCGTGATGAGCTGCGGAATATCGAACATTTGCAGACCGCCGATCATCGAGGTGATGAGCGTGAACAGCATGATCGTGCGAAGATTCGGCAACGTGATGCGGAAGAAGGTTTGCGTCCCGTTCGCGCCGTCGATCTGCGCGGACTCGAATAGATCGGGGCTGATGCCCATCACGCCCGCGATCAGGACGATCATGGTGTTGCCGTACCACATCCAGAACTGGATGAACGCCACGATGCCCCGCGTGGTTGTCTTGTCCTGAAGGAAGTCGAACGGCTGCCAACCCATCATTTCGAACAGACTGTTTATAGGCCCCATAGGGTAGGCGAACAAGGAGCTGAAAAGCACGGCGATCGAACTCGCCGTGATGATATTCGGCATGTAAAGTAAAATTTTGAACGCGCCTTGTCCCCGAATTTTGAGGCGCCTGTTGGTGAACCAAGCGGTAAGCAAGAGCGCGAGGACGATCTGCGGGATGAAGTTCCAAATCCAGAGCAAAAACGTATTGGACAGAGATGTTTTAAACGAAGGATTATCGAAAATCAAGTCTTTGAAGTTCTGGAACGGGTTATCCAAAATATGAATCGATTTCGGGATAACTCCCTTCATATCCGTGAACCCGATGGCTGCTGTATACACAGTGGGATACAGCGAGAAAACCAGGAACGCGAGTATGAAGGGAAGACAGAAGATGTAGCCGTATTTGGAATAGCTGACGCCTTTGCTGCGCATGATTCTCACCCCATGAATTGATATAAAGGGGCGGGAAAGATCACCCGCCCCTTTCGGCGTCTTCTTATTCGCTATCGATACCGAGCTGGTCTTTGACTTGCGATTTGAAGTCCGCGATCGCTTGGTCACGGCTCTTGTTGCCCGCTGTGTATTCGCGTACTTGAGCGCGCCAGATTTGGTTGATCGTTTCGTCGTACTGGGTCAGGTTTTTGCCCGTAGCGTTGGCGTTAGCCGGAACGAACACGTCGAACATGTTCTGGCCGCCGAGCAGCGGGACTTCGCCGTTCGATTTCTGCATGACGACGGAGGAAGCGACGCTGTCCTTCGTGCCTGGCTCGCCGGCTTTCATCGTGCCGTTCGCCCAGAAATACTGGAGACCCGTGTCGGAAGTGTCGAGCGTTACCCACTTGATGAAGTCGGCAACGGCTTGTTTCTTGGCGTCGTCTTTCTCGACGTTCTTGTTGGCGAGCAGCCAGGTGCCGCCCCAGAAGAAGCCGGTCGGCGGTTCGGTGACGGCCCAGTCGCCGTTCGTGTCTTTCACTTGGCCGTTCATGACGTAGTTGATGAGCCATGCCGGGCCGAAGAATCCGAAGATCGGCTGCTTGCCGGTGCCGGACATGTCGGCGTACCAAGCTTCCGTCCAGTCTTGCGTGTCGTTATGGAAGCCGTTGTCTTTCAGCTTCTTCGAGAGATCCAGGAACTGTTCGCGCTTCGGATCGATATGCAGCTTGCCGTCTACGATCCAGCCTTTGTCGGAGCTGTTCTCGATCGGGTGCCAAATATCGCCGTCGCCGGACACGATGCCGTAGCCTTTCGCTTTCAGCTTCGCGGCTGCTTCGAAGAACTTATCCCATCCGGGACCGACTTCGTTCTTGATGGTCGCGGGATCGTCCGTGCCGAACACGTCTTTGGCGATCGAGCGGCGATAGATGAAGGCGCCGCCGGTGGCTTGGTAGCCGAGGGCTTTCAGCGAGCCTTCTTTGGAGCCGATGTCGACCGAGTATTGGGCGATGCCGGCGTCCTGTACCATTTGGTCGGTCAGGCCCAGGTCGGCGTAATTCGCCGCGTAGTCGGATGCGTCGCCTTGCGAGTACTTGAGGACGAACGCCGCCTCGGCCGCGTAGATGTCCGGAGCGTCCTTGCCGCCGCCGGCAAGCGCTTGGTCGAGCGCCGGCTGATAAGCGCCGTCCGTGGTCGGGATGATCGTCGTTTTGAATTCTACGTTCGCGTCCGGATGAGTCTCCTTATATTTCACCGTCATGTTCGGAATCTCATCCGTGAACGACCAAAGATTGATGGTGACTTTGGCGCCCGAGTTGCCGCCCGAGCTGGTGCTCGCGCTGCTGCTCGCGGCAGGCGAGGAGCTGGCTCCGGCATCGCCGCTCGAGCTGGCGTTGTCCGATTTTCCGCTGCCGCAGGCGGCGAGTACGGAAGACATCATAAGTACTGCAGAAATTCCCGCAAAAGTCCGTTTCATTTCTGAACCTCCCTTTTTTGTAAACGCAATCATAATTATAGAAGTGGAAATGTAAGCGCATAAGGTAACGGCCATTAGGTATTATTCCACTTTTTTTGGGTCTTTCGAAAGAAGCGCGAAGTCCGGAGAAAAACGTTTTCCCCGGCGGTCCGTTGACAGAGCGGCACCGATCTTCCACAATGGGGAGAAATCCAGACAGCAAAGGAATTATTCGCATATGAAAGATTTATTGGGGAAATGGAAGCGGATCGCGCTGCTCGGGCTGCCGTCCTTGTTCGCGTTTGCCACGCAGACGGTGACGGGCACGATTCTGCTCATCATGGTCGGCGATCTGGGGTTCCTGATCATCGCCGTAGTCGGCGTTTCGAACATCATCATGTATAACGCGTTCGCGTTGTTCTCCGGCATCGGCCATACGGTCAATTATTTGGTCGCGCAAAACTACGGATCGAACGACATGGACAAAGGGCTTAGGCGCATGTACGCGGCTCTGCTGATGAGCTTGGGGGTAGGGGCGTTCATCGCGTTGGCCGGGTGGCTGGCCAGCTCCTCGATCCTTAAACTGACGGGGGCGTCGTCGGAACTGATCGGCACCGGGGCGGATTATTTGGAGCTCCGGTTCTACGCGCAGGCATTCGGCATTATCAGCTTCGTGTTTCACGGGTTCTTCCGCGGCGTCGGGGATACCCGGATTTCGATGATCGTGTCGATCATCGGCAACGTGCTCATGCTTGTACTGACATATGGCTTGGCGTACGGGCACTGGGGATTGCCGAAGCTGGGCCTCATGGGCGCGGGCTACGCGTTCCTGATCGGGGAAGCCGTTCAATTGTTGGCGTGCCTGCTCGTTTTCTGGGGACTGATGCATCGGAAATTCGGCACCCGCCGGCTGCCGGGGCGGGTGGTCTCGGAGATGCGGCTGATCTTCCAGGAAAGCGGCAAGCTCGGCATCATGGAATTTTCGATGAGCGTGTCCATGTACGTCTTCACGATGTTCGTCGCCCGGCTCGGCGATCGGGCGCTGGCCGCGAACGAAGTCGCTCTCAATATCATGTCGTTCGGATTCATGCCGGCGTTCGCGTTCGGATCGACCGCGACGATCCTGGTCGGGCAGGAGATCGGGCGGGGGCAGCCCCGGCTGGCCCGCAGGGCGGGAACCGACGCGGCCATTCTGGGTACGATTTTCCTTCTGTTGCTCGGAACGGCGGAGCTGATCTGGTCGGTCCCCATCGCGCGATTGTACACGGACGATAAGGAAGTGTACGAACTGGCCGCACATTTGATCATGATCTCCGCCTATTTGCAGCTGTTCGACGGGTTCTTCAATTTTTACGCGGGCGGGCTGCGGGGGACGGGGGATACGACGTTCCTCATGCGGGCTTCGATGGTACTGAACTTGCTGTACTTCATTCCGGCGACTTACCTGTTCGTATCCGTCCTGGACTGGGGCAGCGTCGGGGCTTGGCTGGCGCTGTATTCGTTCCTGATGCTGCTGGGCTTGACCGTCATGATCCGATATTATCGGACCGATTGGAACTCGGTGACGATTAAGGAATCCGCCCACGCTTAGCGATCGTGCGAACGTGAAATAACCGAGGGGAAAACGACGGCGGGGAGGTAGGGTCAATGCGGGGGAAACTGGTTTTCTTCGTCGGAGGAGCGGGAGCGGGGAAAACGACGTTGGCCAAAGCGCTCGCCGGCAGAAGGGGCGCGGCCTTGTTCGACATGGATACGCTGTCGCGCCCCGCGTCGGAAGCGATCATGACGTTGTCCGGACTCGATCCGGCCGACCGGGATTCGCCCGTATACAAGTCCCTATGCCGGGACTTAGGTTACCGCCTGACGATGGACGCGGCGCTGGAGAACGTGGACATCGGAACGGACGCCATCGTCGTCGGCCCATTTACCCGGGAGATCTGGGACCCCGGCTGGCTGGAGTCGGAGTTGTCGCGCATCGGCGCCTCCGCGCGGGACGTGGACGTGAAGGCGGTGGTGGTGACGCTGAAGGACGCCGACGCGTACCTCGAACGCATCCGGGATCGGGGCTCCGCGCTGGATGCGTGGAAGCTGGAGCATTGGGACGAATTCAGCCGTTCGCTCCTCGCGGACCGGGAAGTGAAGTGGAATCTTCCGGACGGCTCTGTCTTGTATTTCGATAACAGCGGACCGCTAACCGACGGGAAGATCGAGCAGTTGGAGCGTTTCGTCTACGGGACGGGATCGTGATGTCCGTCAACCGTGCGGACTACAAGGGAATCCCCCGAAGCTTGAGACTGATAGTCGCCATGCCGTTCCGGTGACAAATGTCATCCCCGATTCCTGATATTCGATACTGATCCGGCCCCCTCGGTCCCCGTTACAATAAAGACATCACAAGGAACGAGAAAAGGAGAGGTTCGGATATGGCAGGAATCGTTATGGGAGCATGCGTACTGTTGGGCGGAAGCATCGGAGGGCTGTTCGGTTACCACGCAGTCGGGTATGAAATCGGCGCAGCGGCAGGCTTGTTGGCGATGGGTTACTTGAACTGGAAAAGAAGATATTCCGCCGCCTCTTGATTGCCGCACAGACAGAACGAAGCCAGGCCGTCGAGGCCTGGCTTTCTTAACCTATCGGAATTTATAACTTTTCGGTGATGTCGAGGCCTGGCTTTTTTAACCTATCGGAATTTATAACTTTTCGGGGATGTCGAGGCCTGGCTTTTTTAACCTATCGGAATTTATAACTTTTCGGGGATGTCGAGGCCTGGCTTTTTTAACCTATCGGAATTTATAACTTTTCGGTGATGTCGAGGCCTGGCTTTTNGTTCGGTTACCACGCAGTCGGGTATGAAATCGGCGCAGCGGCAGGCTTGTTGGCGATGGGTTACTTGAACTGGAAAAGAAGATATTCCGCCGCCTCTTGATTGCCGCACAGACAGAACGAAGCCAGGCCGTCGAGGCCTGGCTTTCTTAACCTATCGGAATTTATAACTTTTCGGTGATGTCGAGGCCTGGCTTTTTTAACCTATCGGAATTTATAACTTTTCGGTGATGTCGAGGCCTGGCTGTCTTAACCGATCAGAACTTATAACTATTCGGGGTGAAGTCATGCTCCATTCCTTTCTTAGAGCGACCGCCGCCGGCTGCCCCATTCGCTGAGGGGGTAAGGCTAACGGACACAGCGGACGCTATCTGGGGCGCTTCTCGGCAAAGCGCATTGTAACGGACACAGTTGCGCTTATTGGGTGAAAAACCCCACGTATAACCGTAAAAGGTTACGGATAAGGGCCGCTGTGTCCGTTACGATTTGAAAATGAGTGGATTTGATCCAATAGCGGCTGCTGTGTCCGTTAGAATCGGAACCCGTGACGGGGAGGATGGGGATTCGGTGAAAAACGTTACCGCATAGGCAGGAAGGCGGGATCAACCATGACCAAGAGCAGGCGGAAGTGGGATTGACTAAAGCCTGCCGCGCAAGCTTAACCCCCGCCAACACGTAGGGCAAGAGCTGATTAAGCCTGCCGCGCAAGCTTAATCCCCGCCAACGCGTGGAGGAACAGCTGATTAAGCTTGCGGCGCAAGCTTAACCCCCGCCAGCTCGAGGGGCAATCGCTGATTAAGCTTGCCGCGCAAGCTTAACCCCCGCCAACACGTAGGGCAAGAGCTGATTAAGCCTGCCGCGCAAGCTTAATCCCCGCCAACGCGTGGAGGAACAGCTGATTAAGCTTGCCGCACAAGCTTAATCCCCGCCAACACGTAGGGCAACAGCTGATTAAGCTTGCGGCGCAAGCTTAACCCCCGCCAGCTCGAGGGGCAATCGCTGATTAAGCTTGCCACGCAAGCATAACCCCATCCAACGCGAGGGCAACAGCTGATTAAGCTTGCCACGCAAGCTTAACCCTCGCCAACGCGAGGGGCAACAGCTGATTAAGCCTGCCGCGCAAGCTTAACCTCCGCCAACGTAGGGGGCAACAGCTGATTAAGCCTGCCGCGCAAGCCTAACCCCCGCCAGCTCGAGGGGCAATCGCTGATTAAGCTTGCCGCGCAAGCTTAACCCTCGCCAACGCGAGGGGCAACAGCTGATTAAGCCTGCCGCGCAAGCTTAACCTCCGCCAACGTAGGGGGCAACAGCTGATTAAGCCTGCCGCGCAAGCCTAACCCCCGCCAGCTCGAGGGGCAATCGCTGATTAAGCTTGCCGCGCAAGCTTAACCCTCGCCAACGCGAGGGGCAACAGCTGATTAAGCCTGCCGCGCAAGCTTAACCTCCGCCAACGTAGGGGGCAACAGCTGATTAAGCCTGCCGCGCAAGCCTAACCCCCGCCAGCTCGAGGGGCAATCGCTGATTAAGCTTGCCGCGCAAGCTTAACCCTCGCCAACGCGAGGGGCAACAGCTGATTAAGCCTGCCGCGCAAGCTTAACCTCCGCCAACGTAGGGGGCAACAGCTGATTAAGCCTGCCGCGCAAGCCTAACCCCCGCCAGCTCGAGGGGCAATCGCTGATTAAGCTTGCCGCGCAAGCTTAACCCTCGCCAACGCGAGGGGCAACAGCTGATTAAGCCTGCCGCGCAAGCTTAACCTCCGCCAACGTAGGGGGCAACAGCTGATTAAGCCTGCCGCGCAAGCCTAACCCCCGCCAACGCATTGAGGAACAGCTGATTAAGCTTGCCGTGCAAGCTTAACCCCCGCCAGCTCTAGGGGCAACCGCTGATTAAGCCTGCCGCGCAAGCTTAACCCCCCGCCCCTCTGGGCAACCGGAACCCAATGGTCATGTTCATTTGAGTACAGGATTGAGGATGTTCGTGGAAATGTTGCTGATGAGTGACTGCAGAGGCACGAAACAAAGGACCGTCAGGGACGAATTTCTCCCTGACGGTTTCTTACGCCCGGCATCCGGCGTCATCTCGGCGCGGCAAAGGATCGGCCTGCCGGGGGGGGGGGGGGGGAGACGGCCTTCCGAGTGCCGCAGGTGCAGAAAACACTTGCTTTAGAAGGATGCCCCCATTAGGATAGGAAGCATCGACTAAGCCCGTTCAGCGGCACGGATGCAGACCGGAGGGGGGATGACCGATCCGTACCCAAAGAATGTTCAGCCTCAGGTACAAAATCCTGATTTTCTCCTTGCTCATGACGCTCGTCCCCATACTCGTCGTCGGCAGCTTTTCCTACGTGCGTTCCACGAACATCGTGCAGGACCAGACGAGCAAATTGAACATGGAGACGCTCAAACAGATCGCCAACAATTTGGAATTCATCATCAACGACGTGCGGGGAATATCGTTCAACATGATCAACAACCACAAGCTGAACGAATATTTCAAAGCGTTGAACCGGGGGGAGATGGTGCAAAACGACCCCTCGATCCAAACGTTCCTTGGGGATTACATTCTAACCAAACGGTATGTTTATTCCATCTATATCCAGGATCTCTCCGGCGGAGGCATGGATACCCAAGGGGCCCGCAACGTATTGGACGACGACCGTCTAGCCGAACTGAGGCGCTTGAACGGAAGGGAAATGTGGTCGCTCAGCGACGTTTACGTCGGGACTACGGATCTGAAAGTGATTTCGTTGTTCCGCTCGATTCGGGACATCAACCAAATCGATCGGGTGCTGGGTTATATGAAAATCAATTTGACCGGAGCCCAAATCCGCGGAATCTATGACAGGCAAATCAACAATGAACAAGGCATGTTTTATATCATTGACGGAGACCGGACGATTCTGTCCACCCATTCGGATGCCTTGGTGGGACGCAAGCTGGAAGAACGGTACGTGCAACCGCGCGTGTTCGAATCCAAGGAAGGTTACTATAACGCGAATATCGAAGGAAACGACTATTTGGTCGAATTTTATACCCTGGACCAAATCGGTTGGAAACTGATCAATTACGTCCCGATCCACTCCATCACCCGGCCGAGCGAGGAAATCAAGCAAGTCACTTTTCTGTCCGTCTGCCTGAGCTTGGTGATCTGTTTCCTGTTCCTCATGTATTTCCTGTTCAAGGTATTGAAACCGCTCAAACAAATCCGGCGGCTCATGGGCAGCCTGGAGAAGGAAAACTTCAACGTGAACATGCAAGTGCAGGGCAACGACGAGATCGCGCTATTGGCCGCCAGCTTCAACAAGATGTCCCGAAGACTGGACGAATTGATCAATGAGGTTCACGTCGTGAAGATCAAACAGAAAGAAGCCGAAATCAAAGCGCTCGAGGAGCAGATCAATCCCCACTTCCTGTATAACACGCTGGATTTGATTTATTGGGTGGGGCGGATGGAGAAAGCGTTCGAGACTTCTTCCCTGATCCAGACTTTGTCGCAGCTGTTCCGGATCGGCCTCAATAAAGGAAGCGGGTTTACGCTGGTCCGGAAGGAACTGGAGTACATCGAGCATTACATGGTGATTCAGCAAAAACGCTATGACAACGCCATTTCGTTTACCGTCGACGCGGATCCCGAAACGTTGGATTGCCAAGTCATCAAGCTGATTTTGCAGCCCCTGATCGAGAACGCCATCACGCACGGAATCGAGAAGAAGGGCGGATTCGGTCACATCGAGGTCCGCGTGTACAAGGAGGACGAAGCCGTCGTTTACGAAGTGGCCGACGACGGAGCCGGGATGGATCCCGAGATTCTCGGGTTATGGCGGGAGCAGCAAGAGAAGCAAGAGAACTACGCGCAGGGCGTGGGGCTGAGGAACATTAACGACCGCATCAAACTCAGCTTCGGCCCCGCCTACGGACTGGACATTCAAAGCGCGCCCGGTCAAGGGACGAAAGTGACGGTCAGACAGCCGTATCGGAAAGGAAGCGTGGATCATGTTCAGCATGATGATCGTGGATGACGAACCGTTGGTCCGGAAAGGCATCGCCACTTCCATCGAATGGGACGAGCACGGCATCGGAATCGCCGCCGAGGCCGGCAACGGCAAAGACGCGCTCGAGAAGCTCGCGCGGCAGAAGGTGGATTTGGTGCTCGCCGACATCCGCATGCCCGTCATGAACGGAATCGAATTGTCGGAACAAATCAAAACCTTGTATCCGGACATCTCCATCGTCCTACTGAGCGGATACGAGGATTTCGCCTACGCCAAAGCCGCTTTGCAGATCGGGGTCGATAACTATTTGCTGAAACCGGCCACCGCGGAAAGCCTGGTGTCCGTGATTACCGGGATCCGCGACAAGAAGCGGGAGGAGCAGCTCCGCCGAAGCAAGGAAATGAACCGGATCCGCATTCTGAACGAGAACTTGCCTTATATCAAGTACGCCTTCATGAACAGCCTGCTCAAAAAGGAATTAAGCCCCGAGGAAATCGAACAGAGGCTGAAAACGCTGCAAATCCCTTTAGACGGCTCGGAGTATCAGGTGGTGCTGATCAATATCGACGATTATGCGATGTTCTCCGAGAAACTGTCGCAAAAGGAGAACGAAGCGTTCAAATTCGCCGTCTTCAACATCGCCGAAGAGACGCTGCTCGCTTATTTCACCGGTTTCGTGTGTTACGGCGAACTGAATCGGTTGATCGCCCTGGTCGCGACCCGGAAAGTCCATTCCTTGTATGCGGTATGCGAGGAAATCCAGATCAGCATCAAGCGGTACTTGAAGCTGTCCGTTACCATGGGCATCGGGCTGCCTTGCGCGAGTCTGTCGGACATCCGCCGATCCTACTCGGAAGCGGACCAGGCTTTGAAAGAGAAAGTCTATCAAGGGAAAGGGAAAATTTTCCTATACTCGAAAGAGCGCCGGGCGGAAGACATGAGCGAAGAGCGAGCTTCGCCCCCCACGACCGAAGAGAGGGCGCTGGCGCAATATTTGAAGCTGATGAACGTCCCCGCGTTCCATCGGACGATCGACGAGTTTTTCGGGCGGCTCGCCTCCGGGAATCCGCCGTTCGAAGAAGTGAAAAGCGCATGCGTGCGCCTCATCGTTTTGCTGATCCAGACCTTGGAGGAAATGGGATTCCGCCCCGATCCGATATTCGGATCGCCGTTCATCCCCCACGTCGCCATCGAGCGATTCGAGGTGCTGGCCGATTTGGAAGCTTGGGTCCGCCGGTCGGCCGAAGGCATTTGCCGGATGATCGAAGAGAATCAACGCGACACCTACAAGCGAACGGTCAAGGAGGCGATCCAATATATCGAAAGCCACTACGGAGAACCGATCAGCCTGGGACAGGTGGCGGATTACGTCAAGGTCACTCCCGCGTATTTCAGCAAAATTTTCAAAGAGGAGACCGGTATCCCGTTCGTCAAATGGCTGACCCGGCTGAGAATCGAAAAGGCGAAGGCTTTGCTGCGGGAAACGCGGCTCAAGACGTATGAAATCGCGGAGAAGGTCGGGTATTACGACTACAAATATTTTTCGAACACCTTCCGCCAATACACGGGCTTCTCGCCCCGGGATTACCGGAACCGGTAAATCCGGGGTTTTTCTATATCCGTTCGCCCAGGGAATAAATTTCTCTACCTTATCGTAAAAATGCCGCCTTCTTTCAAAGCGGAGTCCCGGTAGAATGAAAAGCGTATCCAACATCCACGGTATGAGGGGGATTCAGTATGAGAAAAGCGAAAGCTTCGAAGCTCGCGTTAGGCGCGCTGATCATTGCGATGGCGGCTCTATCGGCCTGCGGAAAAGAAGAGAATGCCGGAGCGCCGCAAACCGGCGGGTCCAGCGCGGCCAGCTCCGCGCCGAAAATCAAACTCAGCATGGCGGACCGTCTTCTGGAGACGTCGACCGACGGCGCCGTCGTCGCTCGCCGTAAAATGCTCGAGGAATTCAAAGCCGAACATCCGAACGTAGAGATCACCCAAGAGTCTCTGCAGGATTCGACGTACAAAACGAAAATCAAAACGCTCGCGGCCGGCAACGACATGCCCGACGTCTTCGAACTCATCGGCTCCGACGCCCAGATGTTCCTGGACAACAAGCTGGTTCTTCCGCTTGACGACATCATGAATCAGGATCCGGAATGGAAGAACGGCTTCATTCCGAGCACCTTGAACGACTTCACGGTGAACGGGAAATTGGTGGGCGCGCCGATGCAGATGCTCTCCACCTCGCTGATTTTCTACAACAAAGCCATATTCGACAAAGTCGGAATCACGAAATTCCCGTCCACGTGGAAGGAATTCACCGACGCCGTCGAAACGCTGAAAGCGAACGGCTACACGCCGATCGCGCTGGGCAACAAGGAAAAATGGGTGGCAGAGTCCTGCATCCTGAGCGAGCTCGGAGACCGTTATACCGGCACGGACTGGTTTAACAGCATCAAGAACCGCCAAGGCGCGAAGTTCACGGATGCGCCTTTCGTAGGCGCGTTGAAAGCGCTGCAGGATCTGAGCAAGATGGGCGCGTTCAACTCCGACATGAACAGCATCGACAACAACCAGCAGCGCACGCTCTACTACAACGAGAAAGCGGCCATGTTCTTCGAGGGCGACTGGGCGATTTCCTCCTTGAACAGCGAAGCGCCGCAGAACATCAAAGACAACACGCACCTGGCGATCCTGCCTTCGGTCGAGGGCGGAGCCGGCAAGGCGAACGTCGTATCGGGCGGAGCGGCGTGGTCCTACGCGATTAACGCCAATCTGACGGGCGACAAGCTGCAAGCGGCGGTCGATCTCGTCAAGAAACTGACGGGCGTGGAAGAAGCGAACATGGCGGCCGAGAACAACGCGGTAGCCGCGACGGTTCCGACCGATTACGACAAGAGCAAAGTCGCGCCTCTGTTCAACGAGTATTTGGCCATGTTCAAGGACCTGGAAATTTCGCCGATTTACGACGCCCAATTGACGCCGGCCGTGATCGACACGATGAACAACGGTCTGCAAGACTTGCTGATCGGCGGCACCACTCCGGAACAATTAGCCAAGGACATCCAGGACGCCTACGAATCTTAAAGGTATGACTGCCGCGTTCCCTTCGGGGCTTAGAGCCTCGGAGGGAATGCGCGAGTAAGGGGATGAATCGTTTGGAGAAAACCTTGCCGCGCCCTAAATCGACAACGATTTACGGATATTTGCTACCGGGCACTCTCATCTATGTATTCATCGTGCTGATTCCGCTGGGTTTGTCGATCTATTTCAGCTTCTTCAAATGGTCCGGCGGTTTGTCCAAAGCATTCATCGGATTGCGGAACTACGGCGACTTGATCCAGGACGCCAAATTCTGGTTCTCGTTCCGGAATAATATGATCATTACGGTATTAAGCATTATCGGGCAGCTCGGCATCGCGTTCGTGCTCGCGGTGATCCTGCAGGCCAAATGGGTCCGGTTCCGCGAGTTCCACCGCACCGTCCTGTTCTTGCCCGTCGTGCTGCCGGCCGTCGTCGTCGGATTCATCTGGAACTTGATTTTCAGCCAGGATTACGGGATTTTGAACGGGCTGCTGAGGAGCCTGCATCTCTCGTCCTGGATTCGCCCCTGGCTCGACGATCCGCATATCGTCATCTATTCGGTTACGGTGCCGATCGTCTGGCAATGGGTCGGACTGTATTTGATCATCTTCATGGCGGCCATTCAGAGCATCCCCTCCGACATCTACGAGGGAGCGGAAATCGACGGGGCGACCGGCTTCCGGAAGGTGATTTTCATTACGCTGCCGCTGATGATGGATACGTTGAAAGTCGCCGTCATGCTGTGCATTGCCGGGAACATGAAGATTTTCGACAATATCTACGTCATGACCGGAGGCGGACCCGGCATGAGTTCGACCGTCATGGCCCAGTACGCTTACCGGACTTCGTTCAACCAATTCAAATTGGGTTACGGCAGCGCCATTTCCATCGGCATGATCGTGCTCAGCCTAACGCTGATCTTGCTCAGCCGCAGATTGATGGGGGGGCGGACCGTTGAACGCTAGAACCGTCGTTACGGGCGGGAAGCTTCTCGCCAACCTGCTGCTGGCCGCGTTTTCCGTGTTCTGCGTGTTTCCGATTTTATGGGTGCTGTACTCTTCCCTGAAAAACCAGGCGGCATTCAGCCGCAACATCGTTTCCTTGCCTTCGAGCCTTCATTTCGAAAACTACTCGAAGGCGTTCTGGGACGGAGAGCTGTACCGTTATTTGGGAAACAGCGCGTTCGTCGCCGCCGTCTCGGTCGTGCTCACCATCGCGATCGGCTTCGTCACCGGCTATTTCCTGTCCCGCTTTTCGTTCCGGGGCCGGAACGCGCTGTACGCGATGTTCCTGTTCGGCATGCTGGTGCCGACCTACGGCTTGCTTGTCCCGCTGTTCATCGAGTACCGCAATCTGCACCTATTGGATAGTCGGCTTTCCCTCGTGCTGCCGGAAGTGACTTTCGCGCTGCCGCTCGTCATTTTCCTGATCGAGAGCTTCATGAAAAGCATCCCGACCGAAATGGAAGAAGCGGCCTACATGGATGGAGCGAGCCTGACCTCCTCGTTGTTTCGGATCGTGTTTCCGATGTGCAGGCCGATTCTTTCGACTTGCGTCATCATCAGTTTCCTGAACATCTGGAACGAGTTCCCGTTTGCCTTGATCCTGATCAACACGCAAGAATTGAAGACCGTTCCGGTCGGACTGACCAATTTCGTCGGGCAATATACCGTCGATTATCCGCAGCTGATGGCGGGGATCAACGTTTCGATATTGCCTGTCATCGTGGTTTACCTGCTCTTGTACAAGAGAATCATCCAAGGCATGGTCGCCGGCGCGGTCAAAGGCTGAAGAAAGGACTGGATGCTGCATGATACCCACCATCAACCCGGTAACGACCGGCAGGCAGGCAACGGCGGAGGAATTCCTGGACGCCGCTTCGCACGCGGGTTTTCCGGCCATCGATTATACCATAGAGCCGTTCTACCGGACGTATAAGGAGAATTCGTTCGCGGCGGCGGCGGAAATGTTGGACAGCCGGAACTTGGGTCTCGGCTCGTTCGGCTTGCCGGTCGAATTCCGGAAGGACGAAGCCACGTTCCAAGAGCAACTCAAGCAACTGCCGGATATCGCGGATTTCGCCGCCAAACTGGGAACGGCGCGCTGCTGCACCTGGCTGTACCCGGCTACGGACGAACCGGTCGCGGAATACACGAGCCGGTTCATCCGGCGGCTGCGGGAATGCGCCAAAATCCTGGAGGCGAACGGCATCCGTTTCGGGATCGAATGGGTCGGCCCGAAGACGCTGCGCACGCTCAAGCACGACTTCATCCATACGCTTCCCGGCGTGCTGGAATTGATCGGCGCGATCGACGTCCCGAATGTCGGCGTGCTGTTCGACAGCTTCCATTGGTACACGTCGGGGGCGACCCGCGACGATATATTGGCGCTCAAGCCGGAGCAAATCGTGCTCGTCCATCTCAACGACGCGCCGGATAAACCCGCCGACGAGCAGATCGACGATCAGCGGCTGCTGCCGGGGGAAGGCATTATCGATTTGCGGGGCATGCTCTCGGCGCTCCAAGAGATCGGCTACGACAGCTACCTATCCGTAGAGACGTTCAGCGACACCCTGCCCCTGCTGGGCTCGCGGGAAGCGGCGGTTCGCACCAAAAGGGCTTTGGACCGGGTATTGGAGGGATTCGCATGACGACGATGAAAAAAGCGGCAATCCTGGGGGAACGACAGGCCGGGCTCGTGGAACGGCCGATCCCCCAACCGAAGGGACGCGAAGTCCTCATCAAAGTAATGGTCGCGCCGATGTGCACGGAATACAAGGCGTTCCTGGAAGGGAAACCGCACGATTGCCTGGGGCACGAAGCGGTCGGAGAAGTCGTCGAAGCCGCGCCCGGCGGGTTGTTCCGTCCGGGGGACCGCGTCGTCGCCATGCCGCTCTCCGGCTGCGGGGAATGCGATCTGTGCCTGGCCGGCGATTTCATCCATTGCCTGAGCAATCCGATGCAAGATTCGGCGATGTCGCAGTATATCGTGAAACCGGAAGTCAGCCTTCGCAAAATCCCGGATGACCTCACCTACGAACAAGCGGCTTTGGCTTGCTGCGGTCTCGGCGCGTCGTTCGGGGCGATGCAGAAATTGAGCGTCGCCGCTTACGATACGTTGTTGGTCACCGGTCTCGGCCCGGTGGGTCTCGGCGCCGTCATCAACGCGAAATATTGCGGCGCGCGGGTGATCGGGGTGGAGTCGAATCCTTACCGGATCGAAGTGGCCCGGAGGCTGGGGATCGACGAGGTAGTCGATCCGCGGGATCCCGACGCGCTGGAGAAGATCAAGGCGATGACGGGAGGCATCGGTCCCGATTGCGCCGTGGATTGCTCAGGCGTGCCGGCGGCCCACCGCCTCTGCATCGACGCCGTCCGGAGGAAAGGCAAGGTCGCGTTCGTCGGCGAGTCCCACACGGAGACGCCCGTCGTCGTCAGCCGGGACTTGATCCGCAAAGGCATCCATTTGATCGGTTCCTGGCATTACAATCTGAACGATTTTCCGAAGCTGGCGAACGTCATCCGCCGCTCGCCCGAGGCGCGGCATTTCGTGACCCATTGGTTCCCGATGAGCCGCATCCAGGAGGCGCTGGAGACTTCCGTGTCCCAGCAATGCGCCAAAATCATGCTGAGGCCTTGGGAATAAAGCGGCGGGTTCCGGTTAAACGGCGTTAAAGGGTGCGCGGGAGTGCCGCGAAGGAGTGGAGAGAGAGAATGGCGAGAACGATGAAAGCCGCGGTGATGACCGCGCCCTTCAAGATCGAAATCGAGGAACGGCCGATTCCCGAGATCGGGGAGCAGGAAGTGCTGGTCAAAGTGATGGCGGTCGGCGTATGCGGCTCCGATATCCATTATTACGAACACGGACGGATCGGTCGTTACGTCGTGGAGAAGCCGATCATTCTGGGGCACGAATGCGCCGGAATCGTCGAGGCCGTCGGCCCCGGAGTGACGAGGCTGAAGCCCGGCGACCGCGTGGCCGTCGAACCCGGAATCACGTGCGGCCGGTGCCCGGCCTGCAAAGAAGGCCGCTATAACTTGTGCCCGGACGTGCGTTTCCTGGCGACGCCGCCCGTAGACGGCGCTTTCGTGCAATATATCAAGCATCGGGAAGATTTCCTTTTTCCGATTCCGGATACGCTGTCCTTCGAGGAGGCTGCGCTGATCGAGCCTTTCTCCGTCGGCCTCCATGCCGCGAAAAGGGCGGGCGTGAAGCCCGGGCAAACCGTTGCCATCATGGGGATGGGCCCCGTGGGCCTAACGGCGGTGGCGGCAGCCAAAGCGTTCGGGGCGGAAACCATCGTCGTGTCGGACATGGAGCCGATCCGTCTCGAGGCGGCGCTGAAGCTGGGCGCCACGCACGCGGTGAATATCCGCGACAACGACCCCGTGCAGGCGGTCCGCGAAGCGACGGGTGGGAGAGGCGCCGACGTCGCGTTCGAAACCGCGGGCAACCCCAAAGCGCTGCAGACGGCGCTCCAAGCCGTTCGCCGGGGAGGCAAGCTGGCGATCGTCGGGCTTCCCCCGCAAGAGGAAGTCGCGCTGAACGTTCCTTGGATCGCCGACAACGAGCTGGACATCTTCGGCATCTTCCGGTACGCCAACACGTATCCGCAAGGGATCTCGCTGCTTGCTTCGGGTATCGCCGACGTACGCTCCTTGATCACCGATTCGTATCCGCTGGAACGTACCCAAGAAGCGATGGAACGGGCACGCACGAACAAAGGCGGCAGCCTAAAAGTGGTCGTCTACCCCAACGAATGATCATAGGACGAGTCCGGAGCAACCCCCTGAAACCATTCAGGGGGTTTTGCTTTCCCTCTCTAGCGCGCGTTCCCCAGCTTCTCGCTCAGCATTTGCAGGGCCGTCCTGAGCCGATCCTTGGGCAATGCGGCATACGCATCCCCCAGACCAAGCTCGAAATAACAGCCCCCGGCATCGTTGTCCCTCAAATAATGGGTGATGCCGATCCCCGTCTCCTCGTAGATGCCGATGAGCAAAGGCTCCGCTTTCTCTTTCGGCAACTCGATATGCACGTGGAACATATTGGACACGGGCACTTCCGGAATGGTCCTGACGCACGCGCATTCGTTGAACGAGACTGCCAGCTCTTGGGCGTCGCGGTAGTACTGTTCCATTTTCGGAACTCTGCGTTTGAAGTAATAATCCGCGCTCACGATGTACGGATATAGGCTGATCAAGTCGCCGCCGTGCCGCCTTTTCCATACTTTCGACTCCTGCACGAACGGCTCGTCCCCCGCCAGAATCGCGCCCGCGATCCCGCCGACTCCTTTATAGAAGGAAACATAGACGGAATCGAACAACCCGCAGATTTCCGCGGCCGTCTTCCCGTAATACGGCACGATTTCAAAGAGCCGCGCCCCGTCCAGATGCAGCTTGATTCCGCGCTCGCGGCACCAGGCCGAGATCGCTTCGAGCTCCCCGTAGGCCGGCAATTGCCCGCCGATCTCCCGCTGCGGCAATTCGAGCAACAGGCAGGAGATCTCTTCCCGCATCTCCGCGACATCCTGGAGGGTGATCAGCCGATGCTTGTCGGCCAACAGGACCGACTCGATCCGATGCAGCATTTTCAACCCGTCTTCTTCGTGGATCTCCAAATGGCAGAGCGGATGATAAGCAACCCGCTTGAGCCCGCGGGCGTCGCACCAAATCCGCATGGCGATCTGCTGGGCCATCGTTCCGCTGGGGAAGAAGACGGCGGCCTCTTTGCCCAAGTGTTCCGCCATCCGCGTCTGAAAATCTTCGATGAGCTCCCCTTTGCCGTATTGATCGCTGGGCACGCTGCCGTCGAGTTCCGCAAATGCTTCTTTTATCATTCGAACGGTTCGTTTGCCGTGTCCGCCTACCGGATAGGTCGCTTGCTTGAAGGCTTCCGCAAGCGTCTTGTTGTCGTTCATCCGAACCCCTCCTTCTCGTTGAACATTAAGTATACCGCGGGATGGGCGTACCGTGGAACACTTGGAAACCAGAAGAAATTTTCCAACGTCCTAGGCTTGGAGCCCCGTAAGCGCCTCTCATCATGATTCGTTCGATTTGCAGCCGCGCCTCGGGAAGGAGAATTTGTCCAGGTCGCGCAAGGCAGGATTCAATCCCCTCCTGTCGAAATAGACAATTGCGCCTCGCAATCTAAGAGGCGATTTCGCCAAGAATTCGAAAGGAATTGCATCTTGATGGCCCAAATCTACCGAATCGCGCTAATTACGGTTGGCGTGGTCGCGTTCGTCCTCGTGCTCGCCATGTTGCCCGCCGTGATCCAGACCGCGCCGCATCAGGGCGGGCTGCTCTTGAACTGGAAAGGCGGTTTTTCCAGCATACGCGATTATTTCGAGGGTCTTCGGTCAGGGGAAGCTTTCCGGTATTTGTCCGGAAGAACCGAATTGTCCTTCTGGGAGCAGATCTGTCCCAGCTTCAAGATCACGCTGTTCTATATGGGCATCGGCGCCTTGACGGCGATGACGCTCGGCATTTTGCTCGGCATCTACGTGGCGGTCTCCCGCAAGGAATGGCTGAAACGCGTGCTGGAATTCACGGGAATATTGCCGGATTTCCTGATCATTCTCGTGCTGCAATTCGCGGTCGTCTTCATCTACCTTCATACCAAAGTGTTGATTTTCGAAGTGGCCAGCACCTCGTCGGACGATCCCGCCGTCGCGCTTCCGTTGATATCGGCCGTTATTATTCCCGCCAACTACATGATCCGGAATGTCGCGCTGCATATGAGCCACGCTCTGGCTGACGACTATATCAATTTCGCCAAAGCGCGCGGAATGGGCAAACGCACCATCGTGTTCTTCCACGCCCTGCCGAACGTGCTGCCTTATGTCAAAGCGGACATGCACAAGTTCATGGGAATCTTGTTCGGGAACTTGTTCATCGTAGAGTACCTGTATAATTTGGACGGCGTCGCCATGCTCGTGTTCTCCAACGCGTACGGATTCGAAGGCTACCAATACAGCTTGGCGGCGAACGGGATCCTGACTTTGCTGGTGCTCTATGCGATCGGTTACGCCATCTTGAAATTATTCCTGTATGGCTGGGAGAAGGTGTTGCTTCGATGAATAAAACGTTGCTTGCGGGTCTGCTCATCACGCTCGTCATCGTCGCGGCCTCCCTTTTCGGACGGTATTTCGCGCCCCATGATTTGAGCGAGCACGTGGAGATCGAATACGTCGTCGACGAAAACGGAAAAGGCACCCTGTTGGTGCCGCCGGTTCCCCCGGGCGCGGAGCATCCTTTCGGTACGGACAAAGCCGGTTACGATATGATGGCGAAAATGTTGGCGGGCTCGCATTATACGATCTTCCTGTCTCTCGCCGTCGCGTTCTGCCGCGTCGCGGTCGGGGGGATGCTGGGTCTGTTGCTCGGCACGTTCGCCAAAGAAAGGAAAACCCGGACGAATCGGGCGTCCGTCGGGAATCTGCTGAACGGCATTCCGATGTTTATCCTCGTATGGATGATCCTGGTCGGAATCTCGATCAATCCCTCGGCCTCCAACCTCGAAATGGCGCTTCTCCTCGCGGCCGTTTTGACGATCGTCGGGATCCCGCCGCTCGTCTTCACGATGAGGGAGAAGACGATGGTGGAGATGGACAAGCCTTTCGTGTTGTCGGCGATAGCGCTCGGAGCGGACCGGTGGAGGGTGATTCGCACCCATCTGGTTCCGCACATGAAAGAAAGCTTCGCGATCGCGTTCGTGCAGGAAATCGTGCTGGTCGCGGGTTTGTTCGGCAGTTTGGCGATTTTCGATATTTTCGTCGGCGGCACGACCATGAATCGCGACCCGGTCGAGTACATCAGCCGCACGAACGAATGGGGCGGGCTGATCGCCCAAGCCCGGGACCATCTGTACGCCCGCCAATGGCTGCTGCTTATCCCGCTCGCCGCGTACGTCCTGTACATTCTCGGAATGCACCTGATCTCCGTCGGGCTGGAGAAATCGTACAAAGAGAGATTCCGGAAAGTCTCTCATGTATAGTCCGAGGCCTAAACAGGTTTAAAAAATGTAGGAAAAACCATAATTCCACCGGTAATCGAATAGGGATGCCATCCCTTATAATGGGGCTGGGACGTGCGGCAGGCGCTCGCGCGAAAAGTGAAAGCGCTTACCGCAAACCCGTCGCATTCATTTCAACTCGGTTAGGGGGAATGATTGGTGAAAAGGAATTTCAAGATGAGCATCATGGCTTTACTCGCTGCGGTGTCGTTGGTTGCATGGGCCCCAAACGCGTCGGTCACTCACGTGAAAGCCGCGGACGATCCCGGCGCGGTCGTCGTGTATCACGAGACTTTCTCGGGAGGGAAAGGGGCGGCGGTGCAGTCCGGAGGCGCCAGCCTGACGCCGGTCACCGGCAAAACGTTCGAAGGCAACGCGGACGGAGCCGCTTTATACGTCAGCAACCGCGCGAACAACTGGGATGCGGCGGACTTCCGATTCGCGGACGTCGGCTTGGAAAACGGCAAGACCTATACGGTGACCGTTACGGGTTACGTGGATGCCGACGTAACGGTGCCGGACGGCGCGCAAACGTTCCTCCAAACCGTGAACAGCTACGGCTGGCTGGCCGGCGCGAATTTCGCCGCGGGATCGGCCTTCGCGATGACGAAGGAGTTCACGGTCGATACGAGCAAAGATTCCGCCCTTCGCGTGCAATCGAATGACGCCGGCGCGGGAGTTCCGTTCTATATCGGGGATATTCTGATCACGTCGAAAGAGGTTTCGGGCGGCGGCGATGATAACCGGCCTCCGGCTCTGCCGTTTGACACGATCACCTTCGAGGACCAAACGACGGGCGGCTTCGCGGGGCGGGCAGGTACGGAAACGCTGACCGTCACGAATGAAGCCAACCATACCGCGGGCGGCTCCTACGCGCTCAAAGTCGAGAACCGAACCGCGACTTGGCACGGACCGTCGCTGCGCATCGAGAAGTACATAGACTTGGGCTATGAGTACAAACTTTCGGTCTGGGTGAAGCTGATCTCGCCCGAGAGCTCGCAGCTCCAGTTGTCCACGCAGGTCGGCAACGGGAGCAGCGCCAGCTACAACAACATTTTGGGAAAAACGGTCAGCACGTCCGACGGCTGGGTGTTGTACGAAGGCACCTTCCGCTATAACAACGCCGGCGACGAATATTTGACCCTCTACGTGGAAAGCTCCAACAACGGTACGGCCTCTTTCTATATCGACGACGTCAGCCTCGTGCGCGGGGCGGGGCCGGTCGACATCCAGCGAGACCTGATTCCGATCAAGGACGCGTACGCGAACGATTTTCTGATCGGCAACGCCATATCGGCGCCGGATTTGGACGGCGTCAGACTTGAGCTTCTCAAGATGCACCACAATGTCGTCACCGCGGGCAACGCCATGAAGCCGGACGCGCTCCAGCCGACGAAGGGCAACTTTACTTTCGGCGGAGCGGACGCGATGGTCGATAAAGCCCGCGCCGAGGGGCTGAAGGTCCATGGCCACGTCTTGGCGTGGCATCAGCAATCGCCCGCATGGCTCAACACGACGCAGGATGCCCAAGGCAACACGGTTCCGCTGGGACGGGACGAAGCCTTAAGCAATCTGCGGACGCACATCCGCACGGTCATGGAGCATTTCGGGAACAAGGTGATTTCCTGGGATGTCGTGAACGAAGCGATGAACGACAACCCGTCGAACCCGTCGGACTGGCAGGCTGCGCTGCGCCAATCTCCGTGGTATCAAGCCATCGGACCGGATTACCTCGAGCAGGCGTTCCTGGCGGCCAGGGAGGTGCTGGACGAACACCCCGATTGGGACATCAAGCTCTATTACAACGATTATAACGACGACAACCAGAACAAAGCCCAAGCCATCTACAGCATGGTCAAAGCGCTGAACGACAAGTACGCGCTGACGCACCCCGGCCGCAAGCTGATCGACGGCATCGGCATGCAAGGCCACTACAGCATCAACACGAACCCGGAAAACGTGAAGCTGTCGCTCGAGAAGTTCATTTCGCTGGGCGTGGAAATCAGCGTCTCCGAGCTGGACGTTCAAGCCGGCAGCAACGGTCAAATCACCGAGCGTCAAGCGATCGCGCAAGGTTATTTGTACGCTGAATTGTTCAAGATCTACAAAGCCCATGCCGATCACATCGCCCGCGTGACGTTCTGGGGAATGGACGACGGAACGAGCTGGCGAGCCGAAAGCAGCCCTTTGCCGTTCGATAAGAACCTGCAAGCGAAACCCGCTTATTACGGCGTCATCGATCCGGACAAATTCATCGCGGAGCATCCGCCGGAGACGACGGAAGCCAGCCAAGCGACGGCCATGTACGGGACGCCTGTCGTAGACGGCACGGTGGACGGAGTCTGGAGCAAGGCGGCCGAGATCCCGATCGAACGGTACCAGACGGCTTGGCAAGGAGCGTCCGGAACGGCCAAAGCGCTCTGGGACGACCAGAACCTGTACGTGCTGATCCAGGTCGGCGACGAGCAGCTGGATAAGGCCAGCGTGAACCCGTGGGAGCAGGATTCGGTGGAAATCTTCCTGGATCAGAACAACGGCAAAACCTCGTTCTACCAAGAAGATGACGGGCAGTACCGCGTGAACTTCGACAACGAGACCTCCTTCAACCCGGCGGGCATCGCGGACGGCTTCGTTTCCGCCGTCAAGGTTTCCGGAACGAACTATACGGTGGAAGCGAAGATTCCGCTCAAGTCCGTCGCGCCGGCGATCGGGAAGAAGCTGGGCTTCGACGTGCAGATCAATGACGCGAAGAACGGCGCCCGCCAAAGCGTGGCGGCATGGAACGATACGACCGGTACCGGTTATCAGGATACGTCCGTTTTCGGCGAACTCACCTTGGTCAAGGAACTTCAGGCTCCTGCCGGCTTTACCGCGACGGCGGCCGCTTCGAACGCGATCGATTTGCGTTGGAACGCTTCCGAAGGCGCGGCGGCCTACAGCGTATACCGCGCGGCTTCGGCGAGCGGCCCGTTCGCTATCGCCGCGGAAGGGCTATCGGGCACGGCCTTTACGGATGAGGGATTGAAGCCGAATACGGCGTATTTCTACTACGTGAAGGCTTCCAGCGGAACCAAAGTCTCGGAGCCGAGCGCCGTCGTCTCCGCCCGGACGCTTTTGGCTCCGCTCGCCCACCTGACGGCCAAGGTTTTGAATCATCATACGATTCAATTGAATTGGGACGCCGTTCCTTCGGCCAGCTATGCCGTTTATCGTTCGACGAGCGTGAACGGAACTTACGAGTTGATCGCGGAGCGCGTGAAGGCTTCCCAATACGTGGATTCCGCGTTGAAGCCCGCGACGACGTATTACTATAAGGTCGCGGCGGTCACGAAGACGAATACGACCGAAGCGGCAAGCGCGAAAGCGACCACTAGGGCCAAGTAACGCGAGAGGAAAGAGGAGGCTGTCCCCTCAGGGGGCGCCTCCTATTTTATGTTTGCGGACGATTCGGTTCATCCTCGGCGTAATTCGACACTTCGATCAGGTTCAAGTCCGGATCGCGGAAGTAGACGGACAGAATCTTGCCCATTGCGCCCGTGCGCAGGACGGGTCCTTCTTCGATGGGGATTCCGTGTCGGTTCAGATGCTGGATAACGTCCTCCAACGGCGTGCTGCTGATGAAACAGAGGTCCGCGGAGCCGGGAACCGGCGTATGGGCTTTCGGCTCGAACTCGCGGCCGCGTTCGTGCAGATTGATTTTCTGCCGGCCGAATTGCAGGGCGTACCGTCCCCCGGCGAATCGGACGACTTCCATGCCCAATACCGCCTCGTAGAAACGGATCGTACGCTCCAGATCCTCGACGGTCAGCACCAGATGGTCTAAGCGATCGATGATGATTCCGGATGTTTGCGTCATGGGTAAACGATCCTCCTCCGTTGGATCAACCTTCTAGAAACAGCTGCCGGATGGCCTAACAGGGCGACCCGTTCGCCCGGGACCTTACCCATATAGCATCGAAGCCATATCTCCTTGCGGCAGGAATGAATTGTATTATAACTGATCAGTCAGTTAATTAAAAGCAGGAAGACGGGATTTACGACCGGGCAGGCAGGGGTTCGCAAAGGCGGCGGAAAATTTTGTATTAAAGTATTTACTTTATAAAATAAATACTTTAATATGGGATTATCAACCAACAGGAGAATCAGACGGTTTTGCCCGGATGACCCAGCAAACCGAAAGGAGGAGCAGATCCGGCGTATGGCTGCCGATACCTTTTCCGCGCTTGCGGATCCGACGCGCCGCCGCATTCTGGAGATGCTGGCGGATCACGAAGAGTTGTCCGCCACGCAGATCCAGGAGCCGTTTCCGATCAGTCCTCAGGCGGTATCCCAGCATTTGAAGATTTTGCTGGAGGCGCGTTTGATCGACGTGCAAAAACGGGCGCAGCAACGTCTCTATCGGATCAATACCGACACCATGACGGAGGTCGAAGAATGGTCCAAAAGCGTTAGACAAAGATGGAGCCGGCGCTTGGATACGCTGGAAGCGGTGTTGAAAGCGGAAATGGCCAAGTCCCCACCCAATCAGGAGGTTTCCGAATGATTCCGAATTCGAACAGGCAAGAACTCGTCATTACCCGCGTGATGGACATTCCGGTGGAATGGGTATGGAAAGGCTGGACGGACCCGAAGCTGGTCCCGCTGTGGTGGGGGCCGGAGCATTATACTTCCCCGCGGTGCGAGATCGATTTTCGCGAAGGCGGGAAATACCTGTTCTGCATGCGGGCGCCGCGGGAGCAGGGCGGTCAAGACTTCTACTCTACGGGCGTGTACACGAAGATCGTGCCTTTTGAACGGCTGGAGTTCACGCAGAGCCTGTCCGACGAGGACGGCAACCCGATCGCTCCCGCTGACGCGGGCATGCCGCCCGATTTTCCGGAAGAAGTCCGGTTCGTCATCGAATTCAAAGCGCTGGACGGTCGCCGGACGGAGCTGAAGATTACCGAAAGCAACTGGACGCTGGGCAAGATGTCCGAATTCGCCGTGATCGGCATGAACCAGTCCCTCGACAAGTTCGAAGCCGGCATCGGCCCGCTCAGCCGTTAATGAAAAGGAGAGGATCGCTCGTGTCCGATAAAATCACCCCTTTCTTGTGGTTCAATGACAACGCGGAAGAAGCCATCGATTTTTACCGCTCGGTATTCAAGAACGCGAAAACGTACAACGTGACCCGCTACGGAGAGGGGGCGCCGTTTCCGAAAGGCACTTTGATGTCCGCGACGTTCGAGCTGGAAGGCCAGCGATTCATGGCATTGAATGCCGGCCCGCATTTCAAGTTCAACGAAGCCGTCTCGTTCTTCGTGGACTGCGAGACGCAAGAGGAAGTCGACGAGCTGTGGGAGAAGCTCACGGCGGACGGCGGGGAACCCGGACGGTGCGGCTGGCTGAAGGACAAATTCGGCCTCTCGTGGCAGATCGTCCCCCGGATCCTGGGCGAGCTGATGGCCGACGAAGATCCGCGCAAAGCGCAAAACGTGACGCAAGCCATGCTGCGGATGGACAAAATCGATATCCAAACATTAAAAGAAGCGTACTCGAAATAAACGGACGCCATCTCGCGCGAGATGGCGATCGACAGCGAAAAGCCAGCCCAAGGGGCTGGCTTTCGCGCACTGTCAATTGGCATCGGAAAGACGGCCCAATGGGGTTGGCTTTCATGCACTGTCAATTGGCATCGGAAAGCCGGCCTCATAGCGCTAGGTTTTCGTACGTGCGCATCCGTCGCCGTCCGTTCGCCGATTCCTATGGGTACCGTCGGTTCCGGCGATTCGCTTCTGCCCCGTTTCCCGATGAACCGAGTGTATAACCGAAATTCCCGCTGGATTTTCGGTGCCGGTTGGCTTATATTATGACTGATCAGTCAGTTAATTAAAACGAAAACGGGGGTCCATGATGCCAAGACCCGTTAACCCGCAGCTTCGGGAAAACCGCCGCCGCGCCCTGCTGGACGCCGCCGTGGTGATCTTCTCCCGGCAGGGCTTTGCCCGAACCACCGTCAGCGAAATCGCCAAAGCGGCGGGCGTCAGCCATGCTTCCGTGTTCCAATATTTCGCCACGAAGGAAGAGCTCTTCCGCGAAGCGGTGCTGGACAATATCGAACAAGCCCGGGAATTTTACCGCAATCTGAAGCTGGACTCCGAACATCCCGCGGAACGGCTGCGTTTGCTCGTCCACAAGCAGATCCGCATCGCGCTGAACAGCGCCGCTTACCTCCGGCTCGTTCAGCAGATCGTCAATCAGCCGCAGCCGGACGCGGAGCTGACCCAGGCGCTCGACGCGTTCGCCGGGGAGTTCGTCCGGCATCTCGCGGAGTTGCTCGAGGAGGGGCAGCAGGCAGGCGCCGCGGCGCCGGGAGATGCCGGGGCCGCTGCCGCCGCCTATTTCGCTTATTGGAACGGAGTCGGCCTCATCTCGCGCCGCTCGGATGACGATACCGTGCGCTCGCTCGCGGAACACGGTCTTCGACTGCTCGGGGTAAGAGTGGAGTGAAGGCTGCGTAAAGGCAGCGAATGGCTGCGGAAAGGCTGCGAAAGACAGCGTAGAGGATGCAAAAGACTCGATAGGTTGCGTAGAGGATGCGAAAGGCTGCGAATTTGGGGATGATCCGAGGTATCCCCCTCAACGGATTTATTGCTTTTGCGCAACAACTTGGCGCATGTCCCCGTGGAAGATGCAGACTTGTTGCGTTTGAGCAATAATTCCGGCCATCTTCGCTTCGCCCCCCGCCCAAGGCCTCGTTTTATTGCCCAAAAGCAATAAAATCAGCCCGTAGGTGCGTCGATCGGCCGAGTTATTGCTCGAACGCAATAACTCCACTCGAAGAAACTTTCGCTAGAGAATCCGGCAAGGAATCGTAGAATGGAAACAACCCATTAATGAGGCAGAAGGTTCACCAAGTGAAACTTAAACGCCAATAGGTAGGAGCCCGCATCTTATGAACCGCATACAAGTCTTTTTCCGTTCCTATCATCCGATCGTGTTGTCCCTTGTCTTCGGGCATGGATTGTCGCGGATCGGGACTTCGATGAGCCTTCCTTTTCTCGCGCTGTATTTGTCCCATAACACCACGATGAACGAAACGATGATCGGGTTCGTCTCGGGGGCGGGCGCGCTGGCCGGTACGTTCGGCGGGTTCATCGGGGGCGCGTTGTCCGACCGGCTGGGGCGCCGGGTCGTGATGTTCGCGGCTCTCTTCGCCTGGGTGATCGGCTTCGTCGGCTTCGCGATCGCCAAGCTGCCGGTCGTTTTCCTGCTGCTGAACCTGTTGAACGGGCTGTGCCGATCGTGGTTCGAGCCGGTGTCGCAGGCTCTGATGGCGGATTTGACGCCTCCGGACAAGCGGATGCGGGTGTTCTCCATGCGTTATTTCGCGGCGAATATCGGCGTATCCGTCGGACCGCTGCTGGGCGCATGGCTCGGGATGGGCGAGGGGCCGCTGCCTTTCCTGGTGACGGGCTGCATTTTCCTGCTCTACGGCGTCGCGTTGTACTTCCTGCTGCTGTCGTTCGGCATCAAGCAGATCGAAGGTCCTCCGAAGGAGAAAATCACGCTGTCATCGGCCTGGCGCGTGATACGGCGCGATTCGTGCCTGAAAATGTTCCTGATCGGCGCCATCCTCGTCGGAGCGGGTTACTGCCAGATGACCGTCACGTTATCGCAGTTCATCGAGGACCATTTCGAAAACGGGGTTCGGCTGTTCGCGGCATTGATGACGGTAAACGCCGTAACGGTCGTGCTCCTGCAACTCCCGATCGGCCGCTGGGCGGAGAAGCGATCGCCGCTCCTGGCCATCCACGCCGGAAACGCGCTGTTCGCCGCCGGGCTGCTGGGCTTTGCGTTTTCGAAGCACTGGCTCGGGTTCGTCGCGGCGATGGTCGTGTTCACGATCGGCGAAATCCTGAACTATCCGGCGGGCAACGTGCTCCTCGACCGTCTCGCTCCGGAAGGCATGAGAGGAACGTATTTCGGGGCCCAGACGTTCGGGAATCTGGGCCAGTTTATCGGACCATGGGCGGGAGGTTACCTGCTCGGCGCTTTCAATGGTCCGGTGATGTTTACCCTCATGGGAATCGTGGTATTGGCGGCATCCGCGTTCTATGGGGCGGGAACGCGGGAATTCGCCGAACGTAAGGGCCTTGAAGCATGATTCACACCATGGCGGGAACGGAAGGGTGCAGAGGAAAATGGCGATCGCGATTGCGGGAGTTGCAACGGTTTTGGCGCTGGGATTGATTTATGAACAGGTTTCAAGGCGCAGGGATGCGCGGAGGCCCGTTCCGGGCAAGCGGATCGAACTAGACGGATACCGCCTTCATATGACGGATACCGGCAAAGACGGCCCTCCCGTCGTTCTGGTCCATGGGGCGGGCGATTGTTCTTACTCTTGGATCCACGTGAGCAAACAAGTCGCTCCATTTGCCCGGGTGATCGCCTACGACCGGCCGGGGATGGGTTCCAGCGATCCCGGTCCCGAGCCGACCCCGGAGCAGACGGTCCAGGTCCTCGACCGATTGTTGGACAAGGCCGGAGTCACGGGGCCGGTCATCCTGGCCGGCCATTCCTTGGGCGGATTGATCGCCCGGCTCTACGCGATGGAATATCCCCATAAGGTCGCGGGCTTGGTCTTCCTGGATTCGACCCACGAGTTTCTGGTCCGCGACGCGAAATTCAAGCAGGGCTTCGCCGCGATCGGCGTGGCGCTGAAGATCATGCGGGTGCTCTCCCCGTTCGGCATCCCCCGTTTTCTGGGCAACGCCTTCGGGGCGATTCCGATGTTCGGACACGAACGTTCCTATTACAAGCAGCAACTGAGTCCGGACGAATACCGGCAATGGAAAGGGATCGTGTACGGCATGTTCGCCCGGAAGGCGGCGGAAGCGGAATTCAATCAAGTGGACGCGCATCTGCGAGCCGCCGAGAATCGGATGAACGCCGCTCCGAAGCCGCAATTCGGGGATCTGCCGGTCGCGGTCGTGAATAACCCCGGTTTCGGCGAGAATTGGACGAAGATGCAGCAGGAGCTCGCCTCCCGATCCACCAACCACATCCACGCGACGAGCGACCGCAAAGGCCACAGTCTCCAAATGCCGCGCCCGGAGCTGGTCGTTAACGCCATCCGCCACGTCGTGGAACAGGTGCGGGCGCGCGGCAGCCGGACGCTGGCGGAACGGGAATAGAGGCGCCGCGGCTATTGCCCATTCGCCGGTTTGTTTGCCCTATATAAGGACAAGGTTCCGTATAACGTCATGAACCGATCCGTCTCCTCGACGTCAACGAATCCGGAATCTTTGATCAATTGGGGAAGAATGCCCTTCACGTGATCTGCCGTCGTCTTAAAACCGTCCAGGAATTGGATGGAGAGAAACGCCAGACGCATCAGACCGTTTTGCGCTTTTCCCCAATCCGCGATGTGAAGCTCTCCTTGCGGCTTTAATATGCGGAAAACCTCATGGAGCGTTCGCCGTTTGTTTTCATAAGTCAGATGATGAAACATGAGACTGGCAACCACCCGGTCGAAGGAACGATCCGGATAGGGAAGTTCATCGGACATCCCTTGATGAAACGGGATATTCATTCCCTTTTTTTCGGCTTTGTTCCTTGCGGCCCGGAGAACCTTAGGATCGATATCGAGTCCGATGACTTCCGCTTCCGGGCAAGCTTGCTTCAATAGCAGGGTCAGCGTACCGGTGCCGCACCCCAAATCTAGCACGCGCCGGCTTGCGTCCAGCCCGAGTTGCTCGATGAGTTTGGGCTTGAAGGTCGATTCTCTCATGGACCAACGCAAAATCGGATCGTACAACGACGTCAGCCAATGAAAACGAAGGGCGGGGATATAATCTTCATTGTCTACTTTACCCATTTACCTCCCTCATTCCCGCGAAAACGCGAAAAAAACTACGACTGACCCATTCGCATACCAGGTCGAAAAATACGGACACCATCAGGCTAAGGGACACAGAGGACGTTATCGGGGGCATTCCTCAACCTATCGTATTCTAACGGACACGATTGCACTTATTCAGCAAAAATACCGCTGATTAGCCGCGAAGTGGGGCGCTTAAGGTCCGTATTGTCCGTTACGATTTGAAAAACGTTGAAATTGCTCCAATAACGGCTGTGGTGTCCGTAACGATCGGCATAAGGCAAATCTTCTGTATGTCAATTAGTCAACCGTAGAAAAAACGCTCCCCTTCATTTTCCGCACTCCTTATCCAATTCGCCTTTTGAAATGAAGTGTAAGCGAATGGGGGCGGCGTCTTCTCCCTCGCGGCGGAAAGAATTACGGTCAAACGGATTAAAATTGTTTTTTCAACTCGGATGGTTTGATGCCGTATTTTCGGACGAACTGTTCGGAAAACGCGCTGACATTGCCGTAACCGACCGTCATCGCGGCTTCGGTCACGGTAACGGCCTGGTCTTTCAGAAGCTTTCGCGCATAATCGAGGCGGATCTGTCTCAAATATTCGAAAACGGTCATGCCGAAACATTCTTTGAATCCCGTTTTCAACTTAAAGTCGTTGAGGCCGACTTTCTTCGATAAAGCCAGGAGCGAAGGAGGATCGGCCATGCAAGTTTCGAGCACCTGCTTGGCCATATGCAGCTTCCGCACGTCTTCCCTGGACAGCCCCTGCGGCCTTGGCGTCGGCTCGAGCAATTGAAGAAGATGCATGTGCAACAGCTCCAAAGCGGTTGCTTCCATCATGAGAGGGGATCGATTGGCGTTATGAAAATCCGCGATTAATTGCTTGATCAACAACATGCTTCTGGCATTGTTTTCGATCGGATAGCAGCGGAAGGATTGTCCTTTGAGGAGTCGGTTAAACTCGAAGTTCCGGGAGGATGAAGCCGCGAATGGATGAGCCGCATAATCGAACAGGGGAACGGGCACGGCCAGCGAAAGAGAAGCATACTGCTGGGCCGGGGGATAAAACTGAACCTGAAAATCTTGAAGAAGAGCAAGCGCCCCCTGCCCAACCGGAATTTCATGATCCTGACCCGACACGGTCACCTGTCGTTGACCGGAGAGCGTAAACTGAAGCTCGACCATGCGTCCTCCGGAAGCAAACCGAAAAGGATGCGGTTTATGATAACGAATATCGTGATACACGATTTCGATCCCGCTGTAAGTCGTCACTTTGCAGGCGTACCCATCGCCGACTTCGGGTCGCGTCGCATAAGAGATTCCGTTCTTATGGCTGAATAACGTTTCATCGAAATACCGCCGATAGATAGACTGCAACGATTCCATAACCCTCACCCCTTACCGCGTATACCGCCTCATACCGGCAACGCATGCTCGCGTAGGCTGCCCAGCAGGGAGGTCAACTTCTCCATCGTATCCGTACGGGGCGCGGGCATCATCGTTTTCAGGAACAGGCTGCCGTCTTGATCGAGCAGGGCGAAACTGTTCGGCTGCAGCGTGAGCAGTCCGGCCTGCGGGTGGCGGAACGTTTTCGGGCTGTCGGGATGGGTCTGGATTTCGTGCCGGCTCCACCATTCCCGGAACTCGGGGCTCCGATCGCTCAAGCGTTCGACCATGTCCGGATACCACGGATCGTGGAGGTACTTCCCATACGAGATCCGAAATTGCGCGATGACGCTTTGCGCCAGTTCCTCCCACTGAACGAACCGTTCGCGGTATTCCGGCCGGGTGAACATCAGCCATACCGTATTCCTTTCTTCTTCGGCCATCGCTGCGTAGTCGCCGAACAGCTCCGCCGCCATGCGATTCCAGGCCCGGACGTTCCACCTGGAATCGTGGATATACGCGGGGCATGGCTCCAGTTGTTCCAAATGCAATTGGAGGGACGATGGCACGGACACGGGTTGGGGGAGAAAGGCGGAAGTCGGGCACGTCTTCTGGTTGGCCAACAGAAAAAGATGTTCCCGCTCGGCGGCATCCAGCCGCAGCGTCCGGGCCAGGCTGACCAGCACTTCGTCCGACACGCGGATGTCGCGGCCTTGCTCCAGCGACACGTACCAAGGGAGCGAGATGCCGGCCAGCACCGCGACCTCTTCCCGGCGCAGGCCCGGCGTGCGTCGCCGCTTGGCGTCCGGCGGAAGGCCGACGTCTTGCGGGCTGAGCCTTTCGCGCCGCGTTCTCAGGAAATCGGCGAGCTCCTTGCGCCTGTTTTCGTTGGATTCGATGATCATGGGTTTCCCTCCGCCGTTCGCTTGATTGGCCTGATAGTCGCAGTACTACTTTTCAAGATGGGACTTTCCGACATGGTAGTTCTTCCAACGCTCGTATAACTGCAGTTCTCCCTCATTTCCGGGCTGGCAGATACACTGGGTTCATCCTTTATCTCCCATTTGAAAGGAAGAACCCTCCCATGTCAACCCTTCTCTGCATTAAAGCCCATCCGCTGGACGAATCGGCGTCCGTCAGCGTGGCGGCAGCCCAAACGTTTCTTGCGGCGTATCGCGAAGCGAATCCGGACGACGAGGTCGTCGTACTGGACCTGTACGAAGAGGATATTCCGCTGCTCGACCGCGACGTCTTTCGGGCCTGGAAGAAGCTTCAGTCCGGAGACTCCGACAGCCTGAGCCCGGAAGAGCGGCGCAAGGTCGAACGGCTTCAGCAGTTATCCGACCAATTCGTAGCGGCGGATAAGTATGTATTCGTGACGCCGATGTGGAACTTCTCGTATCCACCTTTGATGAAAGCTTATATCGACGCGGTGGCGGTGGCCGGCAAAACGTTCAAATATACCGCGCAAGGGCCCGTGGGCTTGCTGGGAGGCAAACAAGCGTTGCACATCCAATCCCGCGGCGGCGTCTATTCGGAAGGGCCGAGCGCGGCGATGGAAGCGGGACACGCGCACTTGGAGAACGTCATGCGGTTCTTCGGGATTCCCGAACTCACGGGCCTCTTCATCGAAGGACACAACCAATATCCCGATCGGGCTCAGGAAATCAAGAAAGAAGCCGTCGCCCAAGCACGGGAGTTGGCGCTTGCGTTCTGAATCAAGGAGAAAGCCAGCCTGAAGCGGCTGGCTTTTTCGCATCCTCTTCGTATATGACGGTTCGGCAGTCCATACAAATCAAAAAAGGAGTTTTGCTTACTTCCGAGAATATAAGAACAAAACAAATTGCGGAGTGGATTGAAACATGCCGAAGTTGAGCGTCGAAGCCATGAAGAAAGCGTTGGATTGGGCATACGATAAAGCGGTGAATGGATTGCCCGGTACGGATACGGCCGAAGAGTTGGCACAAGGATATCTGCGCAAAGCAACGTCAGTGGAAGAGGCGGCTAAGTCTCTGATTCGATGGCAGACCTCAAAATCGGCGACATCCGGGTTCCTCACCGGACTTGGCGGGGCGGTAACTCTGCCCGTAACGATACCAGCCAACATCGCCAGCGTGCTGTACGTTCAGACGCGGATGATCGCCGCGATTGCATGGATGGGCGGCTACGATCTCCGAGACGATAAAGTCCAAACGTTCGTATATATGTGCATGTGCGGCAATGGAGTGAAAGACCTGCTCAAAAACATCGGAATGGAAATCGGGATCAAACTGACAAAATCGGCAATCCAAAAAATATCCGGCAAAGCGCTTGCGGAAATCAATAAAAAAGTAGGTTTCCGGTTGCTGACGAAGTTCGGCAGTTCCGGGGTAATTAATCTGGGCAAGTTGGTGCCGGGCGTAGGCGGAGTGATCGGGGGAACGGCTGACGGAATCGCTACCGCGACAATAGGCAAGGTGGCCATGAAACTGTTCATTCAACCGGGAAATGGCGGAAGAACGGCGCCGGTCGCATGAATGATGGAAGGATGAGCGGCGTCGGATTCGAATAGGCTCGCTGAAATCCGAGTTCCGCGAGGCCTGGGCGCGGATGTTCGTGAAAATTTAGATGATGATAGAGGCGACCCAAGCGGGATCGTCTTCTTGCATTTATCCGTGCCATAAAGCGCTTCCAAACATCGTTGGATCGGTACGTTTTTCGTTAGATTGTCGTATATCAACCGCCGGAGGGTTCTTCTATAATGAGGGCAGATTCCACAAAGCCGGAGAGGAGCCTGCCGGACCATGCACAAAAGTCGGCGCGGTTGGCTGGACGTAAACGCGATCAAAAAATACCGGAGCATGTACCTGTTTCTGCTGCCGGCCGTTCTGGTGACCGTGATTTTTTCCTACGTCCCGATGATGGGGCTGATCATGGCGTTCGAGAACTACAAGCCGCGTCTCGGCTATTTTCACAGCCCGTTCGTCGGCTTCGCGCATTTTCGCGAATTCATGACGCAGCACGATTTCTACCTCGCGTTCAAGAACACGATTCTGCTGAACGGCCTGATGATCCTGATCGGGTTCCCCTTGCCGATCCTGTTCGCCCTTCTAATCAACGAGATCCGGTTCGCCGCGTTCAAGCGGGTTACGCAGACGATTACTTATTTGCCCCACTTCATCTCCTGGGTGGTCGTCTCCGGGCTGGTGTACATCTTCCTCGAAGACGAATACGGCTCCGTCAACGTGCTGCTGCAATGGCTGGGTTTCGACAGCATCGGGTTCATGAGGGAGCCCAAATATTTCTGGGGCGTGTTCGTTGCGGTGTCGGTGTGGAAGGAGATCGGGTGGAATTCGATCGTCTTCCTGGCCGCACTGACCGGCATCGACCAAGAGCAATACGAGGCCGCGACGATCGACGGGGCGGGCAGGTTCCAGAAACTGCGCTACATCACGATCCCCGGAATCGCGCCGGTCATCGGGTTGATGTTCATCTTCACGGTGGCGACGATTTTCGGAGCGAACGGTTCCGGCGGTGCCAACTTCGACGCCATCTACAACATGAGCAATCCGCTGGTCATGGACACGGCGCTAACGCTCGATTATCATGTGTACATGGCCGGGATCCGGTACAACAATCCTTCCTACGGAGCGGCGGTCGGCATGGTGATATCGGCTTTGTCCCTCTTCCTGCTGCTCGTCACGAACCGGATCGGCAAGAAAATCAGCGGATATGGGGCGTTTTGACATGGGGAAAAGGAAAACCGCGACCGCAGCAGACATCGTCATCGTCCTTGTCATGTCCCTCATTTGCGCTGTAATGCTCTACCCGTTTCTGTACAGCCTGGCTTACTCGCTGAGCGACAGCAACCGCGCCATGGTGGAGCGGATCACCGTGTGGCCCGCCGGGTTCACGCTGAACAATTATAAAGTCGTCTTCGAAAATTCGACGATCGTGCAAGCTTTCCTTATCACGGTGCTGCGTACGGCGGCCGGCGTCGTGTACGCGGGCGCGATCGTCGCCTTGGCCGCATACGCGATCACCAAAAGGCAGATGCCGGGCAACCGACTGATCGCGCTGTTCCTCATTATTCCGATGTATTTCACGGGGGGCTTGCTTCCCACGTATATCTGGACCTACAAGCTGGAGCTTTTCAACAATCCGCTCGTTTATATCCTGCCCTACGGCTTCTGGGCGTTCAACATGCTGATCGTCCGCACCTTTTTCGACACGATCCCGGCGGCGCTCGAGGAGTCCGCGAAAATCGACGGCGCGTCGGACTTCAAGGTGTTCCTGAAAATCGTGCTTCCCCTTTCGATGCCTGTAACCGCTACCATCGCGATGTTCAACGGGGTTTGGCATTGGAACGCCTGGTTCGACGCCATGCTGTACGTCACCGACGAGAAGCTGTATCCGCTGCAGTATTTGCTGCAGAAGATCCTGAAGGAAAGCACCCTCTCCCAGACGCTGGCGGCGCAGGGCAACCTGGGTGCCCTCGGGAACGGCAAGACGCCAACCTCGCCGGAATCGCTCAAAATGACCACGCTGATCATTTCGACCGTTCCGATCGTGCTGATCTATCCGTTCCTGCAGAAGTATTTCATCAAAGGCTTCCTGGTCGGAGCCGTCAAAGGCTGATAGTCGCCGACCGCCGGCCGTTACTGCAGAGCGGCGAGGCGTTCGTCACTATACATGCAACACATCCATTCGCAAAACGGGGGAAAAGCAAATGTTGAAACGCGGGTTAAGCGTGATTTTGCTGGTCTCGTTGATTACGGCGATTGCCGCGTGCAGCTCCGCCAAGAACGACTCCGCCGATTCTTCCGCTCCGGCTTCCGGCAGCGGCGGCGGGTCCTCCTCGCAGGCGGCGTCCGATCAACCGTCCGACGCGCCGAAAGACGTCATCGAGTATACGATTTACAACGACAACTTCCGTACCTTGAAGCTGGCGCCGGAAGCGACGGACGTGGTCACTCCGTACGTCGAACAGAAATTCGGACTGAAGGTCAAGCAGTTCCTGCCGCTGACCGACCAGCCGTTCAAGGAAAGGCTGAACGCCTGGATCGCGACGGACTCCATACCCGACGTGCTCGTACTGGGCAAGGAAACCGCCGACTACGCGGTGGCGACGGGAGAATTCGCGGACCTGACCGACTATGTCGCGGATATGCCGAACCTGGCGAAATGGTTCCCGGATCAATTCTGGCCGCGCTTCGAGAACGACGGCAAGAAGTACCAGCTTCCCATCGTCACGACGGGGATGAATCCGGAACTGGACAGCGATCCTTATTATTCGGGCATTCCGAACTGGGCGATCTGGGTGCGGGAGGACCTGCTCGCGCAAGCCGGGTACACGTTCAAGAAGCTGAAGGACATCAAAGCGGAAACGGCTGACCAGGGCAAGAAGCCCGCGGCGGAGGATTTCGCCATCGACCCGCCGATCAACACGCCGGACGATTTCTATAACCTGCTCAAGAAAATCCAGGCGCTGAACGTCAAGGCGAGCGGCCGGTCGCTCATCCCGTTCTCGTCCAGCAGCTGGTCCCAATTCCATCTGGGCACGATGTTCCAATTCGGCCATTGGGAGCTGAACGACGACGGTTCGGTCGACGGCTGGCTCGGTTCAAAGGAAGCCAAGGATTATTACCAATTCCTGAACCGGATGTACAACGACGGCCTGCTCGACAAAGACTTCATCATCCAGAAGGACGACCAATTGCAGTCCAAAATCGCCTCCGGCCAAGTCGCCTCCGGTATTTACATCCCGGACGTGAAAGCCGCGAGAAGCAACCTGCAGAGCATGAACCCGGACGCGGAAATCCGCTACATTCCGTGGCCCAAGAAAACGCAGGGCAAAGGGTTCTACGACATCTACGAAGGCGCGTACTGGCGCCTCATCGTCAAGAAAGATTTCAAGGACATGAAACGCCTGATGGAGTTCTACGACTGGTCGCTCAGCGACGAAGGACTCGAGACGCTGACTTGGGGACCGGAAAGCGCCGGTCTATGGGAAATGAAGGACGGCAAGAAACTGTTCAAGGATCCGGCGGTGGAAGCCGACATGCTGAGCGGCACGCTCGGCGGCAAAGGGTCCGACTATTACGGACTGTACACGATCAACAACCAGGAGCCGGTGTTCTACAGCAAGGCAGGCGCTTCCGGATTGTCGTGGGGCAACAAGTACAATCCGAAGAGTTTCATCCGCAGCTACCCGCCCAAGCCGGACGTCTACTTCCTCAACCAGGCGTACGCATCGGCGGCGGGGTTGGATACGGAAGGCAAAGCTTCTTACGGGGACGGCACGGATTTGACCAACAACGTCAACGGACATTACTGGAGCAAGTTCGAAGCGCTCGACGTGGCCAAGGTGCTCGTACCCAAGCCGGATAAGTTCGACTCCGTCTGGGATCCCTATGTAAATGCTTACAAAAAAGAAGTAAAATATGAGGAAGCCCGCGCCGCGATGGCGAAATGGTTCCAAGCGAATTCGGGTCGGTAATTCGCGGTTCCGATGCCGGGTCACGGGGGAGTCTCTCAAGGACTCTCCCCGTTTTCATCCAGATCCTTGCCGCTCGGGGAGGCAGACGATGTACAAAGTGCTGATCGTGGACGATTCTGCGGTTGATCGGGAAAATTTGCGGGACATCCTGGCGTCTCAACCTTTCGTTTCTTCGCTCCGGATCGTTGGGGAATGCGAGAACGGCGCGGAAGCGCTGGGGTTGGTGGAGGAGCATGCGCCTGATCTCATTATCAGCGACATCGAGATGCCCGTCGCGAACGGCTTCGACCTGGCCAAGAACGTGCGGACCCGATATCCGAACGTCAAAATCGTCTTCAGCAGCTTCTACGACGAATTCGAATATGCCCAAAAGGCGTTGTACTTAGGCAGTTACGGCTATGTGCTCAAGCCGGTGGATCCGGCGGACCTTCGCGAGAGCATCCGGAAAGTAACGGATACGCTGTCGTCGGAGAAAGAACGGGAGCGCATGCAGGAGGAATTGAGAAACCAGCTCGAGACTTATCGCCCGCAAATCGTAGGCGGCTTGTTGAAGGACCATCTTTACGGCATCGGGGACAGCGGCGACCTTCACCAGCGACTGACTTTCCTCGGTGTGTCGCTGCAGCAGGGGTGCTATCGGCTTTCGCTGCTCGAGATCGACGACTTCCCCGCGATCCGCGCCGGGCGTACGGCCGCTGAAGTCCACTTCCTCTCCCATCGGGTCGGAAGGCGCCTGGAAGATTTGCTTCAGGACGACTCCGACGCGGTACTGGTGAAGATGGACGATTCCCATTTCGCGGTGTTGCATCATTTCGCCGATTCATCCCCTCATCCGGAAATCTCCTCCCGAGTGGACCGTCTGGTCGGCCGTCTGACGGAATCTTTCGCCAAGACGGACCTTACGCTGTCGGCTGCCGTAAGCGATTTCACCCGGAATGGGGCGGAGCTGCACCTTTTGTATGAGCAGTGCTTGTATATCTTGCGCCTGAAATTCACGCTGGGCAAAGGCAAGGTTCTGTACGGCAAAGACGTTCCCGCCAGCAAACCTCAGATCGCCTACGATTTCCGCGGGATCGAGAAGGATGTGCGCTTTTTGGTCCATTCCTCGGAAGCGGCGGACATCGATCCCTATTTGGAAAGCTTGTTCACCCAGGCGGATTCGCTGCCCGCGGCATCCGAAGTCAAAGGCTTGTGCGTTTACATCCTGATCTGTCTGCAAAACGACAGGACGGCCGAAGCGCATTCTTCCGACGACTCTTCCGAAAGCCCGGCCGCGGATTGGGATCGGCTGCTCGCCGCCGAGACCGCGGAGGAAGCCAAGCGGATCGTAGCCCGCGCGCTGAAGAACGCCAATCATCGGGTTCGGCGGCAGCAAAACTCGCAAAACAAAAAGATCGCGGACGAGATCCGGAAGTACCTCGAGGCCCAATGCCAATCGTCCGTGAATCTGGAGACGCTGTCGGAGTTATTCCACTACAGTCCCAATTACTTGAACTCCCTCTTCAAGAAGGAAACCGGCATCACCGTATACGATTATCTGACGCAATGCCGGATGGAGAAAGCGAAGCGGCTGCTCGCCGACCGGGAGAAGAAGCTGTATGAAGTGGCCGAGGCGGTCGGCTACTCGCATACGGCGTATTTCAGCAATCTGTTCAAAAAGTATACCGGGCAAAGTCCCAAAGAGTTCAGGGGCTGCTGATGGCGGGGCGCCGGGGATCCGCATTCGGATGGGTGGTCCGCCTCCATCACAACACGCGGCTCAAATACAAGCTGATCGCCGCGTTCTCTTTGCTCGTGCTGTTTCCCGCCCTTCTGATCGGAACGGTCACCTATTCCATTTTCAAATCCCGGATGATCGAAGCCCAGCAGCATTCGATCCAGCAAAGCGTCAGCCAATTGAACAACGCCATCGACAGCTTTCTGGAGATCTATTTCAACAAAAGCCAGACGTTGATCGACAATCCCCAGATGCAGACGGAACTGCGGGAGCGGAACGAAAACATCGACGAAATCGTGCAGTCCCATTACACGATCAATTCCATCCTGAAAGACTTGATCGGCGACTTGAAATACCCGTATCTCAAGCACTCCTATTATTTCGGCGGAAACCTGCAGCTTCGCATCTACGTCCGGAACGAGACGCTGTTTTCGGATGGCCGGAGCATATTTCCTTACGGGGATTTGGATCAAGAGCCCTGGTTCGCCGCTTTCCGGAAATCGGGACGGAAATTCATGTGGCAGAGCGGGATCAAGGACGCTTCCGGCAACTCGTACATCGCGCTCACGCGCACTTTGATCGACTTCGATTCGCGGGAAGAGCTCGGCGTCATGCAGCTTCTGATTCCGGCTGAGCGCTTCGCCAATATCATCGCGCAGAACAACCTGATCTCGGATTCCCGGTTTTACTTCCTCGACGGGGACAACCGGCTGATCGCCACCAACGGCAACGCGTCGGACCCGCTCCCTTGGGAATCGTTCGCCGGGCTGCCGGAAGCGGACGGGATTTATGACGCGAAAGTCGACGGAAGGGCATGGATCGGCGGTTACCAGCTCTCCGCCATGACGGGATGGAAGCTGGTTTATTTCATGCCGCTCGACATCGTGACGAAAACGGTGGATACGATCCGCAACGTCACGGCGCTGATCGGCGGGGGCTCGCTGCTCGTTTCGATCCTGCTGGCGATTCTTCTCAGTTCCTATTTGACCCGCAGAATCAGCGTCCTGGTCCGCAAGACGAACCGGATCCAGGAGAGCGCGGATCTGGTCATCGACGCCGTCATTCCGGGGCGGGACGAAATCGGCCAATTGGACAAAAACTTCAACCGGATGATCAAACGGCTTCGCGAAATGATCGATCGGGAGTACAAGACGAAGGCGCTGATCGACCAGACGAAGCTGGAGCTCCTGCAGCAGCAGATCAACCCCCATCTGCATTACAACGCGCTGGGGATGATCAGCTCGCTGGCCAAGCAGAACGGACAACAGGACATTTTACGGGTCACGAACCATTTGATCCAGTTTTACAAGGGCATCCTCAACAAAGGCAAAATCCTTTCCAGCCTAGGCGCGGAGCTGGAACTGGTCTCCCACTACATCGAAATCGCCAAGTTTGTCTACGGGCTGGACATCGACACGTCCGTGGAGGTCGAGGAGGAGGTCCTGGGCTATTACTCGCTAAAGCTGTTCCTTCAGCCAGTCGTCGAGAACGCGGTATTGCACGGCATCAAGCCGCTGAAGCGGGGGAACCTGTACATCTCCGGCCGGGCGGAAGACCACCGGATCGTATTCACGGTGGCGGACGACGGGGCGGGTATGGACGCGGACGTCTTGGCGCGCCTGCAATCCCAGCTGTCGAACCCGTCGCAGGAGCTGGGTTACGGCTTGGGCAACGTGATGCGCAGATTGAATCTGTTTTTCGGGGAACCGTACGGCATCGCGATCGAGAGCGCGCCCGGCATGGGGACCTCCGTCGCGATCGCGATTCCCAAATACACGGAGGAAGAAATCAAGCGCCGCCTGGGAGGTTCGCTATAACCGATCCGGGTGCTGTCCGTGCTTATTCGAAAATGAAGGAGAATCGGCATGTCCATTCGGTTTATCGAGGGAGAGCAACGGTGGGTTTTGCAAACGGAAGACATGGACTATGTCATCGGAATCGACGCCTGGGGACGGCTGGAGCATGAATACTGGGGCCCCAGGCTGGCGTCGCAGGCGGATTATGCCGCGTTAGCGGAGGTCAAGCCGTTCCGTTCTTTCGAGGACGTTCGGGGAATGAGCCGGGAAGAGATCATGCCGTGGCATCGGCTGCTGCATGCGGACCCGGGCCTCAAGCTTACCTTCGGGGACGGTACGCGGGACTTGGTTCTGGCGTATGACGGACATTCCGTGCAGGGCGGCGAGCTTCGGATCGAGATGGTCGATCGGCTGAAGCAGGTGAGAGTCAGGCTGAATTACCGGGTACAGGAAAAGTACGATTTGCTGGAGCGTTGGGTCGAGCTCGTGAACGAATCGGAGGAGGAGGTCCGAGTAGAGAGGATGATGGGCGCGATCTGGCACTTGCCCGAGCGCGGGAATTACCGGCTGACGCATCTGACGGGACACTGGGGTGCGGAAATGCAGCTGCGGCAAAACGGGTTGTCGGAAGGCAAAACGGTATTGGAGGAACGCCGCGGGCTCACGGGGCATCAGAGCAATCCATGGTTCGCGGTCGATTTCGGCGACGCGGATGAAACGTCCGGCGAGGTGTACTTCGGCGCCGTTGCCTACAGCGGCCATTGGAGCATCATGGCGGAGAAATCCCCTTATGGGTTCCTGCAGGTCGGAGCCGGCTATAGTTCGTTCGACTTCGCCTGGACCCTCGCGCCCGGCGAAAGCCTCGTTTCCCCCGTATGCATAGGCGGATATACGCGGGGGGGCTTCGGCCAAATGAGCCGGATGCTGCACGATTACCAGCGCGAACGAGTATCCGATCGCGGAGCGGAGGCTCTGCCCGTACTGTACAACTCGTGGGAAGCCGCTTATTTCGACGTGGATGAGCGTTCCCAGATGGAGCTCGCCGACATTGCCGCGAAGATCGGAATCGAGCTGTTCGTCATGGACGACGGGTGGTTCGCCGGCCGCAACGGCGACAAGGCGGGACTCGGCGATTGGACGCCGGACCCCGTCAAGTTCCCGAACGGCCTTGCGCCGCTGATCGACCACGTGCACGGACTGGGGATGCGCTTCGGCTTGTGGGTCGAGCCGGAAATGACGAACGCGGACAGCGACCTGTACCGGAAGCATCCGGATTGGGTCTATCATTACCCGGACCGCGAGCGGACGGAATCCCGGAACCAGATGGTGCTGAACCTCGCTCGGTCGGACGTGCGGGAGTTCGTTTTCGACAGCGTCGACCGGCTGCTCTGCGAATACGACATCGACTATATCAAGTGGGACATGAACCGGTACATCTCCGAGCCGGGATGGCCGGGACAGCCGGCGGAAAGGCAGAAGGAAATCTGGCTGCGGCACGTCAACACCTTGTACGAGATTTGGCGCCGGCTTCGCGCGAAGCATCCCCGTGTCTCGTTCGAGTCTTGCGCGGGCGGGGGAGGCCGCGTCGATCTGGGCATCATGCGCTATTCCGACCAGTTCTGGATTACGGACAATACCGATCCTTACGATCGGCTGTTTCAGCAGGAAGGGTACTCGTACGCCTATACGACGAAGCAGATGCGCGCCTGGGTGACGGAGTCGCCGCACGGATTGAACCGCCGTTCCGCGAGCCTCAAGTATCGGTTCCACAGCGCCATGGCCGGCGCGCTCGGCATCGGATTGAACCTGCGCCATGCCGGGGATGAAGAGCTGGAAGAATGCCGGCAATGGATCGAACGGTATAAGGCGCTGCGGCCTGTCATCCAAGAGGGGGATTTGTACCGGCTGCTCTCACCCCGTGCGGGGGACGTGTCCGCCGTTCAATATACCGCCAAGGATCGCGGCGTCGCCGTTGTCTTCCTCTATTTGCATGCCCAGCGGTTCAGCCGCCCCTGTCCCCTCGTTCGGTTGCAGGGATTGGAACCGGCTGCCCGCTACCGCTGCGAGCAGACCGGCGCCGTCCGCAGCGGCAGCGCCTGGATGGCGGCCGGCCTTCGCCCCGAGCTGCGCGGCGATTACGACAGCGCGATGTTCACGCTTGCTCGAGAGGAGAATGCGTAAGATGGCAGACGGGAAGAAGGCGGGAGAGCGGGAGTTTTTCGTCCCCTACACCTGCTACCGCACGTCGGAGAAGATCCAGGTCGACGGGAAGCTTTCGGAAGAGGCATGGAAGAAAGCGCCGAAATCCCCGAGGTTCGTCGAGGTGGTCACCGGCGCGCCTGCGCTTTACGATACCCGAGCGGCGGTGTTATGGGACGACGAGTACTTGTATATCGGATTTTGGATCGAAGAGCCGTACGTGGAAGCGCGCCAGACGGAGAGGGACTCGCTCATTTTCCTCGAAAACGACGTCGAGGTCTTCATCGATGGGGGAGACGCCTACTACGAATTCGAAATCAACGCGCTCAATACCGTTTACGAGGTGTTCCTGATCTGGAAGGACGCGTACCGGCGCGGCGGGAAGTTCGACGTGCCGGAATTCGACGTCGTGGAGAGGGACGCGTACACATTCGGCGGCAACGACGACCGGACGGGCGAACATTTTTGGCGGGGGACCCATCCGCGCGGGCTCCGATGGGCGTTCCGGGATTGGGACTTCCCCGGACTTCGCACGGCCGTGCAAGTGGACGGCAAGCTGAACGATCGTTCCACGATCGATAGAGGGTGGACGGTCGAGCTGGCGTTTCCCTGGGAAGGCATGAAGTGGCTGGCGGGCGGAAGGTCGCTGCCGCCGAAGGATGGGGACGAGTGGCGGATCCAATTCGCGAGGTACGAGAAATTGATTTCCACGGGAGCCCATGTCGGCTGGACTTGGGACCCGATCGGCACGGCGGACAATCATCGCCCGGAAGCGTTCAGCCGGATCGTGTTCTCGAATACGAACGTGGAGGATATCCGATGATTCTGTTGGCGGGAGATTTCAAGAACAGCGGGGCGGCCGTGACGTGGGAACTGCTCCGGCAAGGGAAATCGGCGCTGGAAGCCATCGAGCCCGGGATCCGCGCGGTGGAAGTCAATGAGGAGGACCCTTCCGTCGGACGCGGCGGCTATCCGAACGCGCTGGGCGTCGTGGAATTGGACGCCGCCGTCATGGACGGCAGGACGAGGGAGAGCGGCGCGGTCGGGGCGTTGCAAGGCTTCAAGCATCCGATCAGCATCGCGTACGAGGTGAAACGCCGCCTTCCGCACGTGCTGCTGGTGGGAGAGGGCGCGGCCAGGTTCGCGGAAGAAATCGGCGCGGAGCGATCCGAGCTGCTGACCGACGCCATGCGCGGGAATTGGCTCGAATGGTCGCGGCGCATGGGGCTCGACCCGCAGCGTCCCGAAGGATTGATCCAAGCCGTCACCGGCGGCAAGGATCCGCAGCGGTCCGGGGGAACGACCGTCTATTTGGCGCAGGATGCGGACGGAAATATCGCGGCGGCGACCAGCACCAGCGGATGGGCCTGGAAGTATCCCGGACGCCTTGGCGACTCCCCGATCGCCGGCGCCGGATTTTACGCCGACAACCGGTATGGCGCCGCGGCCTGCACCGGCACGGGCGAGCTGTCGATCCGCACGGGCTTGGCCCGCATGACCGTGGCTTATCTGAAGATGGGGATACCCGTGGAGGAAGCGGTGAAGGAAGCGTTGTCCGACGTCCGGGAGCTTCCGAACCATTTCAGCGGTATCACACTGTACGCGATCGACGCTTCCGGCGGGCATTATGTCGGTTACATCCCCGGAGACGGCGGGCACGTGCCCCACTACTATGTCGCCTCGGGAGACGACCGGCTTCCCGTGCGGGCTTTCGCGATCGAGTAAGGAGGATGAAATGGAGAAGCTGTTTTCGATTCCGTTGCTGCCGGTGGAGTATGAGCGATATGGAGCCCTGAAGACGGTTCGGACGCTGTCCCAGATGAGGACGCTCTATTCCGATCAGGACTCGGTAGACCGGATCCTGGAATCGGGCGATCCGGTGATCTATGAGGTTTACGAGCTGCCCCATCCGAACGACGAAACGGACTTGCTGGCGAACGTCACCGTTCTTTATCCCGGCAGGGTCGGCCGCGAACCGTATATGACCAAAGGCCATTTCCACGCCGAGCCGGATACCGCGGAAGCCGTGATCGGCATTTCCGGCAGCGGCGAGATGCTCGTCCAGAATCGGGCCGGGGAGCTCCGCAGCTTGCCGGTCATGGCCGGACACATCGCCTATGCGGGCGGGGGATGGGGCCATCGCGTCGTGAACACGGGGACGGAGAAGCTGGTGTTTTTCGCGGTGAGCGGGGCCAATATCGTCCACGATTACGAGACGGCTGCGCGCCTCAATTTCAAGCCTTATGCTGAGGGAAGATGAGAGAAGCCGTTTTTCGGCAAATCGGATGGAGAGGTGTCGGCACAACCGCCGGCGCCTTTCTTTTTTTCGTCCGCAAGAAATCCGAACGTCTTGGGAGCGTTCTGTGAGAACGGCACGGTAAACTCGTACTTATCACAACCCAAATCCAATCGCGGCAATATGGAGGGAATCGCATGTCAGCCTACGCCTATCAATTCGAATCGGACTGGAAGTTGGAAGCGGACATTCATCAAGTTTGGGAGATCATCGGGGGCATCCGGTACCACGAGTGGTGGAACGGCATCAGCTCGCGCCAAATCCACCGGAGCGGCAACCCCGGGGGAATCGGCGACAAGTACGAATACGTCCTCCGCACGAAGCTTCCTTATCAATTGTCCTGGACGGCGGAGATCGTCGCGCGGAAAGACCCGGAGTACCTGGAGATCCGGTCTACCGGCGAGTTGGAAGGCATCGGTTATTGGACTTTATCGCAGGAAGGCGGGGTCACGCACGCCCGCTATATTTGGAAGGTCAACACGAACAAGAAATGGATGAACGCGTTGGCTCCGGTGTTGCGTCCCGCATTTGTCTGGAATCACGATCAGGTCATGAAAGAAGGCGCCAAAGGTCTGGCCGCCGCCATGGGAGTCAGGCTCGTTTCGTGTTGATCGCTCCTTCCTATAGACTTTATATGAACGATATATTGGACCTATCAAGGGACGAAGCCGTAAGATGAAGGTAAATCAACGGACACTTCCCTGCGGGACTGGCTTTCGCGGTGCCGGCGGAGTGACCTCGGGAGGAGCCCTCCATGTCGATTTTCGAAAAGCAAGTCCCCGCCGTGGACGGCACGCTCGTGGAGCTATCGGAATACCGGGGGCAGGTGCTGCTCGTCGTCAACACGGCCAGCCGCTGCAGCTATTCCCGTCAATTCGCCGGCCTGCAGCAACTGCATGACCGATACCGTCAGCAGGGATTCTCGGTACTCGGGTTTCCTTGCAACCAGTTCAACGCGAAAGAACCGGACGAGAGCGCCGAGGTGAAGCGGTACTGCGAAGCCAATTTCGGCGTGACGTTTCCGTTGTTCGGGAAAATCGACGTAAGGGGGCCGTCCGCTCATCCCCTTTTCCGCGAGTTGACGGAGCAGGCTCCGTTCCGGGGCTACGATATGGAGAACGCGGAAGGCGAATGGATGGAGCGTTTTTTGCGGGAAAAATACCCGGAGATTTACGAAGGCGACGGGGTCAAGTGGAATTTCACCAAATTCCTGATCGGCCGCGACGGACGAGTCCGGGACCGTTTCGAGACGCCGGCGGATTCGCTTATACTCGCACCGGCGATCGAGAGGCTGCTGTAAGGGAAAGATGGAAAATCCGGCGGGAACGCCGGATTTTATTTTTTGATAAGAATTCGTTTAGGGAAAATCAAGATCTCCATCGTAAAATGGGCGGAGAGGTCAGACGACGGCTGCCTCATGCTTCGAGTCGGGTAAGGCTAACGGACACCGCGGACGCTATGGGGGTCGCTCCTCGGCATCGCGCATTTTAACGGACACAGTTGCGCTTATTTGGGGAAAAGCCCCACTTATAACCGGGACAAGTTACGGATAAAGGCCGCTGGGTCCGTTACGTTTTGAAAATGATGGATTTTCGACCAAATAACGGACGATGTGTCCGTTAGAATCAGAAAGAGCGACGGAAGGATGGGGATTCGTTGATGAACGTTACCGCATGGGCAGAGAGGAGAGATCAACCATGAACAAGAGCAAGCGGTGGTGGCTCCTGTTTCTGCTGTCGTTGGGCGTCATGTCCTTCTTCTCCGCACCCTATCTGACTCTGGACCCCGGCCGGAGCCGCGTGGCCGTCGAATCGACGGTGCATTACGGTTTGCTGGTCGCCCATATCGGGACCGCTTTTGTGGCGTTAATCGCCGGATTTCCGCAGTTCATCGTCGGTTTACGCGAGAGAAGGCCGGGGCTTCATCGACTGGTCGGCAGGATCTATGTCGCGGGCGTAATGATCAGCGGAGTGTTGGCGCTCGGCGTGACGGCGTATGAGAAAGACTATGTCCGGTCATTGGCGTTCCTGACGTTGGATGCTCTATGGCTCGTCACGACGTGGAACGGATTCCGATACGCGGCGAAAAAGGATTTCGCGGCGCATCGCGTCTGGATGACCCGCAGTTTCGGCATGACCCTGGTCGCTGTAAGCGCGCGCGTGTTGACGCCGATCTTGATCCTGCTGTATTTGGCGCTGAACGGTTTTTCGCTGCCGCAAGGCAGAACAGGCATGCTCGATGCGATTCTGACGGTCAACATATGGGCCGGGCTCGCGTTCGATTTCGTTATCGTGGAATGGATCTTGCTGAAAAAAACGCACGGCGCCTCCAAGACTCCCAGCCGGCGGAATTGACCTCCGCTTCAAGCGTCTCCTGGTATCGATTGCACCCCATCGGAAAATCGGTATACTGGAGATAAATTTATAAGATTGGAAAATAGATTCATATTTTTCAATCTTAGGCGAGGGGGTGAGCGAATTGGCGACGAAGACGAATTTCCAAACCGTGGACGAATACATCGGCACCTTTCCGCCGGCGGTCCAAGACGGATTGGAGCAAATCCGCCGAACCGTGAAGGAGGCGGTTCCGGAGGCCAAGGAAATGGTCCATTACCAACTGCCGGCGTATGAGTACCAGGGGATGCTGATCTACTACTCGGCATACAAGGGTCATTACTCGGTGACGTTTCCTCCGCCTTTCAAGATTTTCGAAGCGTTCCGACAGGAGCTGTCCCCGTACGAGGTTTCCAAAACGACGATCAAGCTGCCGATGGACCAGCCGCTGCCGCTGGATTTGGTCGCCGAGTTAGCCAAGTATCGAGCGAAGGAAAACGCGGAAAGAAGCCAAAAGAAGAAAAAATAGCTTTGGCGGCACGAATCGCCCGTATCCGATGACCGCCTCGCAACCCGTACGCCCGGTCTTCCGACAAGGAAGGACCGGGTGTTTTCTTGTTATTCGCCCAAGCGCGAGTCTTTGCCGTTCAGGCTACCGCGTAACGCAACTGGACGACTCCGCCGCCCAGCGGCTTGCAGTCCACCAGTTCCACGGCTTCGAACCGGTATCGTTCCGTGTCGGCGAGCAGATTCAGACCCTTGCCCTCCAGCACAGGCGCCACGTTGAAGATCAGTTCGTCCGCAAGCCCGGCTCCGAGAAACGCGTTATGCAGATCGGCGCCGCCGGAGACGAGCGCGGTCGCATGGCCTTTGTCCCGCAAGTAGTCCAACGCTTCTTGCGGAGACTTCGCCACTTTGACGCCGGGGATTTCCGTGACGCCCTTCGAGACGACGACGATGTCAATGCCGCTGAAGCCCGCGCCCCCGCCTGCCCGGAAAAACTCGAACGTCCGGCGCCCGACGATAAAATTGCCCGCCTCTCTCACGTGTGCCGCAAAATCGTCCAAAGCTTCTTTTTTCGGCGGGTTTTCGGCGCTCGATTGCGCATAATTGCCGTTGGCCGACAGCGTGGCCCACAGTTTCACTTTCATGTTTTGTTCCTCCTCGGGATTGTTTGGGGTACCCTCTCCACAAGGGTAATGAGATGTGGTACATTTTGTAAAGTAGTTACAAAAAAGTGCTATAGTTTCATCTAATGAACGATAGGGGGATCCGAATGATCGACCCGAAATGTTCCGACGCCATCGAGCCGATCTTGGAACTGCTGGAGGGCAAGTGGACGCTGCTGATCCTGCGCGGTTTGTTTAACGGCCTTAAGCGTTTCGGCGAACTGCGCCGCGCGCTGGACCCGATCAGTCCGAAGACGCTGACGGACCGGCTGCGCCTGCTGGAGGAAAAAGGAATCGTGACGCGGAAGCTTTTCTCGGAAGTGCCGCTGCACGTGGAATACGAGTTGACCGAAAGAGGACAAGGGCTGCAGCCCATCTTCGCGGCCATGCGGGCTTGGGCCGGACCGGTATCCGACGAGGAGACATCCGGGTGGATTCGGCGGGAAATGGCGAAAGCGTACGCGAATGCGGATGCGGGTCGGCGCCCGGAGAACGAGCCGGATCAAGCCCTGGCGGAAGCTCCCATCTTGTTGGGCCGCGAAGAGGGAAGCCATGAACTGAAGCATTTCGTTGACGGACATCCCGTCGAAGCCGGCGCCTGGATCGAGGCGAAATTCGGGGAAGGCTGGATCCGCGGGCGGTATGAATGGAGCTTGGGCAAGGATACCCTGATCCAAATCCATTCCGCGGACGGCGAAGTGGTCTATATCCGAGAAGGACATCCGGTAAGGCTGAAGCTTGGGAGAATTTTGGGAGCGGAATCGGCTATGCTGTCCAAAAAGGAAGTCGGGGCGTGACGAAAGTGAGGAAATGGCGGCATCGGATGCCGAACGTATGGCGGTTCCCCTTCCGGGCGGCGGGCCTCTCGCTGATTCCGCTGCTTTCGGTCGTTCTCTTGATCGGAATCTATGACCATACCGTGCCGAACTGGTCGGCGCCTGAAGCCCGGCAAGGCGTTCTCGATCTGAGCCGCTGGGATTTCGGCCGGAGCGGGTTCGTCAATTTGGACGGGGAATGGACGTTCTACCCGGGCCGGCTGCTGTCGCCGGGCGATATCCGAAGCGAAGGGGCGGACTCCGCCAAAACCGTCACCGCCCATATACCGAACGCCTGGCAGGGCGGCCGTTCTCCGGACGAAGCGTCGGGGACGCCTTACGGCACGTACCGGCTGAAGATCCGGCTGAAGGAGAGCGGCGGCAGCTACGGCATCCGGGTGAATAATATCAACCGGGCCCACCGCCTGTACGTGAACGGCGTTCTGATCGGCAGCGGGGGAAACCCGTCTGACGATCCGCGGGAGTTCGTGCCGGAGAACAAGCCGTACACGACTTTTTTTCATGCGGATACCCAAGCGCTCGACATCCTGGTTCAAGTGGCGAATGACGATGCCGCACACATCGGGGGTTTCGAAGATCTGCAGTTGGGTACCCAGACGGAGATGCTCCGGAAAGACGAAATCGTCTTTTCGTTCGAGTTTTTCGGCCTGTTCGCCCTGTTGCTGTTCGGCGGCTATCATTTGAGCATCTATGTCATGAGGATGAAGGACAAAGCCTATTTATACAGCGGCCTTTATTTCCTGACCTTCATCGTTTTCGTCGCGTTGGACGGGGATAAGCTGCTGCTCCAGATGGCGCCGGGCATTTCGTATAATTTGGCCGATAAACTGTATGATTTGAGCGGTTTCTCGAATTTCGTGGTGCTGGGCGCTTTTCTTCACCATCTGGACGGCAAGCTGCTGTCTCGCAGGCTGCTCATGGCGCTCGCGGCCCCGATCGTCGTCTATCTGGCGGCCGTCGTCACGCTGCCGAATTCGGCGTATTCGTTCCTCGGCATGTTGCCTTGGGACTACGCCCTGCTGTTGGTCGCCTTCTATCTGTACCGGGCCATACGGTTGTACGTCAAGCAGGACGGCCAGTTGGACCGGAAGGAGACGGCGCTGCTCGGCGGCGTTCTCTTGTCCATTTCGGCCATTTTGCTGGTCGGTTTTTTCTATGCGATTGGATGGGTCCAGACGGACCTCGGCCGCCGAATCTCGTTTTTGTCGTTGATCACGTTCATGAACACGCTGCTCGCCTTCCGGCTCGCCCGGGCGACGGACCGCACGGAGCAGCTGACGGACCAGTTGATTTTGCGGGACAAGCTGAAGGACGAATTTCTCGCGAATACGTCGCACGAGCTGAAGACGCCGCTTCACGGCATCCAGAACATGGTTTCCTTTTTGTTGGACGGCAAAGCGGGAGAGCTGACCGAGCGGCAGCGCAGCGAGCTTTCGCTCATCCAGGACACGTCGACGAAGCTGTCGGCGCTCGTCAACGACCTGGTCGACGTCGTCCGGCTCAAGCATGGAGACTTGAGGCTGGCGGAATCGGTGCTCGATCTGCGCGTGGCCGCGCAGACGGCGTTCCAGGTGCTGGAGTTCGAGTTGTCCGGCAAGGACGTCCGCTGGGTGAACCGGATCGAACCCGGGACCTTCGTCCGGGCGGACGAGAACCGGGTGCGCCAGGTGTTGTACAACCTCATCCATAACGCGATCAAGCATACGAAAAAAGGACGGATCGAGATCGGCGCGAAGACGGAGGAAGGCCGGGCCGTCATCTCGGTGGAGGATACGGGAGTCGGAATTCCGAAGGAAAGCCATGAAGCGGTTTTCGGCTATTTCGAGCAGGCCGAACAACTGCTGCCGAACGACGGATACACGGGGATGGGTCTGGGCTTGTACATCAGCCGGCAATTGGTCGAACGGATGGGCGGCGAAATCGGCGTGGAGTGGTCCGAGCCGGGTCAGGGTACGCGGATGACGTTTACGCTGCCGGCCGTTGACGCGGCAGACTTAGGCTTGGGACATCTCGAAGCGGCGGCTTCTTTAGAGGACGGCATCGAGGCGCAACGGCCGGAACTGGATATCTTTGACCATCGGAGAGGCCGCACGATTCTCGTCGTCGACGACGAGGCGGCGAACGTCCGGATTCTGCTCAACCTGCTGGGCGACGAGTATAACGTGTTGACGGCTTTTTCGGCGAAGGAGGCGCTCGCGAAACTCCGGGACCGCCCGGGCATCGATCTGATGATCCTGGACGTCATGATGCCGGAGATGTCCGGCATCGATCTGTGCCGGACCGTGCGGGAGAAACGCTCGGTGCTCGACTTGCCCATCCTGTTCGCGACGGTGCGGGACTCCCTGCACGACATCGAGCTCTGTTTCCGCGCAGGCGGCAACGATTTCATCGCCAAGCCTTTCGACCCGAAAACGCTGGCGGCGCGGGTCCGGACCCTGCTCGCGGGGAAAGCGGCGATGGAAGAGGCCGTCAAGCACGAAGCCGCGTTCCTGCAGGCGCAGATCAAGCCGCATTTTCTGTACAACGCGATCAGCAGCATCGTCTCCTTCTGTTACACCGACGGGGAGAAAGCCGCTTACCTGCTTTCGATGCTGAGCCGTTACCTGCGGTATGTTTTCGAACGGGATCAGCAGGCGCCGCTCGTTCCGCTGAAGGGGGAGTTGGAGCTGATCCAGGCTTACGTGGAAATCGAAAAGGCGAGATTCGGCGACCGGTTGGTCTTCAAGCAGCACGTGGACCCGGGGCTCGAGAAGGTGCTCGTGCCATCGCTCACGATCCAACCTTTCGTCGAGAACGCGATCCGGCACGGCCTGTTCGAGAAAGAAGGGGTCGGCACGGTCACGCTGACGGTCTCGGACGGCGGAGAATATCTCCGGTTCGACATCGTCGACGACGGCGTCGGCATGGCGGACGAAGTGCTTTACCGCATCCGCGCGGAAGAACGCCCCGACAGGGGCGGCGGCATCGGCATGACGAACGTCCGCAAGCGCCTGGCCCCGATCCCCGGCGCGAGCTTGACGGTGGATTCCGCTCTGGAGCAAGGAACGAGGGTTACGGTATATTTGCCGAAACCATGAGAACGGCAGCGGGCCGGGCGGCAAGGAGGACGCGGAGATGCGGGAACGGGAAGGAGAGTTTGCCGGGGCAGGCGGTGCCCGGCTGTTTTACAGAATGGCGGCTCCCGTGGAATCGGCCAAAGGCGTCGTAATAGCCGTGCATGGACTCGGCGATCACAGCGGCGGATTGCGGAACCTGCTGACCGCATTGGTAGAAAACGGCTATCTCGCGTACGCCCTTGATTTGCGCGGTCACGGAAAAAGTCCGGGAAAACGGGGGTTCATCCGGACGTGGGAGGAGTTCCAAGGGGATCTGCACTCGTTTCGGGAGCGGGTCGTATCGGAAACCCCGTCCCTTCCCCTGTTTCTAGCAGGGCACAGCTTGGGCGGCGTGATCTGCGCGGATTATGCCTTATCCCGCGGTCAGGGGATGTCCGGGCTCGTTTTGATCTCCCCCGCCATTTCGTACGAAGCGACTTTTTTCGAGAAATGCCTCATTGCTCTCTTGGGAGCGTGGAAACCCGACTTCGCCGTCCAAAAAAAGGGAAATCAGGAATGGTTGACGCAAGATTCCGAAATTCGGGCCCGGCTGGCCTCCGATCCCCTCCGGCACGACACGGCGACCTCGGGCCTCGGTCTCGGGTTGATGAAAGCCGTCGGCAGGCTGGGAAAAGAAGTCGTGTCTCTCCGAATCCCGCTCCTGCTGCAATTCGGACTCGAGGATCGGATTACGCCCCCGGCCAAGCTGCGGGATTTTTACCGTTCCGTCGGTTCCGCGGATAAGCGGGTCTTCGAATACGCCGGGATGCGGCACCGTCCGTTCGACGACTTGCGGCGGGAGCTTTTTGCCTGGGACCTGCTGGAATGGTTGGACGGGCATGCGATCGCGCGCTGAAACGACTTTGGCATGCGAATGCGCAGATTCTTCGGTCACCCGTTATCCCAGGATATGCGGCAACGGATTAGAACCGCCGGTCCCCCAACTCGGGGACCGGCGGTTTTTTGTCCAAAGCCAGCGGCCGGGATTTCGAAGGGGAACATGGGGAGATGCGTGGGATTTCGGGTTTAAAGGATCGGAGTTATTGCATTAAAGCAACAACTCTGGGGAAGCGCCGGAATTCCGTTGTTCTCCCGTTCCATGTTCAAGCCGGTATTTCCGTTCCGCGATCAAGCTAAAGCAATCCATTCCACGATCATATCGGTTTTCCCGACCCGTATCTTCCGAGCGCGTCGTTGCGTCGTTGTCCGTTGACGACGATGCATCATCACTTGGCCGGCTGCCGTGTTTGCCGGAATTGTTGCCGATAGGTGCGGGGCGGCATCCGGACGAGCGACTTGAACACCTTCTCGAAATGGGAGAAGTTCTCGAACCCGACTTCGGCCGCGATTTCGGTAATGCGGGCGTCCGATTCGCGGAGGAGCCGCTGCGCTTCCTTGATCCGGGTCATGCCGACGTATTCGGCGATGCCGAAGCCGGTGATTTTCTTGAACGTGCGGCTGAGATAGCTCGGGCTCAGATAGAAACGGCTGCTGAGCAGGTCGAGCGACAACGGCTCCGCGTAATGCTGGGCGATATACCGGGCGACTTCCGTCATCTTGGTTTCGGTCGGCGAGGGGGCCTCCTCGAGCAGGCTCTCCGTATCGGCGCTGCGCGCATGGCGGGCCGTGTGCAGCAGCACCTCCGCCGCCGCGTGGCGGACGGTCAGCGCGTATCCGGGCGGCCGGTCCTGGAGCTCGCGCAGCATGGCGTACAGCAGCTGCTCGACGCGCAGCCGGTCCGGCGCCGGAAGGCGAAACACGCGCCGGGAGCCGAGGAACGGGGAGCGCAGCAGCTCGGCCTCCTCCGCGGGGAACTGACGGAAGAAACTCTCTTCGTAATAGAACACGATCCGCTCGTGGTTCGGCACGCCCGTGTCGGACGTCCGGTGCACTTCGTGCCCCGGGATCAGCACGAGGTCGCCGGGCTGGATGGAATACGAGCGGTCTTTGATGAAGTAGAACCGTTCTCCCCCGAACAAATAATACAGCTCGTAATGTCCGTGCATATGTTGGACCGTCATGGAATAGTGGCCCTTTCTCCGGTTGTATTCCAGATGGAACGGATCCTGCGGACTTCCGAACCGGAGTTCGCTGACGAGATTCATCCAGGGCGCCTCCATTAGAGCAAAAAATGCGGGTTTTCATGAATTGTAGCATAAATCGCGGAGCGAATATGCACATTTTGCGGTACATTTTTCTCAATGGCACGCCAAATTTTCGGAGGAGCGATGGTTAGGATGAAGAAAAAGACGTACGTGCAGGTCGGCGCGGGGGGACGGGCCGAGTTTTTCTACTCCGCGATCGCGACCAGCTTCCGCGAAACGTCGGAGCTGCTGGCTTTCTGCGATATCAACCAGACCCGCATGGACTACGCGAACAAGCTGCTGAAGGACAAATACGATTACCACGCGGTAAGAACCTACAAGAGCGACGAGTTCGATAAAATGATCGAGACCGAGAAACCGGACGCGGTCATCGTCACCAGCGTGGATCGGACGCACCACACCTACATCATCCGCGCGCTCGAGCTCGGCTGCGACGTCATCACCGAGAAGCCGATGACCGTCGACGAAGAGAAGTGCCAACAAATCGTCGACGCCGTCGAACGTACGGGACGCAACGTACGGGTGACGTTCAACTACCGCTACGCCCCTCACCACACGAAAGCCCGCGAGCTGATCGCCGGCGGAACGATCGGCAACGTCACTTCGATCCATTTCGAATGGCTGCTCAACACGCAGCACGGCGCGGACTACTTCCGCCGGTGGCACCGCGACAAGCGCAACAGCGGCGGCCTGCTCGTGCACAAATCGACGCACCACTTCGACCTCGTGAATTTCTGGATCGGTTCGCAGCCGGACACCGTATTCGCGATGGGCGATCTGCTGTTCTACGGACGGGAGAACGCGGAGAAGCGGGGCATTACGAAGTTCTACGACCGGGCCACCGGCCATCCGAACGCCAAAGGCGACCCGTTCGCCCTGCACCTGGACGAGAACGAGCATCTGAAGGCGATGTACTTGGACGCCGAGCCGGAGGACGGTTACCGGCGCGACCAAAGCGTGTTCGGGGACGGAATTTCGATCGAGGATACGATGAGCGTCCTGGTCAAGTACAAGAACAAAGCGCAGCTCACGTATTCGCTGAACGCCTATCTGCCGTGGGAAGGCTATAATATCGCGTTTAACGGCACGAAAGGCCGCATCGAAATGAAGATCGTCGAGCAGTCGTACGTCAACTCGGGCGGCGACAAAGCGCTGGAAGGCGCGGTGAAAGGCGTGACGATCCTCGTCTTCCCGATGTTCGGCGAACCGTATAAAGTCGATTTCGAAATGGGCGCAGGCGGACATGGCGGCGGCGATCCGGTGCTGCTGAACGACATTTTCGGCATCCCGGTCGAAGACGAATTCCACCGGGCGGCCAACCACGTCGACGGCGCGCGCTCCATTCTGACGGGCATCGCCGCGAACAAGTCGATCCGCACGGGACAGCTCGTGAAAGTTGACGACTTGGTGAAATTTCCGACATCCAAATAACGTTCGGCTCATGAAGATAGAGGAGGACGGCCATGTTCTACTCGCTCCGGAACCAACTGATCGCGGTTTTCGTCCTGCTGTTCGTGTTGTCTTTCGGAGCGCTGTCCTTCCTCATTTTCAATGAATCCCGCTCGATCGTACGCTCCTATATCGAATCCTCCGCCCTCGAGAAGATGGACCAGTACGGCTCTTATGTCGATATGGTCCAGACGCAGATCTACGACCTCGCCTCCATCATTTTCAACAGCGACCTGACCCGCGATTGGGACGAGAGCCTCTCGAATCCGGGATTGACGGACGATGAGAAAGTGCTCGCGAACCTCGAACTCAGCAAGTTCCTCACCCGGTCCGATGGGACGTCGATTTGGGGGAGATATGTAAAAATGTTACTCATCTCGGTCCGAAGGGACGTCGATTCAAGGGAATTAAGTAAAAAAATTACATAACTCGGCCGCGGAGGCGTTGAATCAAGGGAATTAAGTAAAAATGTTACATAACTCAGCCGTCGGGACGCCGATCTGGGGGAATTAAGTAAAAATGTTACATAACCCGTCCGATAAGGCGCCGAGTCAGGGGTTTTAACCCGACGAGCGTCCGTTCTTCCTGGAAATCGCGGAGCGGGACGGCATCCGGATCGAGATCGTGAAGCCTTTGTTCGAAACCGCTGTGCGCTTAACGGAACTGAGTTCTTCTATTTCGCCGGCTAGGGTTCTCAGTATGGAAATAACGGAACAGCGTTCCTCTATTCTCTCATATGCGACAAGCCTCGTTCCTCGCGAACGAGGCTTTTTTGCGCCTGCCCCGCAATTTTTTGCGCGGGACGGGTCTTTTTTATGCGCGAGCCCTGCGAGCCGTTTGCGCGTTCGGCCGACCGGCGCCGCCTTATGATGGGAACATAACAACCGATCCACGCTCAGCCAGCGCGGATCGAAATCAACCATCGGAGGAATCAAGCATGATCCGTCTGGAGAAAGCGTCCAAAGTGTTTACCCAGGAAGCGGGCAGCTTCACGGCGCTCAAAGAAACCGATCTCGCCATCGGGAAAGGGGAGTTCATCGCGATCATGGGCCCGAGCGGCTCGGGCAAGAGCACGCTGCTGCAGCTGATGGGCGGGCTGGACCTGCCGACGTCGGGCCGCGTCGCGGTGGACGGAACCGAACTCCACAAGCTGAACGAGAACGAGCGGACCCTGTTTCGGAGAACGAAGATCGGCTTCGTGTTCCAGAACTATCAGCTGTTGCCGGTGATGACCGTCGCCGAGAACGTGGCGCTGGCCATGGCCGCGAACAAATCCCCGAAATCCGAGATCCATCATCGCGTCACCGAACTGCTGAAGGAAGTCGACCTGGCCGACAAAGCGGACCAATACCCGTCCCGCCTCAGCGGCGGGCAGCAGCAACGCGTCGCCATCGCCCGCGCCCTGGCGATGAAGCCGCGCCTGATCCTGGCGGACGAACCTACCGGCAACCTGGACCGCAAGACCGGCGCCGGCGTCCTGGAGACGCTCACCCGGCTGAACCGGGAAGAGGGAATCACCGTGGTCATGGTGACGCATGACGAGGAAGCCGCGAAAGCGGCGAGCCGGATCGTCCGCATCCGGGACGGCGAAGTCGTGCGGGACGAAGCGAATCGCGCGCAAGAAGCCGCGCCGGAAGGAGGGGACCGGGCGTGAACGCATGGCAGATCGCTTGGCGGCAACTGAAACGCCGGAAGCTCCGCACCTGGCTGACGATCCTGTCGATCGTCATCGGCACGGCTTCCGCGCTGGCGGTGATCTCGGCCGTCGACTCGGCGAAGTCGGCGTTCCCGCTTTATTTGAAGGCCGCCTTCGGCAAAGCCGATTTTACCCTGAACGGAACCGATACGTATTTTCCGCAATCCGTCCAGCCGGAAGTGGAGAAGCTGGCAGGCCTGATCTCGATCGCGGGGGCTAAACAAAACACGAAGCTGCATCTCGACAAGGAAGGCGTGTCCGCCATCCAGAAACGGGTCGATCTAACCGGCTACAGCCGCATGGACACCCCGCTGACGAACTTCAAAGTCGTCAAGGGAAGCTTGACGGAAGGCGGCGCGGTCATCACGGATCGCACGGCCAGAGTCTGGAAAGTCGAACCGGGCGACACGATCGCATTCGATACGGACAAGGGAACACGCGAAATCCGGGTGTCCGCCGTCGTCCGCTACACCGTCGAGCTGATGGGGCCCGGCAGCTGGATGATGGCCAAGTTCCATCCTTGGTCGGTGGCCGTCCCTCTGCCGGTGTTGCAGGACTGGTTCGATCTGAACGGCAAAATCCAGTCGATCCAAATCAAATCCGACGCCGGCGCCGATCTTGACCAAGTCGGCAAGCAGCTCGACGCGCTCGCCAAGCGCCTCGGATCGGTCTACGTGCAGCCCGTCGTACTGGATTACAGCACGCAGTTCAAAGAGATCAACACCTTCTTCCTGCTGCTGTACCTGGCCGGCTTCCTGGGTATCGCCCTAAGCGCGTTCATCATTTTCCACTCCATGTACGTCAGCATGAAAGAACGCCGGAAAGAGTTCGCGGCGATGAAGACGATCGGCTATACGCCCGAGCAGCTGAGGGGGTTCGTGCTGATCGAGGTGGCGCTGATGTCGATCATCGGAACCGCGGCCGGCCTGGTCATCGGGCTCGGACTCGCGCAGCTGCTGAAAACGGTCATTTTCATGGTGTTCAGCGTTTACGATCAGCCGACTCTGGAACTGTCGAAAGGGGTCGCGATCGCCGTGCTGGCCGGATTGCTGGTGCCGATCGCCGCCGCGTTGTATCCGATCCGCCAAGCCAGCCGGGTCAGCGTCGCGGAGGTGCTGAAGGAGCATGCCGCAACGAACGCTTCCCGCCGCGTATGGCCTGCCGCATGGGGCGTTCTGCTGATCGTGGCCGCGTTTTTCATTAAACATCTGCTGCTGATCGTACCGCTCATGATCGGCGCGACCTTGATTTTCCCGTACTTGTTCGACTTGTTCGTCCGCCTGATGCGTCCAATGCTCCGCCGGGGCTTCAGCGGCCGGCTCGCGGCCGGCAATCTGAGCCGGAACCAAGGCCGCACGGCGATGACCTCCGTCATCCTCTGCCTGGGCATCGCGATGATCGTGCTGATGAGCTCGCTCAACTCCGCGCTCATCCAATCGTTCGAGCGGGTCATTCATGCGTCATACGGCGGCAACTTGGACGTTCATCTCCACCACATCGAGGATACGGACCTGGAGAAGATGAAGGCTATTCCGGGCGTCGCCGACGCGGAAACGTACCCGCTGCACGAAGCCGTCTGGATGAAGGACGGGCAGAAACGGAAAATGCTCGTGTACGGCGTGGATCCGGTGAGGGCCGACAAATTCCCTCTGTTCACGGTAACCGGAAATACGCCAAGCAAGCTGATCGGACAGCTGAAGCCGGACGAAATCGTCCTCGACCGGATCGCATTCGGCGCATGGGGCGGCGAAATCGGTCAAACGATCGAGTTAGCGGCGCTTCACGGCACGAAATCGTTCAAGGTGGCCGCGGTCGTCGACACCATGAAAAACAACGGGTTCGGCGCGTTCCTGAGCAAGGAGAATTTCCGGGAGACGTTCGGGCTGAAGTACGAGAAGAACATTCTCGTCATTAAAGATGACGTTACCACCCCGGTTCAGCTGAGGGAGCGGATCTTCAATCAATACGGGGAGCGGGTCATGGACATGTTCGGCCCGGAGGACTGGGTTTCCGTCGTCGGCTCTACGTATACCGGTTCTTTCGCGGTGATCGACTTCCTGGTCGTGCTGTCCATCGTGATCTCGGGCATCGGGATCGCCAATACGCTGCTGATGAACATCATGGAGCGAGTCCGGGAGCTCGGCATGATGCGCGCGGTGGGCGTGACTCGCCGCCAAGTCGTCCGGGTGGTGAGGATGGAAGCCCTCGGCATCGGCCTCGCGGCCACGCTGATCGGCCTTCTGCTGGGCGTCGTTCTGATCTACGTGACCTCGACGTTCGTTGAAATCCATTCCTTGACCTACAACTTCGGAGTCCCTTGGATCATCCTGTTGGCGATCGCCCTGTTCGGCCTTGCGGTCACCTGGCTCGCCAGCTTCATGCCGGCCTCCCGCGCCGCCAAAACCGACTTAAGCGAGGCGCTTCGATATGAATAAACGACGGACATCATCCCTATCGGTCCTGCTGATCCTGGCGTTTCTCCTGGCGGCTTGCTCCTCCGGCGCCTCCTCTTGGGAGGACGAAGAGTTTCACGAAACCGGCACTGAGCGGATCCTGTCGGATGACGTGAACGCGCTCTGGACGCTTAGCGACGCGGAGGCGTCCGGAACCGAAGCGGTGCAGCGGATCCGGCTGGAGACCCGGAAGCGGGACGGCCAACCTATCGAAAACTTCGATCTCAACCATGAGAAGCTGCTGCACTTGATGGTCGTCAGCAAAGACTTGTCCTATTTCAACCATATTCATCCCTACTACAAGGGCGGCGGCGTATTCGAAATCGACAATGCGTTCCCTGCGGGCGGCGAGTATCGGCTCGTGGCCGATTTCAAGCCCGCGGAGGGCGACGCGATGACGAAGATGGCCTGGATTCGGGTGCCGGGAGAGCCGGCGGATCCGGTTCCGGTCGTCCCCGACGAAAGCCTGGAGAAGACGGCCGACGGTCTCCGCGCGGGGCTGACGATCGACCGGTTATCCCCGAATGCGGACACGACGCTCGCCTTTACCCTGTCAGATGCCGCAACCGGACAGCCGATCCGCGATTTGCAGCCTTATCTGGGCGCGATCGGTCATGTCGTGATCCTGTCGGAAGACGGCGAACGCTACGTCCACGTCCATGCCGAAGAGGGACAGGGCTCCGGGCCGGAAGCGGTCTTCTCCGCGTCGTTCCCGGGAAGCGGCATCTATAAAATCTGGGGCCAGTTCCAGCGGAACGACCGGGTGACGACTTTCTCTTATGTCGTTCGCGTACCCTGATCGCGCTCCAACGCCCGGAGGCAGGACCGCACCGATTGCGCAGGCCCCGCAAATCTTTGCGGGGTTTTACGCGAAACGTGCGGTTTTGCATGACCGGAACCGTAATACAATGAATCCACCTAGTCCACCATCTATCCGAAAGGCGTTGATCCCGCATGCGTTCCATAATCGCCAACCGCGTGATCCGATCCATTCTGCTGTCCGCCGTTTTCCTGCAGCTCGGGATCTGGGTCCGCAATTTCGCGATCCTGCTATACGTGACGGAGCAGACGAATCAAGATCCCGTCGCCGTCTCCCTGATTTCGGTGGCCGAGTTCGCGCCGATTTTCGTCTTCTCCTTCATCGGAGGCGCGTTCGCCGACCGCTGGAGACCGAAGCGCACGATGGTGCTCTGCGACTTGCTGAGCTCGGCGTCGGTTTTCCTCGTCTTGCTCGCGCTGACGCTGGGCAGCTGGAAAGCCATCTTCCTGGCCACCCTCGTCTCCTCGGTTCTCTCGCAGTTTTCGCAGCCGGCCGGCATGAAGCTGTTCAAGCTTCACGTTCCGGAAGACCGGATGCAGGCGGGCATGTCGATGTACCAGACGATCCAGGCGATCTTCATGGTCCTGGGTCCGATGCTCGGCACCTGGGTGTTCTTCCGTTTCGGCATCGAGGCCGCGATCGTCATCATGGGCATCGGCTTCCTGTTGTCCGCCGTCATGCTGACCTTCCTGCCCGCGGACCGGATGGAAGAGAACCTGCCGAAGGCCAACTTGCTGGCCGACATGAAAACCGGATACCGCTACGTCGTCTCCAACCGGATGTTCGTCTACATGGGCGGCTTCTTCCTCGCCGCGGGCTTGGCGCTCGGGCTGATCAATCCGCTCGGCATCTTCCTGGTTACGGAGAACCTGGGTTTAACGGAAGATCATCTGCAATGGCTGACGGCAGCCAACGGCATCGGCATGTTCCTGGGCGGCATGCTCGTGATGGGGCTTTCCAAGAAATCGAAACCCCAATCCCTGCTCGTCGTCGGATTTACGGCGAATGCCGCCGCGGTTGCGGTGCTGGGCGCCGCCAAAATGCTCGGGCTGGCCTTGGCCGCTCAATTCCTGTCCGGCATGATGGTTCCCTTCATACACATCGCCTGCAATACGCTGGTCATCAAGCATGCGGAGCAAGCGTACGTCGGCCGGGTGACCGGCATCCTGAACCCCCTCTTCATCGGAGGGATGGTGCTGAACATGAGCCTGGTCGGCATGCTGAAATCCGGGCTGCCGCTCGGCGCGATTTTCCTGATGGCCGCCGGCTTGTTCCTGATCGGGGCGGTCGCCGCGCTGCCGCTGCTGCGGAACCGCAAGCTTATGCGAATCGAAACCGCGCAAGAGACCTTTTCCTGAATAAACTCGAACCAACGAGGAGCGACCGAACATGATGGAAAAGAACCTGTCCATCCGAACGTCCACCGGGGATATCACCATCGATCCGCAGGAGCCGCCCGCGGCTGCCGACATCGACTTGCGCACGGAAGTCGGGAAAGTCGAAGCCGACACGGAAGCGGGCCGTATTCTCCCGAAGTAGAATCCGGGATATAATGGACGCAAGCTATTTCCAGCCGCATCGCAGAGGAGACGGATTCATGGCCGGGAACCGGGCCCCGAACGGGGCAAGCAGCATCAAGGAAGAAGTGTATCGGATCGTCGCCGAAAATACTTCCGACGTCATCGTTCTGGTCGGAAGCGACGGTCTCGTCCGCTACGTGTCCCCGTCGATCACGAACATTACCGGAATCAGCGTGGAAGAATATATGGGGATGGACGCGTTCGACGTCATCGCCCCGGAAGACCGGGAGAGGGTCCGTGCTTCCTTCCTGCAGGTCATTCAGCAGAAACGGGCGTTAGACGTGAATTATCGGGTCCTGCATGTCGACGGCCGTCCCCTGTACGCGGATACGCGGGTCAAGCCGGTCCTGGACGAGAGCGGCGAGGCGGTTTACGTCGTGGCGGTCGTCCGGGACGTGACGGCGCGCAAGCAAACCGAAGAACTGCTGGAAAACATCCTGGACAACGTGAATGCCGCCGTGTGGTCGATCGACAAGGATTTTACCCGTTACAACTATTTCTCCGCCAGCTTCGAGAGAATGGCCGGCATTCCGAAAGAGGAGTTCATGGATCGGCCCATCCGGCTCCATGACCATATCCACCCGGAAGACAATGTCGCGCTGATGGGCGATGTGAAGGACAAGCTGGATCGGGGGCTGCCGGTTCGGCAGGAGTTCCGTTGGACCCATCTTCCGGAAGAGACCCGCTGGGGTCAGATGACGATCATGCCTCACTTGAACGCGGCCGGCGACGTGGAGCGGCTGGACGGCATGATCTTGGACATTACCGAGAAGAAGCGTTCCGAACTGGCGCTGGAAGAGAGCGAGCAGCGGTACAAATCCCTGTTCATGCACAATTTGGACGGCGTGTTTTCGATCGAGATGAACGGCTTGTATTTCGTCGACGCCAATCGGGCTTTCGTGGACATCACCGGCATCGAACCGGACAAGCTGAAAAACCGATGCTTTATCGGCATGATCTTCGACGAGGACCATGCTTCCGTATACGAAACGCTCCATGAAGTCATGCAGCACGGGGAACCGCGCGATTTGGAATGCCGGCTCGCCGATTGGGACCGCGGGGAAAGGATCGTGAGCATCACCTTCGTGCCGATTATCCTATCGGGCGAACTCACCGGCATTCACGGCATTCTCAAGGATATCACCAAGCGGAAGCAGGAGGAGCGGGATCTGATCCGGAGCGAGGAACGGACCAAGTTCCTGCAGGCCAGCCTCAACCGGCTTTCGAACGATTTGGCCGGCGTCATGAAGGTGTCGGAGCTGGAAAGCCGGCTGCTCGAGGAAGTCCGCGCCGTGCTCCCGGATGCCGGGGTTTCGATCGACGAGGCGCCGGACGTCGGGGAAACGCCGGACCCGCCGCCGGGGACGATCCGCGTCCGGATCGGCGAGAAGCCGCATCCCGTCTTCCTTTCCATTACGGCCGCCCATCCCCTGCACAAAAGCGAGGAAGAGTGGCTGGCAACGGCCGTCCGTTACGTCACCATCCTATACGACAATCTCCATCGCACCGAAGATCTCATGAAACGGCTAGAGGACCTGGTGGCCGCGGACGAGACGCCGACCTGGATGCTGCGGCTGCTGTTCCGGCTGTCGGAGAAAGAACGGGCTTCGCTGTCCAGCGACTTGCACGATTCGGTGCTGCAGGATTTGATCATCTGGTACCGCAAGCTGGAATCGCTCCGTTCCGCCGGCTCCTTCGACGAACGCAACCGGGCGGCACTGGGGCAGATCGAAGAGGGTTTGCTGGACTCCATCCATCAAATCCGGATCACGTGCAACGAGTTGCGGCCGCCGTTTTTGCTGAAAATGGGTCTGGTGGAATCGCTGAAGAGCTTGTTCTCGTATGCGAGAATGTTCGCCAACTACGAGATCGAATTCTCCTCCGATCAACTGGACGTCGCGCTGAACGAAGACCAGATCCTGGGCATGTACCGGATCGTGCAGGAGCTTCTCAACAACGCGAATAAGCACTCCAAGGCGGACAAAGTATCGATGGCTTTGACGGATGACGGGAGCTTCGTCCATTTCCGATATTCCGACGACGGCGTGGGGACGAACCTGTCCGGCCTGGAAGGATCCTATCAGCATATGGGCATCACGGGCATCGAGAAGCGGGTGCAGAGCTTGGAAGGCCAAGCGGTTTTCCGGTCGGCCCCGGGTCAGGGCTTTCACGTTGCGGTTCGAATACCCAAGCAAACGACGGAAAGGTGAGGAAGGATGGAAGTTTTATTGGTCGACGATCACCGGTCGGTCGTCGAAGGCACGAAAATGCTGATCGAATCGGAACCGGACATCCAGGTGACGATCGAGACCGACGTATACAAAGTGACGGACTTGGTCCGCCTGAAGAAGTTCGACGTCATTTTGCTGGATCTGTACATGCCGAACATCAACGGAGCCGACTTGACCCGCAAGCTGCTCGATTACGTGCCGGACGCGGTGATCCTGATTTACTCGGGCTTCGAAATCGCGCCTCACTTCAACCTGCTGATGGAATCCGGCGTGTCCGGCTTCGTTTCCAAGACGTCGACCCGGGAGGAGCTGATCCAGGCGATCCGCTGCGCGGGGAGGAAGCAAGCGATCATCCCGATGCAGCTGCTCCGCCAGCTCAGGCGGCAGGAAATCACGGTGCAGGACGAGACCGGCCGGGAGCCGACGACGATCACCCAGGAAGAGGACCGGCTGCTTCGGGAGCTGGTCAAAGGGAAGAGCAACAAGGAGATTTCCAAAACGCTCATGATCAGCCAGCGTTCCCTCGAATACGGCCTGACCGAGTTGTTCCAGAAGCTTCACGTGAACTCGCGGGTCCAAGCGATCAAGAAGGCGAAAAGCTTGGGGATCTTGCCGGCGGAGGATTTGTATTGAACGCAAAAAACGAGCGGAGCGGAAGGGGTTCGACCCGCGCGCCGCTCGTTTTCGCGTTGAATTCATGATCCGGGGGCTCCCCCAAAAGTAATCGGAATGAGCCGCAGAGCTTCTCGTCACTTTCGGGGGATTCATTTGATCGGCACTTTCCACGATGTTTCGTTGTTCGGCCAGCGACCTGACGCGTTCGATCATTTCCCTGCGGTCCACGGAGGTCCCTCCGGGTTGAGGTTGACCTTAGTTTCCGGCAAACGGACCCGAAGTATGCAAAAATAGGAATCGGCGACCGATCAGGACTTGCCGAACCATACCCACGAAAATTTGATTTTTTTCAGCAGAAGCACGATCCCCCAAGAGACGAACGCGTCCAGCAGCAGCGTGAGCGCGTTATAGGCATGGTAAACGGCTCCGCCCGGCCCCGGATTGTACAAGTGTCTCCAGATCGATTGAACGGCCGGGTGCACGAGATAAATCCCGAAAGAGGCCGCGCCGAACGCCAGCACGGCTTGGGAGAGACGGCTGCCCAGCGCGACGGCTTTCCGTCCGATCCAGAGGGCGCTGACGCCGACCAGTACGGCATATAGATTGTAAAGCGCGGCATACAGGGGAGACCAATAGACGGCCCCGCTTTTGGACGCCGCGAGCATGAGAACGTACAGCAAGCCGGTTCCGACGGCGGCGCCGAACGTCCACCAGAGATGCCGGGAACGTTCCGCGAACGCCCGGTAATCCATCCCGATCGCCGCCCCGACGCTGAAGACGAGCAAATAGTTCGGCATCAGCGCAGCGATGTGCGGGATCGGATGATCCCATTTGTTCACGGAATAAAAAGCGGCTTGCCCCAGCAGCCCGATCCATGCGACGTGCCGGGATTGCAGCCGGAATCGCCGCACCAAGGACATGAGCAGCGGGAACACCGCGTAGACCTGGATGACGATCACCATGAAGTACAGGTGGTAGCTGGAGTGCCCCCATAAGAGCAGCCGCCAGAAGAAAGCGGGATCGAACTCGATCCGCCGGTCCATGAGCCATTGGTTAAACGCGTAATAGAATAACGACCATAATAAATAAGGGACTAAAATATATTGGAGCCGTTTTTTATAGAAGGCCAGCGCCTGGGCGCCGCTCCAATCGCCGTGGTAACGGTAAAACAGAACGAGCCCGTTGACCAGCAGGAACAGCGGGACGGCGAACATGCTTAGCTGGTTGGCCAGCACGTAGAACAGCGCCGACAAGCTGCCCCACGGCACCTTGACGGAGGGAGTCGCCGTCGCGTGGATGACCAGCACGGCGAAGATGGCGACGGCCTTGACGAAATTGATTTCCAGGATCCGGTTTTTCATCGAACTCCCCGATTCGTTTATGATGTCGATATTTTATCCCAACCCGTTTTTCGCCACAACGGAAATTCAGGCAGGCAGCCTGTCCCGTCTTCCCGAGGGAGCTCAGGCTGCTTTTCTATTGCCGATTCGGATCGAGGCGCTGTTGTCCGCCCCCAATCACACCTTCTCCGCACCGCCTGCGCCGCCCGGACCTCCCTCTCTTGCATCGCCCCGCCCTCTCGGTCCTTTTTCGCGCCGCCCGGACCTTCCCTGCACCGCTTCTAACGGACAGAGCGGACGTTAAGAGAGGATTTTTCGTCCCCCCGTCTCGCTAACGGACACGGATGCGCTTATTCGGGGAGGAATGTCGGTTGCGGCGGCCATGAAGAGTCGATTAGGTCCGTGGTGTCCGTTACAACCTGGCATAGCCCGCTTTACGCGAAATAACGTCCGTGGAGTCCGTTAGCCCGGTTCGTTTCGTCATCCGTTCCGCACCTCCCGGCCGAAAGTTTAGATTTTGTTAATAATTTCATTAGATCGGCTTAATCTCGGTTTCTCGGGAGTTAAGATTCGGGGTCTATCATAAGGAACAGGCAGCAGGGAATGCGCCGAAATCACAAGCCATTAGGAGGTTATATCGATGAAAAAGAAAGTAATGATGCTGGGAGTCGGGCTGACGATCGGAAGCGCGCTGGTCGCGACTTCCGCGTTCGCGGGAATCGGAGAGGCGAAAGGCTATGAGGCATACAAAACCGCGCTGAAAACGACGGCGGCCGTCGCGAGCTCCACCGATCGCGTTACGTTGTCCATGAGGGATAACGGAACGGAGCTGCTGAACGTCTCGACGACGGTCAAATCCGATCAGACAGCCGGGACGGCCAGCGGGCAAGCGGAGATCAAGGCCGGCTCCGTTTCGCAAACCTTCGAATTCTACCAGCAGGACGGCAAGCACGTTTTCAAAGCCGGCGGCAGCGATACTTACGAAGTGATGGAGGACAGGAGCCGGGAAGAATGGAAGGAGCATGAGCAGGCGCTCCGGGATCCGGCATTCAGCGCGGAAATGGAGAAAGTGGTAGACGCGCTGGTCGGGAACCTGAAAAACCAGTTCGACATCCAATCCGAAGCGGACGGCACGAGCACGATCGACGCGAAGCTGACGGGCTCGGAAATTCCGGCGGCCGTGAACGTCATCGGCTCGCTGTTCGTGAAGGAAGGGCTGAGCGGGAAGCATGCCGATCGGTGGGACCGCCATTCGCCGGCCAAAGACGCCCTGGGCCTCGACATTCCTCAAATCGCCGAACGTTTTCCGAAGCTGACCCAAGACGTCAACCTCGACGAGATCGAGCTGCACGCCGTCATTGACGAGAACGATATCGTCAGCAGCCAGGAAATCGACTTTACGGTGTCCGGGAAAGACGCTTCCGGCAAGAGCCACGAAGTCGTCATCCGCGCGGCCGTCGAGACGACGGGACTGGGCGCTACTACGCCGGATACGATCGACCTGACCGGGAAGAAAATCGAAACGGTAAAGGATATGCGCGACTAACGGACGAAAGACGGGGAGCGGCCCGCGCGGCCGCTCCTGTGGATAATCGGGGGCTCCCCCAAAAGTAATCGGAATTTGCTGCAGAGCTTTGCTTCACTTTTGGGGGTATTTGAGGGAGGGACTTTCATGAACGGGGACATCGTCCTGGACATCCAGGGGTTGACCAAATCGTATCGCAACCGCCGCGGGATCGAGAACGTTACGCTGCAGGTGCGCAGAGGCGACATTTACGGGTTTTTCGGACCGAACGGCGCGGGCAAAACGACGGTGATGAAAATCGCCAGCGGCCTGATCCGGGCGGACCGGGGCAGCGTCCGGCTGTTCGGTTACGACGTGAACGAGCAGTATGAGCCCGCGATGAGCCGGGTCGGCGTGCTGATCGAGAAAGGCGAAGCGTTCGAATATCTCAGCGGCCGCCGGAACCTGGAACTGGCCGCCCGGCTCTATCCCGGCCTCCCGAAGACGAGGGTGGACGAGGTGCTGGAGCTGGTCGGCCTCTCCAAGCACGGCAAGGAGAAGGCCGGTCATTACTCGCTGGGCATGAAGATGAGGCTGGCGATCGCGGGCGCTCTCGTTTCCAAGCCGGAGCTGCTGATTCTCGACGAACCGACGAACGGCCTCGACATCGAAGGCATGGTGGAAATCCGGGAGCTGGTCCGAAAGCTGGCCCGGGAGGAGCGGACGACGTTCTTCCTGTCCAGCCACCTCATCTCGGAGATGGAGATGATCTGCAACCGGATCGGCATTCTCCACGAAGGGAAGCTGATCCGGGAAGGCAGCATGGGAGAGCTGCTGCAGGGTTCGGGTCCTTCTTCCTCCCTTGAAACGTATTTTATCGAACAGATTCGCGCAGAAAGAGAGGCGGCCGATCATGAGCCTGCTAATGTCCGCTACCATTAACGAATGGGTCAAATTGAGAGCCCGCAAGAAAACGGTCTTCTTCTTGGCGCTGATCGCAGTGCTGCCTTTCCTCGGCCTGATGGCCGTCCAGCGCCTGCAGAACGGCGTCGGCATCGCGGCTTTCTCCGGCGCCGACTATCCGATCGCCTTCCTGGGCGGCCTAACGCTGTTCGTGCTGCCGCTCCTGATTTTCCTGTCGGCCTCCGACATGTTCGCCGGCGAGCTGGGAGACAGGACGATCCGCTCCGTGCTGGTCCGGCCCGTCAACCGATATAAGATTTTCGCTTCCAAGCTGCTGGCCATTTTCGGGGTGACCGCGCTCGGCCTGCTGCTGGGGTGGATCTCCTCGACGGCGGCTTCCCTGTTCATGGACGCCCCGGACGGCCGATGGGGCGGCGTCGCGGAATCGGCCTTAGCTTATGCGGCCGCCGCGGTGCCGATGTTCGCGCTCGGAACGGTCTCGGCTTTCCTCTCACTCGGATTCCGGAATGCCAGCGGCGCCTTGGCCGTGTCCATCCTGGTCTACGCAGCCGCCAAGCTGGTCGCCTTCGCGTTTCCGCAGATCGCGGCGTTCCTTCCCACGGCTTACACGGATTGGCATCAGCTCTGGATCGGGGGCGCGGTGTCCTTCGGAAAAATCGCCGCCATCTTCAGCTTTCTGCTGGGTTGCGGTATAGTGTTCTATACGTCGGGTTCTTACCTGTTCGAGAAAAAAGAGGTCTAGGAGACTTGCCATGTCGATCCGGATTCGGCTTTTGCTATCCTACCTGACCATGCTGGTCGTCCCGCTGGTCTTGCTCGGCATTTCCATCGCGGTCATCGTCGGGGTCGTGTTCGGGGACGTGAAGAAGTCTTTCTTGCCCGTGAACATGCAGAATCAGAATCCGATCGCGGCCGTCCTGCGCGAAGAATCGGACGTGGCCGCCGACATCCGGCTTCGGATCGGCAACGACCCGGACTCTCTTCGGGACGTCGACCGCATGCGGGCGTACAACGACCGCCTGGATCGGATCAACATGGGGCTGATCGTCCGCGTGAAGGATCAGGTGGTATACGCTTCTTCGAAGTTCCAGGGGACGGATATCGCATCGCGTCTGCCTGCCTATGGAAGCGGGGCGGAGGGCAACCTCCACGAACCTGGGATGAATCATGGCGAAAATAGTTGGGTCCTGACCCGCCAATACGACGTCGTATTCTCCGACGGCTCCAAAGGCAGCTACTTCGTATGGATGAACCTGGATTTCGTGGCCTGGTTTTTCTCCAAGTTTTTTAAATTGGTCTTTATCGCGTTCCTCGTGATTCTGATCTTGTTTAACGGCGTGCTGACCTATTATGTGTCCCGCAGCATTATCCGGCCGCTTCGGTCGTTGAAACGCGCGGCAGGCGAGCTGAAAGAAGGCAACTTGGCCTATCGGGTGACGCCGGAGTCCCGGGACGAAATCGGGGAGCTTGCCGCGGCTTTCGAGGAGATGCGGGTCAAGCTGAAGGAATCGATCGACCTGCAGCTGCAATTCGAGGACAACCGAAAACAATTGATTTCGAATATATCGCACGATTTGAAAACGCCGGTGACCGCCATCAAAGGGTACGTAGAAGGCATCATGGACGGAGTGGCCGATTCGCCGGAGAAGCTGGACCGGTATTTGAAGACGATCCACAGCAAAACCGAGCAGCTGGACCGGATGATCGACGAGCTGTTCCTGTTCTCGAAGCTGGACCTGAAGCGGCTTCCGTTCCATTTCGAAGAGGTCGAGCTGAACGCATTCCTGCAGGATTGCACCGACGAACTGCAGATGGACGCGGACAAACGCGGCGCGAAGCTCGTTTACGAACCGCCGGAGAACGGCGGGCCGGCCTTCGTCCTGGCGGACCGGGAGAAGCTCAAGCGGGTGCTCGTGAACATCATCGAGAACGCCGTGAAATACATGGATAAGGAAGACGGCCGCATCTGGGTCCGCTTGAACGCCGAGCCGGGCATTTGCCGCATCGTGGTGCAGGATAACGGGCAAGGCATCTCGCCGGAGGCGCTGCCGCATATTTTCGACCGGTTCTACCGGGCGGATCCCGCGCGCAATTCCGATACCGGGGGCAGCGGGCTGGGGCTGGCGATCGCCCGGCATATCGTGGAGGAGCACGGAGGCGCGATTTCGGCGGCCAGCGAACCGGGCGTCGGCACGGTCATCATGATTTCCTTGAAGAGACGGATCAACGGGGGGCATCCATCTTGAAACGCATTCTGATCATCGAGGACGATACGAGCATCGCGGAGCTGCAGCGGGATTATTTGACCATCCATAATTACGACGTCGCCATCGAAACGAGCGGAGACCTGGGGCTCAAGCGGGCGCTGGAAGGCGGATTCGATCTGATCCTCCTCGACCTCATGCTGCCGAAAATCGACGGGTTCGAAATTTGCCGCACCTTGCGCGCCAAGCTCGACATTCCGATCTTGATGGTGTCCGCGAAGAAGGAAGACATCGATAAAATCCGGGGGTTAGGCCTCGGCGCGGACGACTATATCATGAAGCCGTTCAGCCCCAGCGAGCTGGTCGCCCGGGTGAACGCCCATCTGGCGCGGTACGAGCGGTTGTCCGGGGGCGGGCAGCGGAAGGAAGAAATCCGCATCCGCGGGCTGCTCATCGACAAGGCGGCGCGCCGGGTGTTCGTCAACGAGCGGGAAGTTGCCTTCACGACCAAAGAATTCGATCTGCTCGCTTACCTGGCTTCGAACCCGAACCGGGTGTTCAGCAAGGAGCAGCTGTTCGAGCAGATATGGGGATTGGATTCGCTGGGGGACATTGCCACCGTCACCGTGCATATCCGCAAAATCCGGGAGAAGATCGAGGCCGACCCTTCGAACTCCCAATATATCGATACCGTCTGGGGCGCCGGTTACCGCTTCAAAGTGTAGGACCGGCGTTCCTTGCGCTCGCCTCGTTCGTTTTTGCGTGTTGACCCCGTTTTTTTGCGCGTTCGGCGGAACTCTCGCGCGGTATCCTGAAGGCAGAAGTTTTCCCTCCGACGGAGGGCGGGAGATACCAGACAACGGGAGGTCCCTTACGTGGCCGCATTCTTACCTTACATCCGCAAAGAATTGAAGCTGTACCTCTTGGGATTCGCCGGAAGCCTGTTCCGATTCCTCATCCCGCTTGCGCTTCCCCTCATCATCAAGTACATTTTCGATCAATTGCTGCAGAATGGAGCCCTTTCCGCTTCCGAACGTTATGCGCGGCTGACGCTCATCGCGCTCGTCGTCGCCGCCGTCTTTTTCCTGGTCCGGGCGCCCATGGAATTCGTCCGGCAGTACTTCTTGCATAAGGCCAACAACAACGTGATCAAGGCGCTGCGCAGAGACACGTTCGCGAAGGTCCATGCGCTGGACGCGAAATATTTGGCGGACCATAAAAGCGGGGAAATCGGGACCCGGTTTTTCGACGACATCGAGAAAATCCGGGGTTATCTGACCGCCGCGCTGTCCAACATCTGGATCGAAACGGTCGTGCTTCTTTTCGTCGTCGGCGCCATGGCGTTCATGAACGTGAAGCTGACGGCGCTGGCCGTCCTGCTCGTCGGGTTCCAATTCTTCCTCGCCTACCTGCTGTCAAAGAGATTCAAAGCCTCCACGGCCGACATGATGAGATACCGTTCGGTGCTCAGCGGTTTCGTGTTCGAGAAAATCCAAGGCGCCTTCATCGCCAAGCTGTTCGCTTCGGAAGACCGGGACCGGCAAGAGTTGGATCGCCATCTGAAGGCGTACGAGAAGCTGACCGACCGGCAGGCGAAGCTGAACGCGATCACCTTGTCTTCCGTGAACGTGCTGAGCGACATTACGCCTTTCCTCGTCGTGCTGGCGGGCAGCGTTTTGGTCATCGGCGGCCACTTGACGCTCGGCAGCTTGCTGGCGTTCTATGCGTACGTGGACAAGATGAGAAGCCCGGTCGCCGCGCTCGTGCAAGCTTTCCCCGCCGTCACGGAAGGCAGCGTCGCGCTGCAGCGGATTTTCGATTTCCTCCGTACGCCGAGCGAGATCAAGGAGAAGGAACAGCCGGCGGAGCTCCGTTCGTTCGGCGAATCCATCCGCTTCCGGAACGTGTCGTTCGGGTACGCGGGGCGGGATTCGGTGCTCAAGAACCTGTCCCTGAAGCTGGAGAAAGGCAAGACCTACGCGTTCGTCGGCGAAAGCGGCGGCGGCAAGAGCACCCTGCTCCAGCTGCTGTTCCGGATGTACGACCCGAAGGAAGGCGCCGTGTTCATCGACGGCGTGGATATTCGCGAGTATTCCTTGTCCAGCCTGCGCGGGCAGATGGGCGTCGTCACCCAGGACAACTTCCTATACAGCTGTTCGATCAAGGACAATTTGAAGCTGGCGAAGCCGGACGCCACGGACGAGGAAATCGCCGCCGCGGCGAAGAAAGCCTATGCGCACGATTTCATTGCGGCGCTGCCCCAGGGCTACGACACGGAGATCGGGGAGCGGGGCGTCAAGCTGTCGGGCGGCCAGAAGCAGCGTCTCGCGCTGGCGCGCGTGTTCCTGAAGGACCCGTCGATCCTCATTCTGGACGAAGCCACCAGCGCGCTCGACAACGAGAGCGAGAAGCTCGTGCAGGAGTCGATCCAGGGGATCGGCCGGGACAAGACGGTTCTCCTCATTGCGCACCGGCTCTCCACGGTCGTGCATGCGGATACGATATTCGTGATGAAGCACGGCGAGATCGTCGAGCAGGGCAGTCACGGGGAATTGCTCCGGCTTGGGGGATATTATCGGGATTTGTATCGGAAACAGGAGACGGGGACGGAACGGAAAGAGGCGCTGCTTGCTTGAAGCGAAAGTTAGGTTGGTTTACGTCTTCCTTGCTTCGGCAACAATCGATATGAGGTGACCGAATGGATGGTCTTTTTGGCGGCAAGCCTGGTGATCCTTTATGCGTTCGCGTTCTGGATGCCGAAGCGGATGACGGGCTTCGAATTGCACTACACGTCGCTGTTCGCTCTCGTGTTGGAACTGATTACGGACATTTGGCTGAACCTGCAGCTGGATTTGTATCGGTATTTCGGCCAAGGAATTGAGAATAAAGGGTACCTGGTGATTCTCCTGTTCCCCGTTTCGAACATGATCTATCTGAATTTCTATCCTTACGGCAAGGCGATCCGTTATCACGTCCTCTATATCGGCGCGGCGACGGCCGCATCGCTCGTGTACGAATGGCTGGCGATACAATCCGGTTTCTTTTCCTACCACGGGTGGAAGCTGTGGTATTCCGCGGTATGTTACCCGGTCATCTTAGTCATCCTGGCCGCCCATTTCGCGCATACGCGGAGAATAAGAAAGGCGAGTTAGTCATCGCGGTACGGGCGGGAGCCCGGGAGAACGGTGATGAGGAATTCATGCGGATCGTGAAAACGACGCTGATCCGTCTAGAGGACCGCAGGGCTTTACGGGTTCTCGATCCGTTTGGGACGCTTCTCGGGAGGCGTCTTTTTCCGTTCCGCGACGCCCCAGGAGTACCGGGACTACCACATTCGAACATAAAACGCGACATTCGCCGCCATATCCCGTTATAATGGAGGCAACTGGAAAAATTGCGGCGAAATGGAGGGTTTCTTTTGCGCGCGATAGAAAGCTATCGTGACGAGACGAATCGGATATTCGCGGAAGCCGCCGAGGAAATCGCGGCGTTCCCCGCCGGGCTGAGCGGGATCGGCCTGGACATGCTGGCGCGCTGCGACCCGTCGAAAAACGGCGGGAAAACGAACGGAATCAGCTATTTGCTCCCCTACTGGTTCCGGGAACGAACGGGAGGCCCGATCGAGCTCTGCCGGGATTTGGCCGTCGGGAGCCTCCTCATGATGCTCCACTATTTCGTGCTGGACGACGCGATGGACCGGGGAACGGATACCCGGCATGGCGGCATCCGTTGGCCGCTGGCGCTTGGGCAGCTCTTGCAAGAGCGTTTTCGGCAAAGGTACGAATGGCATTTCCCGAGCGGCTCTCCGTTGTGGGATTATTATCGGAAATACTTGCAGGAGTGGGCTTTCGCCGTCCACCGGGAACCGGAAATCCAGGCGAATCCGAGGGAGATCGGACAGCTGGCCGGCAAGGCGGCTCCGGTCAAAATCGGCGCGGCGGGAATGCTGCTGCGCGCGGGGCAGGCGGAGGGCATCCCCGATGCGGAAGAAGCCGTCGAACTCGCGCTGGCCGTTTTGCAGCTGTCCGACGACTGGGCGGATTGGCGGGAAGACTTGCCCGAATCGAACCGCAACGCGTTCTTGACGCTCGTGCGGGAGCGGCTTTCGATGTCCGCCTCGGATCCGCTGGACGAGCGGTCGGTGAGGCAGGCGATCTTCCGGCATCAGGCGCTGGACAAGCTGGCGGATATCGCGGAAGCCTATGGCGAACGGCTTGGGCGGAGTTCTTGCGCGCCCGTGGATCTTATCGATTTCCTGAGCACCATCGCGAAAGACATCCGCAAAGGCGCGATAACCGCCGAGGAATCGACAAGAAGGTTGGCGGATGGCGGCGGACTGGACTATTATTTGTCGAAATTTTAAAAAAATTTGAAGCTTTTTCCCGATGGACATGCTATCATAGATATAGCAATTTATTCTATTGATAGAAAGGATTGTGAGCCGCCATGTCCGTTGACACTCTGAAAATGCAGATCATTAAGAAATCGTGGGATGATCCGTCGTTCAAGCAGAGTTTGCTCTCCGATCCGAAAGGCGCAATCCGGCAGGCATTTGGAGTCGAGTTTCCCGCCGATGTCGATTTGAAAGCGGTGGCGGAATCCTCGGCGAAATTTTACCTGGTCATTCCGCCGAAACCGGAGGACTTGGGCGGCGAATCCAGCGCCCCGCAAATTTACTGGAATTGATCGCGACTTACTAGAGGGAACCGGACGATCGCTTCGGTTCCCTTTCCTTTGGTGCTGCGGTATTCGAGCGTTCCTTTCATGACTTCGATGATCCGGAACGTCACCATCGTGCCGAGGCCCGTTCCTTTCGACTTCGTGCTGAAGAAAGGTTCGCCCAGCTTGGCGATTTGCCCTTCGTCCATGCCCTCCCCGTTGTCTTTGACGCGGATAACCGCCGTATCCCCTTCCGCGAACGCCTCGATTTCGATGATCCCTTCCGATTGCAGAGCTTCAATGCTGTTCTTGATCATGTTGATAAAGGCTTGCTTGAACTTCGAGGAGTTGCCGTTGATATAGAGGCCGTCAGGAATGCGGACGATCAGGACACCTCCGTGCATGGCCGCGAGCGGACTCATGATCGTCTCGATCTGCTGAATCTCTTCCTTCACGTTCAAGGGTACGATCGTATCCAGCTCGGGTTTGGCGAACGTCAGGAAGTCGGTAATGATCGTCGACGCCCGGTCCAATTCGTTGATCGCCATCGAGAATTGACGTTTCGTCTCCTCGTCCGTTTTGCTCGAGAGCAATTGCAAATATCCTCTCGTGACCTGCATCGGATTGCGGACTTCGTGGGCGACGGATGCTGCCAAATCGCTGATGATTTTCATTTTCTCCGTCCGCTGTAGCCGATGGTTATACAGCTCCAATTCCTTTGAATAGGAAAGCAGCTTCGCATAATCCGCCGAAATGCGCCGGGCCAAAATCATGACAAGTGAGCCGATTAGCAGCATAACGCCGTATTTCCATATGAAAAGAACATGCATGCTGTGAGACGCAAACAAAAGGATGAGGTCGGCGACGCCGGCGATCGCAAGGGACAGGAAGCCCAGGGAAAGAATAATGGAATCCCGGTTGCCCCGAACGGCGTTCATGATGGACAGGACGAGAATCATCAACAATTCGACGAAGATCCATGCGGCGAAGATCATACCGGTGAACAGTCGATAGATGGGGTATACGGGATCTCCAAACACCTGGTACAGGACGTCAATGGCGAAGCAACAGACGCAATAACCGATCAGCCACCGGCCGAATGTCGTGAAAAAGGCGTAGCGGCCTTCAAACACGGAGTCGACGTAAAAGCAAAACGCGGGAAAAAGCACGCACATCGACGTGTCGAACAGCAACTGAAAAATCCGTCCGTATTCGTTGAAATAGATATTGGGCAATGGTGAATAAGTTATGAGAATAATACTAGTGGACAAGGCGATCAGACTTAACGCCACCCAAGGTCCCCGTTGGCGGCGGCTCAGGTACCCGGTGAACAGGATCATGATCATCGCCAGAAACCCGATCGACGCGCCGAGTAGAAGGTCGGGCAACTCCTTACGGACGAATCGTTCCGACATTGCGTTGAATTCCCCGATCCTTGCGCCGCTGACCAGCCCTGCACGCGTTTTCGATTCGATTCGCAAGATCACGTCTGTAGAATCGCCCTTGGCCGCGACCGGGAGAAGCAACTTGGTTCTTTCGTAATCAAAATTTCGTTTGATTCGGTAGACAACCCGGCCTTCCTCGTAAACGGACACATCGAGGCCATACAACCGCTCGATGAGCAGCGTCGGATGATTCCATGCGGAGGTCGGCGGAATCACGAGACGTACCCACGCGCCGACGGCCCCTTCCGGTATGGCCGTGAGAGGGCGGCCGGTTCCGGAAGGCAGCCAGGCTCCGCCTTCGGGCGGGGCGGTTGCCGTCCGATCGTCTGCGCGAATCCACTGTATGTTCCATTCGGTTATGGGGAGATCCGGAGAATGGGCGAAGGCGGACTTAGGACTTAGGACCATAAGCGCAAATACCATCACGCCAATCATGGATAACAACGCCGTTAAGCGGGATGATTTCATCTTGCACCTCGTGCGATAAATACTGGCAATCAACCATTTCGACATTTTTGATCACAATCCTGTATCTGATTCCAATTTTAGCGAATTGCAGGGCAATGCGTCAGACTTTGGGTAATTCGTCCGGGTCGGAACCTCTTTCCAGGCATGCCGGCGCAACTTGCAACCCCCGTGAACCGTCTCATAAGTAACGGTGTTGAAATTCAGGGAAGGATGTCGAGGAGATGAGAAGGAACCGTTCGTTTTTCGCGCGAGAAAAAAGCAAGAAGCCGCCGCTGGCGGCGGTTTTGGCGGCGGCGGCGATCGCGATCGCGACGCAACTGGCGGATACGGGCGCGCATCGGGCGGCGGCGGCCGAGGCCTTCAAGGTTATCGACCAGCCGATCCGGGTAGAGGGCGTATCTTCTACCATCCCGGCGATCAACGTAGAAGGTTCGACTTACGTCGGCCTGCGCGTGTTGAACGAAAAACTGGGGCTTACCACGGAGTGGGACGAGTCCGCGAAGAAGATCACGGTACTCGGCAACGGCCGCACGCTCGTCCTGAAATTGAAGACGGGCGAGACGACGTTGAACGATCAATCCATCCATGGTCTGCCGACGGTTAATCAGGACGGCTGGACCTATTTGCCGCTGCGTTTCTTAATGGAACGAATGGGCTATGGCGTCGATTACGACCCGGCGACCCGGCGGATCGAAATCGGGAAGATCGCGGAGAACGCCGCCACGATCGCTACGGCCAAAATCGCGGAGAGCCGGGACAAGCCCGAGCTGTCTTTGGAAGTGAATTACCCGGTCCTTTCCGGGCTGGCTGATCCCGCCGTGCAAGACAAGATCAACGCTTTTCTCAAATCGGAAGCCGAATCCCACGCCAGCTCCGGCAAATTCGTGCTCGAGAGGGCCGTCGCCGACATGGAAGGGGGCCCGGACGAGGCGATCCGGCCGGTCAGTTTCCAAGGCTCGTACTATGTCACGTATAACGAGAATAACCGGTTGAGCCTATACGTGGACTATTACCAATATACGGGCGGAGCCCACGGCATTACGGTGCGCGTGCCCTACGCTTTCGATCTCGCCACGGGCGAGAAGCTGACGCTGCAAGAGGCGGCGGGCGGCAATCCCGGGTACGTGAAGATCATCAATGCGGAAATCTCCAAGCAAATCAAGGCGCGAAACGTGCCGATGTTGACGCCTTTCGTCACCATCAAGCCGAACCAGCCCTTCTATTTGACCCATGAAGGCTTGTCCATCTTCTTCCAGCAGTACGAATATACGCCGTACGCGGCCGGCATACCGGAATTCCGCATTCCGTATACGGCGTTCGGCTGACGACCGCTCCCTGCATAAAATTCGTTCGGCTGGGAAATTTATGTCACGAACGAATCCAGGGAACAGGAGTTGACGTCATGAGAACTTGGAACGTCATCGCGCTCGCGCTGCTCATCGTCGGCGGGTTGAACTGGCTGCTGGTCGGATTGTTCCGTTACGACTTGGTGGCCGATCTTTTCGGAGGCTCGAATTCGTTGATGTCCCGCATCGTCTACACTGTCGTCGGATTGTGCGCGATCTACTGCATCCGGTTCTTCTCCGAAGTCGGCGACGAAAACCGCGCAAGAGCGTAAGCCGATCACCCCGCCCGTATCGACAGGCGAAAAGACCGCAACCGAGCAGGCTTGCGGTCTTTTCGGCATGCGCGGAAGACGTGTCCGGATCGCGATCCGCACAGGCCGTGCCCATGTCCCGCCCGGAATGGCTTGTGCTATACTATCATTTGTTCGAATGTTACGGAAAAGTCACAAGCGACTCGGCATCGGGGCGGGCGCAGGAAGGAGTCGTTTTCGTGGAAGTATGGAAAAGGAACTTATTCGTGCTGTGGATCGGATCGTTCATCACGTCGGCCAGCTATTCGATGGTCGTTCCGTTCTTGCCGTTGTTCCTTCTGCAGATCGGCGTGCATTCGCATACGGAGTTGTGGTCCGGACTATTGTTCAGCTCGGCGTTCTTCGCGGGCGCGTTATCCTCTCCATATTGGGGCTCTTTGGCGGATCGATACGGGAGAAAGCCGATGATTATCCGGGCCGGCTTTGTCCTGTTTTTTGTTTATATCCTGACGGCCTTCGTAACCAATCCGTACGAGCTGCTCGCGCTTCGCCTGACGCAGGGGCTGCTCTCGGGCTTCATTCCCGGCGCGATCGCCTTGGTCGGCACGAATACGCCGGAAACCAAGGTGGGCTACGCCTTGTCGATGATGTCCACCGCGACGGCCACGGGCAATATCATGGGACCGCTGCTCGGCGGCTTGATCTCCCGATTGGCGAGTCACCGGGCGGCATTCGCGAGCGCGGGCGTCTTGGTGTTCCTGGCTACGATTCTGGTCATTTTGTGGGTGAAGGAGCAGAACTTCGTGCCGGCCAAGACGCGAAGCTCCATCGCGGATTCGCTGCGGGCCGCCTTCCATAACCGGACGCTGATCACCGTGCTGTCGCTGACGATGTTCACGTCCTTCTCCATCATGACGATCGAACCCGTCCTGCCTCTTTATATCGTGGATCTCGGCGGATCGGTCGAGGACGCTTCGCTGCTCGCCGGGCTCGTGTTCTCCTTGTCGGGGATCTCGAGCATCATTTTCGCGCCCCGGTGGGGGAAGCTGGCGGATCGGATCGGGTTTCAGAAGGTGCTGATGGCCGGCTTGCTGTTCGGGGGCTTGGGAACGCTGGCGCAGCTCTTGTTTCACGAGATCTGGGGGTTCTCCATTCTTCGCTTCGTGTACGGCGCCTTCTTCTGCGCGGTGTTCCCGGCGCTTAACGGACTCGTCGTCCGATCGACGGCGGAGGATTTCCGGGGCCGGGCGTTCGGCTTGAACCAGACGGCCAACCAGATCGGCGGCATGCTGGGACCGCTTGCCGGCGGGGCGTTAAGCGGCGTGTTCTCGGTCCACAGCATCTTCTGGGTGACGGGCGTGCTTCTGCTCCTGACGATGGGGCTGGGCTACCGGTTGAAACCCAAGGCGGAGACCGGCGTTCGAGCCGGATAAGCCGTCCGGTCTGGTTGTCCGATAGACGAAAGAACCGTCAGAAGCGGGTTCTGACGGTTCTTTGGGGTGCCGGCTATTTTAAACTTCGAAGAATGGAGGCCAGATTTCTCGCGAACCGGATCGGATTCTGCACCGATTCTACGTGAACGTACATCAGTCTAGGTTTATCGAACAGCCAATGGTTGTGGACGGCGGTCACGCGGAGTCCGAGCCTTACGGCACGGAGGACGAAGAACTGGACCTCCCGCTGCAGAAGAGTGATTTCGCCCGTGTTTAACGTTTTCCCGTTCTTCAGGGATTGGATGACGATCTCATGTTCCGTGTCGTACGGCCTGCCCAAGATTCTCGCATTCAGGTTCCGCTTGACCATGATCGTGCATTGGTTGTCCTCATGCTGTTCTTTCCCGCCCAAGATGCGGGCCAGTTGACGGCAAAGCGCTTCGGAAACCCCCATTGCTCGTCCTCCTTCGTTAGGATACGTATAGTGTATTTCGGGAAGAAGGACGCGGTGCTCCGCGGCGGTCGAGGAAGTTCGGACAACCGCGTAAATTTCGGCCGATTGTGCGGAAGTCCTGTCCGAATCCGTGTCCATGCCGTATGTTAGGGACGTGATGATAAATCACGCACATTCCGACAAGGCGGTGATCGTCATGAGTCACGGAGTTGGTACGGGAATCGGCGGAGTTGCTGCATTCGTGCTGGTGCTTTTCATTCTGCTGGTCATTATCCTCGCGTCCGGAATGATCGTTTAATCGCAAGGCAATCGCCAAGGGGCGGTCTTCGGACCGCCTTTTTGGCATGCCGGCCGTGACTTGTCATCGTGGGAATCCGTACGATCGTATGATTGACGGTGGCAGCCGCTCCCCCCTAAAATGACGAGGAAAATTGCAAAAATTAAGCGAATTCCGAAAAAACGGGAAAACGCGCGATGGGGAGAGGTTGGGATGAACGGCACGTTAAAGGTCGCTTTGGTGACGGGAGCCAACAAGGGAATCGGGTACGAAATCGCGAAACAGTTGGGCGAAAAAGGGATCACGGTGCTCATCGGGGCTAGGGATGCGGCACGCGGCCAAGAGGCGGAGCGTTCGCTGAAGGATCAGGGAATCGAAGCCCGCTTCGTCCGGCTCGACGTCACCGATCAGCCTTCGATCGACGAAGCTTATCATTACATAGCGGACAAGTTCGGCAAGCTCGATATTCTGGTTAACAACGCGGGCATTTTCCTGGAGGAGCCGTTGCCGAGCCGGAACGACGTCGGGACGATGCAGCAAGTATTCGACACCAACCTATTCGGCGTTTTCCGCGTGACGAAGGCGATGCTGCCGCTCATTCGGTTGTCCGAACAAGGCCGCATCGTCAACGCGTCCAGCTCCTTGGGCTCTCTCACGCTGATGGGCGATCCGAATTTCGAACTGGCCCCTTTCCTCGTGCTCGGCTACAACACGTCCAAGACGGCCGTGAACGCATTGACCCGGTTTTTCGCGAACGAATTAATGGATACGCCGATCAAGGTGAACGCGGCCGACCCCGGCTATTGCGCCACGGAAATGAACGGATTCACGGGCTATCGCGCGCCGCAGCAAGGCGCCCGGGCGGCCGTATGGCTGGCCACGCTTCCAGCGGATGGCCCGACAGGCGGTTTCTACAACGAGGAAGGTCCCCTTCCCTGGTAACCGGATTGCGGCAAATTCGCTTTTCCGCGGAGCAGGACCGTCATGCAACCATTCCTTTCGACCTCGTCCGGCATATCCTGATCTCATGACTTCCGACTTCCCGAACATGGAGAGATGCCGATATGCCCGCGATCGATATTCTGATTCCCGCGATCGAGAAGGATTTGGCGACCCTGCCCCGCGTCATCGACTCCGCCAGAGCGCAGATCCGGCATCCCATTCGCCGGATTTTCGTTGTCGCGCCGAAAAGCGATAAAATCCGCCGGCTGTGCAAGAAGAAAAACTGCCGGTTCGTAGACGAGACCACCGTGCTTCCGCTTCGGAAAGCCGATATCCGTCACCGCTCGAAGAAGTGGGAACGGTCCGGATGGATGCTTCAGCAGCTGCTCAAAATGAGCGGCGACGTCTTGTGCGCCACGCCGAATTTCCTCGTCATGGATGCCGATACCGTCCTGATCCGCCCGCATACGTTCATGAAAGGGAAGAAGACGGTCTATTATTGCCGCAAATGGAGCCAGCCCGAGTATTTCCGTACCTATCGCCGGTTAATGGGAAAACCGCGGACCGCCCGCGTCTCCTTCGTGGCCCACTACATGCTGTTCAACCGGGCGAAGCTGGCCCGGCTGAAAAAAACGATCGAGGCGAAACACCATACCCGTTGGTACCGAGCGATCTTGCGCAAGATGGACCGGTCGAAGCCGTTTGCCTTCTCCGAATACGAAACCTACGGAAACTACGTATATGCGAATAACCCCCGGAGTGCCATTTTCCGAAGCACCCTCAACAAAAGCCTTCATACGGACGTCAGGCGGATCTCCGCGGAACGGTTGCGGGCTCTCGCCAAGAAATACCGCTCCCTCTCGTTCCATAAGCGCGGCGGTTACGTTCGCAAACCGGGCGTAAAACGCGCATGAAGCCGGTTTATCATGTCGTGTGGAAAGGGCCTGTCCGTCGGCTCTCGGGGCTTGGCATCGCCAGCCGGGAGTACGTCAAGGCGCTCAGAAGCCAAGGCGTGCAGACGACGGTCGGGGCGGCGCGAAGTCGAACGGGCGGGGAAGGGCGGAGGGTGCTGGTTTACCACCATCTTCCCAATACGCTTCGCCCCAGGAAAGAGAGGAAACGGTTCCATACGATTCTCGTGAACACCGTCTGGGAGACGACCCGGATTCCGAGAAGCTGGGTCAAGCCGATCAACGCGTCCGATGCCGTGTGCGTCCCGACCGTCCACAACCGGAGGGCCCTCCGGCGCAGCGGCGTACGGGTTCCCGTGTTCCTCGTGCCCCATGGCGTGCATGCCCGAGATTTCCGGCCCGTAAGGAAACGGCATCCTTCAAGGAAATCGAAGCGCCGGTTTACGTTTCTCTCCGTCTTCGGATTCCAGCACCGCAAAAATCCCGAGGGCCTTCTTAAAGCTTATTGGGCCGAGTTCTCCGACGAAGATAACGTCGAACTGATCATCAAAACGAACGGTTATTCCCCGCGCGAGAACGGCCGCTGGATCCGCGGCCGGATCCGGGCGTACAAGTCCCGCCTGAACCTCCGCAAACGAACGGCGCCCGTGCGGATCATCGCCGGGCATCTGAGCCGCGCCAAGCTGAGGCGCTTATACGGCCGCGCGCATGCCTTCGTGCTCCCGACGCGGGGCGAAGGCGTAGGCTTGCCGTTCTTGGAGTCGATGGCGAGCGGGGTGCCGGTGATCGCGACCGGCTGGGGCGGCCATATGGATTTCGTGAACCGGAAGAACGGGTTCCTGGTCCGCTATCGCCTTCGGCCCCCCGCGATCGGCATGAACCGCCGTTCGGCGATCTCCAGGCCGTTCCGGCGTTTGTTCGCGCAGAAAGGCCAGCTGTGGGCGGAACCGGACCTTCGGAGCCTGCGGAGCCAGATGAGAAGGGCCTATCGGAATCCGGTGCTCTGCCGGAGGAAAGGCCGTCTGGCTCGGCGGGACGCGCTCCGGTATTCCTGGGACCGGGCGGGCAGGGCTCTGAAGCACGCGATCGAAACGACGATCCGCCGGAAGCGATAAGTTCACGTGAGGAAAAATGGTTGCGCAGAGGTCCACGCCTGCTCAACTATTTTTCCTTTTTTGGTCCCAATTGCAGCGGCTTAAAGCAGGAAATTGTCAAAATTTGTTGAATCATTGAATTTGTTGAAAAAAATGACGGAGGGAAGAACATGTCAATTCTGATTGCAACAGGCGACCTGAAAGGGAGTTATGAAGTGGTGGATACGATTTTTGCGGTGGATTCGCACAAAGAAGGATTTTTGAAATCCGCTGACCCCAACTTGGCATTCGAGGGGGTCAAAGATCAATTGAGAAAAAAATGCGCACAACTTCGCGGTGATGCCGTGATCAATTGTCAGTTCGAATATCGTGTTGCCGTTTCAGACGGTTTGATGAGCAAGAAACAAGTGATGGAGATCTTTGCATATGGAACGGTAGTACGATTCCAGAAAAATTAAATGCACGAAAAACCACAACCTCATGATGTTGGGGGTTGTGGTTTTTCCATGATCCATTACCCGATGTGTTCCTCAAAGGCCTACGATTCCCCGGCTTCCTTGCCGCCTACGCTCTGCCGGTATTCCGACGGCGTAAAGCCGGTTTTCTTCCGGAAGATTTGCGAGAAATGGCGAACGTCCGGATAGCCGACGCGTTCGGAGATGTCGCCGACTTTCAGTTCGGAGTCGCGCAGCAGCTCCATCGCGCGGTCGAGCCGCTGCTGCGTGAGGTAGTCCTTGAACCCGACGCCCGTCTTCTGCTTGAACAGCTGGCTGAAATACACCGGGTTCAAGTACACGACCGAGGCGGCCTTCTCCAGCGTCAGCTCCTCGGCATAATGGGCGGAAATATACTGCAGCGCGACCTCGATCGCTTTCTCTCCGCCGCCGGCGTAGAACTCGTACACCTGCGAGGCGGAGCTTTTGCGCATATGCTGGACGATGGCGGGCACTTCGGCGAAGTCGGTCAGACGTTCGGAGTGCAGGATTTGAAACGGTATTTTCAGGTAACGTTTCAGGTGGCTGCGGAGCTGTTCGACGAGTTTGCCCGGTCCGTCTTCGCCCCGCGGCGTCATGAGGCCGAGCAGGCTTTTGGCGTCGAAGCTGGCGACGAACCCGTGCCCTTCGTTCTCGATCAGCTCGGACAGCACGTTCTCCACGATAAAATGCTCCAGCTTCAGGTCCGAATCGCTTTCCATCCGCACCATGATCAGGTGGAAATACGGGTGACGGCCGGTGAACGCCGCCAGATCGGTGCCGCCCAGATCAAGGCCCGCGGCCCAACGCGCGAAGACCGCCTCCCGCAAAAACCGGAGGTTGCGCTTCAAGAGAAACGCTTCCTTCGTGCGCTCGTTGTCTTGCGCGATTTCCTCGCCCAGGCTGCCGATCATGCCGATCAACGTGTCTTTGCCGATCGGCTTGAGCAAATAGTCTCTCGCCCCCAGCCGGACCGCTTCCTTGGCGTATTCGAACTCGGAATAGGCGGAGATGACGACCCATTTGACGTGGGCGTGGCGGGTCCGCGAGATTTTCATCAATTCCAGCCCCGTCATGCCGGGCATGAGCACGTCGGTCAGCACGAGATCGATGGCCGCGTCCTTCAGCGTCTCCAGCGCCTGCTCCGGATTCTCGGCCAGCCAGACTCCGTGCTCCGGATAATGCTTGCGGATCGTCCTCTCGATTCCTTTGCGAATGTGGCTTTCGTCGTCCACGACGAGAATGTTCATGCCGCATCCCCCTCTCTCGCGGGTGCCGGAAACGATACGGCGACTTTCGTGAACCGGCCCGCTTCGCTGTCGATCCGCACGCCGAATGCTTCGCCGTAACGAAGCCGGATGCGTTGATGAACGTTGAGCAGGCCGACTCCCCGGCGGCCGCCCGAGACGGCGGGGGAGGAGGAGTGCAGGCCCGGCCCGTCATCCATCAGTTGCCGGAGCCGTTCCAGCGTCTCTTCGTCCATGCCGACCCCGTTGTCCTCCACGACGATTTCGAGCTTGCCGTCTTGTTCCCGCGAATAGACGCGGAGCGTACCGGGGCGGTTCAACGGCTCCAGGCCGTATTTGACCGCGTTTTCGACGATCGGCTGCAAAATCATTTTGGGCACTTCGGCGTCCAGCAGCCGTTCCTCGATATCGAAGCTGGTGTTCACCCGTTTGCCGAGCCGCATTTCGATGACCGTCAAATAGTGCTGCAGCTGCTCGATTTCCATGCGGAGCGTCGCGCTTGAAGCTTCCTTCCAGTCGCTGTTGTACCGGAACATCTGCGACAGCGCCAGGATGACCTTGCCGAGCCGGTCGTTCTCCCGTTCGTCCAGCATCCAGTAAATCATGTCGAGCGTATTGAACAGAAAATGAGGATTCACTTGGGACTGGAGCGCTTGCAGCTGCGCGTTCTTCTCGCTGATGGAGGCGAGCTTGATCCGCTCGATCAGCTCGTCCATCTGGTACACCATCCGGTTGAACGAACCGACGAGCACGTTGAGCTCCTGGTAGGACTGCACGCGCACGATCCCTTTGAAGTTGCCGAGCTCGACCTGCTTCATCTGCTGGATGAGCCGCTTGAAGGGGGAGGAGAAGGAACGCGAGACGAACGTCGCCAGCAGCGTAGCCGCGAAGACGAGGACGACGATGACCGTCAGCAGGAATTGCTGCGTCTGCTTGAGCTCGAGCTGCAAGTCCCGTTTCGGCGTCTCCCCGATGACGGTCCAATTCGCCATGGTAATCGGGGCCGCGGTCACGAGTTTGTCCTTCCGGTCGGTCACGATGACCTGCCCTCGCTTCAGCGGACCCGGCCAATCCGCGGGGATGGCGCTCGATTCCCCCGCTTGCGGATCGGGCGGTCCCGCGCGCATGATCTCGCGGCCCGACTGGTCCCGGATGATGACGTCGCTTCCCGGACCCAAGCTCGCGTTGGTCAGCGCCGAGGCGATGGCGTCGGCTTCGGTCTCGATCAGCACGGTGCCGATCGGCCGCATCGTGCTGAGCTCGAACAGCTCCCGACCGAACGCGAACACCTTTTGTTCCGGCTGCGTAATGCTTTCGCTGACGAGGGAATGCGGGTAGACGCCCAGCCAGATCATCTCGCCGGACGACTGCTTGAGTTGGGAGAACCAATCTTTCTCCGCGTAAGGGCGGACGGCTCCTCCGACCGAGCGGTCGAAGCTGAACACTTCGCCCTGGTTCGTGAGGATATAGATGCCCACGATGTCGTAGCGGGAATAGAAAATCGCCCCCAGGATGTCGGTGATCCGCCGCTCCAGGCCCACGGCTACGTCGGAGGAGACCGGTTCCTGCGACTGCCAAAGCAGCCTCATCAGCTCATTGTTGCTGTTGAGCGATTTGGTAACGCTGTCATAACTTTTCAGCATCAGGTCAAAAAGGCCGACCGTCTGCGAGATGTTCTTCTCGGCAATGACGGCGACCTTGTCGCGGATTTGTTCGGTTGCCCTCTGGTAATAGACGAAGCTGACGATGAGGAGCAACCCGAGCAAGCTGAATAAGAAAATCAAGAAGAGTCGGCCATGGATCGTACGAAGACTCGTCATGGGGTGTCATCCTAACCTTTTACGGCACCGGCTACCATGCCTTTGGTAATTTTCTCGGCAAGCAGGAAGTACACGATGACGACCGGCAAGGCGCCAAGCACGAGGAACGCGCCGATCGCGCCGTAGTTGACGGAATACTGGCTGACGAAACTGTACACTCCGAACGGCAATGTTTTCAGGCGCTCGGAAGAGATGAACGTCGCGGCAAGCACGTATTCGTTCCAGATGTTGATGAACGTCAGGATGCAGACGGTGACGACCGGCGGTACGGAGACCGGAAGGATGATGCGGGTGAAGATGCGCCAGACGCCGGCACCGTCCACGATGGCGGATTCTTCGATTTCATTCGGGAACGTCTGGAAAAAACCGGCCAGAATGAACACGGAAATCGGTGTCTGGAACGCGATATACGGCAAAATGATCGACCATCGCGTGTTGAGAATGTCGATGTGCTTGAACATAAGCATAAGGGGAAGCAGCGTGCTTTGCAACGGAATCATCATGCCGACCAAGAAGAGCAGCAGCACGTACTGGCCGTATTTCCACCGGAAACGGGAGATCGCGAACGCCACCATGCCGGACAGGACGATGACGGCGGCGATCGTGACCGCCGTGACGATGACGCTGTTCCCCAAGTACTTCCAATAGGATCCGCCGCCGAGCGCGTTCTCGTAATTGACCCATTGCCAGCTCGCGGGCAGCGAGAAGAAGCTGCCGGACAATATTTCCTCGTTCGTTTTGAAAGAGTAGATGACCAGCCACAAGAGCGGATACAGCTGCGTCACGAACAGAATCGCGAGCAAGGCGTAGATCAGGATCCGGCTGACGGAGAAGCGGCGCCGGTTCGCGGCGGTTGTTTGCTGGGCCGATGCGACCGCGGTCTGACTCATCAGGTGCGCCCCCTTTCTTTACGTGTACCGTTTTTCCAGTTGGTTGAACACCAGGTTGACCACCACGGTCGCCGCGAGGCTGAAGACGACCAGGAAGCAGGCGATCGCGCTTCCGTAACCGTATTTCAGCGACAGGAACGACTGGTAATACATGTGGCTGGCGAGCACTTCCGTCGCATGCGCCGGCCCCCCTGCCGTCATGACCAGAATGCGGTCGAACGACTGCAGCGACCCGATGAAGGAAAGCACGACGGAGATTTTGAAAATCGGCACGATCATCGGAACCGTAATGTATCGATCGGCCTTGAAACCGTCCGCGCCGTCGATTCTGGCGGCTTCGTAGATATCGGCCGGAATGTTCTGGATTCCCGTGAATTGGATCAGGACGTGATAGCCCAGGTACTGCCACAAGCCGACGAGGATAATGGAGTACATGGCGTATTTCGGCTCCGTGAGCCATGAATGCGTCCAGGCATGCAAACCGATTTTATCGAGAATCTGGTTGATCATGCCGCCTTGGGAGGCGGGGTTCAGGATCGTCTTCCACAGCTGCCCGATGACGACGACCGACAGGATGACGGGAAGGAAATAACTGGTGACGAGGAAATTGGCTCTTCGAACGTGGCGGCTGATCAGGATGGCCACGAAAAGGGCGACCGGAAGCTGGATGACCAAAGACAGGATGGCCATTTGCAGCGTGTGGTTGACCGCCGGCCAGAATACTTTGTCGTTGAACAGCATTTTATGGAAGTTCGCGAAACCTGCCCATTCCGACGCGCCGATGCCGTTCCAATCGAACATGCCGTTGTACACGGACACGAGAATCGGCACGAAGACGAGGCAGACGTACAGCAGCAAGCCGGGCCCTACGAAAGCCGCGATCGTCCATGGTTTCACTCTTAACACTTTCAAGGCCTAGGCCTCCTCTCTCCCGCCGACGCCGAAAGGGGACGCCGGGCGTCCCCTTCGCAATCGAACTTGCGGCAACCGGTTATTTTTTGTAGTTCTCGTCGAACGCGTCTTGGTGTTCTTTCGCGACGTCCTTCGCGTCCTTCTTGGAGACGAACAGGTTCTGGATGCTGGTCAGGTGCGCTTGCGCGGTGCCCGGGTTCATCGTGTTGTCGAACGCGAGGTCGCCGCCTTTGACTTGGGTGAACATATTCAGAACGTCGATCGCCATTTGGGAGTAACCGGCGGCTTTGAAGTCGCCTTCCACTTTCTGGCCGATGCCGACCGCGCCTTTCAGTTCGAAAATTTCTTTCGGATAGTTCAGCATGAACCAGTTCAGGAAGTCCAGCGTTTCTTGCTTATGCTTGCTGTTCTTGGAGACCGCGAAAGCGGAGCCCGGAGCCAGCATGAATTCGTCCGGGTTGCCTTTGCCGCCTACCGTCGGGAACTTGAACACGCCTACGTTGTTGTCCTTGCCGACGTCGGACGTTTCGATGCCGCCCGTTGCCCAGGAGCCCATGAAATACATCGCGGATTTGCCCGTCTTGAACAGGTTCTCGCCTGCGTTGTAGTCGAAGGAAGTCGCGCCTTCTTGGAACGCGCCGGCTTGCACCAGGTCTTGGAACGCGTTCACCGCATCCAGGAATGCCGGATCGTCAAATTTCTTCGTGCCGGCCAGCACGTCTTTCAGGAAGCCCGGGCCGTTGTTCGTGCGGAGCAGGATGTTCATGAACAGGAACGATCCGGTCCAGCTGTCCTTCTCGCCGATGGCGAGCGGCGTGATGCCTTTGGATTTCAGCGTTTTCACGTCGGCGACGAGCTCTTCGAACGTGGCCGGAGGGTTGGCGATGCCGGCTTGCTGGAACAGGGACTTGTTATAGTAGACGACGGCGATGTTGTTGCCGTCCGGCAGCGCGTACAGGTTGCCGTTGAACGTATAGGCATCCAGCAGGCCGGGTTGGAACGTATCCTTCAGGCCGTTCTGCTCGACCATGGCGTTCAGCGGCTCGAACAGGTCGGCGTCTACGAACGGCTGCATTTGCGCGGCCGGGTTGACGATCGTGATGTCCGGCACTTCTTTGGAAGCGGCTTGCGTTTTGAGTTTCAGCTTCTGCTGATCGGTGTTCAGGGAGTCCAGCTCGATCTTGATGTTCGGATGATCGGCCTGGTACTGGTCGACCAGCTTGTGCAGCATTTTGTACTTCGGATCGGTCGGGTCCGGGTAAATGTTCTGGAACGTGATCGTAATGTTCTCTTTCGCCGGTTCCGAGGCCGGAGCTGAGGCGGAAGGGCTCGCGCCGGAGCCGGGGTTGCTGGCTGCCGGGCTGGAGCTCGAACCGTCCGAGTCGGACTTGCCGCAAGCCGCCAGACTGACGGCAAGCACGCCTGCGAGGGCACCCGCAAACATTTTTTTGCTTGTCTTCATGGTTGGTACATCCCCCTTGGATGGATGATAACTGCGATGTTCCCATTATGAGGGGGATGGAAAACGCAAACAATGTAATTCCTTAAGGGAACATGTTTGTTTTTTTAGGGGGTGGAAAATTCAAGTTCGAACTTCGGATGAAGCGAAGAACTTTCCGTATTTGAGAAAACATTCGGATGACGTGCCGGCAGAAGGAGTGACAGAGCCCGTCACATCGCAGAAAATAGGCTGGTTATCGGATTTTGGATTCGGATTCGGAGTCGGAGTGGGAGTCGGAGTGGGAGTTGGCGTTGGCGTTGGCGTTGGCGTTGGAGTTGGAGTTGGAGTTGGCGTTGGAGTCGGATTCGGATTCGGATTCGGATTCGGATTCGGAGTTGGCGTTGGCGTTGGCGTTGGCGTTGGAGTTGGAGTTGGAGTTGGCTAATAGGGAAGCGTTGTCCGACTTTCTCGGACATCTCGCTTGAAATCCTTCGAATGTGTCGGCGTTATCCGACTTTCTCGGACATCTCGCTTGAAATCGTCCGAAAG
>NZ_JAQZSJ010000016.1:88683-136614 GCF_029360585.1 Cohnella caldifontis | reverse complement strand
CGAATGTAAATATTTACACCAATATACATTTTCAAGAAACAGACGCGCTGATGTCAGTGTTTATGCAACGCCAGTGAAAAAAGTTACATAAAAACATCGCTATGACGGGAATCCGGCAGAGTTATGTAAAAAAGTTACATAAAAGCATCGCTGTGACGGGAATCCGGCAGAGTTAGGTAAAAAAGTTACATAAAAACATCGCGGTGACGGGAATCCGGCTGAGTTATGTAATAAAGTTACATAAAGCATTACGGCACCATGATTCGGTCTGATATCCCGAACCCATTACGCCAGACGGTCCTAAGTTGGGTTCTCTTTCAATGGACTTGCTGAGCATTCTCAGAGAAGCATGAGCAAGAGTTGAAGCTGGAAAAGCATGACGAAAAAAGCTTCCCTCTCGGTCAGACCGGTCACTCGGTCTCGCGTCAGAAAGGGAAGCTTTTACGTCATTCGAAACGTCTGCTATGCATGAATACAGTACCGATTACGCCCGGATTGTTTGGCCTCGTACATCGCGGCATCCGCTTCGCGAAGCACGGTCTCGAGGTCGGGGATGTCCTCGCGGACGATCCTGACGCCGACGCTGGCGGTTAAATCGTATAACGTCCCGTTCAATCGAATCGGTTCGTTTAGCGCTTTCACGACGGCATCCGCGACGCCCGTCACCGACTCCTCGTTCGTGACAGGATCGAGCAGGATGAAAAATTCGTCTCCCCCGACCCGCCCGATCGAGGCGGAGTAGGGGAGTGCCCGTTTCAACCGATCCGCGACGGTCCGCAGCATCTCGTCTCCCGCGGCGTGGCCAAACGTATCGTTCACCGTCTTAAAATGATCCAAATCGAGGACGAATACGCAGAACGCGCCGCGACGAACCGCATGCCCCTCCATTTTTCCGCTCAATATTTCCATGAACCGTCTCCGGTTCAGCAAACCCGTCAAAGAGTCCTGATAAGCCAATTCCGTCAGCTTGCGCTCCGTCTCTTTTTGCTGGGTGATGTCTTTGTTGGTGATGAATCTCCAGAAATGCCCTTCCACTTCGATATAGTCCATTTTCGTTTCCACGATCATTTCCCGGCCCGACCGATTGCGGATGCGGGATTCCAACTCCAGAGGTTGTCGATTCCGAATGGAGCGGGCGAAAATCTCGTATTGGCTCTTGTCCATCAGGGTAACCATATCGTCCAAAAGTATGCCTTTCCAGCTTTTGTCCCCCTCCGAATAGCCTAACATTCGGGCCGCCGTCGGATTGATCTCCACCATTCTGCCTTGATGGTCAAGCAGGAAAATGCCGTTCGACGACCAATCGAAGAGCATCTGATACTTCTTGGACGAAGTGGACAGGAAGTCGTAGTTAACCATCGCATGGCGGATGAAAAGCGCGAAAGCCACCACGGCGAAGGAATTCAAAGCCGTCTGCGGAAACATGGGCACATGCTCCCGGAGCGGCTCGTCCAATGCCAACGCGATGAGCACCCAAGCGCAACAGATGACGACGCCGCGCAGGATCAGACGGATCCGATCGCTTTCCCGCCGGCTCGAATCGCTGGACCGGGATTTCCGATAGGCCATCCAGACCATCGCCAGGTACCAGGTCATGGAATAGAGGGAGCAAACGTAGACCAGCAACAATAACTTGGGACCGTGTTGTTCGGATCGGAAGTACGGCCCCGACAGGACGTCGAGATCGCAGCCGGGTAAATAGACAATGAGAGGCGCCAGGCCGGTGAGGGGCAACAAGGCGCAGAGGTGAAACCATATCGGCTGACCGGAGGGTTTGCTCAACGCGCGAAAGAAATACAGCCCGAACGTCATGATGAAAAAACCGCCGGCAAGCTTGAAACGGAAGCCCATGGCGGCGTCTTCCAGCGGAAACATTTGACCGAAATAATCGCCGAGGAACAGAAGGCTGAAGGAGAACATCAGGCCCATCGTAAGCCGATGAAGCCGGTTGCGGGGGTCGCGGAGCAGAACTTCCGCTCCGGTATAGAACAAGAATAGAAAAGGAACGAAGTCGATGATCAAATGAAGGATCGTCATGAGTTTGCTCCATGATGCGCGATGGTTTCGGGATCCAGCAATGACTCACCATAAAAATATCACAACTTTCGGACGATTAATATCCCAAAATATGTCATCCGCGAAATAAAAAACCCCGCTGCCGCCGAGATGAAGCGGCGATGCGAGGTTTGTAGTCAGATAGGAATCGAATGGGATCAGCCGATGAATTCTTGTACCCATTCGCCGTTATAATAAGCGACGCCGATCGAGGTATAGTTGGCGTTCAGGATGTTCGCCCGGTGACCGGAGCTGTTCATCCAGGCCGTCATGACTTCCTGCGGCGTCCGCTGACCCATGGCGATGTTCTCGCCGGCATAACGGTAGCTGATGCCGAACGACTTCATCATGTCGAACGGAGAGCCGTAGGTCGGCGAATTGTGGTCGAAGTAGTTGTTGTTTTTCATGTCCTTGGCTTTCGCCAATGCCATGTTGGCCAGCTGCGAGTTCACGGCCAATGGCTTAAGGCCCGCATTGGCGCGCTCCTGGTTCACCAGCGTAACGACTTGCGAAGCATAGCTGGACGTCGACGTTGAAGTCGAAGGAGACGTCGTTGGCTTGGACGGCGTCGTTGGTTGGGAAGGCGTCGTCGTCGGCTTGGACGGTGCCGTTGTCGTCGGCTTGGACGGTGCCGTTGTCGTCGGCTTAGACGGAGCGGTCGTCGTCGGTTTGGACGGCTGCGTCTGCACCGGGTAGTTGCGGTACAATTGCTGCAGCAAGGCGTTCCAATCGAAATTGCCGCCGGAGGTGTAATAGTAGTACACGTTATATTGTACGGGTGTCGTTGGCGTCGCCGCGGATGCGACGGCCGATCCCAGCGGCGAGACGACTGCCGCGGCCAGCGTGCCTACGGAAATCCATTTGGCTGCTCTTTGAAAACGGTTCTTCACTTGCGGTATTCCTCCCTTTTTTTGCCTGCGAGGTTAGCTGACGGGTTCGGGTCAAAGAGTAGACCCGGCCGCATGCGTGGCATGCGGCTTCACCCCGAAGATGGATCCCCCGCGTCCGATGACGGACTTCGGCTTGGAATGTCTCTAAGTCTAGCAGGTTTCCAGGGAGGGTTCATGCCACAAATGTTGGCATCCGCGCGAACATGCCGGTTTGACGGGGTCGGAAATAAAAGGATCGCCCGAAGCGAATTGGAGTTGCTCCGGGCGATCGTTGGTTAGACGCGATGATTGAGGAAGCGAGCCGCCATCTCCCGGATCTCCTCGGAAGGCTCGACGCCCAGTTCGCTTTCCATCCTGGCGGCGTATTGTCCATACAGAGTCCGAAACGGCTCCGTCTCTCCGTCCTCGGCATACAGCTGCAGAAGCTCCCGGGTCAAATCCTCGTGAAGCGGCGCGGCGGACAAGTAGAAGCGCAGCGTTTCCTTCGCCGACGTCCGGTCCGAGACTCCGAGATAATGCTTGGTCAGCATCCGGCATAACGAGGCAAGCTCCGCGGATACCTCGATCTCCATCCCGACGCTCCACAGGTAATCCTTGCCCGCATATAGGGAGCCGGTGCATGAACGAAGCAGCTTCAAGCCTTCCGCCGCGTTCCGTTCGTCTATGGCGTCCGTACGGTCCATGTAGCTGCGCACCTGCTCCAGATCCGAAAATTCCGGCGGCATTTGCAGCCGATACCCTTCGTTGGTCAGCTGCAGATCCGCTTCGATGCCGGCGTCCTTGAGCGTTTTTTTCAGACGGTACACCGTGTTATGGACGTTATGCAGCCCGCGGTCCTCGTCCAGATCCGGCCAGAGCAGGTCGGCCAGCTGCCACTTGCCTGCCTGCCGCTTGGGATACGCGAGGAAATAGGCGAACAGCTCCTCCGTCTTTCGCGTCGGCCAATTGACCAGGGTTCCGTCCCGCCCCCGCGTCTCGAACGTGCCCAGACACCGGACAAAAGGTCCGCCCTCCGGCTCCCGAACCGGCTGAGGGGCGGACCTGCGCGCGTGGTTTTTGGCGAGCCTGGCCACGATCCGTTCGAGCGCGTCCGGCGTGACCGGCTTGAGCAAATAATCGACCGCGCTCACGCGGAACGCGTCCACCGCGTAGTCCGGATACGCCGTCGTGAACACGATTTGCATCTCATCGTCCAGCGCCTTCAGCTTTTCCGCCAGCTGGATGCCTCCCATCTTCGGCATCTCGACATCCAGAAACGCCGCGTCGGGCTTCAGTTCCGCTGCCCGATCCAGCGCCTCGAGCGGACTTACGAACGCGCCGGCGACTTCCAGCGCGGGATGCCGGCTGACGAGCCTGTCCATCAAGTCCAGGATCGGCTTCTCATCCTCTACGATCATGACGCGTATCAACGGCTCTCCTCCTAACCCTGAGGCGTCGGCGGACATCCGCCGGTCTTTTCGGATTGTAGCACGGCATTCTCCCAGATTTCTCACAAGATCCGCCTCATGCCGATCCCACGGGAATCCGCACGGTTACCCTCGTCCCGCGCCCGGGTACGCTTTCCACCTGCAATTGCGTTCCGTATTCGTACTTCAACCGCTTGTTGATATTGAGGATGCCGACGCCCTGCCGCCCTTCCGTGCCGGTCTCGAGCAATGCCTTCAGGCGGCCGGGTTCGATGCCGACGCCGTCGTCTTCAATGACGAAACGGCAAATTCCCGCCTCCGCGTCGGCTTTCATCCGCACCGTCCCCCCTTCGAAGCGGTCGGCGAAGCCGTGGCGGATCGCGTTTTCCACGAGCGGTTGCAGCAGCAGGGGCGGGATGTTCGCGCCGTACGCCTCTTCGCTGATGTCGTACTCGAACCGGATCCGGTCTTTGAATCTGGCTTTTTCGATCTCGACGTAGGTTTGGATCAAATCGAGCTCTTCCCCGAACGGAACCCGGCTCTCCACGTTGCTGAACCGGAAGCTGCCTCGCAAATAATCGGCCAAATCCATCGTCAATTTCCGCGACCGTTCCTCGTCCGTATAGCTGAGAGAAACGATGCTGTTGAGCACGTTGAACAGAAAATGCGGTTTGATCTGCGATTGCAGGAACGCAACCTCCAGGTCGACCGCTTTGGCCAATGCCTCCTTAAGCGCCAGCAGGCTGCCGATTCTCGCCTTCAGCTCCGCCAGGTCGAACGGTTTCGTCAGGAAATCGTTGGCGCCCGCCTCGAAGGCAGCCACCTTGTCCTGGGGCTGAATGGCCGCCGTGACCATCAATACGGGAAGGTCGAGCAGCGTGTAAGTTTCGCGGATTTTCTGGCACACTTCGTAACCCGATATCCCGGGCATCATGAGGTCCAGGACGACGAGGTCGATTGCCTTGGACGTCGAGAGCTGCTCGAGCGCCTCGTATCCGTTCTTCACCGCGATGACGTTGCATCCGAGGGGTTCCAGCGCATCGATCAGCACTTTCAGGTTCGGGAACTGGTCGTCCACGATCAGGACGGTATGCTTTCCCTTCAAATCCCGGTAATAAGGCGTGGGAAACGAATACTCCGGCTCGATGGCGCCCGCCCGGCTTCCCCGGTTCGCGGCTTCACGCCGGCTCTTGTGTTGGGCGACGGGAAGCGTGAACGTAAACGTCGTCCCGACACCCTTTTCGGAGGTCACCGCGATTTCCCCGTGCTGGAGCTCGACCAGCTGCTTGGCGATGGATAAACCGAGGCCGAAGCCGCTGCGTTCCATTTTCGCGTCCAACGATTTGAAGGCATCGAAAATGTGCGGCAGGTCTTGCGGATCGATGCCTTCGCCCGTATCCTGCACCGAAATTTCGATTTTCCCCCGGTTCTCCGCCGCGGTCACGACGATGCTGCCGCTCGCCGTATGCCGGACGGCGTTGTCCAGCAAATTGCTCATGATCTGGCTGAACCGGCTTTCGTCGGCGAGCGCGTAAGGCAGATGCACCGGCACCCGGTTTTCCAGCCGAATATCGCGATCCGCGCATTGGAACGAGTGGATGCGCACCTGCATTTCGACGACCGAATGGAGATCGATCGGCATCGGATCGACGGTCAACTCTCCTTGTTTGAGCTTGGAGAAATCCAAAATGTCGTAGACAAGCTGCGAGAGCCGGCCCGTAATGCCGGTAATGAGCTGCAGCTTCTCCCGCTGCCGGGCCGTCGGCGGCTGTTCGGCGTCTCCGAGCATCGATTTGGCGATGTTCAGGATGCCGTGGAGCGGAGACTTGAACTCATGCGAGGTCCGTGCCAGGAACTCGTCCTTCAATTTGTCCGATTTGAGCAGTTGTACGGTGAGTTTCTCGATCTGACGATAAGCGTTGGAAAAGCGGAGCGACATAAGGAGGGCCAGCGCCAGCAGGAACAGGAAAGGCTCGAAGGGAGGCACCTGATAGACGGGAACCGCGAAATACACGTTCGAGTTCTGGATGAGCGCATGCGCGTTCAAAGCGATCGCCGCGACGACCAGGTTGAGGCTGCCCTCCACTTTGTGGAAGGCCGCGGTGACGAAAATGTAGACGGCATACAACAAAGGGAATGTAGCGTAGACCGTCGTCAGCAAACGAAACGAAGCCGTATCGATTTGAGGCAGGAAGAGCAGGGACAGAACGATCATGACCGTTCCCGCAGCCCATCCGACCCGGATGAGCCACCTTGTGCAGTAAGTCCGGAACGCCGAGTTCAAATAGAGGAAAAAGCCCAGCCCGGCCCCGAGCGCCGAGAGGGTCTGAATGCGCAGGAACAACCAGAACGGAACGGAATCAGACAGGATATACAGGACCCTCTCGCCCCGCGTGCTCGCGAACAAGGCGAAGAACAGGCAGATCATGCCGAAAAAGATCAGGGAGTCGTCCCTTTTGCGCTGGGAGAACAAGCCGATGAAATACAGCCCCATGATGAGGAAAGAGACGACCGTGATCCAATCGTGCGTCGTCGCTTGGTCGCGCAACCGTGAAATTTGGCCGGAATAGCCCAAGTAAACGGATTCGTTGATGCCGCTGCTCGCGGGCATTTCGAAGTTGGCCGTTTGCACGACGAGATCGTTCCAGCCGGGCTGAAGCTTGAAATAGCCGACGAACGGCCTGTTTTCCGCTCGGTAGGCGGATTTCGACTCCGCCGGTACGCCGCTGCCGCCGATTTCTTTGCCGTTTATGTACACCCGGTTGGCCAGCTGGATCGACGACGTTTTCAGGCCGTAGACGGAATCCCCGTCCGCGACCTTGATCCGAAGCCGATACGTCGCCATGCCGGTCGTGCCCGCTTTCTTGGGCCAAGACCCGGGCACGCGGACGGACTCCGCGGGCGAAGGGCTTCCGGTCTCGGGGGGAGAAGCAAAATCCGCGGGGGACAATAGCCGCTGCGGGTAAAACGTCCATTCCCCGTCCAAGGGAACGATTCCGTCGTCCGCAAACCGCCAGGACGTCAAATCCAGCTGGCCGCCTTCGGCTTTCGGCGTCTGTTTCCCGTTGAAAGAGAAGTAAGCGAAAAAAATCCCGTAAGTCGCCGCCAGGATCGTGAACGTAACGATGAACGCGACCAGCTTTTTCCCCATATTCCCGGTTCTCCCTCATCCGCCGTGCCATGATGTCCTTCTTTTAAGAAAAGTCTATCGGACGCGCGGCGAGATGTCGAGAACTGTCTGAATTTGCGGTTGGAAAAAGTTGCTTTCGTACGGCTCTATCTTCCATTATACACACCGGGTTCTCCCGTCGAAACCGTCCCCGCCTAGGAGCCGGTCGAACGGTAATGCCGCACGCCGAAGCTCCACGCCGCGAGACACGGAAGCAAGAACAGCACGCTTGCCAGCGGCATGACCATGTAGAGGAGCCCGTTACCGTCCGTTTTGCCGAGGACCGACAGCAAAGGCCAATAGCTGACGGCTCCGAACGGGATGACGAAGGTGAAAAAGACGAGCACCCACCTCTCGTAAAGGTGCAACGGGTACTGCGCCATCTCCCTGCCTCCGTCCGTGAAAATATTCGCCACCTCCAGCGCCTGTACCGTCCAAAAGCACATCGTCGCCGCCAGGATGAAAATCCCCGCGAAGACGAGGGCGCCTCCGATCACCATGAACGCCAACGTCGCCGCCTTGACCGCGTTCCACTCCACCTGGAGATTGCCGATCGCGATGCCGAGCACGGCGAAACCCTGAAGCAAACGCCCGAAACGGGTGAACTCGAACTTGGAACCCAGCACTTGGAGAGCCACACTGCGCGGACGGACCAGCAGGCGGTCGAAATCACCCGCGGCGACCAGGCTCGAGAAGGCGTCGAATCCGCGCGCGAAGCACTCCGCGATGGAGAACGCCAGGTGCACGACGCCGAAGCAAAGCGCCGCCTCGTAGAATGTCCATCCCCGGACCTCTCCGAAACGCTCGAACAGGAAGTAGAATCCGGCAAACACGGTAAACGGAATGAAAAACTGCCCGAAGCAGAGCAGCCAGAACGAAGAGGGGTACTGCATCTGCGACCTGAACAGGAGACTCAGATATCGGACGTACAATCGCATGAACGCCTCACCCTCCCTGCACGACGACGCGCCGGAGCGCCCGGTTCAATAGCCATTGGCCGAATAGGACAAGCGCGGCGAACCATGCGAGCTGGACCCCGATTCCCCATGCGGCTTCCCCGATCGGGATATTCCCCGCATAGACCCGAAAAGGAAAATCCGTCGTCCACCGGAACGGAAGGAGATAGGCAACCGTCTGCATCCAGCCCGGCATGAGCGGCACCGGAACGATCATGCCGGCCAGGAATTCCCCCGCCACCGACACCATGAGACTCGAACCGACCGGCGACATCGTCCAGAACACGGAAATATAAATCAGCATGGAGATCGAAACCACGAGGCACAGCCCGATCAGCAGCGCCGCCGCGAACAGCGCGAATGCGGCGGGAGACGCCGGGAGGGGCAGAGCGTACGGGGCAGGCAGGAAGAACACGGCCAGCAGAATGGGAAAGCATCGCAGGACCGCGCCGGAGATCCGGGTGGCGAGAAGCTTGGCGAACCAGAACGCGTACAGCCGGCACGGCCGGCATAACTCGTAGGCGATATTGCCGCTCGTGATCAAAGAGAAGATTTCGGGGTCCCGCAGCCATAGCATGATGAAGGAAAGGAAAATTTGCTGCAGCCAGATATAAGCCGCCACTTCCCGCAGGGAAATCGGCTGCCCCGCGCCTCCCTGGTCATAGAATGCCACGTAGACCATCAGGAAAATGAGGCCGAAGAACAGCTGCGTCAGCACGCCGGCCGCCGCAGCCGCGCGATACTGCATGCCGGCGAGGAAACGGATCTTTCCGATCGCGAGATAGGCGCTCATATCTGATGCTCCCGATATAACCGCAGGATGAGTCCGTCCATCGGATCGTTGCCGTAACGGCTCCGCAAATCGGGCAGATCGCCGTCATAGAGCAACGTTCCTTTGCCGATTAGAAGGATGCGGTTCGCGAGCGCCTCGATGTCGCTCATGTCGTGGGTCGTCAGTATCACCGTGACGCCTTTCTCCCGGTTGATCGTCTTGATGAAATCGCGGACGGCGATTTTGCTCGCGGCATCGAGTCCGATAGTCGGCTCGTCCAGGAACAGGATCCGGGGCTCGTGCAGCAGCGACGCCGCGATCTCGCACCGCATGCGCTGGCCGAGACTGAGCTGCCGGACCGGCGTCCGGACGATGTCGCCAAGATCGAGCGTTTCCGTCAACAAGGCAAGCGTTCGCTGGTAATCCGCCGGAGGAATCTTGTAAATGTGCCGCAGCATTTCGAACGAATCGATAACCGGGACATCCCACCAGAGCTGCGAGCGCTGACCGAAGACCACGCCGATCCGGCGCACGTAGTCCATGCGCTGTTTCCAAGGCGTGTAACCCAGCACGGAGCAGCTGCCTGCCTCCGGCACCAGGATGCCGCACATGATTTTGATCGTGGTCGATTTGCCCGCTCCGTTCGGTCCGATGTAGCCCGCGATATCTCCCTCCCGGATATCGAAGGACACGTTCCGCAGCGCGTCCACGACCGTATGCTCCCGGAAGAACAGCGCTTTGGCCGCCTCCCTGAAGCCCGCGGCGCGTTTGGCCACGCGATACGACTTGCTGATTCCCTCCAGCGCGATCACCGGTATTCTCCCTCCTCTTTAAGCGATTGTTTGAAGGCAGGAAGAAATATATCCAATATTTCCAAATAAGTATAGACTTATCTTTTTCTTCGGTTTATACTATTATCATAAGGAACGAGGATATGTACCTCTGCTTAAAATCTGTCTAAAATACCTATACGCCGACACGTAACGTGTCGGATCGGACTGCCGAGCGATGGCTCGGCAGTCTTTTTATTTATCGTTGCCCTGTACGTACCCGGCTCCATCGTTCACGCGGATTGGACACGCCTCGCTAATGGACACGGCGGACGTTATTTGGAAAATGATCGCCCTTTTCGAATTCTAACGGTCATGGTTGCGCTTATTGCGCAAAAAATCCCGCTTTCCGCGTGGCATGGATTCCAATAAGGTCCGCTCTGTCCGTTAGATAGAAGGAGTGAGCGTTCGCGCGCCAAATAGCGGCCGAGGTGTCCGTTAGGGACAGCAGGAGGAGGGAAGAACGGGCGGAATCGTGAATCCCGCGTTGCTTGGCGCCTCCTAGCGCTTCGTCCTCGCCAGACGCAGGCTGTTCAGCATGACGATCAGCGTCGCGCCCATGTCGGCGAAAATCGCGATCCACAACGTGAGCCAGCCCGGGACGACCAGCAATACGGCGATCAGTTTCACCGCGAGCGCGAAGCCGACATTCTGCTGGATGACCCGCAGCGTCCGGCGGCTGAGCCGGATCGTGTACGGCAGCTTCGCGAGATCGTCTCCCATCAGCGCGATGTCCGCCGTCTCGAGCGCCGTATCCGTGCCAGCGCCGCCCATGGCGACGCCGACCGAAGCCGCCGCCAGCGCCGGCGCGTCGTTGACGCCGTCGCCGACCATCGCGACTTTGCCGTATTCGGCCAGAAGCCGCTTGATCTCCTCGAGCTTCCGTTGCGGCAGGAGTTCCGCCTTCGTACCGTCGACGCCCAACTGGGCGCCGATCGCGGCAGCCGCCGTCCGGTTGTCTCCGGTCAGCATCACCGTTTTCCGGATTCCGGCTTCTTTCAAGCTTCGGATCACCGTACGGCCGCTTGCCCGGACTTGATCCGCCACGGCGAACAAGGCCGCGATCCGCTCTTCCGTTGCGAGCAGCATTACGGTTTTTCCTTGTTGCTGCAGGGCGAGCGTTCGCGATTCCGCTTCCTCGGTCAGCGGAATCCCGAGCTCCCGGAACCAGGCCGGGCTGCCGATCCGATACAAGGCTCCGTTCCAACTTGCCTGGGCGCCTTTCCCCGTCGCCGACAGGAAATCGGACATCTTCCAAACGCCCGGATCGACCGCCATCCGTTCGGCTTGGCGGACGATCGCGGAAGCGAGCGGGTGCAGCGAGTTTTTCTCGATCGCGGCGGCGATTCCCAGCCAATGGCGATCGTCCGTGCCGGACAAGCTGACGATGTCCGTCACCTCGGGAATCCCTTGGGTGAGCGTTCCCGTCTTATCGAAGGCCACGGCCCGCACCCTGCCCATTTCTTCGAGATGGATGCCGCCTTTGATCAGCACGCCGTTACGGGCGGCATTGCCGATCGCCGTCACGACGGCGACGGGGGTGGATACGACCAGCGCGCAAGGGCAGCCGACCACGAGCAAGGCAAGCCCTTCATAGAGCCATTGGCTCCAACTCCCATGCCCTAACAGGGGCGGCAACAGGATCGTGCCCAGCGCGATCAGCAGAATGGCGGGCGTGTAGAATTTCGCGAACTTGTCGATGAACGCCTGCGTCGGGGCTTTTTCCGCCTGCGCTTCCTCCACCATATGGATGATCTTGGCGAGCGTCGTATCTTCCGCCCTTTTCGTGACCTCCGCTTCGAGGAGGCCCTCTTCGTTGAGCGTGCCGGCGTAGACTTCGTCTCCCGGCGCCTTGGCCGCGGGCACGGATTCCCCCGTGATCGCCGCTTCGTCCACCGAGGAGTTCCCCCGGATCACCCTGCCGTCCATCGCCACGCGCTGCCCGGGCTTCAAGATCATGACGTCGCCGACCGAGATTTCTTCCACCGGTACCGTTTTCTCTTCCCCGCCCCGGCGGATCAAGGCTTCCTTAGGCGCCATGTCGATCAAGGAACGGATCGATTTCCGCGCCTTCTCCATGGAGTAAGACTCCAGCCATTCGCTCAAGGCGAACAGTAGCACGACGACGGCTCCTTCTTGCCATTCCCCGATGGCGGCCGCCCCCAGAATGGCGACGGTCATCAGCGTATTCATGTCGAACCGAAGCCGGATAAGGTTGCGAAGTCCCTTCAGGAACAGCGCGTAACCCCCCGCGAGAATCGCAGCCGCGTACAGAAGCGTGCTCGGCCATTCCGCGGTGCCGGCGGACGCGCTTAGCCCCCAGGCCGCAAGCAGCAGCACGGCGGAACCGGAGAAAGAGCGAAACGTATGCCTCCGCCACAACGGCACCTTGATCTCCGATGCATTCCGCCGATCCGGATACACTTGAATGCCGTCGAATGCTCCGGCTTTCTCCAACTGCTCCACGGTCGCCCGGCCGATCACGGTCAGCTTGGAGGCGCCGAAATTGAGGACCGCGTCCTCGACGCCGTCGATTTCCTTCACGTTGCGTTCGAATTGGGCGGCGCAGTTCGCGCACGAGAGTCCTTGCAGCCGGTAAACGCCGCGCGCTTCCGCGCTCCCGCGATCAGACGCCTGCGGCATGCCCGGCACCTTCCTTCGCGTGGGCGACCGCGAGCAGCATGAGCTGCCGGACGTGGTCGTCCTCCAGGGAATAAAACGCCAGCTTGCCTTCCTTGCGGAACTTGGCCAAACCCAAGCTTTTCAGCAGACGCAGATGGTGGGAGGCGTTCGCCAAGGTAGACCCCGTGACATGAGCGACGTCGCAGACGCACAGCTCCGTTTCTTGGCAAAGCGCGTAGGCGATTTTCGCCCGGGTCTCGTCCGCCAAAGCTTTGAACAGAGCCGCCGCCCGGCTGACGCCCGGATCGTTCGCCACGGGCTTAAGTCGCTCCACCTTCTCTTCGTCATAGCAAAACGTTTCGCATACGTCGGGAGATTTCCGCATGGCTCCGCCCCTCGTCATTCAAGTGATGATTTGATCGTTCGAGCTCAGCTTACCATCCGGAATGCGAACAATCAAGCGGGCATTTGAATGAAAATCGATCGGCCGCCTGCGTTCACGGCAAACGAAAGCCTTTGCTCTCGATAAACCCGCGCAGATGCGCCCTTCGCTTCCCTTTGAAAAATTCGGCCATCTCTTCCGTCCAGCTCGTCTCTTTCCGGTTGCTCGTTCGGGCTCGGTAATAAGCTTTCATCGTTTCGTCGTAACGATCCAGCAGCTCCCCGTACTTGTCTTCATCGTAGACGTTTTCATGGAGAATCGCCTCCAAGGGCAGCCGAGGCTTCACTTCGTTCCGGACGGCCGGCACCCCGAGGCAGAGCCCGAACAACGGAAACACCTTGTCGGGCAGCCCCGTCACCCGGCTGATTCCTTCGGGGTCGTTCCGCACGCCCCCGATATAGCAGCCGCCGTACCCGAGCGACTCCGCCGCGGTGATCGCGTTCTGGGCGATCAAGGCCGTATCGACGACCGCCACGACGAAATTTTCCAAGCTGTCGTGGTCCATGGCGATCCCCTGCTTCCCGCAGGCGTGTTCCAACCGTTTCAGATCCCCGCAAAACAAGAGGAAGTCCGAGCAGCCCGCGACGTGCGGATTGCGGGACAGCTCGGCGATTCGCGCCTTCTTCTCCGGATCCGTTACGTGGATGACGGAATAGGCCTGCACGAAATGCGAGCTGGCGGCGCCTTGGCCGGCCCGTACGATCTCCAGCAAGTGCGCGCGCGGAATCGGCTCCGCGGCGTATTTTCGAACCGAAACGTGGCTTTGCATGACGCCGATCGTTTCGGATAAAGCATCCGGTTTGTTCATCTTTGTTCACCTGATCCCTAACGTTGGTGGTTTCCTTGGAAGCATTGTATCATATTGCCAACGAACAACCGCGGGTTTGCGCCATTCATATTCCGTTCATAATGAACCGTTACGCTGTACGAAGATTCCGAATCCGTTGACGGAAACCGAAATAGAGAAAGTGGGGATATCCGATGCCTGCCCGTGATCGCGCATCGGCTGTCCGCCGTCGTGGACGCCGAGCAGCCGGCCCATTCTTAAAGGAGGCGATAAGCCCATGCCGCATATTCTCGTAGTCGATGACGATGACCATATCCGGGAGCTGGTCACCCTGTTCCTGGAGCGCGAAGGCTTCGATGTCAAGCAGGCGGAGAACGGCAAGGCCGCGCTGGCTTCGATGGAGCAGGGTCCCGCCGACCTTGTCGTGCTCGATATCATGATGCCGGCCATGGACGGCTGGGAGCTCTGCGAGCGGCTGCGGGAGCTGTACGACGTCCCCCTGCTCATGCTGACGGCCAAAGGCGAGACGTCGCAGAAGGTCAAAGGCTTCCGCCTGGGCGCGGACGACTATCTCGTCAAGCCGTTCGATCCGGAGGAATTGGCCGCCCGGGTGAAGGCGCTTCTGAAACGCTATAAAATCTCGATCTCCCGCCAAGTCGCCGTGGGAACCATCCAACTGGACCGGGAGGCTTACGCCGTGATCACGCCGGAAGGCCGGATGACGCTGCCGATGAAGGAATTCGAGCTCTTGTTCAAATTGGCGAGTTACCCCGGCATCACGTTCGCGCGCGAGCAGCTGATCGAGCAAATTTGGGGCTATGACTACGAAGGGGACGAGCGGACCGTGGACGTTCACATTAAAAGGCTTCGGGAGCGGTTTCCGGACTGCAAGTTCGGCTTTCGCATCGCGACGGTCCGGGGACTCGGCTACCGGTTGGAGGCAGGCGAATGAAACGACTGGGTCTCCGTTCGATCGGCCGCTGGCGGCAGAGGCATCTTCAGAGGCACGAGGAGCTGCTGGCTTCCCAGGAAGCCTATTTCCTGCGGCGGATCCAGGATCCGAACGGCAAAGTGGAGAAACCGCGGACACCTTGGAGATGGTTTGTCGCGGGGGCGGTTTTCATTCACGTCAGCATGATCGTCGTCTATTTGCTCGCCAATTGGATCATGGCGATCATTTGCCGAACCTGGTTTCCCGACATGGGCTACCCGATCGGCCGGCAAATTCTGACGGCATTCCTGATGGTCAATCTGTTCGGGGGCGTCATGATGCTCATCCGACTCGTTTTCGATCCCGGCAGGCAACAGATCAAAATGTTCATTTCCTGGATTCACGCCATGCGGAGAATTTCCAAAGGAGACTACGACGTCAAGCTGGATGCGGATCCCCGGCGCTTGGGACAGATGGGCGTCTTGGTCAAAAACTTCAATGAAATGGTGAGCAACTTAAGCCAAATGGAGCGGATGCGCCAGGAGTTCATCTCCAACGTCTCGCACGAGTTCCAGTCTCCGCTGACGTCGATCGGCGGGTTTGCACGCGCGTTGCGGAGCGAAGGACTAACGCCGGAAACCCGCCAGCATTATTTGCGGATCATCGAGTTCGAATGCGCCCGGCTGTCCAAGCTCAGCGACAACCTGCTCAAGCTCACTTCGCTGGAGTCCAACCGGCATCCGTTCGAACCCCAGTCCTTTAGGTTGGACCGTCAGATTCGCCGGGTCATTCTCTCTTGCGAGCCCCAGTGGCAAGCCAAGAAGCTGGAGTTCGACGTCGATCTGGCCGAGACGGTCATCGCGGCCGACCCGGATCTGCTGAACCAGGTGTGGACCAACCTGATCCACAACGCCGTGAAGTTTACGCCCGAAGGCGGGACGATCGGCGTCCGGCTGTCGGAATGCGGAGATTTCCTCGAAGCGGAAATCTCCGACACGGGCATCGGGGTTTCGGAGGAAGACCTCCCCCACCTGTTCGAGCGTTTTTTCAAAGCCGACAAAGCCCGCAGCCGATCCGCCGGAGGCAGCGGCTTGGGCTTGTCCATCGTGAAAAAAATCGTGGAAATGCACGGCGGGGAAGTGACCGCGCACAGCCGCCCGGGAGAAGGAATGACGTTCCGGGTCCGGCTGCCCCGCTCCATCCCGGCCGCAGCCGGCGGCTCGGCGCCTTCGGAATCGGGGACGTTGGCCGGAGCGACCGGCGGGTCGCATTTGTAATCCGATCGCGACTATCGAACGGCCCGCCTCGTTTCCTCGACGATCGCCTGAACGCCCTGCTCGATCTGCTCCGGCCGGACGCGGGAAATGCTGATCCGCAGAAACTTCTCCCGTTCCAAGTAACCCGACAAGTAAAACGATTTGCCGGGCATGACGCGCACGTTTCTCGCTTCCAGCCTTTCGGTCAACCGATCCAGATTCACCGTTTGCGGAAGCTTGAACGGCGTGTATACGCCCGAGCAGACGTCCGGGATTTCGATCGGTCCCGCTTCGCCGAAACGCCTCACGGCGTCGCGCAACGCCCGCATGCGGGCCGCGTACTGGCTGACGATTTTGCTTTTGTGCCGCTCGTACATGCCGTTGCGGATGTACACTTCCAGCGCGGCTTGGGACAACAGCGAAGTGTCCGCGTACCGTTTGAAATCCTGAAACGTCTTGAGGAGCCTCTCCGGCAAAACGGCGGCCCCCAGGCGCAAGCCCGGGAAAATGATTTTGGAAAAACTTTTCAAATAAACGACGTGCGACGCGCCGTCCAGCGCATAGATCGGCTCGAAGCCCGGATCGTCTCCCAGGTCGGCCATGTAGTCGTCTTCGACGACGTACACGCCGTATTTGCGGGCCATCCGGGCGATTTCTTTTCTCTCCTTCCCGCTGTAACTCGTCCCCAGCGGATTGTGGCATCTGGACATCGTATAGAAAAACTTGATGCCGCCCGTCTTGAACTTCTCTTCGAGCTCTCCCAAGTCGATCCCCGCCGCCGTTCGGGCGATGCCGATCACCGGCAGGCCTTCCGCCTCCAGAAACCGCAAATAGAAATCGTAACTCGGCTGCTCGACCAAGATCGTCCGGTTTCCGTTCGGAAACGGCATTTTCGCCAAAATTTCCAGCGCCTGCTGAACGCCCGACGTCACCACGATCCGCTCCGCGTTCGCGAAAACCCTGCTGTCCGTCAAATGGGACGCGAGCGTATGGCGCAGCTTTTCCAATCCTTTGGATTCGCCGTACGTGAACAGGTTGTATTTGTAGGTGTCGATCGCCTTGTTCAGGCAATGCTGGAAGTCCAGATAAGGAAACACGTTCAAATCCGGCGAGGCGGGCGAGAAGTCGATGAGGGTGCCGTCGCCACGATCCGGCGGATCGGCGGATTTCGCCACGACGTAGTAGCCGCTTTGCGGGACCGAATAGATCAAGTGGCGTTTCTCGAGCTCCGTGTAAGCCCGGATCACCGTGCTGACGCTGCATCCGTACGATTCGGCCGCGCCGCGTACGGACGGAAGCTTCTGCCCCGAACGGTATTCTCCTTCGTTCATCTTGCGTTCCAGATCCGCGAAAACGGCCTCGTATTTCGTCACCGCGATCCCCCCTTGTTACGTTCATTATATGCCATTCGGCGAACTGTATCGATACAGTTCTGGAAAATCGCGGTTGTTCGGCTTCTCCTCCTGCCTTACGATGCAAACAGAGGATCGGAAGTTCGCGATGCCCGATTCCGAACCGCATGCAAAGGAGAGGATTTCCATACGCGCGAAAGGACTGTCGCTTGCCTATTTCGCCGCGGTGCTGACCCCGACGATCATCGGATTATCGTTTCTGTTCACCAAGCTGGCGCTGGAACGCGCGGACCCGATCGATACGCTGATGTTCCGGTTCGCGATTTCGTTCGCCGCCTTTACGGTTCCGGTGCTGCTGGGCCGGGTTCGGCTGCGATACCGGGGCAAACCGTTGATGAAAATCGTTTTGCTGTCGGCCCTGTATCCGATCGCCTTCTTCACGTTCCAGGCGTTCGGCCTGGAGCACGCTTCCTCGTCCGAGGGGGGCATCATTTTCGCTTTGACCCCGTTCTTGACGATGCTGTTCGCCTCCTGGTTTCTGAAGGAGACGACGACCGGCTGGCAAAAGGCGTCCATCTTGCTCTCGGCTTCCGGCGTGGCCGTCCTGATCCTGATGAAGGGGGACGGCGTCGGCACGGCCGATACGGCGGGCATCGTGCTGCTGCTGCTATCCGTGCTGGCCTCGGCCGGGTACGGCGTATTCGCCCGCTCGCTCAGAAACGTCTACAGTCCGGCGGAGATGAGCTACTGGATGCAAGGCGTCGGGTTTGCCGTATTTCTCGTCATGTCGGTTGCGCAGCACGCGGCAGCAGGCAACGTAGGCCGCATGCTGGCGCCGATGGCCGACGGCGGTTTCATCGCGGCCGTTCTCTACCTGGGCGTCTTGTCCTCGCTGGTCAGTTCGCTGGCGTCGAATTATGCCTATTCCAAACTGGAGGCGTCCAAAACGGGCGTGTTCACCCACTTGTCGATGATCGTCTCGATCGCGGCGGGGGTGACGCTGCTAGGCGAGGAATTCACGGTTGTCCACGTCGTCGGCTCCGCGCTGATTTTGGCGGGCGTGATCGGCACGAATCTGCTGGGGCGCAAGAGGGCGACTCGGCGAACCCGGCGTCCCACGGTCCATTCGATTTCATGAAAAGGAGAAGATTCCCCATGACTTTACTCGCCAAACCCGATGTTTTCGCCATGTTCAAAACCCGGCATTCCGTCCGGCATTTTGATCCGGGTTATCGACTGGAGAGGCAAGAGATCTCGAACCTGTTGGAAATGGCCAATACCGCGCCGTCGGCCTGGAATATCCAACCCTGGAAATTCCTTGCGTTCTCCGACCCGTCCGCCCAAGCCAAGCTGCTGCCGATCGCGGACGGCCAGCGCCAGGTCGTCGAAGCTTCCGCCGTGGTCGCGGTCCTGGGGGATCTGCGGGCGGACCGGGATGCCGAGGCGGTGCTGGGAGATGCCGTGCGCGCGGGTCTGATGCCGGAAGAACTGAAGGAAAGCTGGGTCAAGGATGTCGAATCCGCATACGCGAGTTACCCTGAGCTTTCGCGCGATCAAGCGTTCCGCGGCGCTTCGATGGCCGCCATGCAGCTGATGCTCGCGGCGAAGGCGGCGGGCTTGGATTCGTGCCCGCTCGGCGGATTCGACGCCGCCGGGTTGTCCGAAACGTTCCGAATCCCCAGCCGCTACGTGCCGGTCCTGCTCGTGGCCATCGGCAAGGCGGCCGCACCGGCCCGCCCCTCCTACCGCCGTCCGGTCGAACAAACGGTGGTTTGGAACGGATTTTGAGGTTGCGCTCATCTTCAGATGGAAGACAAACGCCCTCGTTTCCGATGAAACGAAGGCGTTTGTGCCATCTATGATTAACCTTCCGAGTACCATTTCAATACTCGCAAAGCGCGCAGCGTGTTCCATCGGCTCGGGCGGCCCTCTCCCTCGTCCACTTCGGCCGCCATCGTGCCTGGATGCCGATACTCCAGCAGCCACCTGCCGTCTTCGCCCCTCTTCGACTCTACCAGCCCGATCGCTTCGGCCGCGCGCTCGTCCGGCTTGGCGCCGGCTCTGCGGAGGTACTCCAATCCCCGCAGCACGTCGTAATGCCACCAAGTCGGAAAAGAGAAGCGCGTCCAGTCGGCTCCGCCTTTGCGATCCCGCTCGATCGCCTCGCCTGTCGACCGCCGCCGGAAAAGCCTGCGCTCGAGGAGGTACTCCTGCCCGCGAAGGCGGGCTTCCGTCACCTCGGCGCTGCCCCCGCCGGCCAGTTCGTATTCGAGCAGGGCTTCCAGCACGCAGATCGTGGTGTTGAACGACGACGCAGTCGAGCCGTTCCCGGCCTCGCAGTTCCAGCCGCCGTCGGGCAGCTGCTCGCCCAGCAAACGGCCGATGATCCGTCGGACGTCCTGCCCGAAGTAAGCGCCGCTCGCCGCCGCCTGTCCGTTGATGCAAGGCTCGACCTCGCCCGCGAAGAAAGGATTTCCCGTCCATTCCTCTCCCCGCCACGCGCCGTCCAAGTCCCACCCCCGCCACGTCACCCGGTCGCGGACCAAGCCTACCGCTCGGCGTGCCTCGGCGCACGCGGGATCAAGTCCCAGTTCCCGCAGCAGCGTCAGGACGTGCATCGTGGAGTCCCACCCGCGGTTCCACGCCGCGCCGCCCCACGTGCCGTCAGGCCTCTGCAGGGCGAGCAACCGGGCGCCGAAGCCTTCGGCGGCCACCCTCGCCCGTTCGGCCGCCGTCTTCTCCGCAGGCGCGCCGATCAGGTCCTGCATGACTTGCCAACGGATTGAAGGATCGGAGTCCAGCAACCACTCGATAACCGAACGATTAGCCGCCATTTCGCGCCTCCCGCATGGGAATGTCGTACAGCCTCGAAACCAGTATACCATGCGTTCAAAACGGACCGTTAAACGAAACAAACCGCCGGAGATCGTAACGTCCCCGCCGGTTCGTAGCATCCTCTTATAACCAAGGTCCTTCAGCGCTCGCCTGCCGTCCGGCCGCCGGCATGCCCTGACGGCGCCAATCGTTTGATGATCAGCCGGATGAGCGGAGTCACCGCGAAATAAATGAACCAAATGCGGAACAGCTGGTAACAGCTGACGATCGCGAGATCGCCGTGAACCTCCTTCGCCATGATCCCCATCTGATCCATGCCGCCCGGCGCCAGGCTCAGGAACGACGTCGCCGCGGAGATCGGGTGCAGCTCCGTCAGGAGTACGCTGAAGCCCAGCGAGCCCGCGATCAGCGCGAGCCCGCTCAGGATGGCGAGTCCGATCGTGCGGACTTTGTGCTCCAGGTTCTCCGGATGGAGCAATAAGCCGACATAGCCGCCGATGAGCAGCTGCGCGGCATTCAGCAGCGGCGTCGGCAGCGCCGGACCGTACGCGCCGGACAGGTGGAGCACGGCGGTTACGATCATCGGGCCGAGCAGGAACGCGGTCGGAAACCGGATTTTCTGCGCCAGGAACGCCGCGGCCACGCAGACGGCGGCGAACGGCAGGATATTCGGGAACAAGCCGCCCCAATCCGCCCCCGCGCTCCCGGCCGCCGCTGCGGCATCCGCCGAATGCGTACCCCCGAACAGCGGGCTGAAGATCAACAGCGGCACGCAGAAAATGATCATCATCAGCCGAGATACCTGCATGAACGTCACGATCGTCAGGTCGACCCCTTGGGCTTCTTCGGCCAAAATGAGCATTTGCGACAACCCGCCGGGCACGCTGCCGAGCAGGACGGTCGGCAGCGGGTCGCCGGTGATTTTCGCGACCGTGAAGGCGATCAGGGCGCTGAACACCATCAGCAGCACCGTCATCAGCACCATCGTGGGCAACTGCCTGCCCATATCGGCAAGCGCCTCCGTCGTGAGCGACAGGCCGAACGAGTAGCCGATGATGATCATGGCGGTATTGCGCAGCGAGCCGGGCCACTTCAGCTGGAACCCCTTGATCAGGCGGGCGCCGAGAAACACCGCGGTCATCGGCCCGAGCAGCCAAGGCAGCGGAATATGGATGACCGTGAACAGCCCGCCCCCCGCCAGCGCCAGAACGAGCGCGAGAGCGACGCGGATCACGATCGGTCAGCCAGCTTGGCGATGCGTTCGTTGACGTCGCCTTCGACGAGTCCGCCATGGTAGCAGACGACCCGTGCGACGTCGAAATTTTTGTATTTCTTCAAAGATTCCATGGCTTGTTCCATGTTCGGGGTGACCCGGGCATTCGGCCCGTTCAATTCGCCTTCCGCGGCGACCATGGCGTCTCCCGCGATCAGCGTCCGGGTCGGCTGATGATACAGGCTGACATGGCCGGGCGTATGTCCCGGCGTATGGATGACGGTCAAACCCCCGCCGATCGGCAGCGTCTCGCCGTCCGCGTATGTCCGGTCCACGTTCGGACGCGTCGGATGCAGGAACGTCCGCTCGAACAACCCGAAGTCGGATGGAGACATCTGCTGCCGAAGCTGTTCGACCCGCTCCGGCGTGATTTTCACGAATGGCTGCTTGCCGTCGATCGCCGGCGCGTCGTCCGGATGGGCATAGACGACCGGAGCCTCACGCTCCTCCGCCAGAATGCCCGGCAATCCGCCGATATGGTCGATGTCCTGGTGCGTCAGCAAGACGTTCCGCAGCGGCAAATCCCCGACTCCGGCTTGCTTCGCCAGTTCACGCAGCGCCGGTACCGAGAACGGCATCCCCGTGTCGACCAACGTCCACGAATCCCGGTCGAACAGGATCACCGGGTGGATCGTCATCGGCCCCAAATTCAGCTCCAACATTTCTACGCCTTCCGCGATTCGCATGGTATCGCCCTCTCTCTGCATCGATTTGCCGTCCATGGAGAAGCCCGGCAGCTTCCCCTCGCTTGAAGATCGAACCAACGAATCTATTGTAAACCTTTCGTTTCCTCATTTAAACTTCAGTCGTGCCGTCGTGCGGTCTGTCTGCTTTTCAACTCCGCCGCGAGCTCTGCCAGCTTTCGGTTCTCCAAATAACCCTCCATCTGCCGTTCGGCTTCCGACACGACTTGCTGGATCAGGCACTCGCTGCCGTGTTCGAAGCTGCACTCGAACATCGAGGCGTTCCCTTCGATCGCTTGGATCACGTCCAGGAAAGAAATTTCGTCCCGGCCGCGCTTGAGCCGGTACCCGCCGTTCGCGCCGGGCATGGACCGGATCAAGCCGGCCTTGACCAGCTTGGCCAGCAATTTCGAGAGATACGTCGGGGACACGCGCAGCTTCTCGGCCAACGATTGAACGCTCGTCGGTCTGTCCGATTCTTCGGAAACCAGAAGCAGCATCGCGTGAAGCGCGTAATCCGTCGCCTGCGAATATTTCATGATGATCCTCCGTTCCTCGGCTTATAAGTCGGGGAAGTCTTCGTCGGTCAAATCCGCGTTCACCATCATCGCGGCTTTGCTTCCGGAGGCGGCGGCATAAATCAGTTGAGACGGTCCCACGTAAGCCGCGTCTCCCGCCGCGAACAGCCCCGGGACGCCGGTTTTCCCCATGGCGTCGGTTCGGATCGCCCCCAGGTCCGTCGTCTCGCACCCTAACTGCTCGGCAAAGGACGACGCCTTCGGAATCCATTTCGGGGTGACGAATCCCCCGGTCCGTTCGATGCGGGATCCGTCCGCGAACCGCACCTGCTCCAGCTTGCCGCTCTGGCCGTACAATTCGGTAACCGGAGTCTCGATCACCCGGATGCCCCGCGACGCAAGCTTCCCGATCCGTTCCTCCGTAAGCGGGCGGCGGCCGTTCGTGCATATGATTAAATCTCGGCTCCAGTTATACAGGATTTTGGCCATATGGGCGGCCCGTTCGTCCTCCGACAGCAGAACGAGCGGTTGATCCCGCAATTCCCAGCCGTCGCAATACGGGCAATTGAACAGACTCCGGCCGTAGAAATCGCGCAGCCCCGGGATTTCGGGAAACTCTTCCTTCAGTCCGGCAGCCAGAATCGTTTTGCGGGCTTGAATCGTCTCTCCGCCCGCCGACCGGATTTCGAACCCTTCTTCCGTTCGGCGGATATCGGTTGCCGTTTCTTCCTTGAATCGGACCGAGGGATAACGCTGGATTTCGTCCAGCGCGATCCGCCTGAACTCCCCCGGTTCGATTCCGTCCCGGGTGATAAATCCGTGTGAGGCATGCGTCACTTTGTTCCGGGCTTGCCGGTCGTCGAACAGGACAACCGTCCTTCTTGCCCGACCGAGCACTAACGCGGCATTGAGGCCGGCCGGTCCGCCTCCGATAATCGCGCAATCGTACATGTGGGGCACCTGCTTTCTCATTTTGATTGTGGACTTTGTGGGTCTATAATATCTCTTATGAGCAATTGCGTCAAGGTCGGGTTCGGCAGCCCCACTCTACGAACTTGTTCTGGTAAAATATTTCAAACTTTTTTATGATAAATAGAAACTCCCGCAGTCGATTTCGTCGCGCATTGTTCGTTGTCTATACGGAAGCCAAATTTCTCGGATGGGAAGGAGTTTTTGACATGAGATTCATGTTGCTCGTTCATGCCACGAACGAAACGGAGGCCGGCGAGAAGCCGAGCCAGGAGCTTGCCGACGCGATGATGAAGTACAACGAGGAATTGGCGAAAGCCGGCGCGCTGGTGGCGGCGGAGGGCCTCTACCCTAGTTCCGCGGCGGTGCGGATCTCGTATTCCGCTGCGGGAGGCAAGCCCAAAATCATGGATGGGCCCTTCACGGAGGCCAAAGAATTGATCGCGGGATTCACGATCATCGAAGTCAGCTCGAAAGAAGAAGCGATCGAGTGGGCAAGGCGCATGCCGAATCCGTACCCGTCCGGCGAAGGCTCGATCGAACTCAGGCAAATTTTCGAGGCGCCGGAGATTAACGAAAATGCGGATTGGCTGGCGAAAGAAATCGAATTGCGGGAGCACGTGACAAGGAAGAAGCGCCCGTGACGGATTCCCGGATTCAGCGGACGATCGATGCGGTGTGGAGAATGGAATCGGCCAAAATCATCGCCAGCCTGACGCGGATGGTGCGAGACGTCGGACTGGCCGAAGATTTGGCGCAGGAAGCGCTGATCGCGGCGCTCGAGCGTTGGCCCGTCTCGGGCGTGCCGGACAATCCGGGCGCCTGGCTGATGACCGCCGCCAAAAACCGGGCGCTGGACTTGTTCCGCCGAAACAAGCTGCGGGACCGCAAATACGAAGAGATCGGCCGCGATTTGAACACCCGGCAGGAAGAGGATTGGGACGCGGCGCTGGACGACAATATCGGGGACGATCTGCTGCGCTTGATTTTCACGACCTGCCACCCCGTCTTGTCGACCGAAGCGCGGGTCGCGCTCACCCTGCGGCTGCTCGGCGGGCTCACGACCGACGAAATCGCCAGCGCTTACCTCGTCCCCGAACCCACCGTCGCCCAGCGGATCGTGCGGGCCAAACGGACGCTCGCGGCGGCGCGCGTGCCCTTCGAGCTGCCGCCGAAGGACGAGCTTGCGGCCCGGCTGTCCTCGGTGCTCGAAGTGATTTACCTCATGTTCAACGAGGGGTACTCCGCGACGTCCGGCGGCAATTGGATCCGGCCGATGCTGTGCGAGGAAGCGCTGCGCCTCGGACGGATCCTGGCGAGAATCGCTCCCGCGGAGCCGGAAGTCCATGGGCTCGTGGCGCTGATGGAAATCCAGGCCTCGCGGTTCAAAGCTCGGGTCGGCGCAACCGGAGAGCCGATCCTCCTGATGGATCAGAACCGGGTGCTCTGGGACCAGCTGCACATCCGCCGCGGCTTGGCCGCGCTGGAGCAAGCGGAGCGGATCGGCAGACCGTTCGGCCCGTATGCGCTCCAAGCGGCCATCGCCGCTTGCCACGCCAGGGCCCGCCAAGCGTCCGAGACGGATTGGACGAGAATCGCGGCATTGTATGACGCGCTGGCGCAGGTCGCGCCGTCGCCCGTCGTGGAGTTGAACCGCGCGGTGGCGCTGTCGATGGCGTTCGGCCCGGCGGTCGGCCTCGAGATCGTCGACGGACTGACGGAGGAGCCGTCGATGAAGAATTATCACCTGCTGCCCAGCGTGCGCGGCGACTTCCTGATGAAATTGGGCCGTAAGGACGAAGCATGCGCGGAATTCAAACGGGCGGCCTCGATGACGCGCAATTCGCGCGAGCAGGAACTGCTTCTGAAACGGGCCGCGGAATGCGCCGAGAGTTAGCCGGAAGAACCGAGACTGTTAACCCGATCCAGGCCCCGCAGGGGCCTTTTTTTGTTCCATTGCGCTTACAGCCCGCGTACCCCTCCATTCGTTCGCTTCTGAGGGGAGTTTTTTCTTTTCGGTTGTCGATTTCCCGTCTATCCGTTCGTTGTCTAAGTAGAGGCGACTCTGAAACAACGATTCCGGCAAGGAAGGAGGGAAAACGCGATGAGATTCATGCTGTTGGTCAAAGCCCGGCAAGCGGCCGGCGAAACCGCCAAGCCGCCGAACCCGGATTGGCTCGAAACGATGCGGAGCTACAACGACCGCTTGGAACAAGCGGGGGTGCTGCTCGCGTCCGGCCATCTGCATCCCGCTTCGAGCGGAATCCGCATCGGATGCGGCGCATACGGAGATTCGACGGACATAGAGGAAGGCTTGCGCGGCAAAGCCGGGGCCGACGTGGCCAGCTTCGCGCTGGTGGACGTCCGGTCCAAGGAAGAGGCGATCGAGTGGGCCGTCCGATTGCCGGACGTCGGTCGGATCGGGGTCGGCGAGATCGAGCTGCGGCGGGTCAAAGAAATGCCCGATATTTTTTGAAAAACTTTTTCGCGGATGTGTCGATTCGTTCTTTGTCCGTTCGTCGCTTTAATAGAAACCAAAAAACAAACCCATGGAAAGGATGTTGAACATGCAAGCACAACTGAACGCTTACATTCAATCGGAGGACGCCAAAGCGCAAGCCGGCTTCTATGCGCAAGCGCTGAGCGGGGAAATCGTATCGGTCATGACTTTAGGCCAGATGCCGGGAACGCCGGAAGAGCAAAAAGACAAAGTGATGCACATGGTGCTGACCGTAGCCGGAGGAAACGTGCTGTTCCTGGCCGACACCTTCGGACCGGCCGGCGGAGGACGGACGGTTTCGCTCTCCTTGAACTTCGGCGACCTGGATCAGGCCCGTCAGGCTTTCGCGAATCTCTCCGAAGGCGGCACGGTGAAATTTCCGTTCGAACAGCAGCCGTGGGGCGCTCATTACGGCGAAATCGAAGACAAATTCGGCATCAGTTGGATGATCGTCAAGCAGTAAGGGAAAGCGCCGCGCCCGGCTGAAAAGCAGCAAAAAAAACGAGATTCCCGCAGCGGCGGGAGTCTCGTTTTTTTTACGGGGATAGAGCCCGGCACGTCCTCGTTCATTCGGTTTCCACGGAGACGCGGTGCCCGATGGGACGGAGATGCCGAAGCCGCGCGGAAACCAGGACCGCGACGAGAAGCATGATGGCGCCGCAGATGACGGCCACCGCGTGCATCGAGCTCGCGAAGGCTTCTTTGGCCCCGTCCATAAGCGCCGAACGCAGGGAGTCCGGAAGCCCTTCCGCCGCGGCGGCCGCCCCGATCAAGCTGTCGCGGGAAGCCTGCGACGCCGCCTCCGGGACCGCGGCGGGAATCATAGGCGCGACCTGTCCGCGGTATACGAACGTCGCCAAGCTGCCGAGCGACGCGATCCCGAGCGCATAGGCAAACTCGCTGCCGGTCTGCAGCAACGATGCCGCCGATCCCGCCTGATCGGGCGGCGCGGATCCGACGACCAGATCGCTGGACAAGCCGGGCAGCGGAGAAGCCCCCAGGCTGAAAAGCACATACCCCGCGACGATCGCCGGAATCCCGGACTCCGGGCCCGCTTGGGTGAAGAGCAGACAGCCTGCGCAAGCCGCCGCGAGACCTCCGGCGATGAGGCGGGCCGGGCGGATCCGGCGCGCCAGCAGCGGCGAAATCAGCATCCCGGCCATGGAAGCCGCGATCCCGGGCAGCATGTACAACCCCGCGTGCAGCGGACTTAATCCCTGAACGAATTGAAGGTATTGCGCGAGGAACAGCATGATCGCGCCGGTCAGCGTGACGCCGAACATACCGCCTAATGCCGCGCGAAAACCGGGGCTGCCGAACAAGCGCAAGTCGATCAGAGGGTCCGCCAGCTTCCGCTGCCTGGACCAGAACAACCAACCGATCGCGAGACCCGCCGCGATGGCGAGCACAGGCGCGGCCTGTACCCCGCCTTTGGCGATTTCTTTGAGCCCGAGGATCACCGGCAAAATCGCGCCAAGCGATAAACCGACGCTGGGCAGGTCGATCCGGGCCGCATCCGGTCGGCGGTATTCGGGAAGCAGGAACGGCGCGGTCGCCAGGAGCAAGATCATGACGGGCAAGCCGAGCAAGAAGACGGACCCCCACCAAAACCGCTCCAGCATCGCTCCGCCGACAACCGGGCCCAGAGCCATTCCCCCCATGGAACACGCGAACCAAATCCCGATGGCCAGCGACCGCTGCTTGGGATCGCGGAACATATTGCCGATTAAGGCCAGCGTCGAAGGAGACACGGTCGCTCCGGCGATTCCGAGCAGCGCGCGGGCCGCGATCAGCATCCCGGCGTTTGGCGAGAACGCCGCGAGCAGGGAAGCCAGGCTAAAGGCCGCTCCGCCGATCATCAGCAATTTCCGCCGACCGATGCGATCCCCGAGCGATCCCATGGTGACCAAGCAACCGGACAGCATGAATCCGTAAATGTCCATGATCCACAACTGCTGGACGCTGTCGGCGCCGAGTCCGGTGCCGATGTGCGGCAGCGCCAGGATCATGACCGACACGTCGATCGACACGAGCAATGCCGGAAGGGCCAGGACGGCCAGTCCGATCCACTCGCGCAGGCCGGCCTGATCCGCGGAACCGCGAGCGGCTCCCACTACCCCTCTCCCAACGCTTGGCTCAGCCTGTCCAACAGGACATTCGTTCCGTGCTGCCGTTGTTCGGGCGTATCATGGCCGTCAAGATATACCCCTTGTTCCGTGTATACGAGCCGCGTGCCTTCGCCCGCCGGCCGGAATTCCACGGTCGTCACCGATACGGAGATGCGCGTATCCCCCATGTCCATGACGTAAGAGTACACGATTCGCCGATCCGGCACGATTTCCTGATATCGGGCATCGTAAGTATAAACGGGACCGTCGGTCGGCCCCCCGCGGTTGAACTCCTGTCCGCCGACGCGGAATTCGAACTTCTCCGCTCTCGGGAACCATTGGGCTTTGGACTCCGGGTCCGACCAAGCGGCGAACACTCGGTCGGGAGCAGCTTTATACGTTTTTTCGATTACGAAAGTATCATGATTGGCGGAACGTTCCTTTTCCATGGTCCGTTCATCCTCCTGAATAGGGTGTTTCCGGCCGGCTCTCCAGAAAATCTCCGAGCCGGTCCAAGTGCCGATCCCAGCTTGATCGCCGTTCCGCGAAAAACTTCTCGTGCGTTTTCCGCATCGAAGCCAGGACATTCGCGAAATTTTCGACGGTAAGCGGTTCGTCCCTCTGGATCCGGTTCGCGACGCTCTCTAATTCTTGCAACAGTTTTTGCTGGACGCTGATGTTCTGTTTCAGACGCTCGATCTGCAAGGAGACGATCTCGAGCATGCTGAACCGTTCGCCGCCGAGCGCGGCTTTGATTTCCTCCAACGTTAAACCGAGCTCTTTCAGGGACTGGATCTGTTGAAGACGGGCAAGGTCGGATTCCACGTATATCCGATGCCCCGATTCGGTGTGCCCCGAGGGCGAATACAGCCCGATCTGGTCGTAATACCGCAAGGTGCGGACGGTAAGGCCGGCCATCCTCGCAAGCTCCCCGACTTTCCATTTCCGCTTCATAACCATCCCCTTGTAGGCGCGCCATCATTTACCGGTAGGTTTAGTATAAAACATGACGTCACGTAAGCTTCAAGAGGAAAAAAAGAAAAACTTCCTTCCGAAGTCTTCGAAGATGAGCGACCGCGTTCAGAGGAAGTTTTTATAAGTACAGTAATTTTTCGCACTTAAGCTCTCCGCGACGTTCAAACAAACGGTTCCCGGCGGAAACGGGCGTGGTTCACGAAAAGCATCACGGCCCCGAGCAGGCTGATCGCGCGTTGCGCGAAGCCCATCCAGTCGACTCTCGGAGGGTAACCGTCGAATCCCGCCAAAGCGGCAAAGCGAAGAACGTCGCAGCCGATTCCGGCCGACGACCAAGCCATCAGCAGCCCTGCCGCCAAGCCGGCAGCCGCCAAAACCTGCCGCGGAATCAAACGAAGTTTCGTCCAACCGCTCGACGGCAGAACGGAGAACAGACCCAGGACCGCCGCGGCCGAAGACGCCCAAGGCGGGGCTAACCCGTCCGAATACGCTTCTCCGCGAGGCAAAATGGGGTGTAACGTATGGAAGGCCGCGAGGACCAAACATGCAGCAATGGCGATCCACGCGCGAAGCGGAAATGGCGCGAACCTTTCCAACGTGACCGCTTCCTTTCATCCTTTCGACTGATTTCATCATAAGGCGGAGGCGCTCCATATGAAATCGTCCAAGGTCGGAATGGCACCTGGACGTTAGTTGGGGTGTCCCGCAAAATCAAGAAATACCGTCACGGAAAAATTCGTCCCTGACGGTCTTTTTGATTCGTGCCTCTGAAGTCTCTCTTCAGCCACTTTCCCACGAACATCCTCAATCCTGTACTCAAATGAACATGACCATTGGAACCCGTTTGTCCGGAGAGGCGATGGTTAAGCTTGCGTGGCAAGCTTAATCAGCTGTTGCCTCACGCATTGGCGGGGGTTAAGCTTGCGCGGCAAGCTTAATCAGCTGTTGCCCCTCGCGTTGGCGGGGGGTAAGCTTGCGCGGCAAGCTTAACCAGCTGTGGCCCCTCGCGTTGGCGGGGGGTAAGCTTGCGCGGCAAGCTTAACCAGCTGTGGCCCCTCGCGTTGGCGGGGGGTAAGCTTGCGCGGCAAGCTTAAGCAGCTGTGGCCCCTCGCCTTGGCGGGGGTTAAGCTTGCGCGGCAAGCTTAACCAGCTGTGGCCCCACGCGTTGGTGGGGGTTAAGCTTGCGCGGCAAGCTTAACCAGCTGTGGCCCCTCGCGTTGGCGGGGGTTAAGCTTGCGCGGCAAGCTTAACCAGCTGTGGCCCCTCGCGTTGGCGGGGGTTAAGCTTGCGCGGCAAGCTTAACCAGCTGTGGCCCCTCGCGTTGGCGGGGGTTAAGCTTGCGCGGCAAGCTTAACCAGCTGTGGCCCCTCGCGTTGGCGGGGGTTAAGCTTGCGCGGCAAGCTTAACCAGCTGTGGCCCCTCGCGTTGGCGGGGGTTAAGCTTGCGCGGCAAGCTTAACCAGCTGTGGCCCCTCGCGTTGGCGGGGGTTAAGCTTGCGCGGCAAGCTTAACCAGCTGTGGCCCCTCGCGTTGGCGGGGGTTAAGCTTGCGCGGCAAGCTTAACCAGCTGTGGCCCCTCGCGTTGGCGGGGGTTAAGCTTGCGCGGCAAGCTTAACCAGCTGTGGCCCCTCGCGTTGGCGGGGGTTAAGCTTGCGCGGCAAGCTTAACCAGCTGTGGCCCCTCGCGTTGGCGGGGGTTAAGCTTGCGCGGCAAGCTTAACCAGCTGTGGCCCCTCGCGTTGGCGGGGGTTAAGCTTGCGCGGCAAGCTTAACCAGCTGTGGCCCCTCGCGTTGGCGGGGGTTAAGCTTGCGCGGCAAGCTTAACCAGCTGTGGCCCCTCGCGTTGGCGGGGATTATGCTTGCGCGGCAAGCTTAACCAGCTGTTGCCCCTCGCGTTGGCGGGGATTATGCTTGCGTGGCAAGCTTAATCAGCTGTGGCCCCACGCGTTGGCGGGGATTATGCTTGTGCGGCAAGCTTAACCAGCTGTTGCCCCTCGCGTTGGCGGGGATTATGCTTGCGCGGCAAGCTTAACCAGCTGTGGCCCCTCGCGTTGGCGGGGGTTAAGCTTGCGCGGCAAGCTTAACCAGCTGTGGCCCCTCGCGTTGGCGGGGGTTAAGCTTGCGCGGCAAGCTTAACCAGCTGTGGCCCCTCGCGTTGGCGGGGGTTAAGCTTGCGCGGCAAGCTTAACCAGCTGTGGCCCCTCGCGTTGGCGGGGGTTAAGCTTGCGCGGCAAGCTTAACCAGCTGTTGCCCCTCGCGTTGGCGGGGATTATGATTGCGTGGCAAGCTTAATCAGCTGTTGCCCCTCGCGTTGGCGGGGGTTATGCTTGCGCGGCAATCTTAATCAGCTGTTGCCCGCGCGCGTTGGCGGGGGTTATGCTTGCGCGGCAAGCTTAACCAGCTGTTGCCCCTCGCGTTGGCGGGGATTATGCTTGCGCGGCAAGCTTAACCAGCTGTTGCCCCTCGCGTTGGCGGGGATTATGCTTGCGCGGCAAGCTTAACCAGCTGTTGCCCCTCGCGTTGGCGGGGATTATGCTTGCGCGGCAAGCTTAACCAGCTGTTGCCCCTCGCGTTGGCGGGGATTATGCTTGCGCGGCAAGCTTAACCAGCTGTTGCCCCTCGCGTTGGCGGGGATTATGCTTGCGCGGCAAGCTTAACCAGCTGTTGCCCCTCGCGTTGGCGGGGATTATGCTTGCGCGGCAAGCTTAATCCCGTCTTCCTGCCCATTCGATACCGTTCCTCACCGAATCCCCCTCCTCCCCGTCACGGGTTCTGATTCTAACGGACACCGCAGCCGCTAATGGATCAAAATCCNTTGCCCCTCGCGTTGGCGGGGGTTAAGCTTGCGCGGCAATCTTAATCAGCTGTGGCCCGCGCGCGTTGGCGGGGATTATGCTTGCGCGGCAAGCTTAATCCCGTCTTCCTGCCCATTCGGTACCGTTCCTCACCGAATCCCCCTCCTCCCCGTCACGGGTTCTGATTCTAACGGACACCGCAGCCGCTATTGGATCAAAATCCTTCATTTTCAAAACGTAACGGACACAGCGTCCCTTATCCGTAACCAGTTTCGGTTATACGTGGGGTTTTTCACCCAATAAGCGCAACTGTGTCCGTTAAAATGCACCTTTGCCGAGGAGAGACCCCCAAAGCGTCCGCTGTGTCCGTTAGCCTTACCGCCTCAGTNGTTGGCGGGGGTTAAGCTTGCGCGGCAATCTTAATCAGCTGTGGCCCGCGCGCGTTGGCGGGGATTATGCTTGCGCGGCAAGCTTAATCCCGTCTTCCTGCCCATTCGGTACCGTTCCTCACCGAATCCCCCTCCTCCCCGTCACGGGTTCTGATTCTAACGGACACCGCAGCCGCTAATGGATCAAAATCCTTCATTTTCAAAACGTAACGGACACAGCGGCCCTTATCCGTAACCTTTTACGGTTATTCCTGGGGTTTTTCACCCAATAAGCGCAACTGTGTCCGTTAAAATGCACCTTTGCCAAGGAGAGACCCCCATAGCGTCCGCCGTGTCCGTTAGCCTTACCGCCTCAGCGAATGGGGCGGCCGGCGTCTTGTCGCTCTAAGAAAGGGATGGGGCATGACTTCACCCCGAAAAGTTACGAATTCTGATCGGTCAAAAAAAACGCGTGCTTTCGATCCCAAAGGGATGAAGCACGCGTCTTCGGTCATAGAGCCAGATTTTCATCACGCCATGCCGTCGTCCGGCAGCGCCTCCCATTCGTCGAATGGGTCGTTTCCATTCGCCGAATCAATACTTCGCGTATTGGATCGTGATTTGCCCGGGCGTGTTCGTGCGCTGGAACGTGAGAAGCTGGCTGCCGATCTTGAGCGCCGCGTTATTGCCGGATTCCTTGACGGCCGCCAGGGTGTTCGTGAAAACGGTCCGGTCGATCGCGATCCCGGCATACTGCAGCAGCGCATGGGCCGATTGCAGGCAGCCGGCTTCGGAATCGTCCAGAACCTGCACGGAACCCACGCCGTCGGAGGCGGGAATCAAGATCGCCCCGTTCCCTTGACCGGAGGGGTGGGACACCGACAGAACTTGACCGTTCTTCTCGACCGTCAGTCCCAGCTCGTCGATCCGTTCCGCGAGCTGCTCGGTCCGCTCCGCCAGGTTGTCCGCCGAAGGCGGAGGGGAATCCGGCCGCTCGGCACCTGGGCTCCCGCCGTCGCCGGAATTTCCGCCGGAGCTGCTTCCGGAGTTTCCGGTCCCCCCGCCCGCGTTTGTCGAGCCCCCGGTCTGCATCCCGTCCTTGCCGGCGGAATTTTCCGTGCCGGATGAATCCGGATCGTCCGCAACCGGATGCTTGGCGGCATATTCCGCTGCGCGCTGCATGAAGCTGACTGCCTCGGCCCGCGTCATCGTCGCATTCGGGGCGAAATCGATCCGGCCGCCGACGGACCGCCCCTTCGCGATTCCTTCGTCCAGCAGGAAACGGATGGCCGCTTCCTCATCCAGCGTTCGGCCGAGCGAAGCGGCGATCAACGCCGCCGCCTTGCCCCGTGTCTGCAGCTTGCCCGCATCCGCCGCGCGAACCCCGTAATGCATCTCAGTCGCTTTTTCGTAGATCGGAGCGAACCATTTCTCCCCCGGCTGCTTCTCCCGAATGGGAATTCCCGCCCGCTTCAGCAGCATGGTCACAAACTCCGCTTCCGTCAAAGGGGCGTTCGGCCGGAACGTGCCGTCCGGATAGCCGGCCACGATGCCGTGTTGGAACGCCCATCCGACGCTTGTTTCGTACCATGCTCCGGGTTTCACGTCGGTAAATCGCTTCTCGGCTTGCGCCGCCGCCGCGGCAACCGCATGCCCGAGCAGGAACAGCGAGAGAGCAACGGCCGCCAATCGGCGTGATGTCTTCTTGTTCATCTAGTCTTCTCCTCTTTAAGCGTTCGCTACGATCAGCGTAGCGGAACGGGCCGGCACTTCCAGGGCCGTTCCTTCGCCCAGCTCGATCGTTTGCAGGAATCCCAGCCGCCGGGTCGCGTCAAACCGGTAAACGTCCCCGCTCGCCGCCGCCCGGCCGACTACGCTCAAATCGACCTGCTTCGGCGCGGTATCTTTGTTGAACAGCAGGATGTACAACTTGCCGTCCTTGCCTTCGATCGCATAAGAGCCAACGAGGTCCACGTTCGAACTGACGGCGCGCACGCTGTCTCCGTCGATCTTGCCGCCTTTGCCGTCATAGTTCAAGTACAGCTTGAACGCGTCTTCCAGCGGCGTACCCGCGAGCGGCTGTCCCCAACGGGCGGCCAAATCGACGCCCTCCCGTCCGAAGATCGCGAGCGCTTCGGCTTGCGCCAATCCGCTGCTGATGCCTCTGCCGTTCCCGAAGTTGTATTCGGTGATCGCCAGCTTCGTGCCGGGGGCGCTGTCCGCGATAAGCTTCTTCATGCGCGGGATCAGATTGACCGGCTCCCAGATCCAGGACGAACTGTCGCGGAAGTTCGGATCGTACAGCGCCTTCAGCGATTTCAGCCTTCTCGCCGCCGTCCCTTTGGATTCGTCCTCGGAGATGGCGACTCCCGCTTCGGTCGGATAATAATGGATATCCAGGTAATCCACCAAGCGAACGCCGTTCGTCTGCTCATATTGATGGACCTGCTCTAGATACCACTGCAGGAAAGGCTTGTTGCCCTGCAACTGATAGTCCGCGCCGGGCGAGCATCCGTCCTTCGCCGAGTACATGTATGCGCACCAGCCCCATACGACCGGACCGAAGACGCGGGCCTTCGGATCGGCCTGCTTGATCGCGCTGCCGTAGGACTTCGTATATTCCCATACCTCGGAGGAGGTCGTCATTTGCGGGTGCACGTCCCGATGCGTATACGGCCACAGCATCGGTTCGTTGTCGAGCGCGTAATCGTGGACTTGGTCCCCGAAACGCTCTTGGATGTGCTCGATCCACCGGGCCGCGAAATCCGGCCCGACCGCCATGGACGTATCGTGCGGATCGTTGTTCGTGATCAGCGTGCCGTCCTTGCGCACGCCGTTGCCCGCGTCCGGATTGCACCAGGGTTCTCCGTACGAGCATTCCGTCATTTGCTGCGGACCGTACTTCTTCACCGAATATCCGACGCTGACGCTGCGGTCTTTCGGCGTCCATCCGATCGTCGGCACTTGCAGCAGCACTTTGCTGCCGTTCTTCAGCCACTCGCCCATGAGCTGGTCCGTTCGGGAACCGTTCGGCAGCGTCTCGTTCGGCGCGTTGTCCTTCGGCAGGTTCATGAAGAACCAGTCGGACGCGTGGTTCTGCACGTTCAGCTCCCAGTTGTACCGGGTCGCCGCGTTGCCGCCCCACCGCATGACGGAATAATTTTTCAGCGCGGAGACGCCGTCCGGCTCGATCTCCTCGTAATTCACCCCGTAAATGTCCGGGCTGATCGGCTTCCGGTCCGCCGACGTATCGATCGAGACGGAAACGTTCGTGGGGGGCGGCTTCGGATTTTCGACGCGGTCCTTGTAGCGGAGCACGTTCACGTCGTCGATGTACACGGGCGACTGTTCCTCGGAATCCCAAGCTTGGAACACGATCGCGTTGAAATACCCTTCGGTGATGTCGAGGTCCTTCAGCCGGACGGTCACCTTCTGCCATTCGTCGGCTTTGATGCCTTCGGGAAGCACGTCGTCCAGCACGACCGAGCCGAGGATCGCGTTCATGTCCTGCACGACGAACCGGATTTTCTGGCCGCCCTCGGTTCCCCCGCGGATCCAAAATTCGAAGCCGTAGTAATCGTCGACCGAATAGCTGTCTTCCCGGTTGAAGTACACGCCTTGCCACCAGCGGGGCTCGAACTTGATCGCTTTCGCGCCTCCATGCGCGTTGTCGGCCGAGTTCAGATCGCGAATGCCCCAGCTCCAATCGTCCCATTGCTCTTGCAGACCGTCGGCGTACACGGGCTCCGCGATCGCCTCGACCGCCTTCACTTCCAGCGTCGCGACCTGGTTCCCGTATTCCGCGGTAATCGTCGCGCTGCCCGTCTTGAGCGCGGTCAGCGTTCCGTTCGACGCCGAGATGACGTCCGGCGCGCTGGACGTCCAGTAGACGTTCCGGGTCACCGTCTCCGTGTACCCGTTATCGAAATTCGCCGTCAGCATCGGCCGTTCGGCATTCCCGGCGTACATCAGCAAGGAATCGTTCGCGAACGTGATGCCGGCGAGCTTCGGCTGCTCGTAGGTTTTGCGGATAAGCGCAATATCGTCGATGTACACCGGCTCCTGCGTTTCGTTCGGATTATGCCCGCGGAAAACGAAGCCGTCGATCAAGCCGTCCTTAATATCCAGCTTGTCCAGCGGGATTTTTACCTCTTGCCAAGTGTTCGCCAATATTTTGCCGTTCGGCAAATAGCCGTTCAACTCGACCCTGGTCTTCTCTTCTCCTCCGGCCTCCAGCGTCAAATCAACGTATTGGCCGCCGTTTACCCCGCCGTTGATCCAGAAATCGAGCACATTGTATTCGGAGGTATCGTTGACCCGGTCCTTATAAATTTTCAGGAAGCGGGCCTCGCTCGGATCCAGGCGGATCGAATAGACGGCCGAATGCACCGTCACGGCCTCATTCCAGGCTTGCGCGCCGACGGTGAAACCCTCGAATGCGGAGCCCAGCTTATCGTCATAGACGACGATCTGCTCCTCCACCGGCTTCGGCGGCGTATTCGGAACCGGCTCCGGCTCCTGCACGAGCCGGATGTCGTCCAGATAGACGTCGGGTTGGTCGGCTTGGGTCTTGTCCTGCAGCAGGATGCCGTCGAACAGACCGTTCGGCATCCGCAGCGGCAGCAGGTTGATCTGCACCTTCTGCCAGACCCCCGCTTTCAATTCGCCCTCCGGCAAATAATTCGCGAGGTCCACCTTGGCCACCGTGGTGCCGCCGGCCTGCAGCAGCACGTTCAGCTGCTGTCCCCCGGCGGTGCCTCCGTGGATCCAGAATTCCAGCGTGTTGTAATCGTGCGTCAGGAAATAGCGGTTGCTGTACAAGTACAATGCGCCGTCCCGGCTTGGACTCAGCCGGATCGACGAATCGCCGGCATGCGTAATCGAATGGTCGCGCAGATCGTGATCCGCCCAACTGTAATCGTGAATTCCGCTGCCCAATCCGTCCGCGTAAAAAACGTATTGATCGAGTTCTTTCGCGTCCGTTCGCGGCGGAACGACGGACGAGAACGCGCCGAGGACAAGCGCGAGCATAAGGAAAATGCGTAACGTCTTTTTCACGTCATAACCTCCAAATATGGCTGCAGATGATCTTGCGATTTCCCAACATCCGGGCCTTGCCGAGATCGGCCTCGATCGGCAGCGCCCGGCCCCCCCACCCTGAGAGTCGAAATTTATGCTAAGCCATCGCCGATACGGGCGACAGTGACGCCGAACCCAATTCCGACGGCTTCGAACGCTGACACGATAACGATTTTTCCGATGACAAGTCACCCCGCAGCGGCAGGTCCGGGCCGCTTGCCCAACATAAAAAGAGCCCTCCAACGCATGTTGGAGAGCCCTCCTATGACACGGGTGTGACTGTCACTTTCCCAGCAAAAGCTTCAAGGTCATGATGGCGATCGTCCGGTCGTTCGTTCCGATCTTCCCATAGATGGAACTGACGTAATTGCGAACGGTGCCTTCGCTCATGATTTGATCGGCCGCGATCTCCCGGTTGGAGTTGCCGGCGATGAGCAGTTCGGCGATCGCGCGCTCCTTCTCCGACAGGCTGGCTCCTTCGGCCTTGCGGCGCACCGCTTCGAAACCGTAAGGAACCGCCGTCTGCTTGGCCAGGCGGGCGGCCAGCTTCGCCCCGACGGCCGCCGGCAGCATGAGATGGCCGTTATGCGCATCGCGTATGGATTGGATCAGCTTGTCCCCGGGCAAGTCTTTCATCAGAAATCCGCAGGCTCCGCTCGCCAATCCGTCGACGATATATTCGTCATCCACGAACGTCGTCAAGATCAGCACTTTCGTCTCCGGACGGAGTTCCATGATGCGCCTGATCCCTTCGATGCCCCCGATCCCCGGCATCTGGATGTCCATGAGCACCAAATCCGGCTCCAGCCGAAGCGTCAGCTCCACCGCTTCCTCGGCGGATTTCGCGACTCCGGCGATCTCCATGTCGTCTTCCAAAGAGAGAATGGTCTGCAGGCCTTCCCGCATCAGCATGATATCGTCGGCGATCAAGACTCGGATCATCGCTCGGTCTCCTTTGCCCCGTCTCTGTCATTCACCGGACACCAAATGGTCAGCCGGGTTCCCGCCGGGTCCGCGGTCCCTTCGATCCGCATGCCGCCGCCCACGCCCTCCGCGCGTTCTTTCATCGTCCGCAGGCCGAATCCCGATTCCGTCTCCGAGTAGGGAGCCCCGTCATTCCATAAGGTTATGGCCAAGCAGCCGTCCGACTCCTCGGTATCCAGTCGGAAGAAGCCGGCGCCCCCATGGCGGATCCCGTTCGTGACCCCTTCCTGGAACGCGTGGAAAATGAGCCGTTTGCGAACCGGATCCGGATTCGGCATGCTGTCCGGTAAGCGGTGCTCGATTCGGACGCCGGCCGCCCGTTCCGTCTCCCGCGCGAAATGCAGCAGAATGCTCCGAAGATCCGTATCCACTTCCATGTGCCGCATTTTCCGCACGGCTTCCCGGATATCCTCCAGGCTTTTCCGGACCAGCTCTTGGGAAATGTCCAGCCGATGCATGCCTTCCTCCGGCTTCTTGGCGAGCAGCCGCTTGGCGGACTCGATCTGGACCAGCGTCGTCGTCAGCGTATGACCGACGAGATCGTGCAGATCTTCGGCGATCCGGTTGCGCTCTTTCAAAATGGAGATCTCCGTCAGCGACTGGGCCATGAGCAGATCGGATTTCAGCTGTTCGAGCTGTCCGTGCAGCGCGGCTTTCGCCCGCTCCCGCTCCAGGATCTCGTTGCGCGCCGCTTTACGCCGGCCTACGATCGCCCGGAGCACGTCCGACAGCTCCTCGTCCCGCACCGGCTTCATGAGGTAATGGGCCGTCTGCAGCTCGATCGCTTTGCGGGCGTATTGGAAATCGGCATACCCGCTGATCAGCACGCAGTCGGCGTTCAGCCCCCTGGCGCGGATCGCCTCGATCAGCTCCAGACCCGAAATCTCGGGCATGCGGATGTCCGTCAGGACGATATCGATCTCCGCCCCTCGCTCGCTGTCCAGGAAACGGATCGCTTCCTTACCCGAGAAGGCCGGATAAACCGCGGTAATATCGTAAAAGTGCCAAGGAAACGTAGCCGTCAAACTCTCGACCAGATGCCGGTGATCGTCCACGATCAATACGGAAAACATGCGATTACCCGCCCCCTCGCTCCTTATGTTCCTCTTCTCCCGGTACTTTCTCCGCCTCTTCCGCGGGCAGGGACGGCGTACCCGGCTGCTCCCAAGTCAGCGTGACGCGCATCCCGCCGGACGGCGAGCGATCCAGGAGCATCTCGGAGCCGCCGCCGTAAAAATACCGATGCCGCTCATAAACGTTCCGCAAGCCGTAACGGCGTTCCCCGCCATCCGCAGCAGCCGCCGCCTGCCCGCCTGACAAGCGTGCCCGCAGCCGCGCCAGCTCCGCGTCCGATAGGCCGAGACCGTCATCCTCGACCGTCAGCCGGCACTTTCCCGTCTCTTCCGATCCGACGATCCGGATTTCCCCTCTGCCGGGCTTCGGCTCCAGGCCGTGCACGATCGCGTTCTCGACCAGCGGCTGGATCAGCAGCCTCGGAGTGGGCTGTTCCAGCAGACGTTCCGGTATGTCCGTCGTGAATCGGATTTTGTCCAGCTGGTAATTCATGATCTCGACATACGAACCGACGAACCGGAGTTCTTCCCGAAGCGTGGTCACCATCTGATCGTTGCGGGTCGTATACCGGTAGTAATCGGCCAGCCCGTGCGCCATGGCGATGATCGAGGCGGGGCGGTTCAGCTTGGCCATGCTGACGATGAACGCCAAACTGTTATAGAGGAAATGGGGATTGATCTGCGACTGCAGCTGCTTCATCACCGCTTCCTTGGCGCGGATTTCCTCCAAATACGCTTTTTCCACCAGGTGCTGCAGCTGGGCCGCCATTTCGTTGAACTGCGCGCCCAGTTGCTCGAACTCCCGGCCCATCTTGCCGGAGATCCTCGCCGAAAAACGCCCTTTCTTCACTTGCGCCACGCCGGCGGTGATCCGCTCGATCGGACGCTGCACCTGGACGTACAGCAGGAAAGCGTAGACCGTTCCGGCAAGCAGCACCAAGGCGGCGAAAATCCCGAACAGATGCTTGCTGCGGGTGACGGGCGCCAAAATATCCTCCAGCGGCACGTAATCCACCAGCGTCCAGCCCAGGTTGTCCGATTTCTGATCGTAGACCAGGTACCGCTTGCCTCGCAGCTCGACCGCTTCGTGCTTCATCGTCCCGCTGTCCGCGCCGAATTCGACTTTGCCGATCAGCTCCCGAATGACGGCCCCGTCGGCGGAATCGTTCAGCAAATATTCCCGGCTCGACCGGTAGAAGAACGGATCGTTGTTCCCGCTGGTCTTGAACCGGTTCAGCAAATTCACGATATTGTCCTCCATCAGGTCGACCCGGACGATCATGGAAATCTTCTCGGGATCGGTCGTGCCCAGCGAAGGAGTCACGAAATAGCGGGTGAACGCCCGTTTCAGGATGCCGCTGACCGTCACGTTCTGCAGGGACCAGTTGGCATGGAGTTCGGCTTGCGGAAGGACGTCTTCGTACGGGATTTTGCCATGGGAGGAAAGCGCCAGCTTCGCGGCCGGAAAATAGACGCTGATGCGGTTCATCCAGGAGGTGGAGGAGCTGAACAGGTTCAGCTTGCGCTCGATCGTTTCGATCAGCATCGAATAATCGTAACCGTCCGACGGGACGGCTCCGACCACGAGTTCGGCGAAATCCGGATCTTTCGTCACGATGTTCGCGTACACCGACACCTGGTCCATCGTTTCCTCGATGCTCCCCAGGAACCGGGACAGCCGTTCTTGGTTCGCGAGGTTGATCTGCTCCTCGACCACCGAGCTGCTCTGCTGGTTGGAGTAGAGGAACAATACGATGACCGGCGCCATCAGCGCGACGATCAGGAGCATGAGCTTCGTAATCAGGTTCATTCGGCAGCCTCATTCGCTTCGGCGTCCGGAGGCGTTCACTCCGGCTTCGCCGAGCTGGAATGGACCATGCGGTCCCAGTCGTTCACTTCTTTGGCGATCTGCTCGCCGCCGTAGGCAAGCCACTGTTCCCGGAACGCCTGCAGCGAAGACGCCGGAGACTTGCCGTACGCGATTTTCAGGAACGCTTCCTTCTCCAGCTTCTTCAGCAACGGCCACTTCTGCCGCATCGTATCGGTCAGGGGCCCGTCGAACTGTTCGACGCGCGAGAGCCCCCGCTGCATTTCGGCGGTCAGCCGGCCTTCCAGATACAGCTTGGAAGAGGTCGCCGCCAGCTTCTTCTCGTAAGGCGTCCGCCGGTACCCTTGGATGACGCGGCTTTCGATGCTCTGCCCCTTCCGCACGTGCGGCGGCGCGCCGGGCGCGAACAGCAAGTAATTGGAGATCGTGCTGTTGACCCCGGGAAAGTCGTATACCGGCTCCCCATCACGCATGATATAGTCGTAGCCTTCGCCGTACCCGTATCGGAAGTCGGAATCGGGTTCTTCGAGATAGGCCCCGTATACGGCATCCCAGTAAGCGAAAACGGCGTCCATGCGGGTGAATCCTTTGCGGAAGAAATAGGCGCCGTACGAGTTCCGCGTGCCTACTCGGCTCATCTTCCCGTCCGGTCCGATCGGATACGGGAACGGCCGAATGGCGCCCGGCGGCAAATCCGCCTCGCTCAGCGGCCATCCGCCCATCCAGCCGGGACCCGAAATCACGCCCGCGCCGCCCGAAGCGAACAACTCCGCCGCCTGCTGCTCGTCTCTCGTCCCGAAATCGGGATCCACGTAGCCTTTGGCATACCATTCGTGGAACTTTTCCAGCGCTTGTCCGACTTCGGGTTGGATCGATCCGTAGGCCAACGAGCCGTCCTCGAGGCGGTTCCACTGATAAGGCTGGTCGCCGTACGCGCCGAACAGGAAGCTGACGTCACCCATCCAGCCGTTCAGCGAATTTTGGCCGGCGACCGCCAAGCCGACCGTATCCTTCCGTCCGTTGCCGTCCGGGTCGCCGTTCGTGAACGCGTCCAGCACGGCTTCGAGCTCGTCCAGCGTTCCCGGCGCTTTCAGCTTCATCCGATCGAGCCAATCCTGCCGGATCCAAAGGATCGGATCGCCGAGCACCCCGTCGGAAATTTGCGGAAGTCCCCATCGTTTGCCTTCCAGCGTGACCGTTCTCCACACTTCGGGGTTTTTCTCGTAGGCTTCCTTCACGCGTTTGGGCGCGTAGGCGTCGAAAGCCTCCTCGACGCTCATGATTCGTCCGGATCGGGCGAGCTCGGGCAACAGATCCGGGATCTCGTTCTGGTTCAGGAACAAGACGTCCGGGAGTTCTTCCCCGCTCGTCAGGGCCAAGCGGATTTTACCCGCCAGCGCGTCGTTCTGGTCGGTGACGATCCATTTGTACGTCTGGATGATGCCGAGCTTCTCCTTCGCCCATCTCGTGATCGGATTGTCGTTCGGCGTATCCCCGTACAGCAGTTTATCGTTATCGCGAAGCGCTTTCGCGGTCGTAATCGCAACGGGAGGGTCGAAGGGCGGCTTGCCGGCGGACGGCGCGGAGTCCGTGCCTTGCGGCTTGGGCGAAGCACTTTGCACGCACGCCGCCAGAAGCGCGGCGATCCCCGCCGCCGCGACGGCGGCCCGCCACGTTTTCCGCATCCGGTTCCCTCCTTGCGAAATGCTTGAATGATGGATCTCGTCCCGAATTCTTTCGATTAGCCTATAACTCCTATTATCTTGAATCGGATGCGCCTCCGAGAGGGACTTTACTCTCATTTTTCGACATGACCAGTCATCGAATTTCGTCCTTTGAAATCCATTTCTTGTCATATACCGATCTGCGCTTCCGGACTCTACTAGGTGGGGTACTCCCGCCATATAATGGAGAATGTTGCCTATCGCAACCAATCCGGAACGAGCTCAAGGAGGAATGGCACTTTGAAATCCGTCATGAAGAAAACCGTACTCGGAACCGCCCTGTTCGCCGTCGTCGCGGCGTCGTCCCCGATCATGGCTTCCGCGGCAAGCGGCAGCCACGTCAAGATTCAAGTGAACGGCAGCGCGCTTGAATCGAAGTACAACGAATTATCGGGGGCAAAACGTACATCGATCTTGCCGCCTATGCCAAGCTCACGGGAATTACTTACAGCCTGAGCAAAGACAAGAAAAAAGCGACCGTGAACGGAACCGCGATCGACGTGAAACTGAAAAACGGCGTGCCCGTGGCCCTGCTGCGTTCCGTCGCGCAAGCTTCCGGCGCCGCTCTCGAGTGGGACGGACGTTCGGGAACCGCCCGCATCGTATTCGCCGGCCAACTGAACGTATACGGCGACACGGTCTCCCAGCTGGGCGAATGCGTGATCCAAAACCGGTTCGTTCCCGGCGACACGATCGTTTTCCGCATGCGGGCCACGAATGCCCTGACAGGCAAGGTGGCGGAAGACGCGAAGCTCCAGGTGCGTCTGTCCACCGGGGAAGTCTTGGACATGCAGCTGGGCAACCATTCGCCGGACCCCCAGCACCCCGAAATGTTCTGGACGGCCGCCTATCCGGTAACGGACCAAACGCCGAAAGGAACGCTGGCTTACTCGGTCACCGCCCGCACGGCCACGGCGAAGGGAGAATTCAAGCCGTTTAACGTCCTGCCGTCCCTGCTCACGATCGTCTCGCCCGATCAAGCGGCGGGGTCTGAATCCGCGGCTCCGACCCAAGGAGAGTAACCAACGATGGTTCATTCACGCAAATCCGCCCGCTTTTTCGCGCTCTTCGGTCTCGTCGGCCTGATCTTGTTTTCCGCCGCTTCCTCTGCGTTCGCCGAGCAGAAGACGGGTGCGGCGGCTGCCGCGAAAGCGAAGCTTGTCCTGCAGGAATCGAAAGGATTCGTTCGCTCAAACGTGAATTTCGAAGCTTCCGGGCTTCACCCCGGCGAGGAGGTCCAGCTCGTCTGGGAAACGATGACCGGCAGCTACCTGCTGGAGGGACTGTATTCTTTCATCGGGACCCAGTACGTCTTGAAGGAAGTTCCGCTGCTGAGCGGCAAATCGGATGCGAACGGCAGCTGGAAAGGCTCGTTCCAGGTTCCGGAAGGATTCGGCGGCGACCATACGGTCTACGTGCGGCAGAAAGGCGCAAACGCCGCGCAGACGAACTATTTCGTCTCGCCGCGTTTCACCATGTCCCCCGAGTCCGGCCCCGTCGGGACGGAAATCACGATCCAGGCGGAGGGCATCGGCTGGTCGACGATGGAGAGCAACTGGCAGTTGACGTACGATAACAAACTGACCGGGCTCATCTCCGCCGTTTCCACCAACGGAAAAGCGACGGCCAAGCTGCGCGCGGCGGGGGCTCCAGGCGTCCATACGTTGACCGTGTGGCACGGCTATATTGGCATGCCCTATCTGAACCACCAGCAGGCGCCGACCTCCTACCTGCCGGTGCCGTCCTTCGAATTCGAAGTAACGGACGGCAAACCGGCAGGCACGGACAACTACGTCGAACCGGTCCCGGAGCAAGCGGCAGGCGGCGGCCTCGTCATGCCGAAACTGAAGGCGAAGACGGGCGTATCCGTCTCCCTGAGCCGCGATTCGGGCACGGTATCGGAGCCGGTCACCTTGAACGCGTCGGGATTGCCCGCCGGCCGAAGCGACGTCAAGCTCGTCTGGAACACGATGAGCGGCAGCCGCGTGTCGGGCAACGGCTTCGCCGAGAAGCAAGTTTCCTTGGCAACGGGATTGAAGACGGACGCGGGCGGAAAGCTGGCGTATACGTTCCCGATCCCCGATGACTTAGGCGGCATTCCCCATCGGCTGGATCTTCTGGTCGGGAACGAGGTGTACGGGCAAGCTTACCTGACGATCAATCCGAGCATCGTCGGCGTCACCCCTTCTTCCGGCCCCGCCGGAACCAAGGTATCCGTCCATTTGAAAGGCGTGGGATGGACCGAATTCGACAACACGATGTACATAACGGTCGATAACGCCTATACGGGTTATGTGTGCGGATTCAACACGCAGGGAGACGTACAGTTCGATCTCGTCCTCACCGGGGAGCCGGGCTATCACATCATCGATCTGTATCCGGGCATTTACAAAGGCCAGCAGAAAACGCCGGACGTCTACCTCGCGCCGCAGCTCACCTACGGTCAGGACCACCCGGGTTCGAAAATTCCCGCCATCCGGTTGGGCTTCGAAATTACGAAATAAGGTTCGTCAGGACGAACGCTCTAAAGCCAGTAAAAATCCCCTGCCGGCAACGGTGCTCACGGGCAACCATTGTCTTGCAGGGGATTTTGTTTGGACATTTAGCCCCGTGTCGGGCTTTGCGCTAGTGATAAACCGGCTTCACGTAATGATGATACAGCTCGAGAAGAGCCAAGCACAATTGCTGGGCGTCGTCCTTGCTCATCCCGTCGATGATCTCCCTGGCCATTTCCTCCAACTCATCGTCGGTGATGCCGCTTTCATGCGGGAGCTCGATCCTCGCGATTGACATGGTCCCTCCTGACAACCACTGAAAACCTTCCGATCGCCAAATAGGGATTCCGTTGACCCTTTGGCAGCCTGGCAGTCATGGTTCCATGCGGAACTTTAGACCCATAGCTTTGCGTCCTTGTTTTTCAACAAGTTTGCCGTTTCAGTGGTTTTCGTTAAGAATAGTAGGATTACACATCCTTAACTTACCAAGACTTAAATCCTAGGTCAAGAGATTCAGGAGACATTCTTGGGATAATTCGGCAGTTCCTCTTCTCGCTGAACGATCTCAAGCGAGCCCCCANTTTCACCCAATAAGCGCAACTGTGTCCGTTAAAATGCACCTTTGCCAAGGAGAGACCCCCATAGCGTCCGCCGTGTCCGTTAGCCTTACCGCCTCAGCGAATGGGGCGGCCGGCGTCTTGTCGCTCTAAGAAAGGGATGGGGCATGACTTCACCCCGAAAAGTTATCAGTTCTGAACGCTCAAAAAAGGCCGACTCCGGCTCGCAACCAGCCGGAAATCGACTTTTTTTTCAATACGCCAACCAGCGGCGAAGCCCCGGCATCGGGTCCCCATCCGTAAAATATTCTAAACCGACGTACCCTTCGTACCCGGCTTCCCGGATCGCCCGGAACACGTTCGGGTAGTGGATCTCCCCTTGGTCGAGCTCGCCTCTGCCGGGATGGCCGGCCGCGTGCATATGCCCGATCCAGTCCAGGTTCCCCGCGATCCGGCGGATCAAATCCCCTTCGGTGACCTGCTGATGGTAAATGTCGTACAGGACCTTCACGTACGGGCTTCCGACTTCCCGCACGATGCCGAACGCTTCGTCGGAGGAGGACAAATAATAGCCCGGATGATTAATCGCCGTATTGAGCGGTTCCACGGTGAGCGTGACGCCCGCTTCTTCCAACAGCGGCACGCAGGCGCGAAGCCCTTCCACCAGGCTGGCCCGCTGCTCTTCTCGCGGAATACCTTCCCGCTCATTCCCCGTCTGCGAGATAAGCGTGCGGCATCCCAACAGCCGAGCGGCGTCCAGCGACTCCCGCAAACCGGCCAAGTACTCGTCCCGCCGCGCGGGATCGACCAAGCTGACGAAACGCGTGCACATCGCCGCCGGCGCGAGCCCCGTCTCTTCTTGCACCCGCGACAAGGCGTCCAGATCCTTGTCCCACCAAGACCAGAACTCGTAAGCGCCGTACCCTGCCTCCGCGGCCCGTCTTACGGCCTCCGCCTTCTCCACGCCCCGAAACACCGCGTCCACGCACACCGATAAGCGCATATACCGGCCCCTCCGCCCGTTTTTTAATCGAACCAACCTTTCCGCTTGAACCACGCATACATGCCGACCCCGAGCCCGACCATTACGCCGAGCACGGCAAAATATCCCCAGTGCCAATTCAACTCGGGCATGTAGCGGAAATTCATGCCGTAAATGCCCGCGATAAACGTCAGCGGCATGAAAATGGTCGTGATGACCGTCAGCGTCTTCATGATTCCGTTCATCCGGCTGGACCGGATGGAGTCGTAGCTGTCCCGCAAATCCGCGGTCATTTCCCGGTCGGCCTCGATCATGTCCGTCAGCTTGAGCAGATGGTCGTGGATGTCCGTATAATAGGCGACATGCTCGCGCATGCCGGGAATTTTGTCCGAGTTCAAAATCCGGTAAAGCAAATCCCTCATCGGGATGACGGTGCGGCGCAAGCGCAGCAGGTCGCTCCGAATGTCGTACACCTCGTCGATCAGCGTCTGCAGCGGCTCGGAATCCTCCCGGGTCTCCAGGTCGTTCATGTGGTCCTCGATCCGGTACAGCGTGGGAAAATAGTTGTCCACGAGTTTGTCCAGAATCAAATAAGCCACGAAATGGTGATCGCGGTTTCCGACGGCCTCCGGCTCCTGCATGCGCCGCCACGCTTCCTGCACTTCCGCGGATGGCTGCAGATGGAACGTCACGATGCCCCGGGCCCCGATGAAAAAATC
>NZ_JAQZSJ010000016.1:0-76885 GCF_029360585.1 Cohnella caldifontis | reverse complement strand
AGCGTACCTGGTACGTTATTTTGCTCGAGCCCCCATGTTTCCTACGCAATAGCGTACGTGGTACGTTATTTTGCTCGAGCCCCCATGTTTCCTGCGCAACAGCGTACGTGGTACGTTATTTTGCTCGAGCCCCCATGTTTCCTACGCAATAGCGTACGTGGTACGTTATTTTGCTCGAGCCCCCGTGTTTCCTGCGCAACAGCGTACGTGGCACGTTATTTTGCTCGAGCCCCCCGTGCTACCTGCGGAATTACGTACGTGGTACGTTATTTTGCTGCCCGCTTCAGAATCCGCGAAGCATTGACGGGCAGCCCCAGCGTCCCCGCGACCGCATCGCCGGTTTCCGCATCCAAGTAGCTTGCCCCGTCCAGCTCGATCTCGGCCGATTTGCCGGAGAAATTCAGCAGGAACACGTAATCGGAGACCCCGTCGCTGCGGAGTTGGGCGGTAACGCCCGGGGGAAGCGCGGTTTCGATCGCGCGCCGCACGCCCGCTTCGCGGACGAGCGCTTCGTAGAACGCCGCGTAGAAAGCGGGATCGCTGACGCGGGCGGCCAAATAATACGCGCGGCCCGCATCCAGGCGGTTCACCGTGAGCGCCGGCCGCCCCGCGTAGAAGTCTTCGCCGTATTCCGCGAGCACCTCTGCCGTCTCGGCATGGATCAGCTCGCACAGCTCGCGGATTTCATAAGACCCGACGATCCCGAGCGGGTTGCCTTCCCGCAGCACCAGCGTATTCCGGTCGTGGTCGTGGAGTCCTTCGATCTCCTCCGCCCAAATCCCGGCCGCCGCGCGGAGCGGACCCGGGAATCCTCCCAGGTGGCACAGATCGTGCTCGTCCACGACACCCGACCAGTACGTGGCGGCGACAGTGCCGCCGGCGCGGGCGAACCGTTTGATTTTCTCCCCCGTCTCCTGCCGCATCAAGTAAGCCATCGGAACGATCAACAGTTTGTAACCGGCAAGCTCGTCGTCCGACCCGATGACGTCCGTCGGAACGCCCAGCTCCCATAAAGCCCGGTAGTGCTGAACCACGGTCTGCTCGTAGCGAATGCCGGAGTTGCGGGGACCTTGCGCGTCGTTCACCGCCCAACGGTTATCCCAGTCGAAGAGGATCGCGGCCTCCGCCGGAACGGACGTGCCGATCACTTCGCCAAGGCCGGCCAGCGCGGCGCCCAAATCCGCGACGTCGCGGAAGACGCGCGTGTGCTCGTGCCCGGCGTGATCGACGACCGCGCCGTGGAATTTCTCGCTGGAGCCGCGGCTTTTCCGCCATTGGAAGTACTGTACCGTGTCGGAGCCGTGCGCGACGGCCTGCAGCGAGGACAGGCGGTGCATGCCGGGACGCTTCAGCTTGCTGACCGGCTGCCAGTTCGTCAGGCTGGGCGTGCTCTCCATGAGCATGAACGGCTTCCGTTTCAGCGAGCGGAACAGGTCGTGGTTGAACGAGAACCAGGCCGCGACGTCGGCGTCGGACTTCGCCGCGTGCCAAGTCGGATAGGCGTCCCAGGAGATGACGTCCACGACTTTGGCGAACTCGCGGTAATCGAGATCGTAGAACAGGTCCATGAAATTCGCCGTGCAGGGCAGCTCCGGACGCACGCGCTTCAGCGGCGCGATTTCGTGAAGATAGAAATCGATCGTCTGGGCCGTGACGAACCTCCGCCAATCCAAATTATGCCCATGCACCGCCGACTCGCCGTGCGGCGCCGGCGATTCCACTTGCGCCCAATCGGTATAGGTGTGGCTCCAGAACGCCGTCCACCAGGCCCGGTTGAGCGCATCCAGCGACCCGTATTTGGCTTTCAGCCAGTCGCGGAAAGCTTCCTGGCAGTAGTCGCAATGGCACTCGCCGCCGTACTCGTTGGACACGTGCCAGCCGACGACCGCGGGATGGCTGCCGTAGCGTTCCGCCAGCTTCGCGTTCATGATGGCCGTCTTCTCGCGGTACACCGGGGACGTATAGCAATGGTTATGCCGGGCGCCGTGCAGATTGCGGACCCGGTTCGCGCCGACGCGCAGCACCTCCGGATATTGCTGCGACATCCACGCCGGACGCGCGCCGCTGGGCGTCGCAAGCCAGGCGTAAATTCCGTTCGCCGCGAACGTATCCAGCACATGGTCCAGCCAGCCGAACTCGAACCGCCCTTCCTCCGGCTCCAGCGCGGCCCAGGCGAAAATGCCCACGGACATGACGTTGCAATTCGCCAGCTTCATCAGCCGGATGTCTTCCTCGAAAATTTTCGGATCATGCAGCCACTGATCCGGATTGTAGTCGGCGCCGTGCATGAACCCGGGGATTTTGCCGCTGATCGGCGGAAATTTCCGTCCTTGTGCCATGGGAAAACGCTCCTTTACGTTCGGATTCGTCTGATTCGCTCATCTCCTATCATCATAGGGGATCATGATCTATAATCATAGAATGAAACGGTCAAAAAATCGTACAATCCGAAGATGGAGGCCTTACCGCCAAAATGATGCCCTTCCTTCTCGCGGAATTCGCGAATCTCGAGGAGACACTTCCCCTGTACGTATGCTGCGTAGGAAGCCATGATCAGCACCGGCTGGAGCGCCCGCAAGGATACCCGGCTCACCAAATCTTCCTGTGCCGCAGCGGCAGCGGTCTCTTCCGCCTGCCGGGTCATTCCGATCAGACGCTGACACCCGGCATGGCGTTCCTGCTTCCCGCCGGCACGCCCCATTCTTATGCCCCGGCCCGCCCGCAGGAAAGCTGGGAGCTCGGCTTCGCGGCGTTCGACGGCAAAGCCGCTCCCGCGCTTCTGGAGCTTATGCGTCCCTTCGCCATGAAGGCTTTCCGCGCGGCCAACTTCGAAGATTTATGGCGCCAACTGGAAGGTTTGTGGCAGCTCATCAGCTTGAACGGCGACAACGCCTATTGGGAGGCGTCGAGGCGCATGTACGGCATGGCGCTCGCCATGCTGGAAGGCCAATCGGACCAGCGGCGAGCGGCCCGGCCGAAGCAAGCCGGGGAGCCGGGCAACGCGGCGCTGCAGACCGCCGTCCGGCTGATGCACTCCCATTACAACGAACGGCTGCTCGTCTCCAATATCGCCCGGGCGGCCGGGTACTCGGCGCAGCATTTCAACCGGCTGTTCGTCCGCCATTACGGCGTTTCGCCGCAGAAATACTTGATGCAGCTGAAAATGCGGCGCGCCGTCCAACTGTTCGGGGACCACCCCGAACTATCGGTAGAAGAGGCCGCCCGGCAGCTGGGCATGGACGTCACGTATTTCATCCGCATGTTCAAGCGCGTGTACGGCTGCACGCCGAAGCAATACGCCAAGCGCGGATCCACAACGCCGGCTAATGATCCCGGCTAAACGTTATTCCGACTGCCAACGGGCCCGATCATAGACGGCTTTATCCTCCGGATCCGGCATATAATCGCAGTCTTCCAGACTCGACCGGAGCTGCTCCATCGTCGAATATCCGACAAGCGCCGTGACCGGCACCTCCCGGCTCCATAAATATCCCAAGCCGGCCGCCGACACGGAGACCCCCCGCTTCCGGCCGATCTCCATGACGGCGTTCGCCCGGTTGACGTTTCCCCCGCAGAAATCCGGCCGCGCTGCCCAGTTGATCCGGCTCGGCGAGACGGCAGGCATCGAAAAACGGTGGCCGTTCTACATCAAAGGAGTATGGCGCATGCAAATCCAGCCTCTTTCCGTGTAGAGTCGTCCCAATGGCGCCGGCCCAATCGTCATGATTCCGCTCGCGGATGGGCATGTCTGTCCTTTTGAACGACGCCGTCGGCGGTTCCGATCACGACGTGATCCGCTTCGTGCGGAAACAGCCCCGTCTCCACGACCCCCGTCAGCATTTTCAGCGTTTGATGCAAACTCGCGGGAGCTTCGATGCGTCCGAACCGGCAGTCCAAAATCCGGTTCCCGTTGTCGGTGGCGAAGACGTCCCCGTTCGCCGCCCGGCGCAGCGCGGCGGTACAGCCGAGCCGCTCGATTCGTTTCGCCGTGATTTCCCAGCCGAACGGAACGACTTCCACGGGAAGCGGAAACGCGCCGAGCCGCTCCACGAGTTTGGAATCATCGGCGATAATGATCACGGTTTTCGAATGCTGGGCGACCATCTTCTCCCGGAACAGCGCTCCGCCTCCGCCTTTGATCAGGTGGAAGTCCGGATCGATCTCATCCGCTCCGTCAATCGTGACATCCACCTGTTCGACGTCCGCCAGATTCACGAGAGGAATGCCCAGCTCGACAGCCAACTGCTTCGAATGCTCCGAAGTGGGAACCCCGCGGATCCGAAGGCCTTCCCGGACGCGCTGGCCGAGTTTTTGAATCGCCCAATAAGCGGTCGAACCCGTACCCAGTCCCACGATCATGCCGTCTTGAATCCGATCGGCCGCATGCTCGGCTGCGAGCCTCTTTTTGTCCACGCGGATCACCTCGCCCCAAACGTATTTTCATACCACGCGGCGGCGGCTTTCGCTTCGGACTCGGTGAGCCGGTGCCCGAACGACTCCCAATGCACCTGCACCTTCGCGCCGGCTCCTTCCAGCAACGAGGTCAACTCTTCCGTCTCCCGGCCCGAACAGATCGGGTCGTTCGTCCCCGCGCCTATGAATACTGGGGTTCCCGTCAAATCCGGCAGCGGGATGCCCCGCAGCGGGACCATCGGATGGTGCAGGATGGCCCCCTTCAACGAATCCTTGTAATGGAACAGCAAGCTCGCGGCGATGTTCGCGCCATTGGAATAGCCGACCGCGATGACGTTTCGCCGATCGAACCCGTTGCTTGCGGCCGCTTCGTCCAGGAAATCGTGCAGCTCCTTCGTTCGGAATTTCAAGTCTTCCTCATCGAAGACCCCTTCCGCGATCCGCCGGAAAAAACGGGGCATCCCGTTCTCGAGCACGTTCCCGCGCACGCCCAGCACCGATGCGCCGGGATCGATCATGGAGGCGAGCGGGAGCAAATCCCGCTCCGTCCCTCCCGTACCGTGCAAGAGCAGCAGGACGGGAGCGTCCTGGCGGGAGCCCGGTTGGTAAACATGCTTCATTGTTCATCCTCCTCCAATACCCGGACTTCGATCGGCATGAGGTTGCTTTCGACGAATTCGCGGTTGTCTTCGAGCCACGGAGGAAGCTGCAGCTTTTCCCCAAGGGCCTCGAAAGGCTCATCCGTCACGAATCCCGGATTGTCCGTGGCGATTTCGAACAGGATGCCGCCTTGCTCGCGGAAGTACATCGCATGGAAGTACTGGCGGTCGATGATTCCGGTCGCGTGGAAACCATGATCCACCACGCGTTCGCGCCATTTGGCGTGATCCTCGTCGTTCTGCGCCCGCCACGCGATATGATGGACGGTGCCGGCCCCGCCGGCTCCCCACCCGATCGGCGCGGCGTTGATGTCGATCACGTTGCCGATGTCGCCGCGGGCGCGATAACGGACCAGGCCGCCCTCCTGGCCGACTTTTTCCAAACCCAGAACCTCTTGCAGCGTCCGCTGCGTTTGTTCCGGGGCAATGCTGTACAGGATCGCGCCGCCGAATCCTTTGATCGCTTTGTCGGCAGGCACGCCTCCGAACGACCACCCGCTCGGAACGCCTCCCTCTCTTTCCACGATTTCGAGCTGCAAGCCGTCCGGATCCTTGAATTGCAAATACGTCTCGCCGAAACGCTGCGTGCGATGGAACGCGAGGCCGAATTTCGTCAGGCGTTCTTCCCAGAAGGAGAATGCGCCAACGGGCACCGCAAAGGTCGTGTATCCGACCTGGCCGCCTCCGATTCGGCCGCGGCGCGCGCCTTCGGTCGGGAAGAACGTCATGGCGGTGCCGGGACTGCCGACTTCATTGCCGAAATACAAATGGTACACTTCCGGGGCGTCGAAGTTGATCGTCTTCTTCACGAGACGGAGCCCCAGTACGCCCGAGTAAAAATCGACGTTCGCCTGCGGGTTGCCCGCGAAGGAAGTGATGTGGTGGATGCCTGCCGTTTGTTGAGTCATGGGTAAAACCTCCATTTATATTCGAATAATAATCTTGAATTTAAGATATAAGACGAACTTTATTGCCTTCTATCCTTTGGCGGCAAGACCTAACTTCTTCAATAAATCGATCGCCGCGCTTTTCTCTTCGGGAGTCAGTCCGTTCATGACGGAGTCGATCGCTTCGGCGTGATGGGGGAATACCTCCGACATCCAACGTTCCCCTTCCTCCGTGATTTCCGCGTAAGTCACGCGCCGGTCGTCGGGACAAGGCACCCTTTTCAGCAGGCCACGCTTTTCCAGTTTGTCGATATTGTACGTAATGCTGCCGCTCGTGATCAGCACCTTATCGCCGATTTGCTGAAGCGGGAATTTGCCTTTATGGTACAGCAGCTCCATGATCGTGAATTCCGTAGCGGAGAGGCCGTGTTTCTTCATGTCCTTCACGGCGTGGTCCATCACCGCTTTGTACGCCTTGGACAGCACGACGAACAGTTTTAACGACAAATCGTGGCTCGCGTTATTTTTTTCCAATGGTTTCACCGCCATTCTGTCCCGACTTATTTGTCTTTAATTTATTTATCTTGAATTTAAGATAATAATATCCGAGGTTTGAGCCGCTGTCAAGCGTTGGATACGGTTCAACCGATCCTACGGATTCATGCAAGCTCTTTGCCGCACTTCGGACAATACCGGTAAGCCTCTTCCTGTACCGGATTCCCGCAGTAGGGACAGTAATTCATCCCGTTCTCGTTGTCCGCCCCATGGCCATGGGCGGAATCTCTCTTCATGCTTTCGGACTTGGCGAGGAAAACATCGACCGGATCCGGTTCGTCCCGGCTGTCCGTAATGTCGAACAAAGACATGCGGCGCGTTCCCGTGGCATTCTTGAAATGGTAAATTCCTTGCATGACGGCGATCCCGACAAAGACGATTCCGAAAAACACGAAAAAGATCGGAGCCCCCATATTGGCGGCCATGATGGTCCAGAAGATTCCGAAGATCCCGACCGCAACGCTTCCCACGGCTCCCATAGCGGAGGGGCCGCGCCCCGGCTTGATGCTTTTCATGTATGACGACCTCCCCAGTCGAATTGCGGAACATTATGGATACGCAGGATAAGATCGAAAGTTACGAATACACGAGCGTCTTGGACGATGACGTGATTTGGTCCGAATCACTGATAAAGAAGTGACTGTCATCGTGACCGAAGACACTTTCCAGAAACAAGCAATATATGCCTAAAATAGGGATATCTTACACAGGGAGGGAGGTTGGGAGCATTGAAAAAGCCGCAACCGAAATCGGTCGACTCGGTGGCTTGGGGCATTCGCATCGCGAACTGAACGGCAGGTTAATGATCGGTCGCTGTGGAGGTGAGTCGCCATGAGGAAACCGAAGACGAAGCCGGTGGATTCGGTCGTCTGGGGCATTCGAATTCTGAATTAGCGAAGGGAGGGGATGAGATGGACGGATCCGGCGCGAGGCCGGCGTTTAAGCGCCTGTATGACGTGAGAAGCCTGCCGGGGGGCCTCCTCCGGATCGGCGAATCCTCCCCGAACCGTGCCGTCGAAATCGAAGACGAAGCCGGATGGGTCGAGCGCCTCATCCGGCTGATGGACGGGACGCGCACGATCGGCGGCTTGCGGGACGCGCTGTCCGAATCCCATCCCGAGGTGACGACCGAAGACGTCGCGGAGCTCGTGGCGGAGCTCGACGGTTTGGGGTATGTGGACGATCGACGGGCGGAAGAGGCCGCTTCCCTTCCACCCGACGAAGCCGAGAGGTTCAAGGCGAACCTGAATTATTTCTCCTACTACTCCAACCTGGCTTCGGATCCCTGGCATATGCAGAAAAGGCTTCGGGACGCGAAAATCACGGTCATCGGCGCGGGCGCGCTCGGGTGCGGCGTGCTGCTCAATCTCGCCGGACTAGGCGTTACCGCCGTTCGGATCGTGGATTTCGACGTCGTCGAACGAAGCAATCTCAACCGGCAATGGCTTTACGGCGAACCGGACATCGGCCGCCGCAAAATCGAAACGGCTTGCGAGTTCTTGAATCGCTTCCGGTCCGGCATGAAACTCGATCCGCTGGACCGGGAGATCGCCTCGGCGGACGAAGCGGGAGAGGCGATCCTCGGCAGCGACTTCGTCGTGCTGGCCGCGGATCAGCCTTATTGGCTGCTCGAGCGGTGGGTGAATGAAGCTTGCGTCCGGGAGAACATTCCTTTCATCGCCGGCGGGATGAATATCAACGAGGGGCAGCTTTACACCGTCGTGCCGGGCCGAACCGGCTGCGTGGCTTGCATCGACGTCCGTTATGGCAGGGAACACGCCGGCCACGCCTCGTTCGTCGAACAATGCCGGGCTTCGGACTTCCGCATGCCCAGCACCTCGATCGCTCCGGGTTACATGATCCTTGCCGGCATGGCGGGCGGCGAAATCGCGAGGTGGTTTACCGGATCGGCCGGCTTGTTCTCCCTGGGCCGGGTCATGGTCATGAACATGGACACCTGCCGGGCGGAGCCGAGAATCGATTTCGCCGCGCCTCAGCCCGATTGTCCCGTATGCGAGATAAACGGTTCTTAAAGCGACAGCCAATCGCTGATCGGGCGGAAGAGGTAAAAAATCAAATCGAGCGGGTTCGGGAGCGGAACATGCAGGATTTGCGCGATGCCGGCGGAAGCGGCGAGTACGAGCAGGACGGAGAACGACCACAGCTCCGGAACCGCCTTGCGCCGGCGCAGCCGCGGAACTTCGATCCAAGCGATGGCGGCGGCGACGATCAGGACGAACAGCGACGGAATCATGGGCTACTCCTCCGTTTTCTTGGCGGCGGGCTCGTTCACCGTTCCGATCCGCCTGATTTTCATGTCCACGTTCACGTCGACTTTCATTTTCCGAAAGGCTTGCGGCCAATTCCGCTTCAGGTTCCGCCAAGCTTTCGGATTCGCGCGGTGGATCGCTTCGCCGAATCCGATCACGTCCGAACGAAGATCGTCTTGAGACCGACGCACGGCCGCGTGCACTGCCTCTTCGATCTCGTCCTCGATTTCCCGCTCCAGCCGGCTGATCGTCTTCCTCTTCATGACGTCGATGTCGCAGCTGACCTCCGTCAGCATGCCTTCTACGCGGATGGTGACCGAGCCTGCGGGACTGCCGCCCGCGACTTTGCCTTTCACCTTCGAATTCATGCGCACCAGCTCGACGTCGGCGTATCCGCCCGCCGGACAAGGAACGACCAACCCCGTGTTCGTCAGGTTCCCCTTGGCGAAGCGGAACCCTTTGCTCTCCGTTTCGCTGAGCCATCCGGCCAGCTTGTCCCCCTTCATCGCGCCGATGCCGGAATACCGGAGGATGACGGGCGGCTTCGTCGATTGGAACCGGTTCATCTCGGGGCCGTCTGCCGGATTCCCGTCCAGCGTGATGCCGCTCATGACCGCAGAACGCCCGATATTATGGATCCCGGAGATCAGATCGTTTAATGTGGTTTTGCCGGTCGCCGCCCACGCCTTTTCCGAAATGTCCAGGGAAGTGTTCATGGAGTTGGCCGGTATTTTCTCCAGCGACGTCAACGTCTCCAATATATGGGCCGCCGTTTGGCCGCGGGCCACGACGACGTAATAATCGGTGCGGACTTCGTAGTACCGGGACAAGGCGTCAAGCGCCTTGCCGATCCCCGAACGGGCCATCTCCTCCCCGATGATGACCATGCGCAGGTGAGCCAAATAGATTCGCCGCGGCATCTCCGTCGTTAAACGGTGCAGCGCCTCCATGAAGGTGCGTCCTTCCGCTTCGAAGGTCACGACCGGGGGCTGTTTTCCCGCTCCCTTCCTGTCGGCGATTTCTCCCGGATTGATGACTTGGACCGATAGTTTGAGCCCGCTTTCCGACTTGTCGATCCCGAGCGCGGCGGCGATCGCCAGCTCGTTGAGCTCCCGGCGGTTCCAGCAGCCGGTCAGCAGAACGAGCGCGACGGCCGAAAACAAAGCCCGCCTCCGCCATCCTCCGGCTTTCATGGAGCCTTTCCCTTCGGGGGCTGGCGATAAACGTTCCGGTCCTGGAGCGACCGCGGACGCGTGCGAAGCATCCATGCGGGCAGGCGGAACAGCGAGTCCTTCTGATCGTTCAGCTGGAGCGGGGCGAACGGCGCCAAATAAGGCACGCCGAAAGATTTCAGGCTGCACAGGTGCAGCACGAGGCCGATCAAACAAATGACGACGCCGAACAGCCCGAAGGACGCCGCGACCGCCATGAACAGAAACCGGAGCATCCGGAGCGATATCGCCATATTGAACGCGGGAATGACGAAATTGGAAATCGCCGTAATCGCCACGACGATGACCATCGCCGGCGATACGAGCCCCGCTTCGACCGCGGCCTGTCCGATGACGAGCGTGCCGACGATGGAGACGGATTGGCCGATCGTTTTCGGCATCCGCACCCCGCCTTCCCGCAAAATTTCGAACATGATCTCCATCATCACCGCTTCGATGAACGCGGGAAACGGCACGCCTTCCCGCTGTCCGGCCAAGCCGATGAGCAGCGGCGTCGGCAGCAGCTCCTGGTGGAAAGTCGTTACCGCGATATAAACCGAAGGAGCGAGCAGCGCGATCATAAAACAGACGAAACGAAGCAGGCGCAGCAGCGTGCTGAAATCGGCGCGTTGATAATAGTCCTCCGGCGCTTGGTAAAACTGCGTGAACAAGGCGGGAACGAGCAGCACGAAAGGCGTTCCGTCCACGAAAACGGCGACGCGGCCCTCGAGCAGTCCGGCCGCGATCGTGTCCGGCCGCTCGGTGCTGAACACCGTCGGGAACGGCGAATACTTGCCGTCCTGGATGAATTCCTCGATATATCCGCTCTCCAGGATGCCGTCCGTGTCGATCCGGTTCAAGCGCGCGTGTACTTCCGCCAAAATGTTGTCGGCGGCCAAGCCCTGCACGTACATGATCGCCACGTCCGTCTGGGTGACCCGGCCGATCCGCATGGCCTCCGTCCGGACCCGCACGTCCCTGATCTTCCTCCTGACCATCGCCGTATTGGTGCGCAGCGTCTCCGTAAACCCTTCGCGAGGCCCCCGAATGACGGATTGCGTGTTCGGCTCCTCGACGTTCCGTCTATCCCCTCCCTGCGTGCCGATCGTCAAGACATCCGCGCAACCGTCCACGAACATCGCCGTTTCGCCCGACAGGACGGCCAGCACGACGTCGCCCCATACGCCGGCTTCTTTGATCTCGCCCGCCGCGATCGCGGTTTGCTTGAGATGGTCCAGCCATTGCCGGGCCGACTTCCGCTCGCGTACGCCCGGCGCGGCCTCCCCGGCCAGAGATTGCATGAGCGCCTTCATGTCGGTCAGACCGTCCAAATAGACGAGCGCGATCCGCGGCCCTTCCGCTCCTCCGAACCGCATTTCCCTCGTTACGAGGTCCGAGCTGTTCCCGAATTCCGCGCGAAACCGCTGCAGGTTGGCGGCCAGTTTCGAGGAGATCCCTCGCGGCGAAGCGGCGGGAACGGGCGGCGGAGCTTCGGCTTTGTTCCGGTTCTGCAGCAGGCGCAGCAAGGATTTCAAAATCCCGTTCTTCATTCCGTTCTTCATAGGTCCCTCACGGTTGTCCGTTTACGTCCGGGGTTTGCAGCCGCTTGCGGATGATGCCGACGATCCACGTTACGGCCGGGATCGCCAGACCGACGACCACGATGTAGGGAATCCACACGGTCCGGTCGAATTCCGCGGCGTAGACGACGTCGGGATACACGACCAGCGAATAGACGACGACCAGCATGCCGAGGGGAAGCACGAGCGGCCGGTAGTCCCGGAGACGGAACAGATGCGCAATTCCCGTCACGCATCCGTAAAAATAAAAGACCGTCTTGAAGTACACGGTGATAAACCAGATCGCCGCGATCAGGATCTCGACGCGGGCGAAAAAATTGCCGACGTTGATCCGTTTCGCGAGAGAATAGCTGGGAAACATCTGCCTCTCGCTGACATCCGCTCCCAAGACCGCGATGGAAAGGAACGTGATGAGCACGACGAACAAGCCGCCGGCCACCGTTCCCTCGAGCATGGCCCTGTCCGCCTTTTTGGGGTCTGAAACCTGTACGGGATAGAGCATGAATAACGCGAGATAAGGCAGCGCGGAGGTACCCGTCAAGGAAACGGCCCCTTTGATCAAGGAGGCCGGATCGGCCTCCAACACGGGCTGAAGCTTTTCCGCGTCGATTTGGGGCAGCAGGCAGCCGATCAGGATCAAGAAAAGCAGGACGATCCAGGGGAATAAAATTTCTCCCGTCCTGGCCAGCGTTTCGAGCCCGAGGCGAAGACCCATGACCACGATCGCGGCGAATAGAATATTGATCGCCTGGATCGGGGTTTCCGGCATCACTTGGGTATTGATGAAGTTGCCCAAATAAAACAAAACCGTGGTCGACCCGACGAAAGAGAAAAAAACGAAAGCCAACGTCATGAGCTTGCCGATCCATTTGCCGTACACGTTGTCGTAATATTGCGCGAACGTCATGTTCCGGAAGCTTCGGGCGATAAGGCGGTACAAAAAGACGACGGCCACGTTGAACGCCAGACCCAAGAGAGAAGCGATCCAGGCATCCTGTTTGGCTTCGGCGGCCAAACCCGACGGGATGATCAAAATCGTCGTGCCGACCGTGTACAGGAACACCAGGATGGCGAATTGGCGAACGGAAATGGCGGCTTGTTCCACGGCCCTTCCCTCCTTCGTTCTACAGTTATTGCCATCGGCGCTGACGATAAACGTGCATCGGGATTCGATCCATCGGGTATCATGCTGCCAAACTTCGGGTGATGGCTCGTTCGACGTGTAACCTTTTCCCGCTTTTTACGTCTAACCATGGCGGAGAGGAGATGACGGGTAACCATGAGAAAAAAATGGACGGGATTCGCGATCGTCTTGTCGGTATGCATGAGCTTGCTGGCGCCTGCGGGGCACAGCCGTGCCGCGGATACGAGCGTGAAGGTTACGCTGCCTAAATTTGCCGTAAGCCTAAACGGGCATCAGGTGGACAACGCGTACCGGCAATACCCGCTGTTGGTGTACCGCGGGATTACTTATTTTCCGATGACCTGGAACGATTCCCGACTGCTTGGATTGGAGACGAACGAGTCGCCGGAGAGCGGCTTGAACGTTCGGCAAAGCCCCGTGGCCTCCGCGTACGCGCCCGACAAATCCAAGAGCCGCAATACGGCTGCATACACGGCGAAGATTTCCACGGGGTCCATTACGGTCAACGGCAAAGCGATCCTGAGCGCCAAGGAACCTTATCCGATCTTAAGCTTCCGGAACGTGGCGTATTTCCCGCTCACCTGGCGTTTCGCGCATGACGAATTCGGGTGGGATTACAAATGGAGCGCGGACGGCGGGCTTCGCATCACGTCCCATAACCCGCAGCTGCAAACGGCGGGTCTTCCCGCTTATGCCGGCAAGAACGATGTCGCGCTGTTCAAAGGCTACTATTACTTCGTTGAAACCAAAGGCGCGATGAACCACGTCTATCGGGCGCCCGAGAAACAGCCGTCGGCCAAGAAAGAGATTTATTCGTACGCTTACGATAACCTGGATTGGCCGCAAACCCAACTATCCTTTCAAATCCGCGACAATACGCTTTGGTTGACCTATCACGTGGGAGGAGGGGTCATGGGAAGCGACCGGTTCGTGAAAATCGGGGATGACGGAAAAGCGGAGTTGATGCACGACGGCTATCTGGATTTCCGCGAGACGCCTTACGGCACGCTTATCGTCCGGCTTGCCGCATCGGCGTTCGAGGGCGGCAACCTGATCTTGTCTCCCTCCGGGAAATCGGGGCCGAACAATCCGAAGGTCGGAGACCCGGGGCTGATGTACGCCGTTCGGAATGACAAGACCTCCTGGGATTTAGGACCGGGAATCGTCCCTTCCTACATGGCCGTTATCGGAGAGTATGCGTACGTGTACGCTTCGCGCAGCGAATCCGATGCCAACCACATTTACAGAATCAACCTGAAGACGAACCAAACCGAAAAAATCGTCAGTTCGAGCGTAAGTTGGTTCCGGGACATCGAGAATAAGCTCTACTATATAAAAGACGAAGACCAGGCGTTATATTCGGCCGCGCTGGACGGCTCGGGCGAAACGAAACTGTCCGACCATGCGGTATCCTGGTTTGACGGCATCGACGGGAATGTATTTTATGCGACGAAGAAAAGCACGTCCCAGTTCGAGCTGTACAACGCCGATCCAGACGGGGATGACCCTCTCGTATGGTCATCGCCGATCGTCCGCGCCCAAGTCGCGGGCGGCCGGCTCGTATGCGAGCTTGGCGGCAAAGACGGCGTCGCGATCCTGGACAGTGACGGCCGCTTGCTGGCGAAGGTGACGGATCCGATCTCCCGCGTGCTGCCGTCCGACGAGGAAGTATTGCTCCTCTCCGCCCGGGATTCCTCGATCGAGCTTATTCGTTGATCGCGAATTAACGCAAGAAGCCGGCATCCGTCGGGATGCCGGCGTTCTTGCGTTCCATACGATCTATGAGACTCTACCGAGCCTGACGGCGAAAGACTCGCCGAAAGCCGCCAATTGCGCAAAAGAAATCCGATAGAAAGCCCTCTCGTTCACGATCGTCCTTTCGGCCCCCGGCAACCCCTCGAAACGCTTGCGCGGCTTCATGATTGGTCGATGATCCATCTCTTAACCTCCTGAAAGCCGCTTTCGCTTTATCGCTCTTCCCTTACGGCTGTGAGCTTTTCACGATTTGCGCGACTTCCTCGGTGATCCGGTCTCCGCCGGACGTTCTCCATTCCCGGACGAAATCGTCAAACGCGCTTACCGGCTTGTCTCCGACGATAATCTGAAGGAACGTTTCGTTCTCCAGCTTCTGCAGGCCGTCCCACTTCGTCTCCATCGTCGGCGTGGTGCCGTAGAACAGGCTGCGCACCTCCACCATCGGGGCTTCCGTTAAAGCATTGCCTCCGACCAGATACGATTGCGCGGTCTTCCATGCATCAAGGTTTTTCTTCGGGTTTTCTTTGTCTTCCAGCGCAAAGTCGTACACGGTCTTCGTGTCGGGGTCGAAGCCATTCGGGTCGATCTCGCCGGCCAACGCTTTCCGCACGTTGTCGGAACGCTGCTCGATCGCGTCGGAATAATCGAGCAGCAAGTCGAACGGATAATAATGACGAAACTGGATTCCCGTCTGCGCGGCGTAATTTTGCAGCTCGCGGACTTCCGCCGCATGCGGGTCCCGCCACCGTTCCAGCCGCGTAAACGCGTTGAGCAGCCGGATCGCCGCCTCCGGATGCGCGTATCCCTTGCGGACGACCAGATACCGATCCGTCACGGGCGCCGCGTGCGTGACGAATTTCCCTTGCGTGTCCAGAGGCACGGCGTAGGCGCGCCACTCCGCTTTCGTATCTTCGGCGATTGCGGCGGACAACGGCCAGTACGGCATCCACCACGGTCCGAACAAGAGGCCGGACCGGTTTTCGAGAATCGGCTTTCCCGGCTCCTGGTAGAGGACGAACTGGCGATCCAGCCACCCCTGCTTGTACCATTCCGCCAGAAGGGCGAGCGCTTCCTTGTTCTCGGGCGCGATCGAGCCATAAACGACATTGCCGTCCGGATCCCGGATCCAGTTCTTCGGAAACGCATGAAAAGCGCTGAAAATCGTGTCGAACCCGCCCACGTTCGGCTTCTGTCCGTAGACGACCGCTTTCGTCCCCGATAAGCCGACCGTATCCCGCTTCCCGTTGTTGTCGGGGTCGCGAAAGGCGAAAGCCCGCGCGACGTTCCCGATGTCGGCGAGCGTCTTCGGCGGCTGCAGCCCCAAGCGGTCCAGCCAATCTTTGCGCACCCACAGCAAGGAAGGCGCGTCCGCCTCGATGGCGACGTTCGGCATGCCGTACAGCTTTCCGTTCGACGAAGCTTCCCGAAGGGCCGTGCCGTTCGTAGAATCATAGATGCCCTTCACCAAGCTGGACGCGTACTCCTGATAGATGTCCGTCAAATCCTCCGCTTGGCCGTTCCGGATCATCCTCTTCAGTTGGTCGCGGTCGACGACCATCGCGTCGGGCAAATCGCCGGCGGCGATCGCGAAATCCGCCTTCTGCCGGAAATCCTCTTCGCTCTGCGCTTCCCAGGCATGAACGACCTTAATGTTCGTCAAGCTTTCCAAATAACGGGATACCGGGTTGTTGTCGTTCGTGTCTCCGGGCGCCAGCCGGGATTCCGGGATTTTGAACGCGATGCGCAGCGTGATGGGGGTCCCGTATTTGCCGTATGCCTTCTCTTCATCGGCCGCTTCCGGTTTCTTGGTATCCGCCGCGTCCGAACCGCCGCGGCAAGCCGTACCGGCACCTAAGAAAAGAGCCAGCACGACCGTTGCGATCAAGCGGACCCGTCTGCTCATTTCGTTCCCCCCGGCCTTGCCGACGTAACGCGGTACTCGGACGGAAGCATGCCGACGCGTTCGCGGAACAGCCTGCTGAAATATTTCTCGTCCTCGAAGCCCGATGCGAGCGCGATCTGATGGACCGGGTCGGCCGTTTCCCGCAGCAGGCGCTTGGCCCGGTCGATCCTCATGTCCCGCAGCACGGAACCGAACGGTTCGCCGGCGAGCCGCGCGAAGCACTGGCTGAAATATCCTCTGCTCATGTTGACGCGGGCCGCCACGTCGGCTTGGTTGATTTTATGTCCCGCGTGTTTCCTCATGTACCGAACGGCGCGGATAAGGCACAGCAGCACTTCCGCCGTGAACGAAAGCTCGACCAAACGCCGCTTGACGACATCCGAGTATTGCAGCAGCCACGACTGCCAATCCGCCCAGGTCCGGTTGCGTTCGATCGCCGCATGGAGACTTTCCGCCTCCGCTGCAGGCAACAGCATGCCGCCCCACTCCCGGCATAAGGATTCTCCGAAGCCGCGCAATAACTCCGGGTCGGGACGCAAGCCGCCGATCGTCCGCTTGAAGTCCTCCCAGCCGGCGGCATCCAGCGCCCACTTCATGTCCAGCGCGTCCTTGAACGTCTCGGACGGCTGACGGCCCGCGGCGCGGTCCGCGCGGACCCGTTCGCCGAATGCCAACCATAACGGTTCGTCGCCGGCCGGCGAATAGAACCATTCCCGCGGCAGCCAATCCGCGAATTCCTTCTCCGCCTCCTCCGCCGTCAGGCCGGACACGCCGGTGACGAACGCGGATTCCCACCGTCCGCCGAGCCGGGCTTTGATTTCCCGCTTGATTTCCTCCATGGGGCTGGAATGGAGGAGCGGCGCAAGCCACATGCCGCCGATCGGCATGACCGGATTGCGCCGGACGAACGGCAGCTCGAACAGTTCGGCGCTCCCGCCTTCCGCGGGAACGAGGGGCCGGAACACCAGGGCGGAGTCCGCCGGAATCTTCTTCTGCGCCTCGCCCGTGAGATGGGCGGCGCGGGTACCTACCTCCCATTCGATCCGCTCGACGATGCGGCGCATCACCTCGTCCGCGTTGTCCAGCTCGAGCAGCGTCTTGACGATGTAGTCGATCGCCCCGAGCCTCAGCGCTTCCTGCACGAAATCGAACTCGTGATGGCAGGTGAGCACGACGGAACGGACGCGGGGATGGCGGATTCTCGTCTCCTTGATCAGATCGAAGCCCGACATCCCCGGCATCGTGATGTCCGTGAACAGCAAGTCCGCGTTCGTCTGCCGCAGCACCTCGAGCGCCGTCTTGCCGTCTCCCGCTTCCCCGACGACGACCATGCCGTACGATGACCAATCGAACAAAGAAATGAAGCCTTTGCGCACCAGCTTCTCATCGTCGACCACCACGGCCTTAATCATCGAAATCCTCCTTCCGCATCTTCGGGATGACGATCGTCACCGTCGTTCCCGCCCCCGGCTCGCTGTCGATCCGCAGCGTCATCCGATCGCCGTAGTAGCGCCGCAGCATCCGATTCACGTACGAGAGGCCGATGCCGAGCCCGCGGCGTTTCGCTCCCTCGTCGTCCGTCAGCAGCCTTTCGGCTTCCCCGGGTTCCAGTCCGGTTCCGTTGTCCGCGACGCGCAGCAGCAGGCTGCCGTCCCCTTCCGATCCGACCGTGAGTTCGATCCTGCCGTTGCCGTCGCTAAGTCCGTGGTAAATCGCGTTCTCCACGATCGGCTGGAGCAGGAACCGGGGAACGGCGACGTTCATGACGTCTTCGTCCGCGCGGACATGGAACGCGAATTCGTAATCGTACCGGATCCGCTGCAGTTCCATATAGAGACGAACGGCCTCGATTTCATCCCCTACCGTCACGATCAGGCTCTGTTTTCCCAAATTGTAATGCAGCAGTTTGACCAGCAGCGTCGCGAGCCGGTCGATTTCCTTCTGTCCGTTCATCCGCGCCAGCCATTGCATCGTATTGAGCGTATTGTGCAGAAAATGGGGGTTGATCTGGCTGAGCAGCTTCTCGATCTCGAACTGGCTTTTCTGCTTCTCGTTCCGCGCGACGGCGGTGATCAGCTCGTTCACCTTGTTTTTCATCACTTGGAAGTTGTTCAGCACGAAGTCGAACTCCTCGACGTTCGTGAACGAGACCGGCGCGGTCGGATTCTCCGCCATCCGGACGATCTCCTTGTTCACCTTGCGCAGCGGACGGTAAATCATTTTCCAGATCAGAAGCGCGAGCAGTCCCGCGAACGCCGTCGTCGACAGCGCCAGCACCAGCATTTTGCTCAGCCAGGAATAGATCTCGCTGTTGAACGCCGACTTCCGGACGGCCGCGACGAGCTGCCAGCCCTGCGGACTCCGGTATCGGAACAGGTGATAGCCTTTGTACTCCTCATGAGGGGAAACGCCGCCGAGCCTTACCCGTTCCCGGATCTCGGAGGGGATGCCGTCGTCTTCGACATAGGCGATGTTGTTCCGGTCGCCCACGAGCAGATGGGTCACTTCCATGCCGTACGATTGCCGGTTCAGAATATGGCGGAACAGACTGTAATTGGTTTCCAAATAAATATACAACGTCTGGCTTCCGTCCACCTGCACGGTGCGCATCTCGGAGAACACCAGATTGTCGCTGTTATTGTACATCGTCTTGTGCGGACCGAAATAATCCGCGCCGTTATAGTGGAGCAGCGGCGGCAGCTGCTGGATGTCGGGCGCCCGGTCCATGGTGAGATTCGAGAACAAAACGGGGTCATAAGCGCCGGGTAGAATATACGCGGTCAACCCCAGATTGGGATTCGTGAAATTGACCAGGTTGACTTTCTCGTTAATGGAAGCCATGATCTGCGATTTCCGGGAGATTTGCTGCTCTTGCAGATAGGCAGACATCTCCGACGCGATCTGGCCGTCCAGCGCGAACTGCTTGGACGCGAAATCGAGGTTGTTGATCGTATATTCGAGTGCGGCCGCCTCTTGGTTCAGACTGGCGCTGATGCCGCTCCGGATTTTCCCGGAGAGAATGTCGTAAATCGAGCTGTAGGACAGGGCGCCGACCAGAAGCAAGGGCAACAAACAGCCGATCATCAGGTAGACGATGAGCGAGCGCCGCAGCGAGCGGACCTCGAACCGGCGGCGCAACAGGGGGAATACGGTCACGTTCCATGTCTCCCTTGGTCTGTAAGCGTTGTCACGGCCATTATAGCACACGGCTGATCAACCGTCCCCGCGTCGGCTCGCCGAACGGCGAATACCGCCCGCCTCCGGGGAAGCGAGCGGCATGCGTTACTGGCGGCTCCGTTCTCTCTTACTGCTGGACGCTCTTTCTGGATTCGAACAGCTCTTCCGCTTTCTTGACGGAGAACGCCAGCACCTCGTCGTAGCCAAGGCCTTTGACCTTATCCATCATCTCCTGCTTGTACTTGTCGTATTGCGCTTCGTCCTTGGCGAAAATCATTTTCCACGAGTACTGCTGGATGACGGTACCGATCTGCGCGTTCTTCTGCTCGAGCGCCTTATCCATCATGAGCGGCGGCTTGCCCGTGAAGCCTTGCGGAGCGACCGCGATCATGTTGTTCTTCACGAAATACTCTTTCGGCGTCAGCGCGCCCATCTTGTCGCGCCATTCCTGGTCCAGTTGACTCGGATTCCGCTTGAGCGACGACGTCCACAGGTTATGGTCGTACGGTTCGCCCGTCTCCGGATTCGTGAGCCCCGGCGCGACGTTGGAGAAGTTGATCTGGCTTTGGCCGTCGTAGAACGTGCCGCCGCCGTATTCGTCCGGCACGATCGTGCCCTTCTGGTCCGCGAATGCCTGCCAGCCGAAATCGGTGACGAACGGCTTGCCGTCCTTGTCGAGATCCCAGGTCAAGCCTTTCGGCCCGTTCTGGATCGCCGTGCCGCCGCCCGACGACAGCATGGCGCCTTCCGGCGTATACAGCCAGTTGATGAATTCCATGATGCGCTCGGGCTCCTTCGCTTTCGCGCCGATCGCCATGATCCAGTCGTTGCCGTACTGGTTGAAGCCCCAGGAATAGACTTTCTCTTCCTTGAACGGCACCGTCGCGAACCCTTTGCCGACGGCCGTGCGATCGGGCGTATTGTAGTTGGCGGAGCCGAGCCACGGGAACCAGGAGAACAGGAGACGGCCGTCCTTGTATTTGCCGACGACGTCGTCGAACTTCTGGGTCAAGGAGTCCGGATCGACCAGCCCCATCTGGTTCGCGTCGAAGTACAGCTTCAGGGACTTCATGTACCAGCTGTCGTCGGACAGGAATTCGTAGTATTTGTCTTCGTCCGCGGCGACGTACAGCAGCGTGGCGCCGTTCTCGTCGTAGCCGTACATGTTCGCGAACTGCTTCGCGAGCGTCATCTTGTAGTTGCCGTCCCAGTCCGACCAGAGGGAGAACGCGTACGTCTTCTTGCCTTGCTCGTTCTTCGGCTCGAGCTCCTGCATTTTCTTGAGGACCCCCAAATAATCCTGCGGCGTCCGGATCTCGGGATAGCCCAGCTGCTTATACAAATCCCAGCGAAGCTCCGGCCCCCACGTCAGGTCCTTGCCTTCGGACGGTCCCGGCTGGTTGCCCGCCACGTTATGGCCGAGCCCGTACACCGCTTGGCCGCCGCCGAACGCGATTTTCGCTTTCTCGATCGCTTTCGGGAAGTTGTCGACGATGTATTTGCCGTATTTGTCCAGCAGCCCGTCCTTCGTCCAGTCCAGCAACAGACCGCCCTTGATGGCGTTCGGGTAATCGGTCTTGTCGCTTCCGAACACGACGATGTCGCCAAGGTCGCCGGAAGCCATCATGGCCGCGATCTTATTCTGGCCTCCGTCGAGGTTGGAGGCGATGATGTTCAGCTTGATGTTGAACTTGTCCTTCAGGATTTTGCCGTACCAGCCCGTCTGCTCGCCCGCGTAGTTCGCGGTCGTCGAGAAGACGGTGAGCTCGAGCTCCTTGGTGTGATCCAGCCCGCCTTCCGGACTTGCGCTCGCGCTGGCGCCGGATCCGCCGCTGGACGGCGACGCGCTTGCCGGCGGGGAATTCTTCGATTCCTCGTTCTTGCTGCTGCTGCACGCCGTGACGGCAACCGCCAGGATGGCCGCGAGCGCAAGACTCGTCAACTTTTTGAAACGCATGCCTTGTTGCCTCCCTTTGGATAATGACAATCGGTTATAGTTCAACTCCGCCGGGCGGCGGAGACAAACCCGGTTCCCCATGGCTTCGCATGCCCGCGGCTTACCCTTTCACGGCCCCGATCATGATGCCTTTGACGAAATAGCGTTGGAAGAACGGGTAGACGAGCAGGATCGGAAAGACGACGATCATCGTCACCGTCATCCGGACCGAAGTCGGCGTCTGCATGTTCCGCACGTCGACGGCCCCCAGGTTCTGCGCGCTCTTGATCAGCGCGGCCAGCGAGCTTGACTCGTTCAGATAGCGCCAGAGCAAGTACTGCAGCGTGTAATACTTCTTGTCCGTCATCAGCCAGGCGGTATCGATGAACGAGTTCCACTGGTTCACGGCCGAGAAGATCGTGATCGTCGCCAGGATCGGCGTGATCAGAGGAAAGATGATGCTGCCGAATATCCGCAAATACCCCGCGCCGTCGAGAGCGGCCGATTCCTCCAGCGACGGCGGCACCGCTTCGATGAACGTTTTCACGAGGATGATGTTGAACGGAGCGATGATCGTCGGCAGGATGTACGCCAAGTAGTTGTTGGTGAGATGCAGCATGTGCATCGTGCTGTACCAGGGAATCATGCCCGCGCTGAAATAGAGGGTGACGACGACGGCGCGGTACATGATTTTGCGGCCCCACATCTCGTTCTTCGTGAACAGGTAACCGAGGAAAGCCGATGCCCCCACCGTGAGCAGCGTGCCGACGACGGTGCGGTAAAGCGAGACGAAGGCGGCGTGTCCCAGCCCTTTGATCTTCAGCACCGAAACGTAGTTATCGAAGTGGATCCCCCGCGGGTAAAACGTGATATACCCCATCGTGGACAGGTCGTTGGCGCTGATCGTGTTGATGAACAAATAGTAGAACGGGAAAATGCAGGTCAAGGTAAAGAGGCCGAAGAACGCATAGTTGATCGTATGGAACGCGGCGTCCCCGGCGCGAAGCTTGCGGCTTTTCACGGCGTTACCCTCCCGGACCTTAGATGATCGACTCTTTCCGGACCCACTTGGACATGCCGTTGGCCAGGAAGAGCAGGAATACGCTGATGATCGATTTGAGCATGCTGACGACCGTCGCGAACGCGAAGTTGTTGCTGAAGGCGATATTGTAGACGTACAGGTCCAGGACTTCGATCGTGTCCTTGTTCATGGCGTTCTGGAACGCGAAATACTGTTCCATCCCGTTGTTGACGAAGTTGCCGATGGACAGGAGCAGCAGCACGAAGAACGTCGGCATGATCCCCGGCACCGTGATGTGCCAAATTTTGCGGAACCGGCTGGCGCCGTCCACTTCCGCCGCCTCGTACAGCTCCTGGTCGATGCCCGTGATGGCCGCGAGGTACAGAATCGCGCCCCAGCCGAGGCTTTTCCACCAATACCATGCGATCATCGCGAGCCAGACGTTGCGGTTGTTCGCGAGGAAGTTGATCCCATCGTCGATGAAGCCGAGCTTGAGGAGGAGCGTATTGACCAACCCGTTATCGACGGAGAACAGAGTGAACGCGACCGAATACACGAGGATCCAGCTGATGAAGTTCGGAATCGTGGTCAGCGTCTGGACGATCCGCCGGTACCATCCCGTCTTGATCTCGGTCAGCAAGATCGCGAAGACGACCGGCAGGAACGAAGTCGCGATGCCGAGGCCGCTCATGGCGACCGTGTTCTTCATGACCCGGACCACTTCGGCCGTCTGCGTCGGATTCTCCGCGATCGTTCGGAACCACTTGAAGCCGACGAACGGCGTTTTTTCCAGCGGGATACCGGGGATGTAGTCGTAGAAGGCGTAAATCCATCCATAGATCGGCAAGTAGTAGAAAATGAAGGTGACGGCGAGGAAAGGCAGGGCCATCAGGAAGAGCTTATACTTGTTCGGGAGTCTCCGGCCCGGCTTCGCTGCGGCCGATCCGAGCTGGGCAAGTTGGTCAGCCGGTACGGACATGTTCGCAAATCCCCTTTTGCTCCGTTTCGCGGCCAGCTGCCCGGCCGCCGCTTGTATGCGATTTCATTCTAAAGCAGGGCGGCAGGCGTCCGGGAGGGAAAATCGGCATCGGCTGCGCGAAAGGCGTCCGCCGTTATCGGACCGTTTTCTCCGCGAAGTGAACCGTTTTCACCCCTCGAAACGGCAAGAAAAAGCGTCAGTGCGTTTTGTCTGACGGTCCGTCGAGAGGCGCCGCACCTCGGATTAGCGCACCACGTGCTCTATTTTGCAAATTCGGCTGTCCAATTGCCTCCAAAAAAGCAAGTATCACGGCACGATTCCCCGGACCGCCGAAAGAGCGCAGCACATCAATCCAGTATCGGTGCTCGTACTTCTCGGAGCAGAGAAATTCTCCGGGTGCTGCACCATAAGGAGAAGAAAGACCGCTTCCAACGGTCCCTTCGTACCGAAGAAAGCGGTCTTGGTATTCCCACGAAAATTGGCCCCGAAAGCACTGGTTACTTTTCCGGAATGATTTCGTTGATGCAATGGAGGGCGTTGAGCGTTCTGGGGAAACCCATATCGGGCAGGCAATGCGTGATGGCGGCGATCATGGTTTCTTTGTCATGGCCTACGTTCAGGTTACCCGACACATGCGCCTTCACCTGGTTTTCTGCACCGCCCAGCGCGCTTACGATGCAGAGCGTAAGCAGCTCCCTCGTCTTAAGTTCGAGTCCGCCGCGGGTGTAGAAGTCGCCAAAGCAGAAGGCGGAGAGATCATCCTGAATATGCCTCTGGTTTGCGGGGGCGTTCTCCCGATTTTTCGCGATGATGTCCCCGAAAATCTCAACCTGCACGGCGAGCCCTTGTTCAAACCGGTTGTCTTCCTCCACCCGCTTCTGGCTTTCGAGCGGCAATGCGATATTCCGGGCCTTCAAAACCTCGTTCGTCTCCGCGATGGCATTGAGCGTTTTCGGAAAGCCGATATACGGCGCGCACTGGTACACGGCTTCTTTGATTTCGATCGGCGTGAGCCCGACGTTCAGCGCGGCATGCACATGCGCCTTAAGCTGGGGCAAGGTTTGGTTCGTGGTCAACACCACCAGGGTTATGAGCTCCCTCTGCTTGTCATCCAGGCTGCCTTGATGGAAGACCTCACCGAAAATGAAACGGCTCAGGATGTCCTGGAAATCGGGATCCGTGGCATACGCTGCCGGTACTCCATCGCCGAATAGTTGCTTGTACTTCTCCCCGCTCTTTTCAATTCGGTCCATATATGAGCCTCCTGTTTCTTGCGCCTCAATCAAAGAGGCACGCCCGTGCAGGCGTGCCTCTGCTTCTATCCTCAGCTATGCGAACTCGTCATTCTTTCCCCATGGTGCCGATGTCGATCACGAATCGATACCGGACATCGGATTTGAGTACGCGCTCCCAGGCTTCGTCGATCCGGTCGGCGGATATGACCTCAATTTCAGGAGCAATACGATGCTCGGCGCAAAAATCAAGCATCTCCTGCGTTTCGCGAATCCCGCCGATCATCGATCCGGCAAACGACCGGCGATGGCCGATCAGCGAGAAGACGTTAACCGACAACGGATCCGCCGGCGCACCCACGTTGACGAGCGTACCGTCCAGAGCCAGCAAGGAAAGGTAGGCGTCCAGGTCGATTTTCGCGCTCACGGTGTTCACGATGAGATCGAACGAGCCCGCCAGTTTTTTAAACGTTTCCGGATCGCTCGTGGCGTAATAATGATCCGCGCCAAGCCGCAAACCGTCTTCTTTCTTTTTCAGTGACTGAGATAAAACCGTTACCTCCGCCCCCATGGCATGAGCGAGCTTCACGGCCATATGCCCGAGCCCGCCAAGGCCGACGACCGCGACCTTCTTGCCCGGAGCAGCGCCCCAGTGGCGCAGCGGCGAATACGTCGTAATGCCGGCGCACAAGAGCGGAGCGGCGACGTCGAAGGCGAGACCGTCGGGAATTCGGACCACGAAGTCTTCGGTTACGACGATATGGGTGGAATAGCCGCCCTGCGTATATTGCCCGTACCGGTCGATGGCTGCGTAGGTGCCCGTATTGCCGTGAAGACAATACTGCTCCTCTCCCTTCCGGCAGTTCACGCACTCTCTGCAGGAGTCCACCATGCAGCCTACCCCGACTCGGTCGCCGACGGCATATTTGGTGACTTCCGAACCTACCTGCGTGACGATTCCGGCAATCTCGTGTCCGGGAACGAGAGGATATTGCACCGGTCCCCACTCGCCGCGAGCGGTATGAATGTCGGAGTGGCAGATACCCGCGTATTTAATCTCAATAAGGACATCATGCGGCTGGAGATCCCTGCGTTCGATCGTGGTCAGTCTGAATGGACCTTCGGGGCTGAATGTTGCGCGCGCTTGAACCGTAATCAAAGTTTAACCTCCTGAAATCCGTTGCACTCCGCGTGCGGAAGAACCGGATGATCGATATTAGTCTTGCTCGGCATGTGCTTGAATGTGCATCTGCTGTTGCCTTTCATGGCCTTGGTAGGACTGCTGTGCTGCGGTTGTAGCGCCCGATTGTTGCTGCGCGTACTGGATCAGATCGCGGCACTGCTGGATCACTTGACTCCAGTTGCGATTGGAGCAAGCATGATGGATTTCCTGGCACTGTTGCTGCCAGTTTTGTTCGGCTGCTGTCATGTTGAACCCCTCCTTTGTCATACGACTGCCTATTTTAACCAAGGATTAGGGTCGGCCTTGCCGGCTTCCTTTATTCGCTCATGTCCCGGAGAGTTGCCTTGTTGGAGTCATCATGCAGCTTCTTAGGAAAATGGCTCCAAAACTCAACAATAATGAAAGCAACCCCGCCAACACCACGTATGGCGTGCCCATTTCGGAGATCAACACACCGCCTGCTGCCGCGCCAACGGTCGTTCCCACGTTACAGGAGGAGATGAATAATCCGTTGGCGAAATCCGGCGCTTCGGGAGCTGCGGACGCAATCAAATACTGATTGATATTGGCCATGATCCCTCCCGCCAATATTCCCCAAACAAAAGTCATGGTTTCCATTGGTACCGCAAACCGTCCCGTGAAGAATAAGAGGATGTATACGGCACCCAATAACAATGGGAAAAACACGACGGACCGATTGGCGCGATGCGTAAGCAATCTTCCCGCGACGATGTTTCCGATCATATTGGCTCCGCCGAAGACGAATAACGTTAAACTTATGGCATTCGGAGTCATATTCGTTACGGCCTTCAGATATTCCGCAACATAANGTCGCTCTAAGAAAGGGATGGGGCATGACTTCACCCCGAAAAGTTATCAGTTCTGAACGCTCAAAAAAGGCCGACTCCGGCTCGCAACCAGCCGGAAATCGACTTTTTTTTCAATACGCCAACCAGCGGCGAAGCCCCGGCATCGGGTCCCCATCCGTAAAATATTCTAAACCGACGTACCCTTCGTACCCGGCTTCCCGGATCGCCCGGAACACGTTCGGGTAGTGGATCTCCCCTTGGTCGAGCTCGCCTCTGCCGGGATGGCCGGCCGCGTGCATATGCCCGATCCAGTCCAGGTTCCCCGCGATCCGGCGGATCAAATCCCCTTCGGTGACCTGCTGATGGTAAATGTCGTACAGGACCTTCACGTACGGGCTTCCGACTTCCCGCACGATGCCGAACGCTTCGTCGGAGGAGGACAAATAATAGCCCGGATGATTAATCGCCGTATTGAGCGGTTCCACGGTGAGCGTGACGCCCGCTTCTTCCAACAGCGGCACGCAGGCGCGAAGCCCTTCCACCAGGCTGGCCCGCTGCTCTTCTCGCGGAATACCTTCCCGCTCATTCCCCGTCTGCGAGATAAGCGTGCGGCATCCCAACAGCCGAGCGGCGTCCAGCGACTCCCGCAAACCGGCCAAGTACTCGTCCCGCCGCGCGGGATCGACCAAGCTGACGAAACGCGTGCACATCGCCGCCGGCGCGAGCCCCGTCTCTTCTTGCACCCGCGACAAGGCGTCCAGATCCTTGTCCCACCAAGACCAGAACTCGTAAGCGCCGTACCCTGCCTCCGCGGCCCGTCTTACGGCCTCCGCCTTCTCCACGCCCCGAAACACCGCGTCCACGCACACCGATAAGCGCATATACCGGCCCCTCCGCCCGTTTTTTAATCGAACCAACCTTTCCGCTTGAACCACGCATACATGCCGACCCCGAGCCCGACCATTACGCCGAGCACGGCAAAATATCCCCAGTGCCAATTCAACTCGGGCATGTAGCGGAAATTCATGCCGTAAATGCCCGCGATAAACGTCAGCGGCATGAAAATGGTCGTGATGACCGTCAGCGTCTTCATGATTCCGTTCATCCGGCTGGACCGGATGGAGTCGTAGCTGTCCCGCAAATCCGCGGTCATTTCCCGGTCGGCCTCGATCATGTCCGTCAGCTTGAGCAGATGGTCGTGGATGTCCGTATAATAGGCGACATGCTCGCGCATGCCGGGAATTTTGTCCGAGTTCAAAATCCGGTAAAGCAAATCCCTCATCGGGATGACGGTGCGGCGCAAGCGCAGCAGGTCGCTCCGAATGTCGTACACCTCGTCGATCAGCGTCTGCAGCGGCTCGGAATCCTCCCGGGTCTCCAGGTCGTTCATGTGGTCCTCGATCCGGTACAGCGTGGGAAAATAGTTGTCCACGAGTTTGTCCAGAATCAAATAAGCCACGAAATGGTGATCGCGGTTTCCGACGGCCTCCGGCTCCTGCATGCGCCGCCACGCTTCCTGCACTTCCGCGGATGGCTGCAGATGGAACGTCACGATGCCCCGGGCCCCGATGAAAAAATCGATTTCGTCCACTTTCAGCGTATCCGGATCGATCCCATGCACGACGAAAAAGTGGGTACCCTCGTAGTGATCCACCTTGGGCCGTTGAAGCAAATGCAGGCAATCCTCGATGGCCAAAGGGTGAAAATGGAAAAACGTGTCCAGCAGCTTCGTTTCTTCCTCCGACGGACAGTCGAAGTCGACCCAGAACCATTTGACGTACGATTCGTTCAGGGTATGCAGAGGGACGTCCTCGATTTTTTCCCCGTCGTCCTTAATGGCCAGCGTGTGCAGCAAACGCGATCACCTCATACGGTCATTATGCGCTACGGCAGGGCCGTTGACAACTTGTGAATCCGTCATAACCGAAGGTCGGGAGGAGCAAACTGAAACCGATCCGTCCATGCAAGGAGGTGGATGAAATGGGCTCCAAGCAGCAGGGACACGGCCGGCAAAACACGACGACCCGCACCTCCGACAAGAAGGGCAACTCGTCCGGGAACAACCATTGACCGCTCGAACGTCCGGGAATCCCTTGCGAACCGCAAGGGATTTCGTTTGCCCGCGGAACCGTGTAAGATGGAATTGGAACGGACCCCCATACCGGAACCTCCGGAAAGGAGCTGCCGCATTGAAAACCCGGGAATTCGGCTGGCCGTCGGACGGCGGCCGTAAGGTATACGCCATCGAGTGGACGCCGGACGACGAAGCGTCGGTCCGGACGGTCATCGCCGTCACGCACGGCATGGGAGAGCATACGGGACGTTATCTCCACGTGGCGGAAAGCTTCACGGCGGACGGATACGCCATGCTGGCTTTCGACCAACTGGGGCACGGCCGCACGGAGGGCAAACGCGGACACACGAACTCCTATGACGATTTGCTCGAAGGCATCGACCGGATGCGGGAGGAAGCCGCCCGCCGGTTCCCCGGCAAACCCGTCATCCTGTTCGGGCACAGCATGGGGGGCAACTTGACGCTGAACTATTTGCTGCGCCGCAAGCCGGACGTCGCCGGCGCCATCGTCGTCGGTCCTTGGCTGAAGCTGGCCTTCGATCCCCCCGCCCTGCAAGTCGCCATTGCCCGCGTGGCGCAGCGCATCATGCCGGCCTATTCCAACCACCGGCCATTCAATCCGACGCACCTGACCTCGGATCCCGTCATGCTGGAGCGGCTGCGGGAAGACAAGCTGGGACACGGCTTCATCACGGCCAAATTCTTCGTCAGCGTGCACCGCGCCGGCTACTGGGCGCTTCAGCATGCAACGGAACTGTCCGTCCCGTTGCTGCTCATGCACGGCGGCGCGGATTCCGTGACCTCCGTCGCCGCCAGCCGCCAGTTCGCGGCGAACGCCGGCCCTTTGTGCACGTACCGGGAATGGCCCGGCCTTCGGCACGAGCTGCACAACGAGCTGCAGCGGGAGGACGTCTTCCGCGTCATGAAGGCGTGGCTGGCGGAACGGCTCGCCTCCGTGCGGTGATCCGCCTCGCGCAGGCGCAAAAAGCCCGCGCTCCCATCCCGGGAACGCGGGTTTTTCCATTCCGATGGCGGCTTTGCCCATCCCTATTCCGCCGGCTGCTCCCGATCGGGCAGCTGCCGGATATAGCTGTCGGAATAGCGGAGCAGGTCAAGCGCGTTGCGGTATTCGTCTTCCGTGATGTCGGTCGAGCCCGAATCCGTGCCTTTCAACGGATACTGGGTTCCGTCATCGTAATCGTTCCCGGGAATGAACAGCACTTCGCCGCTGATCATCGAACCGGAAGGCAGATAGTACCTTTGCGGCAGCAAGTTGTATGGCTGGTTCAGGATGTCCTCTCCGAAATGGAGCTGTCCGTCCAGCGAGAAACCCATCAGGTTCGCCACGGTCGGCAGCACGTCGACCTGTCCTCCGACCTGGTCGAACGTCCGGGGGGACGTGACGCCGTCTCCGGCGATGATCAGCGGAATGTTGATCATGTCGGAATAGTCGTAATCCCGGCCGTAAATCTCCTTCATCAGACCGGCTTCCTTGCTGTCCAGGGAGAACTTGGGCAAGCCCACGTGGTCCCCGTACACGACGATCAGGCTGTTTTGCCATACGCCGTTCGCTTTCAGCGTGTCGATGAACTGACCCAGCGCGTAATCGGCGTAATTCTGGGCGCGGACGTAATCGCCCACCATCGTGCCTTCGTACCGTTCGGGAAGCGTCATTTTGTATTTTCTTTCCGGAATCGTAAACGGGTGGTGCGCGCTCAAGCTGATCAACTGCGCGTAGAACGGCTTGCCGGAGTCGTCCATCTCTTTCAGCTTCTCGCTTGTCTTGCGGTACAGCACCTCGTCCGAGGAACCGAAGAAAATTTTATCCTCGTCGCCGAAAAACTGTTGGTCGTAGTAACGGTTCCAGCCGAGCGCCTTGTACAGCTCGCCCCGGTTCCAGAACTCCACGATGTTCGTATGGAACGTGGCGGTGTCGTACCCGTTCGCTTCGAACAGCCTCGGCTGGCTCGGCAATTCCTTGTCCACGTATTCCCCGGAGGCGGCGCCGTGCGGCGGCACGTAGAACGAGGAGTTCACGACGAATTCGGCGTCCGACGTGTTGCCCTGCCCCACTTGCTGATAAAACTTGTTGAAGTAGAAGTTTTCGTGCGCCAGTTTGTTCATGTTCGGCGTGACTTCCTGCCCGTCCAGCTTCAGATCGATCAGGAAATTCTGGAACGACTCCATTTGGATGATGATCAGGTTCTTGCCGGCCGCCGCCCCATGGAACTGGGGATCGGCAGGCTCGTTGATGCCTTTCAACTCGTTAACGGCCTGCTGGGTGATGGCTTCTTTGTCCACCGGCTTCTCTTTTTTCTCGTCGGCCAGAAGGGTGAACGCTTCATAGTTGAGAATGCCCATTTCTTCGGCTTTTTTGATCTCGTTCATGCTGGCGCGGTTCGGCAGCACCTGGAACAAGCACAAGGACAGCGACAGCACGAACACCACGGTCGTGACGCTCTTCGGCATCCGCAGGGAGCCCAGGTTCCGCCACATTTTCCGGTTGCGGTTGCGGAAAGCCATGAGGATCAGGACGACGATGTCGGTGAAAATCAGCAGGTAGTACGGATGAAGCAGCGAGAACACGCTGTTGCTGACCGCGGTAACCTGGTTGACTTGGTCCAGCGCGTGGTAGGTTACGATGACTCCGTAATATTGGTAGTACATGATTACGGCGAAGAAAAGTCCGGTCAGCAGCAGATTGACGATCATGTACAGCAAAATCTTGCGCTTGGCGGAGAAAAATTCGATGAGGCAAAATAAGATCCAGATGAACGGCAGCTCGTTGAGCAGGGGCTTCCACAGCCACGACGCCGGCGTCTCGAATATCACGAGATACGCCAGGGCGCTCTTCAGGATCAGCAGCAGCGAAAAGAACAAAAACGGCCTTTTGGTCAGAAACTGATTCATGGCCTCGAAACGCAGATCCTCCTCTCCCATATCCGGATTCATTTAGGTGAATCCTTCTCTCTCTGTACACCCTATAGTATCAAAAAAATCGGGTTTCGGAAAATCCGCCATCCGCGCAACCGCCGAACCGACGCAAAGCGGCCCCGGGCGGCCATGGGCCCGGGGCCTCGATTCGGGTGGAACGGATGCGGGATACTTACCCTTTTTTCGCCGACAACCAATCGGCAAGCGCCTGAATCTCGGCGTCCGACAGCGTTCCTTTGAATGCCGGCATGCCGCCGCCGCCCCCGGAGATCCGGGTCGTGATGTCGGCGGCCGACAATCGGGCCCCTACGTCCTGAAGGTTCGGCCCGACGCCTCCGTGCAAGTCGGCGGCATGGCAGGCTACGCAATTTTTCGAAAATACCGCTTCCGCGTCGACCGTGCCGGCCGCCCCAGACGGAGAAGCCGCGGGAGTACCGGCCGGGGAACCAGTCGGAGACGCGGCGGGCGCCTGGGTTTGGTCCGGGGCTCCGTTATTGTTCCTCTGGCAGGCGGTCACGGCGAGGAAAACCGTGAAGATAAGCACGACGGCGGCCAGTTTTTTCATGCTTCAAGACCTCCTGATCCAAAACCTGCATTTTGGGTTCATCTTACCATCCCCCGATTTCCCCCTCTCCATTCAAAAGCCGCATGGCGCACCCGCAGAATACCTTGGCAAAGTTTGGGCAACGTAAGGAAGCGGAATCCAAAATGCCTGCAACGCGGGGTGATGGCAATCGAACTGCGGGACGATCTCGTGAGCCATTTGGCCGAGCTCCGCAAACGGCTGATTTGGGTCGGCGCCTGGTTCCTGGCGGCGATGTGCGGAGGCTTGTACTTGTCGCCGGACATCTTGCTGCGCCTGAAGCGCGGGCCGGCCGGCATCGCGGTCGAATGGAACGTATTCTCGTTCACCGACGGCCTGTTCGTCTATTTGCGATGCGCGTTTCTGTTCGCGGCCTTGATGACGCTGCCGCTGCTGCTCTACCACGTCTGGGCGTTCGTCCGGCCGGGGCTCACCGAGCGGGAGGCGAGGGAGACGTTCCGGTACGTGCCGGCTTCCTTCTTCCTGTTCCTGACGGGCATCTCGTTCGGCTATCTGGTCGTGTTTCCGATGATGCTCCGCTTCATGAAAGAGATGAACGAAAGCCTGGGGGCCGTGGAGACGTACGGAATCGACCGCTATTTCTCCTTCCTCTTCAACGTCGTGTTCCCGCTCGGAGCGGCGTTCGAGATGCCCCTCGCCGTCTTGTTCCTGACGCGGCTCGGCTTGCTGACGCCGGCCCGTCTCCGGCATGTCCGCAAATACGCGTACGTCGGACTCGCCGTCGTGGGCTCCTGCATCTCGCCGCCCGATTTCGTGTCCCACCTGTCGGTGACGGTTCCGCTGCTGCTCCTGTTCGAGCTCAGCGCGCTCCTCTCCGTGCGGTATGCCCGCAAGAAAGCCGCGTCGGCGTCTCCGGCGCCGGCTCCCGGTTGAACGACTGCAAACCTGTCATTTCAAATCCAAGGAGGTCCTGACCCATGTTCCACAACATCGGAATTTCCGGCTTGCTGATCATTCTCGTGATCGCGCTGATCGTCTTCGGTCCCGCCAAGCTGCCGCAGCTCGGCAGGGCGTTCGGCGACACGCTGCGGGAGTTCCGCAACTCCACCCGGGGCATTACGGACGACGATAAAGCCGAGCCCATCGAGCTGCTGAAGGAAGAGGCGCAGAAGCTGAGCTGAGGCGGTGCGGTTCATTTGATACATGTAAGGACCTCATTTTCCCTGGCAGGGAAAATGAGGTCCTTATCTATGCATCAGGCTTTTCAAAAAATATCGCCCCCGGGCTCAGAGAGTTCGGGGGCGTATTGCATGATCCGAAGGTCAAACGAGCAACCCGCCCGATTTGGCGTACTTGAGAATCCCCTCCGAAGCCCGGTAGGCCAAGGCGCCCACCGTATCCGTCGGGTTGTAGCCGGAGTTGTGGGGGAAATTGCTGGCCCCGATGACGAACACGTTCTCGGCCTCCCACATTTGCAGGTAGTTGTTCACCACGGACGTATCCGGCGAGGAGCCGATGATGGTGCCGCCCGTGTTGTGGGTGGACTGGTAGGTCGTGATCTCGTAAGGGCCGAGCGACTTCGCCTTGTCGATCTTCGACGCGCCCATCTCCTTCATGATCTCCGCGCACCGGTCCGTCATGTAGGCGGTGAGTTCTTTGTCTTGATCCTCGAAATCGAAGGTGAGCCGCGGCAAAGTGTCCCCGAACGCGTCCTTGTACGTCGGATCCAGATCGACGAAATGATGCTTCCAGGGCATGGAAGAGCCCTGGGCGCCGACTTTCAGCGCGCTGTTCGCGTATTTGACCGAGGCGGCTTTGAATTCCTTGCCCCAAGTGGGCGTGCCGGACGGAACCGTGTTGTTGCCGATCGGGCGGAAACCGGTCTGCCCGATGCTGATCGAAGCCCCGTGGATGAATTTGACGTCTTTGTGGTCGAAATTGTCTCCGTTGTAATCGTCCAGGTTCATGCCGAGCGAACCCGCGCCCGCGAACAGATTGAATTTCTTGTCGTCGAAAAAGCCCGTCGCGTTGCCCTTCTGGACCTGGTAAGCGTAATTTTTGCCGACGGCGCCTTTGCCCGTCTTCGGATCGTACGGCGTGCCGAGCTTGGACATGAGCAGGAGCCGGATGTTGTTGAACACGTAGCTCGTCATCACGACGATGTCCGCGGGCTGGACGATGTCCTCGCCCGTCGTGACGTCCGTATACATGACGCCGGTCGCTTTGCCTCCGGTATGTAAGATCCGCCGCACTTGCGAATGGGTCCGGATTTCGAATTTGCCCGTTTTTTTGGCGATCGGAATGACCGTCACGACCGGGTCCGCCTTGGCGCCGTATTCGCAGCCGAAACGTTCGCAGTATCCGCAATATTGGCAGGCCGCTCTCGAAACGCCGTCCGGGTTCGTGTAGTTTTGCGACAAGTTGGCGGAGGGCTGCATGTAAGGGTGGAGATTCAGCTTTTTGGCCGCTTGCTCGAACAGCTGGATCGGCGGCGATTTTTTCATCGGCGGGTTCGGGTAATCGCTGGACCGTTTGCCCGCGAGCGGGTTCGCCTCCCCGGAGATGCCCGCCATCTTCTCGAACTTGTCGTAATACGGCTCCATCTCATCGTACGTGATGCCCCAATCCTGGATCGTCATGCCGTCCGGGATTTTGTTTTTGCCGTAGCGTTCGATCGTCTTGGAGCGGATTTCGAAATCATAGGGGAGAAAACGGAACGTCTGCCCGTTCCAGTGAACGCCCGCTCCGCCTATCCCGTCCCCCAACAGAAAGGATCCGTAGGCGCGCATGGGCAGCGCCCGCATGTTCTCGTTGGCCCGGAACGTCACGGTTTCCTTGGACAGATCCTGCATCAGCTCGTAACGCTGCGCGTATCGCAGCTCGTCGTGCACCATGAAGTAATCTTCCGTCTTGCGCTCCTTGCCCCGTTCCAGTCCGACCACGTCCAGACCGCCCCGGGTCAACTCCGCCGCGATGATCCCGCCGGCCCAGCCGACGCCCACGATCACGACGTCCTTTTTCGGCAACGTTTTAGCCATGCCGCGAATCCCTCCTTTCTAATGTGCCGCCATATGGTCCTGCAGGCTGGACGGCGCGATGGCGGTGAAATCCTTGTCGATCACGTCGGTGTAGCTCATCTGGTTGCCCGGGTAGTCGCGCATCTTCCAGCCGGCCATGTTGAGATTCCCGCCGTACAGCGGATCGCTGTAGGCGCCTTCGAGCGTGCTGGCCCGCAGCATTTTGAAGAAACCGCTCGGGGAAATCGTCGTCAGCTGCACTTGGTCTTTCTCGAACGCTTCCAGCACTTTGTCCTGTTGGTCGGCAGCCAGGTCGACGAAGTTTTTCTTGAATTGGGCCTGGCTGTAGTTGTTCATCTCTTGGATCGCGATCGTGAATATTTCCCGCCTTTTCAGCCGGCCTTGGTACCCCTGCACGGTTTCGCCGTGGTAGAACGGAGGCGACATGTATTCCCGCCCGTTAAAGCCCCACTCTCCGGCCAGCTGGTGGTCGATGAAATAAGCGACCCCCAGCGCCTGGGCTCCCGGACCGCTCTCGTCCTCGGGGAAAATGCGTTCCACCGCGGCGTTCACCGTCCTGAACTGCTCTTGCGTGAAAAACATAAGCGCGCGGTTGTAGTTTTTCGGTTCCGCCGCGGCCTGCGCTCCTCCGGCGGACGGGCTGGCGGAAGGCGAGGCCTTGTTGGCGTTGTCGTTATTGTTGGGATTGCAGCCGACCAGTCCGCCGATCGCCCCGCCGACCACGACGCCTCCGATCACTTTCCCCGCGTTGACGAGGAATTTCCGGCGGGACGGCTCCCGGACTTGCGGCGGGTTGGCGCTTTTCTTTTCGTCTGTTGGGGCCAAACCGAACACCTCGATTGTGTGGATTGGTTTTCATTTATTGTTTTTCCAGAAAATCGCGGTTATGCATGGGCCGGATGGGTCATGCTAACGACAACTTTGAGATTGGACCAGAGGTGGAAAATGCGGATGAGAACGAAATTCACTCTGCTTGCGGCGCTAACGGCAGCCGCGCTTCTGTTTCTCCCGGCGTGCCAAGCCAACAACAACATGAAGACGCAAGCGGCGGACGGCAAGAAACCGGCGGCCCGCCAGCAAGCGGCCGACGACAAAATCAAAGCCAACTCGCTCACGCCCCACCGGATCGCCGGTCACGGGGATCCGCGCGCCATCCCGGGCGCGGATGGCGCCAAAACCCGCACGACGAACGAGTTCGGCGGAACGAGCTACGGTCTCGGCAGCTCGGTATACAGCGTGATCGGAAGCTCCGGCCTGCACAGCCAAGGCTTGTCCTCGCATATCGAATCGAGGCTCAGCGGCGCGGGTTTATCCGATATCCGGGTATTCGCGCTGGACGACATGGTCATTCTCGCGGCGAAAAAAAGCGGCACCAGCGCCTACCGGTACGATACGATGCAGCAGAAGCTGCTCAGCGGAACCGCCGGCATGTCCGGACACGGTCCGGAAGCCGGACCGGGCGTGAACGTCGGCACGACGCCGGCGGGCGACGGCGCGACCCACGACGATATGGAACAGGCGAAACGGTGGATTAAGGACAATATGGGCGACGTGAAGATATATGCCGTCACCAGCCCCGAAGCCGTACGGACGATCGACCGGATCCGTTCGAACGCGGGCAGCGCTTCGCCCCGCCAAACGGCATCCGACATCCAAAAATTGCTGCAGCTCGCGATGGGCTCGAAATAACGCAAAACACCGCCGAAGGACGCGGACGCGTCCTTCGGCGGTGTCGTTTCTGCCGTCTGCTGCGGTTCTAGAAACCTTGTTTCCTCAACCAGGCTTCGCACTGCACGGGCCAGGCGCGGGCGGTCAAATCTTCGCCTTCGCACAGGCCGAGTCCATGGCGCCCGCGTTCGTAAATGTGCAGCTCATAAGGAATGCGGTGACGGCTGAGCGCGCCTGCCATAAGCAGCCCGTTCTCCGCGGGCACCGCGCCGTCGTCGGCGGTAAACCAAATGAACGCGGGCGGCGTATCTCCGTTTACCTGTTGCTCGATCGACATCATCTGGCGGGCCGCCGGATCGGGATGGTCGCCGAGCAGGTTCACCATGGACCCGTGATGCCGGTATTCTCCGAACGAAATCACGGGGTAACAGAGGATCATCGCGTTCGGCCGGCTGCTCAGCCGTTCGATCGGATCCTCCGATTCGGGATGCCCGTTCCCGTACAACGTCCCGGCCGATGCCGCCAGATGCCCGCCTGCCGAGAAACCGAGAATGCCGATCCGATCGGCGGAATGTCCCCACTTCCCGGCCAAATGCCGGGCATATCGAATCGCGCGCGAAGCGTCGGACAGCGGAGCCGGGTGGCGGTACGGCGAGTGCCGGTATTTCAGCACGGCGGCGGAGATGCCGATCCGGTTCAGCCACAGCGCGACCGGCTCCCCTTCATGATCCGCGAGATGCTGGTATCCGCCGCCGGGACAAACGACCACCATACCCTTGGCGTTCGGAACCGGGTACAGCGTCAGGGTCGGTTGCGTCTTCTGCTCCACCCCTTCGCTATACGGCGGCTCTCCGTCCCACAACGGAATCGTTTCGTAATGGCTCATGTTCATCCGTCTCCTTTAGGTAACCAACTATCCCTTATATTCCATGAGCCGGACGGACTTGTCCATCCCCCATTTCGGCATCTGCGATTTTTCATGCCCAAGCTTCGGCCACGCCCTCTTGACTCTCCCCTTAGGGGAGACTTTAGGATGATAGGGAAAGGCGAGCGTTAGCCCCGCCAAAATCCTGAAGGAGGAACGTCCGTTGCCGTACACCGTGAAAGAAGTGGCCGAATTGTCCGGCGTTACCGTGAAGACATTGCACCACTATCACAAAATCGGTCTGCTGGAGCCAAGCGGAGTCACCGAGGCCGGTTACCGGGTCTATGACGTCCCGCAGCTCGAGCGGCTGCAGCAAATTTTGTTCTATCGGGAGCTCGATTTTCCGCTTGGCGAAATCAAACGTCTGCTGCAACGGGAACCGGAGCGGCAGGCTATCCTCGCCCAGCAGAGGAAACTCCTGCTTGACCGAAAACAAAGGCTGGCGCGATTGCTGGAGACGTTGGAAGAATCCCTCGATCGCGGCAACTCGGGACAACCGATGGAAACGCGGAAAATGTTCGTCGGGTTTCTGCGCGAGGAGGAGTGGCGGGAGGCGTTGGCGGAGCAAAACCGGCATTTGCGGGACGCGTACGGGTTCGACCTGCTCGCCGAGACGGAAAACATCCAGGTGACGGAAATGAACGAATCGGCCCGGGAGGCCGTCCGGTTCATGAACGGGATGGCGGAGGCGCTAAGATCCGGCGCGCGGCACGACGATGCCGCGGTCCGGGAGCTGATCGGAGAACATCTGGCGTTTCTGAGCGAACATGGGCATGATACCGACCCGGGCCAATATGCGGCGCAGACGCGGTTTTTCCTGCAGGACGATTTTCACCGCTCCATGCTCGAAGGCCAGCAAACGGGGCTGGCCTACTATATGTGCCTAGCGGCGGAGGCCTATGCGGCGGCCGAGTCGGTTACGTAACCGCCGCTTCCATCTGCGTCAGCGTACCGGCGTCGGCGTTCAACTGCATCCATGCGCCGATCGGCAAAGCAGCTTTGTACGTTCCGTGGCCGGAAGCCAGGCCGATCAATGTCGGCTTTCCGAGCGGAACGATGAACCGTTCGATGACGTCGCCGTATGTCGTGCCGTATGCCGTCTGGCAATTCGTGCATTCGCCCATGACGATGCCCGCGCAGTCCGCGAATTTCCCGGCCAGTCTGAGCTGCTCCAGGTATCGGAAAACCGTGTTGGTCGGTTCATGCGTCTCTTCGAGAAGCAGGATCGCCCCGCGGGTATCGACCTCGAACGGCGTTCCGAGCGAACCGACCAGCGAAGTCAGGTTGCCCCCGATGAGCGGGCCGGCCGCTTGCCCCGGAACCCGTCCGGTCAACGGCATCCCCGGAGGATTGACGATCGGCCGGGGCACGGAGCCGGAAGCGGCGGCGGCGAAAAACTGCTGGAAATTATAAGCCGGCGTCTCCGCTCGAAAATCGAGCAATAAAAGGCTGTGCAGCGCCACGATCCCGCTCCGCTGGAACAACACGTTCAACAGCACCGTGATGTCGCTGTAGCCGCTCACCAGCTTCGGATTGCGGGCGATATAGGCATAGTCCAGATAGGGCAGGATGCCCTCCACGCCCACTCCTCCGCGCACGGCCAAGATCATCCGGACGCGGGGATCGGCGAACATGGCCATCAAGTCCGCCGCCCGCTCCTGGTCCGTCCCCGCCAGAAAGCCGTTCACGTCGTATACGTGGCTGCCCGTCACGACCTGAAAGCCCATCCCTTTCAAGAAATCGATCCGCGCGTCGATGACGGCCCGATCGAGCGGACTGCCGAGCGTGACGAGCCCGATCGTATCCCCTGCCCGAAGCGCGGGTCCTTTCGCGGCCATCCCGTCCCCTCCCGTATCACCCGTTTATTCCAAAGGTATGAGCGGAAACCGCCGCGTAACCCATCTCGCGATCTACAACCCGCTGTTTCCGTTTCGAAGGCGGCCGGCATCGCAACTTTTCCGGAACTTTCCAGTATTTCATCTAGATGAAGGAGGGTTTCGATGAAAAAATTTCTCGCCGGTTTTCTCGCCGGCGCTGCCGTGACTGCCGCCGCTTCCGTCTCCGCAGCCGATTCGGCGAAACCGTTTTTGACGAAAGCCGCCATGATCTTCCACGTCAACGGCCAAACCAGCAGCGCGGGCGCGGATCAGCAAGAGGTCATCCGATACAAGGATCGCCTCTACGTCCCCGTCCGTTTGTTCTCCGAAAAGATGGGAGCCACGGTGGATTACCGCTTGCCCGAGTACGCCGATCAACCTCCGCAAGTCGACATGTATTATGAGGACGAAGCGAACTTTACCGTCGCGGATCCGTCCCATAGCCTCTTGGTCGGGCAGCTCCAGGTGGATTTCGGGGATTCGAACGACAGGCTGGCGAGGAAGCCTTCGATCCGCGGCGCGGCGAAGCTGCTGAAACCGATCGGCGAAGGGAAAGAAGCGGTGCTGGTTTTGAAGGATCCGAACGGCGCGGTGGTGGCCGAGAGTGAGGTCATTCAGTCGAACGGGAAAAACGCCAATCGGTTCAAGGTCGGGGAAATGCGGACCTTTACGGCGGGAATTCCGTTTGTGACGCCCGTGCGGGATTACAGCGTAGAGGTGAAAATCATCGATGCAGTTCCATGGAAATTTTACCAAGAGGGGTTTTACGCCCAGGAAGACACGCCATTGGATATTCTGCTGAGTACCGATCATGATTTAAGCCTGCCCATCGCAAAAGGAAAATCGATGGAGGTCTATTTGACCTTCGCGAACAAAAGCGATCATGATCTTCTCATCAAAAGCGCGCGGTTTGAACTCGCGTTCCCCGGGAAATCGGGAACCGATATCGTTAAATCGACGGCGGAGCTTAAGGATACGGTCCTGCCCGCCCGCGGCGGGGCCAGAAGGACCGCGATCACCTGGGAAGCGGACGTCCCGCCGGGCACTTACGCCATCCGAGTCAAAGATCCTTACCGCTATCGCTACGAAGAGAGCGGAACCGTCAAGGAAGTCGATTCCTACAGCGACACGCGCATGAGTTTTCCCATTACGGTAAAACCGTAACCCCAGGGCATTGACGCTCCCGGCCGGCCGCCGGTGGATGACGCCGGCCGGGGCATCGTCAGGAAGCGGCTTGGCGCGTAATCAATACGCCAAAGCAAACAAGCCTTTGATATGCGATAAATAACGGAGATTGCTCGCTTCCTTCATGGCCGTCGCGGCAAAACCTTTCAGCGGCGTAAGCCGCGCCCCGACGACGGCGACGCCGTCTTTCCGGCCGAGGCTCGCCAGCGTGCCCGAGAACACCGGACGGAAAGGCTGGAGGTCGGCCCCCCGATAGGACGCGAAAACGTTATAGCCTACGGTCTCTCCCATCTGCCAAGCGAGTTGGGCGGACGGCGGATACGGCCGTCCATCCTCGCCGATGACGGCCGCGCTGTCGCCCGCGACGAAGATGTCCGGATGCGACACGGATCGCAAATCGGCCGTTACGGCGGCTCTTCCGCGAACCAACTCGATTCCCGATGCCGTCACGACGGGATGGCCTTGAACGCCTCCGCACCAGATCAAAGTGCCGGCTTCGATCGCGCTCCCGTCGCCCAGTCGGACCGTCGACCCCTCCACGGCCGTAATCGGCTGCCCGATGCGGAAGCGGACGCCCCTGTTCTCCAGGCTGCTTTGAGCGCGAGCGACCAGCTCCGAAGGAAATCCGGGCAAAATCGAAGAAGAAGCTTCCACGTTGTACAGGCGGATGCTCCCCGGTTCGATCCCCCGGCCGCGGCACCATGCGGGCAGTTCATCCGCCAGCTCCCCGACCGTTTCGATGCCGGTCAAACCGCCTCCGCCGACTACGATCGAAGCGTCCGCTTCCCTTCCGCCGCGGGCGAACGAATCCAATTTCTCTTCGATATGCTCCCGAATCCGCTTGGCGTCCTCTACCGATTTAAGCGTAAAGCTGTTCTCCCGGAGACCGGGGATGCCGAAAAACGCCGTCTCGCTGCCCAACGCGACGACCAATGTGTCATACGCCAACACCGAACCCTCCGTCAGCCGTACGCGTTTGAGATCGGGCTCGATGCTTTCCACGCCGCCGATCCGCAGATCGACCCCCTTCCCTTTCAGCAGCTTCTCCAGCGGCAGAGCTAATGCCTGCTCCCGGATGTTGCCCGCCGTCAGGCGATGCAGCTCGGTGACGAGTTGATGGGTCGGCACGCGGTTCACGAGCGTGATCGGAGCTTCTTCGGCCCGCAAATGCTTCCGTATCGTCAGCGCGGTCAGCAATCCGCCGTATCCCGCGCCCAATATCACTACGCGTCTGTTCATCTCGGTCTCCTCCCCTTCAGGCCCGCATGCGGCCGGCGTCTTTATCGTTCAACGTCGCGAGCAATGCCTTGGCGAAACGGAACGCTTTCTGCGCCTGCGGATCCCGCAGCATCCGGAGCAGACCGAACAGCCCGATCGTGCGGGTATCCGCGTTCGCCCGTTCTTGGGCTTCGATCGCCGCGGAGGCCAGTTCTTTGGCCTTCTCTTTGACCGGGGCGGCGAATTCCTCGAATCCGTTCTTCAAATCCGCGGCGAAAACCGGGTCGGTCACGACGTCGCGGATCTTCGCATACGCATCGGATACCTGAACGGCCATCTCGGTCAACTGCGGCAAACGATCGAGCAGCGCGCGCAAGGCTTCCCGGACCTCGGGCTGGGCGAGGCGATCCCGTAACAAATCCGCTTCGGCGAACGGTGCCGCGTCCGGCGTTTCTCTCCCGATGGCTTCGAACATGGCTCTCCACTCCTTAGTTTGTAATTTTTTTCACAAAGTAACACGGAAGAAGGAGGGCTGTCAATGACTTTTCGGAAAATTAAGAAAAAAACTCAGTTGGCAAGAAAAAAACGCTGTCTCCCCTCGTCTATCCGAAGGAAACAGCGTTTCGATTTTCATCAACCCCGCGGCGGGTTTTCCCCCAAAACTTCCGCCAGCACGGGAATCGAGTCCTGCGCGCCCGGCCGGGTGACGGCGATCGCCGCCGCCCGTTGGGCGATATCGACGGCCTCGTCCATCGGTTTGCCCGCGACGATCATCGCCGCGAGCGTGCCGGAAAACGTATCTCCTGCGGCCGTCGTGTCCACGACTTCCGCCGGCAGGCTCATCTTGTGCACGTTTCGGCTGCCGTTGAAATATGCGACGCCTTTGTCTCCAAGCGTGATCAGCGGAAAACGGATGCCTTTGGCTCTCAGCCGGTCCAATGCCGCGAACGCTTCTTCCGTGCCGCGGATCTGGATCCCCGTGTAAAAGCGGGCTTCGATTTCGTTCGGCGTGAAGTAATCCACCCCGTCCAGCACGGAATCGTCGATCGGAACGGCCGGCGCGGGATTCAGGAATACCGGCGTCCGTCCTTTCGCCAGCTCGACCGCGCGATAAACCGCGGGCAGCGGAATTTCCAGCTGCAGCATGACGGCCGAGGCGGAGAGGATTTCCTCCCGGAAGCCGTCGACGTATTCCGGCGTAACCTTGTCGTTGGCGCCGCCCGCCAAGATGATCCGGTTATTGCCGCCGCATACCGTAATGGCCGCCACCCCGCTCGACACGCCGGGCTCGGCCGTCAGGTAATCCGTAGACACGCCGTGACGGGCGAGATTCGCAGAGATGGATTGCCCGAAGATGTCGTCCCCGACTTTGCCGAGCAGCCATGTCGGGGCTCCCATTTTGGCGCCGGCGACGGCTTGATTGGCTCCTTTGCCCCCGGGAGAGAGGAAAAACCCGGTCCCGTGCAGCGTCTCCCCCGCTTCCGGCACCCTTTCCGTCGTCATCACCATGTCCATATTGGCGCTGCCGACGACAATGAGCTTCATCCGTCAGTCCTCCAGGAAATCCTTCAGCCGTTTGCTGCGGCTCGGATGGCGAAGTTTCCGGAGTGCTTTCGCCTCGATCTGGCGAATCCGCTCCCGGGTAACGCCGAACACCTTGCCTACTTCCTCCAGCGTCCGGGTCCGGCCGTCGTCCAGGCCGAAACGCAGGCGCAGCACGTTCTCCTCCCGGTCCGTGAGCGTGTCCAGGATATCCTTCATCTGTTCGCGCAGCATCTCGTAAGCCGCGGCGTCTTCCGGCGCCGAAGCGTCGGGATCTTCGATGAAGTCCCCCAAGTGGGAATCGCTCTCCTCGCCGATCGGCGTCTCCATGGACACCGGCTCCTGCGAAATTTTCTGGATCTCCAGCACCCGGTCCACCGTCAGCTCCATTTTCTCGGCGATTTCCTCCGGCGTCGGCTCCCGGCCCAGTTCCTGCAGCAGCTGCCGGGACACCCGGATCAGCTTGTTGATCGTTTCGACCATGTGCACGGGAATCCGGATCGTCCGCGCCTGGTCCGCGATCGCCCGGGTGATCGCCTGGCGGATCCACCAAGTCGCGTACGTGCTGAATTTGAATCCTTTTTCGTAATCGAACTTCTCGACGGCTTTCATCAGCCCGAGATTGCCTTCCTGGATCAAATCGAGGAAAAGCATGCCCCGGCCGGCGTACTTGCGGGCGATGCTGACGACCAGCCGGAGGTTGGCCTCCGTCAGCTTCCGGCGCGCCTCTTCGTCCCCTGCGGCGATCCGGCGGGCCAGTTCGATCTCTTCCTCCGTGGAAAGCAGCGGCGTCCGGCCGATTTCCTTCAGATACATGCGCACCGGGTCGTTCGTATCCACCCCGGGCGGCAGCGAGAGATCCTGGGGATCGTACGTCATCTCCTGCTCAGCCGATTTATGGTTTTCCAGCGATAGCCGATCCTTGTCTTCCATCCTGCAGCTCCCCTTTGCAAATTCCCTTTGCAAACCGCCATTGACAAGTACGTTGTACTGTGATATTATGAATAAATATAAATTGAGCGAATCTCATTCTACCACGTTTCATAAGGAAACTCAACTATTTTTTTATATACGTACAAGCCCCCTGCAAGGATGCGGTCGACAGGCCGAATCTTTCGTGCAGGGGGTTGTTTTTTTCTGCCCCGCTTATCCTCCTCTTCTCGCATTCCCGCAGCCCGCGTACCCCATCATTCGTCCACTCCGGCCACAAATATCGTGTTTGCAGCCCTCTCACCCCTCTGCTTGCCCGCTCCATCATCGCATTATTTTGCTGAGCGCTCTTGATCCGGCTCGCAGAGAGAGGCGGAGGCGGAGCTTTTTTTCGGCGAACAACCAATCCCCATGCAAGGTCGAAAAACTCGGCCGCCATCCGGCTAAGGGACTCAGCGGACGTTATCGGGGGCATTCCTCGACTTACCATATTCTAACGGACACGTTTGCGCTTATTTAACAAAAATACCGCTGGCTAGCCGCGAAATGGAGCGGTTAAGGTCCGCGGTGTCCGTTACGATGTGTAAAACGTCGAAAACTGCTCCATAACGGCCGTGGTGTCCGTAACGATCGGCATCTGACAATTCTTCCGGAATGGGTCGGCCGTATTTTTGCGTTCCATTTATGTGACATCCAGGCTCGGCACATTTTGACACTAAATTTATTTTGACACTAACTATCATTTTAAATATACTGTCATTATCCAAATCACGAAGGTGGGATTATCCATGAAAAACGCCCAAAACCGAAGATGGTGGGTGCTGGCCGCGCTGAGCTTCGGTCTGATGGCCGTCGGCCTGGACATGACGGTGCTGAACGTGGCGCTTCCGACCCTGGCCGCCGATCTGCAGGCTTCCACCGGCGAGCTGCAATGGTTCGCCGACGCCTACAATCTGGCGCTTGCCGCCGCGCTGCTTCCGGCCGGCATGCTGGGCGACCGTTATGGCCGCAAAAAATGGCTCCTGATCGCGCTTGTCCTGTTCGGAGCCGCTTCGGCAGCCTGCGCGTATTCGGATTCCTCCGGCATGCTGATCCTGATGCGGGCTTTCCTCGGACTCGGCGCGGCTTTCCTGATCCCGCTCTCCATGTCCGTGCTGCCCGTCCTGTTCCGGGAAGAAGAACGGACCCGGGCGATGATGGTCTGGGCCATGGCCAACATGCTCGGCATCCCGCTCGGCCCGATCGTCGGCGGCTGGCTCCTGAAGCATTACGATTGGGGATCCGTCTTCCTCCTGAACCTGCCGCTCGTCGTCATCGCGATCTGCGCGGTCGCTTGGCTGATGCCCGAATCGCGCCGGCCGGACCGCCCCCGGCTGGACGCTGCCGGCGCGCTGGCTTCCAGCCTCGGTCTGACCGCCCTGACCTACGGCGTCATTCGGGCAGGCGAACGCGGTTGGGACGAAGCCGCCGCCTTGTGGAGCGTTGCCGCAGGCGCCGTTCTGCTCGTCTGCTTCCTCGTCTGGCAAAAACGATACCGCCACGCGCTGATCGAAATGTCGTTGTTCCGATCCCGCGGCTTCACATGGGGAGCCGCGTTAGCCACGCTCGTTTCTTTCGCCATTTTCGGACTGCTGTTCGCGCTGCCTCAGTACTTTCAGGCGATATCCGGCGTCGATTCGTTCGCGACCGGCCTCCGCCTGTTGCCGCTGATCGGGGGGTTGATGCTGGGGGCGAGAGCCTCCGACCGCCTCATGTCCGCCGCGGGCGCCAAACTCACCGTCGCGGCCGGCTTCGTCTTTCTGGCCGCGGGCCTTATGATCGGCACCGCTACCGGAATCGACAGCGGGTACGGCTTTATCGCGTTTTGGATCGTCGTCGCCGGCATCGGGTTGGGGCTGTCCCTGCCCGCGGCCATGGCATCGGCGCTCAATCAACTGTCCGCCGAAAGAAGCGGAACGGGATCGGCGCTTATCATGGCTTTCCGGCAAGTCGGTGGAACGGTCGGCGTCGCGTTGCTCGGCTCCGCGCTGAATCGCGGCTACCGCGGCGAGCTGCATATAGCCGACCTGCCGGATGCCGTCGCATCGGCCGTCCGCCGCGGCGTTTCCGCCGGCGTTGCCGCCTCCCGCCAAATCGGTTCGGACGAACTGCTCGCCCAAGTCCATCATGCTTTCCTGCACGGCATGAGCCTGCTGCTCTGGGTGTCCGGAGGCATCGCCTTGCTGGGCTTGGTTCTCGCCCTGCTGTTCCTACCCGGACGTTCCGCCGGTACGACTCACGACCGGCCGCAAGCCGCCGCGCCGGCCGAGCCGCTCTAAAAGGTTGTCCGATCCCGCCGAAATCGGTAAACTGAGATCAGAACGGTTACGACGACCAGCGGCGGGAGGACTCTATGTGACGGACAACAATCCGCCCAAGCTCGGGCTGCGGGAACGCAAAAAAATCAAAACGCGCGAAACGATCCAGCAGCATGCGCTTCGGTTGTTCCGCGAGCAGGGATATCACGAAACGACGATCGAACAGATCGCCGATGCCGCCGAGATCTCGCCCAGCACGTTTTTCCGGTACTTTCCGACCAAGGAAGCGGTCGTGCTCGAGGACGATTTCGATCCGCTGCTGGCCGAGGCGTTCCGGGAGCAGCCTCCGGAACTTAGTCCTTTGCAGGCGTTCCGAAGTGCCGTCAAAACCGGATTTGCCCATATCCCGGAAGAAATCCGGGACTCCGTAAGGGAACGGATGGCGCTTACCTTGACCGTGCCCGAAATCCGCGCCGCTTCTTTAAACCAAACGATGAACACGATGAAAATGATCGCCGACCTGCTGGCCGAACGAACCGGCCGCTCCCCGGAAGACTTGTACGTGCTGAATTTCGCGGGCGCGATCATCGGGGCGTTTTTATCGGTTCAGCATTATTCCTTCTCCCATCCGGACGAAGATCATATCGAGCTGTTCGACCGGGCGCTCGCGCATCTGGAAGCGGGCATGCCCTTGTGAGCGTCCCCCGTTGCGCATGACAACCGGTATCGACGCCCAATTTTCACAAATCCCTTTACCGCGCCCTTAGACTCTGTTACGATAATTCGCAAAGCGACATGCGATGAAGAGACGAGTAAATAGAGCGATTCTTTCACAGAGAGCTCCGGCGGCTGGGAAGGAGCAAAGAATGCTTTATTGAAAAAAGACTCGGAGCAGCGCGCCGGAACCGAAGCGATCGGGGATGGCGCGACAGGGGGCTCCTGTTACAGGGCCGAAGTACATGCATTGCGCGGCAATGCCGTACTTGATGAGGCGGATATGGCGACATATCGGCGAATCCGGGGTGGTACCGCGAGTCCAATCTCGTCCCCAAGACCAATGTCTTGGGCGGCGGGATTTTTTTTATTGAACAGGAAATGACGCAACGCGATTTCCTGCAATTTTAGGGAGGGGAATCATCATGACGCGGAAACTGAAAGTCGGGATCGTAGGAGGAACGGGCATGGTCGGCCAGCGGTTCGTGCAGCTGCTGGACCGCCATCCCTGGTTCGAGGTGGCTTCGATCGCGGCAAGCGCCGGTTCGGCGGGCAAAACCTACGAGGAAGCGGTGCAAGGCCGGTGGAAATTAGACGGCACCGTTCCGGAAGCGGTGAAGAACATCGTCGTACAGGACGCTTCGAAAATCGATCGGGTAACGGACGGCGTCGATTTCGTGTTTTGCGCCGTCGACATGAGCAAGAGCGAGATCCAGGCGTTGGAAGAAGCTTACGCCAAAACGGGCACGCCCGTCGTGTCCAACAACTCGGCCCACCGCTGGACGCCCGACGTGCCGATGGTCATTCCGGAAATCAACCCGAACCATCTCGACGTGATCGCGGCGCAAAGAAAACGGCTCGGCACCCCGACGGGTTTCATCGCCGTCAAGCCTAATTGCTCGATCCAAAGCTACGTGCCTGCCCTTCACGCGCTGCTCGAATTCGGACCGACGAACGTGGCGGTTACGACGTACCAGGCGATTTCCGGAGCCGGCAAAACGTTCGCCGATTGGCCCGAAATGACCGACAACGTCATTCCGTATATCGGCGGCGAGGAGGAAAAAAGCGAGCAGGAGCCGCTGCGGATCTGGGGCCGCGTGGACAACGGCGAAATCGTGAAAGCCGCCGGCCCGCTGATCACGACGCAATGCATCCGCGTCCCGGTATCGGACGGACATTTGGCCGCGGTGTTCGTCTCGTTCGGGAACAAGCCGGAGAAGGAAGAAATTTTGCGGCGCTGGCGGGAATTCGAAGGACGGCCGCAGCAGCTCGGGCTGCCCAGCGCGCCGAAGCGGTTCCTGACCTATTTCGAAGAAGAAAACCGGCCCCAGACGAAGCTCGACCGCGACACGGAGCGCGGCATGGGCGTGGCGGTCGGCCGGCTGCGCGAGGATACGCTGTTCGATTACAAATTCGTCGGGCTGTCGCACAATACGCTGCGCGGCGCGGCGGGCGGCGCCGTCCTCATCGCCGAGCTGCTGACGGCGGAGAAATACATCCAGGCGAAATGACGACAGCCGCCGCTGGACGATTCGGATCGCCGCCCTCGACGCTGCAACCTCTGAAATCACGGTTACAGGATTCGAGCGGCGTTGGCGATTGCTGTAACCTCTATGATTTGCGGGTATACCTGCAGACAAGTAAAACGACACCCTCGTCCTTATGAAGCAAGGGTGCTCGCTAAGAGCTTAAATACAACTAGTCCTCTCATTCTGCCCCTTTTGGGGCGAGCTAAGAGCCGGAATGCATTTATTCTAGGCCAATCCTTTATTTTTTCGCCGAGACGAGCGCTGCGAATTGTATATTGGCCTTTAGTCATCTCATTTTGAGAGAAATAGAAAAAATAACTGCATTTTAGCCCTTAGCCCTCCCTTTGAGAGGTACACTTTGCGCTTCACCAACGATTCTCCTTCTCAATTTTACCTCCCCCCATAACAGGTTGAAGTCGCATGGGGATATCCCCAAATCTTCATGGCAGTGATATTTCAAAAAAAAGCCGCGCCGGCGGCTTTTTTTCGTTTCAACGCATCCCTCATCCTCATCTGCGGCAGTCGGCGGCAGGCGCTCCCGCTCAGTTTTTCCGTTCGATCACCCGGAACGTCCCCGTGCCGAAGGCGAGCAGCTCCCCGCTCTCCGTCCGCACGCTCGCCTGGGCGTGGATCGTCTTGCGGGACGCGTGAACCGGCTCCGCGACGACGAGGATGCGCCCTATCGAGATCGGCGCGGCATAATGCAGGTTCAGGTTGGTCGTCACGACCTTATCCGTCGGTCTGGCGATCATCGCGATCAGGCCCATCGCCGAATCGATCAACGTCGCATGAACGCCTCCGTGAAGGATGCCGATCATATTCAGGTGATGGGGCTGAATCTCCAGCGCAACGGTCACCTGCCGTTCGTCCGCCGACTCGACCTTGCAGCCGAGGTAACCCCAGAAGGTCGGCTCGGCCGCCGCTCCCCACACCGCCAATCGTTCCGCCAAAGGAATAGCCGCGGGTTCGATTTCCGCTGATTGTTGAGAGTTTGCCGATTGATCGGGAGGTGACGATTGTTGGGAATCTGCGGATCCATCGCGATTTGACGACTGTTGGTCGTTTGCGGATTGCAGGGGGTTGCCGGATTGTCCCGGCTCTTTAGGGATTTCTAGCCTTTCAGACGGTTTCTCCCTCTCCATCGGTGAAGCCCACCTTTCTCTCCGCAGCCCTGCCTTACGTCTTGGGGGCTTGCTCCGATTCTTCCTCGATTAACTTGCGGCGCAAGACTTTGCCGGCCATCGTCTTCGGAAGCTTGTCGCGGATTTCGTACAGCTTCGGGACTTTGTAAGCCGCCAGCCGCTCCTTGCACCAGATTTTCAGATCGTCCGCGGTCGCGTCGGCGCCGGGTTTCAGCACGATATAGGCCTTGACCGTCTCGCCCCGGTACGGGTCGGCGATGCCGGCCACGGCGGCTTCCTCCACGTCCGGGTGCCCGTAGAGCACTTCCTCCACTTCCCGCGGGTAAACGTTGTAGCCCCCGGCGATGATCAAGTCTTTGCTCCGGTCCAAAATATAGAAAAAGCCGTCTTCGTCCATCCGCCCCAGATCTCCGGTCAGCAGCCAGCCGTCTTGCAGGATTTTGGCGGTCTCTTCCGGCCGCTTCCAATACCCTTGCATCACCTGCGGACCGCGTACCGCAAGCTCGCCGATTTCGCCCGGCTCCGCGTCCTCGAACGTGCCCGGCTTGACGATGCGGGCATCCGTGTCGGGGAACGGAATGCCGATGGAGCCGTGTTTGCGTTTCCCCCAAATGTTGTTGGCATGCGTCACCGGAGAGGCTTCGGTCAATCCGTAACCTTCGATCAACCGGCCGCCCGTCAACGCTTCGAAACGCTCCTGCACGTGAAGCGGCAGCGGCGCCGCCCCGCTGATGCACATCTCGATGGACGAGAGGTTGAAGCGCGAGATTCGCGGATGGTTGATGACCGCGATATACATCGTCGGGGCGCCCGGGAATACGGTCGGCTTCCGCTTCCGGATCGTGTCCAGCACCCGATCGATTTCGAACCGGGGCACCAGGATCAACGTGCCGGCGGTGTAGATCCCCAGGTTCAGCAGGCAAGTGAGCCCGAACACGTGAAAGAAAGGCAGCGCGGCCAAATACCTCTCCTTGGCCTGCCCGGCTTTATGGCACCACAGGCGGCTCTGGATCGTGTTCGCGACCAGATTGGCATGGGTCAGCATCACCCCTTTGGCCAAACCCGTCGTCCCGCCGGTGTATTGAAGGAGGGCCAGTTCGCGCTCGGGGTCCATATGGACCTCGACGGGATCCTCGCCGGATACGGCCAGCAACTCGCGAAAAGAGCGGACTTTGTCGTCGTAGGATACGTTTACGGCCGTTCCTTCTCTTCTTTGCTTGAGGCCATAGAGGAGGTTGAGGGGAAAAGGCAAGTAGTCCGCGACGGAGGTGACGATGACGCGTTCGAGCGGGCGCTCTGCCGTCGCGTCACGGACGCGCTTAAGCAGCGCGTCCAGCGTCACGATCGCGCGGACGTCCGCGTCCGCCAGCTGGTGCTCCAGCTCGCGCGGCACGTAGAGCGGATTCGTCATCACGACGACTCCGCCCATCATGAGCGTGCCGTAATAGGCGATAACGGCTTGCGGGCAATTCGGCAGCATGACGGCGACGCGGTCGCCTTTGCGAATGCCCAGCCGGAGCAGGGCGTTCGCGAAGCGGCGCGCCGAACGCAGCAGCGAGGAGTAGGAGATTTTTTTCCCCATGAATTCGAGGGCCGTCCGATTCGGATAAGCCTCCGCGGAGTCGATGAGAAACGATGCCAGGTTGCGTTTCGGGTACCGGTAGGTCGGGGGAACTTCCGCGGGGTAGTGGCGGAGCCAAGGTTGACTCGGCATGGCGGTCACCCCATTCTACCCACAGTGTGTAAAACCGGTCACACGACGTACTTCTCCGCTTCGATCACTTTGGCCGCGATTTTCCGTTTGAGCGCGACGGTATCGATCGGCGTCCTCCGGGTCAGCTTCTTCAAGACGGACAACTGGGTCCGCAGCAGGTCTCCTTCCTCCATCGCCGAAAGCGCCTCCTTGGCCCACGACTCGACGCGCTCGAATTCTTCGTGGACGAACACCGCCGTCATGTCGATCGCATGGCTCGCTTTCTCTCCCCCTCCCTTCCCGATGAGCTTGCGGGTCCGCAGCAGCGCGCTCTCCATCGCGAACACGGCGATCATCATGTCGGCGAGGCGCGCCAGGATTTCTTGTTCCCGCTCCAGCTTGAGCTGGTATTTCTGCACGGCCCCGGCGCCGACCATCAGGAAAATTTTCTTGGCCATGCCCGTTAGGTGCGTTTCCTGCTCCAGCACGCCCTCGAACGTCTGCCCCGGGATCAGCTCCAGGAGTTCGGATTGCAACGACATCGCCTTCTCTAGAAGCGGCAGCTCGCCTTTCATGGCGCGCTTGATCAGCGCTCCCGGAATGAGCAGGCGATTGATTTCGTTCGTGCCTTCGAAAATGCGGTTGATGCGCGAGTCCCGGTAAATCCGTTCGATTTTGTAGTCCTGGATATAGCCGTAACCCCCGTGGATCTGCACGCCTTCGTCCGCGACGAAGTCGAGCGTCTCGGAGCCGAACACCTTGTTGATCGAGCATTCCAGCTGGTACTCGGCGATCGCCTTGGCGGCCTGCAAGCCGACGTTGTCCGCCGCGGGATCGACCTCCGCCAGCCCTTCGTCGAAAAGCCCCGCCGTGCGGTATACCATGCTCTCCAGCGCGTAAGTCCGGACGTTCATCTCGGCCAGCTTCTTGCCGATCAGCGGGAACGAGGAGATCGGACGGCCGAACTGCGCGCGCTGGTTGGCGTACTTCGACGAAAGCTCGATGGCGTTCTTGGAGGCGCCGAGGCAGCCTGCGGCCAGCTTGAAGCGGCCGATGTTGAGGATGTTGAAGGCGATGAGGTGCCCTTTGCCGACCTCCCACAGCAGGTTTTCGGCCGGCACCCGGACGTCTTCGAGAATGAGCGGGCGGGTGGACGAGCCCTTGATGCCCATCTTTTTCTCCTCCGGCCCAACGCTGACGCCGGGCATCGTCCGCTCCACGATGAACGTGCTGAAATCGGTGCCGTTCACCTTGGTGTACACGATAAACACGTCCGCGAATCCCGCATTCGTAATGAACTGCTTCGTTCCGTTCAGAACGTAGAACCGGCCGTCTTCCGTCGGGGTCGCCGTCGTCTTGGCGCCTTGCGCGTCGGAGCCGGAAGACGGCTCGGTCAGGCAGTAGGCCGCCAGCTTCTCCCCGGTCGCGAGCTGCGGGAGGTATTTGCGCTTCTGCTCTTCGGTGCCGAAATAGACGATCGGAAGCGTGCCGATGCCGACGTGGGCGCCTGCCGAGAGAGCGAACGAGGACGCCTTCGTCATGCGCTCGCTGATCAGCGTGGAGCTGATCTTGTCGAGGCCGAGGCCGCCGTACGCTTCCGGCACGTCGGCGCCGAGCAGGCCGGTCTCGCCGGCTTTGCGCAGCTTCTCCACCGTCAGCTCGTAGTTCAGCTTCTCGATCACCTCGTCGTGCGGCACGATCTCCGCCTCGACGAAGTCTTCCGTCGTCTGCGCGATCATGCGGTGTTCCTCGGTAAAATCTTCCGGCGTGACGATCCGGGAGCTGTCGATGTCCTCGAGGATGAAGCTGCCGCCCAGGATTTTGCCGGTTGCCGTCGCCTTGCCCATCGCGAATCCCTCCTGCTTATGGGGATGAAATCCGGTTCAGCCGGCGTGGACCTCGAACACGCCCGCCGCGCCCATGCCGCCGCCGATGCACATGGAGACGACGCCGTATCCGCCGCCGCGCTTGCGGAGCTCGTGAATCAGCGTCGCCGACAGCTTCGTGCCCGTACACCCGAGCGGATGCCCGAGGGCGATGGCGCCGCCGTTCGCGTTGACCTTCTCTTCGTCGATGCCGAGCTCGCGGATCACGTGGAGGCATTGCGAAGCGAACGCTTCGTTGATCTCGAACAACCGCACGTCGTCCATGCCGATGCCGGCCATCCGGAGCGCTTTCGGGATCGCCTTGACCGGCCCGACGCCCATGATCTCCGGCTCCACGCCCGCCAGCGCGAAGGAGCGGAACGTCGCCAGCGGCTCTGCGCCAAGCGCTTCGGCCCGCTCCCGGCTCATCACCACCGCCGCGGCCGCCCCGTCGCTCATCTGCGAGGAGTTGCCGGCCGTCACGGTGCCGTTCCGCTTGAACGACGGCTTCAGCCGGCCGAGCGCTTCCAGCGAGGTGTCCGCGCGCACGCCTTCGTCCGTGTCGAACGCGAACGATTTCGCGAGCACCTTGCCCCGGTCGTCCACGCTTTTCAGTTCCGCCTGGATCGGCACGATTTCGTTCTTGAACCGCCCCTCCGCGATCGCCTTCGCGGCCTTCTCGTGGGACCGGAGGGCGAAGCGGTCCTGGTCCTCCCGCGACACGCCGAAGCGCTCCGCCACGTTCTCCGCCGTATGGCCCATGCCGATGTAAACCTCCGGCATCTCCTCGACGATGCGCGGATTCGGCGAAATTTTAAAACCCGTCATCGGCACGTGGCTCATGCTCTCCACGCCTCCGGCGATGACGACGTCGGCGTGGCCAAGCATGATGCGCTCCGCGGCGAAAGCGATGGACTGCAGTCCCGACGAGCAGAACCGGTTCACGGTGAGCGCCGGAACCGTGCACGGGAACCCGGCGTACAGCGACATGATCCGGGCGAAATTCAACCCCTGCTCGCCCTCCGGCATCGCGCAGCCGATGATGACGTCTTCGACGTCCTCCTTGGCGAGGCCGGGCGTCCGCTCGACGACCGCCTCCAGTACGGCTTTGCCCAGATCGTCCGCGCGCGTCTGCGCGAGGCCGCCCTTCTTCGCTTTGCCGACCGCGGTCCGGACAATGGTCACGATTACGGCTTCTCTCACGCTTCGTCCCCTCCCCTGCCCATTAATTGCGAAGCGGCTTGCCTTTGGCCAGCATGTGCTGCATGCGCTGCTGCGTTTTCGGTTCCCCGCACAGGCTGAGAAAGGCTTCGCGCTCCAGATCCAGCAAATACGCCTCGGTCACCAGCGTCCCCGCGGGCACGTCTCCGCCGGCCAGCACGTGCGCGAGCTTTTTCGCGATTTTCAGGTCGTGGTCGCTGATGTATCCGCTCTCCCGCATCGCGATGGCGCCCAGCTGCATGACCGCCTTGCCCTCCGCGCCGACGACGCGGATCTTCTCCTCCGGGATCGGCTCGTAACCGGCTTGCGCCATACGTTGTACGGCCTGTTTGGCCTCGAAGATCAAATGGTCCTGGTTCAGCAGCACGCGGTCCGTCGGCCTTAAGTACCCCAGTTTTTTCGCGTCGTGCCCGCTCGAGGACACTTTGGCCAAACCGATCGTCTCGAACGTTTGGTTCAGAAGCGGCTGCAGGTCCGCTTCGGGAAGCCGCGCGTTTTGACTGGCCCGCAGCGCGAACTCCTTGCAGCCGCCTCCCGCCGGAATCAGCCCGACGCCGACCTCCACGAGGCCGTAATAGGTTTCGGCCGAGGCAATGACCTGATCCGCCGGCATGCAGGCTTCGACTCCGCCCCCCAGCGTCATCCGGTGCGGGGCCGCCACGACCGGTTTATCGAGGCGTTTCAATTGATACATCGTATGCTGGAACCGCCGAATGATCGCGTCGACTTCGTCCCATTCCCCGTCCTGCGCCTCCATCAGCAGGAGCATCAGATTGGCGCCGACGCAGAAGTTTTTCCCCTGGTTCGCGACGACGAGCCCTTCGTAGTTGCGGCGGACTTCCTCGACGCTCTGCGTGATCATCGACAGGATATCGGCCCCGATCGCGTTGTTCGGCGAATGGAATTCGAGGCAAGCCACGCCGTCTCCCAAGTCGATCAGGCTGGCGCCGCTGTTCGCCTTGACCGTGCGGCCCTTCTCCTTCAAGCTGCGCAAAGAAATGACCTCGGGCCGTTCTTCGACTTCAGCATATTTCCCATCCAGAACATAGAACCGCGAGCCGTTGTCCTTGCGGTAGAACGACGTATGGCCCTGGCCGATCCAATCCTTGACCCAAGCGGGCACCGCCAGCCCCTCCCGCTCCATTCTCTGGGCGGAGGGGACGAGTCCGATGGCGTCCCAAGTCTCGAACGGGCCGAGCTCCCAGCCGAAGCCCCATTTCATCGCGTTGTCGATCTCGAGCGCGGAATCGGCGATTTCCCCGACTTTGGCCGCCGAGTAGACCAGCACCCGTTTCAGAACGTTCCAAGCCAGCTCGGAGTAACGGTCGCCCCCGGCCAGCAGCGCTTTCGTCTTCTCCGCGGCGCCCTTGGCCAGCTTCGCCGCTTCCAGCGAGCCCGCGGACGGTTTCTTCTGCGGTCCGTATTCGAGGGAGGCCAGGTCCAGCGACAGAATTCGGCTGCCGCCGTCCGCCCCCTTCAATTTACGGTAAAAGCCTTGCCCGCTCTTTTCGCCGAGCCACCCCCGCGCCACCATTTCCATCAACACCTGGGGAGGCTCGAACGCCGCTTTTTCCGCTTCGTCCGTTACGTTCTCCCTGACGTTGTCCGCCACATGTCGGAAAGTGTCGAGCCCCACGAGGTCGAGCGTGCGGAACGTCGCGCTCTTCGGGCGGCCGAGCGCCGGCCCGGTGACCGCGTCTACCTCCTCCACCGCGTACCCTTTCTCCACCATTTCCCGAAGCGTGACCAGCAAGCCGTACGTGCCGATGCGATTGGCGACGAAGTTCGGCGTATCTTTGGCGATCACGACGCCTTTGCCCAGCACGCGCTCGCCGAACGCCTTCATCCGGGCGACGAGGGCCGGGTCCGTATCGCGGCCGGGGATGATTTCGAGCAGCTTCATGTACCGGGGCGGATTGAAAAAGTGCGTGCCCATGAAATGTTTCCGGAACTCCGCCCCGCGCCCCGCCGCCATCGCGTTGATCGAGATGCCCGAGGTGTTGGAGGTGACGACGGTACCTGGCTGTAAGTAACGTTCGATCCGGGCGAGCAGTTCTTGCTTGACGGCGAGGTTCTCCACGACGGCTTCGATAACCCAATCCGCGTCGGCGATTTTCGGGAGATCGTCCTCGAGGTTGCCCGGCGTGATGCGGCCCGCGAAATCCGGGTCGTAGAGCGGGGGCGGATTCGTCGTTTGGAGTTTGGCGATCGCGGCGGTTGCGAGCCGGTTGCGGACGGCGGGATGCTCGGGCGTGAGTCCTTCGGCGGCCTCCTGCTCGGTCGGCTGCTTCGGCACGACGTCCAGCAGCAGACAGGGAATGCCCGCGTTCGCGAGATGGGCGGCGATGCCGGACCCCATGATTCCGGAGCCGATGACGGCCGCCCGGCGAATCGGTTTGTTCATCTCTCCAACCTCCCGTTCAAGTTTCGGTTCGGCTGGCGGATCGGGCGATCGCCGAACACGGACGACTCCAGCAGCTCCGCGACGTCCTTCGCTTTGACCCGTTCGCCGATTTCCTTCGTTTTCGTCCCGTCCTCCATCATCGTGAGGCAGTAGGGGCAGGCGCTGCCGATGACGGTCGGCCGAACTTCGAGCGCCTGTTCGGCGCGGGCCTCGTTCACTCGTTTGCCGAAGGTCTCTTCCATCCACATCCGGCCGCCGCCGGCGCCGCAGCACATGCCGTTCTCGCGGCTTCGGGCCATTTCCGCCAGCTCGACGCCGGGGATGGCTCGCAGGATGCGGCGGGGTTCGTCGTAAACGCCGTTGTAACGGCCGAGGTAGCAGGAATCGTGATACGTCACGCGCTCCTTCACTTCATGGCGGGGGATCAGGCGGCCCTCCCGGAGGAGGCGGTCCAGCAGCTGCGTATGATGGAGCACCTCGACGCCCTCCAGGCCGAACTCGGGGTATTCGTTTTTGAACGTGTTGAACGTATGCGGGCAGGCGGTGACGATTTTGCGCACGTTGTGCTTGCGGAACGTCTCGATGTTCTCGGCCGCCAGCTGCTGGAACAGCATTTCGTTGCCCATCCGGCGCGGCGTGTCTCCCGAGTTCCTCTCCTCGTTGCCGAGAATCGCGAAACTGACCCCGGCTTCGTTCAGCAGGCGGGCGAACGCGCGGGAAACTCGGCGGCTGCGCTGGTCGTACGAGCCCATGGAGCCCACGAAAAACAAGTACTCGAAACCGGGGTTCTCCTTGACCGTCGGGACGGGGATCCCTTCGATCTCACCCGTCCACTTGGCGCGGTCGCTCCGGCTGAGGCCCCAAGGGTTGCCTTGGCGTTCGATGTTTTGCAGCGCCCGCTGGCCTTCGGCCGGAAGGCTGCCTTGCATGAGCACGAGATGGCGGCGCAGGTCCACGATCTTGTCGACGTGCTCGTTGCCGACGGGGCACTGGTCCTCGCAGTTGCGGCACGTCGTGCAGGCCCAGATTTCCGCCTCGGTCATGACGTCGCCGATCAGCTCGAGGTCTTCCGGCCTTTTGCCCGCGCTCGCCGTTTCGGCCCATGCGGCTTTCTGCCAAACGAGCGTAGGCCGGATGTCGGTGACGGGGGAGGCGGGAGTCCATTCGGGGACGTGTGCGGCCGCTGGCGTTAGGGAATGAATTTGCGCTTTCGTCGTTCCGTCTGCCGCGAACGCGAATTCCGGCACCCAGGGGGATTTGCCGGTGACCGCCGCGCCTTTCTCCGTCAGGTGGTCCCGCAGCTTCGTGATCAGGTGCATCGGCGACAGCGCTTTCCCCGTATTCGAAGCCGGGCAGGCGTCGGTGCATCGCCCGCACTCCACGCAGGCGTAGAAGTCGAGCATCTGTTTCCGCGTGAAATCCTCGATTTTGCCGGCGCCGAACGACTCCGCCTCTTCATCTTCCAGGTCGAGTCTGCGGAGCCGGCCGGGCGGCTCCCTGCGGCGGAACCAGAGGTTGACGGGGGCGGTCAGAATATGAAAATGCTTCGATTGCGGAACGTAGACCAGGAAAGCAAGCAGAGTGAGCAAATGCATCCACCAAAACGCGTAAAAGGCGGCTTGGGCCGCTTGGGCGGAGATACCTGCGAAGAGTGCCGCGATCAGAGAGGACAACGGGGCGTATCCCGACAGCTCAGGGAGGCCGAGCCATAGGCGTTCGAAGCCGAGCGAGAGCAGCACGGACAACATCAGGAACAGGATGAAGAAAAGGACGATGCTGGGCTTCCAGCCTCTTTTCAGGCGCGCGAGCTTCTCTCCGTAGCGGCGGTAGGCGGCGTACGCCATGGCGGCCAGCACGAGGAATACCGTGATTTCCTGGAGCAGGCCGAACGTTTCGTATGCGGGCAGCGGTAGATGCTTGCCGCCGGTTAGCCCCTTGAGAATCAAGTCCAACGCGCCGAACTGCAGGATAATGAATCCGTAAAAAACGACGACGTGCATCAGGCCGCTTTTCGGGTCTTTGAGCAGCTTTTTCTGGCCGAACACCTGCGAGAGAAACCCGGATAGCCGCCCCTCTCCCCGCCCCTTGAACTCCGCCGGCTTTCCCAACTTTATGTACAACCATCGGCGGTACACGGTTTGATAGAACAAGTACAACGCATAACCCCCCGCGGCGAGGAACAGGAGCAGGTTCGCGATCCGCCACGCCATCCGCATCATCCTTTCGCGTTCGAAGTTTCGATATTTTCGCCGCTGTCGCAGAAGTGCCGTTCGGTGGTTACGCGCAGGCCAGCCATGCGCATTCTGCGAACCGCGAATGGTAACCCGGTATGGTCCGGTCACAGTCGCAACACCGAGCCTCTCGCGTGTTGTAACCCGATAAAACCCGGTTACAGGCGACGCGTCGGGCTTTCCGACCGCTGTAACCCGATCAAATCCGGTGCAGTTGCTGAGCTAAGGGCCGATATATGGAGTCGGTCGAATTCAACCTCTCCTCCATACCTAGCTTATGAAGCCGATTCCGATTTTCGGATCGATTTCCCATCTTTATCTGTTTTGTACAAAATGGACTGCCACAGTTTGCTGATTGGCACAGTTAGAAGGGGCGACCGCGGTTTTGCGCATCTGGTGCGCTTTTGTTCGGTTTGACGAGGGGCTTAGGCGAAATTATGCATGTGGTGCGCTATCCCGAGGTTAGACGGGTTGCAGGCGCGGTTCTGTGCTTGTGGTGCGCTATTGCGCGGTCTGACGGAGGACATAGGCAGTTTAGCGCATGTGATGCCCTATTGCGAGGTTAGACGGGGGTCGAGACGGAAATCGCCGATCCGCGATGCCCTATAACGGATCGATCGAGCATATCCTGCAGTATAGGCGAAGCAACGCAATCCCGGACGGTCGGCTTCTTCCCCGGGGAGGAGCCTTCCATCCCAGACGAAAGGGGTTAGAAGCCGATGAACGTCTATGTTCTGCTGAAGCAAACGTTTGACACCGAGGAGCGGATCGTCCTGCGGGACGGCCGGATCTCCGAAGAGGGAGTCAAGTTCGTCATCAACCCTTACGACGAATACGCGGTGGAGGAAGCGATCCGGCTGAAGGAGCAGCACGGCGGGCACGTGACGGCCGTATCGGCCGGGCCCGAGCGCGCCGCCGAAGCGCTGCGGACGGCGCTGGCCATGGGGGCCGACGAGGCGGTGCTCCTTTCGGACGATCGGATCGGCGAAGACGAGTACGCCGTGTCCAAAACGATCGCCGCGTTCCTCGTCCGGCAATCTTTCGATCTGCTGCTGGCCGGCAACTTCTCGATCGACAACGGCAGCGGGCAGGTCGCGGTGCGGGTCGCGCAGCTGCTCAACCTCCCCCACGTCTCTTCCGTCACCAAGCTGAACGTGGACGAAAACCGCGCGGCCGCGCTTCGCGACGCTGAAGGAGACAGCGAGACGATCGAGGTTGCCTTGCCCGCGCTTTTCACTGCGCAGCAAGGGCTGAACGAACCCCGATATCCCTCGCTGCCCGGCATCATGAAAGCGAAAAAGAAACCTTTCCATACGCTGGGCCTGGACGATCTGGGCTTGTCGGAATCCGACATCGCGCCCCGGACGGCGCGTGAATCCCTCGCGTTGCCGCCGGAACGCAAGGCTGGCCGAATCTTGAAAGGCAGCCCGGCCGAGCAAGCAGCCGAGCTGGTCCATCTTCTTAGAACCGAAGCAAGAGCCATCTAACCCGAACGGGAGGAGGAATCCGAAAATGAACCACACGTACGCGGTCGTCGCGGAGGTTCGCGGAGGGAAGCTGCGGCAGGTGACGCTGGAGGCGGTTCGGGCGGCGCAGGCCGCCATGGGGGAGGACGACCGGATCGCCGCCGTCCTGCTCGGGCATCGGATCGCCGGTCTTGCCGAGGAATTGTCCCGTTATGCCGACGGAACCGTCCACGTCATCGACCATCCCGACCTGGAAACGTATAACCCGGAAAACTACGCCCGCGCCTTGCTCGAAACCCTGAACGCGTTACATCCCCGGGCGGTATTCCTCGGCCACACCGCCGTCGGCCGCGACCTGGCTCCGCAGCTCGCCGCCCGCCTGGGTGCCGGCCAACTCTCGGACGTGACCGCCATCGAACGATCCGGCACGGAGGTTCTCTACACCCGTCCGCTCTATGCCGGCAAAGCGTTCGAGAAAAAGCGCTTCGTCACGGACGATCCCCGGATCGTGACGATCCGCCCCAACAACTTCGCGGCGGCCGACCCCGCCCCTTCTCCCGGCACCGTCGTAACGGCCGCCTACTCCGCTCCCTCGGATCTGCGAACGGCCGTAAAAGACGTGGTCCGCAAAACGTCGGGCAAAGTGGATCTGACGGAAGCGAAAATCGTCGTCTCCGGAGGCCGAGGTGTCCGAAGCGCGGAGGGCTTCGCGCCCTTGGAGCGGCTGGCCGAGGTGCTGAACGCGGCGGTCGGCGCCTCCCGCGGCGCCTGCGACGCGGGGTATTGCGACTATGCCCTGCAGATCGGGCAGACCGGCAAAACGGTCACGCCCGAGATCTACATCGCCTGCGGCATCAGCGGAGCGATCCAGCATCTCGCCGGCATGAGCCGTTCCCGCGTGATCATCGCTATCAACAAGGATCCGGAGGCGCCGATCTTCAAGGTCGCGGATTACGGCATCGTCGGGGACCTGTTCGAGGTAGTGCCGCTGCTGACCGAGGAATTCAAAAAGATCCTGCCCGGAACGAATACTTGAGCTTTCCGGCATGCTTCAAAAAGACGTCTACCCGGATGTCTTCGAGTGAACCCGCCGTCAGGCCGGTTGCTTCCGCGCTGCGGATTCGCTTCCAGGCACGGTTGTTCTGCCGATACAGCTCGTGCTCCAGATGCAGCAGATCCGCGCCTTGCTTCAGTCCCGTTTCGAACGTCTGCCGGAGTTCCGCCCTGACCGCCTCTTCAATCTTCCGTATCAACTCCGATTCGGGAATCGGCTGCAATACTTCGCTGACGTAACCGACCAGCCTCACGCGGTATCGATACGATACTTTGTTCCCCTTAACGCGCGGCTGGACTCGGATTCGGGGATGCTCAAGCGAAACGGAAGCTTGCGGATTGCCGCCGGAGCGGACCAGCACCGGGCTTCGGCGGGTAAACTTGCTGGTCCAACGAATCCCCGTCACCTCCCGCTTGTCGAACCAGCCTATGTACTTCTGGTCATGAAACGCGAAGCAGCCGTCGATTTCGAGCAGCGGTTTCGGCGTGCCGCCGCTTTTCCAGTTCTTTTTGGAAATCGCAAGCGAAGGCAAGATCACCGTATGGGCCGGCTCCCGGAACTCGGAGGCGAACCGGACCATCTGGACGGGAGGAATGACGGACAGCTGCCGATAGCTTTCCCGAGGTTGTATCAATACGGATACGATCGGGGACAAATTGAAAAACGGGGTCACCGCGAACAATTCGTCGATCGGCGCTTTCGTTCCGTACATCCAAGGCGTATAGCGCATTTCGTAATAGCGGTTAAGGATATCCTTCGCATCCCGCTTTCCGTGCTCCAGTATTCTTTCGCTTAGCACGATGGCCTGGGTCTGGCCGTATAAAATACGCAGCTGGGCGGTCGGGTAAAGATCGTTGAACGCCTCGATCAACGTCTCTCCCGTGCCTTTGCCGACCCAGACGGGTACCGGTTCGGCCGGTTTTCCCGATTCCGATTTGGCGACCGAGGTAAAATCCAGCATTTGCACGTACACGGAATATTTCCCGCCGGCATAATCGAGTCCGATGGCGGTCGCGAAGTTGGTCGTCTCAATGTCCTTGATATCCCAACAGCCGGTCAACGCCAAAGCCAAAACCGCCCACGCGGCGGCGGCTTTTCCAAGGCGCAGCATCCGTTCATTCCCCCTCCTTTTGCCGGGTCGAATCCAACGTGTCCAGCATGTCCGGCCGGCGTTTTTTGCGGTACCACGGCTTCCGGAACAGGGCCGAAGGGAGGTCCTTCCAGTTCAAGGGGGCCAGGGGCGCTAGAAAGGGCACCCCGAACGATTCCAAGGTCGACAAATACAAGACGATGGCGATCGTGGACAGGATGAAGCCGTACATGCCGAACGAAGCGGAGCAAAGCAAGACCAACAGCCGGATGATGGTCACCGTTCCGACGAGCGATTGGTTGACGAGCGTAAAGCTGGCTACCGCGGTGACGGACGCGATGACCAGGAACGTTGTCGACGCCAGCCCGGCCCGGATCGCCGCGTCGCCGACCACGATGCCCCCGACGACGGCGACCGTTTGCCCGACCGCTTTGGGCAGTCGCTCGCCGGCTTCCCGGAACAGCTCGAACAACGACAGCATGAGGAACGCCTCGAGGGGGCGGGCAGCGGAAGCCCGATTCGCGACATGGCGATCGTGGCGACGAGCGGATAAGGGATTTGATCCATGTTGAAGGAAGCGAGCGCGACCCAGAAGCCGGGCAGCAGCAGCGAAATCGCCAGCCCCGCAAACCGGACGAACAGGCTGAACGTCCCCATGTAATAAGGAAAATAGGAATCTTCCGGCGTTTTCAACAGCAGCAGCAAATTGGCCGGCCCGATGATCGCGGAGGGAGCTCCCTCCACGAGGACGGCGAACCGTCCGCGCACCAAGGAATCCACGACGTAATCGGGACGGGTCGTATAGTCGAGCAGCGGGAAAAAGCTCAGCGATCGGTCCGCCAGCATTTCTTCAAGTTGGCTGCTGCTGTATATGAGATCGAAATCGATGTTCCGCAGCCTTCTTCTGGCTTCCTCGACGATCCGCGGCTGCGTGATGTCTTCGATATACAGAAGCGCAACCTTCGTCTGGCTCCGCTTGCCGATCGTGAACGGCTCGTAACGGAGGGAATTGCTGCGGAGCCGCTTGCGGACGAGCGCGACGTTGGTGTTCAGCTCCTCCACGAAAGCGTCTTTGGGACCTTTGATGGAAATCTCGGTATTGGATTCCTCGACGGCCCGATGAGGAGGGTCGGCCAGATCCATATCGTACACGAGATCCAAATCTTCGAAATACAGGATCAGCTTGCCCGAAAACACCTGCTGCACGATCTGCTGCGGCTGCTCGACGCGGGATACCTTCCATTTGCGGTCCAGCACCCCGATTCTCCCGCCATCGACCATTTTCTCCAGACGGCGCAGCACCTCGTTGATTTTCCGGGTATCCGTCAGCCCTTCGCAATACAGCAGATGCAGCGTCTGCGCATGCTCCGCTTCCCCGGGCTCGTAGGTTTCCATTTTCACGTCGGCGGATTGCCGGAAAAGATTCCGGATCCCGTCAGGCGTCCATTGCCGCTTATCAAGAGTCATGAGCGCCCTCCTTCGTTTTGCGGGAAACCAGGACCGCCAACAACAGTACGACCAGCGCTCCCGTAGAGGCCATGAGCGACCCCGGCAAATAATAATTTTTCAGGAAAGCCAAATACTGCATGTCGCTGATCGGCAGCACAGCCAGCACAAACATCGCCAGGCAAACCGACGCGATCCCGATCGCTTTCGATTTTTTCGTCCTTTTGGAACCCAGCAGGTCGTCCAGCAAAAACACCGCGAGCGATATGCGCACGAAAGCGCCGGACAACCATTGATGGATCGACAGAAAATCCACGTGGCGAATGTATTTCCCTATGCTGACGAGCCTCCATTCCTCGAAAGCGGGGTATCTCAACTCTGCGGCCTCGAAGGGGCCGAACTCGGCGATGGCGCCCGTCACCGGGCCGAGAATGAGCAGTACCAAAAAGACGGAGAGCAGCCAAACGGACCCGACGCGCACCTTGGTCTTCAGACGGTGCTGGAGGAGCAGAAGGACGAGGAGTTCGGCTAACCCTCCCCCGATGTACAAGGTTCCTTTCAAAACGGGAGGCACGCCGTTCTCCAGAATCGGGGTCAGCAGACTGTAGTTTTTTTTCGGCAGGTTGGCGCTCATGACGAAATCGCCGAAGACGATGACGAACGGGAGCAGGAAACCCGAAGAGATGGCAATCGCCCGAATGCCGGCATACGCGGCCCAACCGGAGAGCAGAATGAGCGTGCCCGCCAAAGCGACGATCGGCGTCCGGGGCAAATACGAGGCGTGCGTCCACACGGTGGTATCTTTCAGCGTCAAGGTGCCGATGAGCAATAGGTAAACGGCGAAAAAACAGCGGATCGCACCGCAAACCGCGGCGCCGCAATGCTGACGAAGCCAAGGCAGCAGCGGTTGCTGGTTCGTCCGCTTCATGACGAAATACAGGACGCTCGACCAGACCAGAAAAGGAACGAGCGCGGACAGCACGCTGAGCCAAGCGTCCGGTTTGGCTTCCTGGAGCAGCGGGGGGATGACCATGACGTGGTTCATCAGCCCGATCGCCAGAATGATCGCGCAAAATGCGGAGAGGATGCTGATTTTACCGGAGCGGGGTTCCGCGCCTAATGGGGAACTCATCGTCATTCTCCTTATGCGTTCGCGTGGGGGTAGTGTTTCCAAAATCCGCCTGATTAACCCCTTCTTGGAGGTTCGCGAAGGAGAAGGATGCGCGCGCGGCCGTTTATGGGATACAATGAGGGGCAGGAGATGATCATTTTGAAGCAGGACACTTTGAAGCAGGAAATGCTGGAACGATTCCTTACATACGTGCGCTTCGATACCCAGTCAGATGACGACAGCGACACCTGTCCTTCCACGCCCGGGCAGCTTGAACTGGCCCGCAAACTCGTGGAAGAGCTGAAGTCGATCGGCATGTCGGACGTGACGATGGACGGCAACGGCTACGTGATGGCCACCCTTCCGTCCAATACGGACAAGCCGGTGCCCGTCATCGGCTTCCTTGCCCACCTGGACACGGCCACCGAGCTCAGCGGCGCGAACGTGAACCCCCAAGTCATCGATGCCTACGACGGGCGGGATATCGTGCTGAACCGGGAGCTGGGGGTGGTGCTGTCTCCGGGCCAATTCCCCGAGCTCGCGGAATACGAAGGCCACACGCTCGTGACGACGGACGGCACGACTTTGCTGGGTGCCGACGACAAAGCGGGCATTGCCGAAATCATGACGGCGATGGCGTATTTGATCCGGCATCCGGAGATCAAGCACGGCCAAATCCGGGTCGCGTTCACGCCGGACGAGGAAATCGGCCGGGGACCGCACCGGTTCGACGTCGCCGCCTTCGGGGCGAAGTACGCTTACACGATGGACGGAGGAAAACTCGGCGAACTGGAGTACGAAAGCTTCAACGCGGCCGAAGCGAAAATCGAGATCCGCGGCAAAGTCGTGCATCCCGGCTACGCCAAAGGCAAAATGATCAACGCCATTGCCGTCGGGATGGAGCTGCACGCCAAACTTCCGCCCGCTGAAGTTCCCGAGTTGACGGAAGGCTATGAAGGGTATTTTTATTTGAACACGTTCCTAGGCAGCACGGATACCGTAAACCTGATATACAACATCCGGGATTTCGACAAGGAACGGTTCGGCGCCCGGAAAGCGCTTCTGACCGAAATCGTGGAGGAACTGCGGAAGAAATACGGGGAAGAGCGGATCACGCTTACGATTAAGGATCAGTATTTCAATATGCGCGAGAAGGTCGAAGCCGCTCCGGAAGTGTTGGACGTCGCGAAGGAGGCGCTGGAACGCTTGGGCATTCGCCCGGTCGTAAGGCCGATCCGCGGCGGGACGGACGGCTCCCAGCTCTCGTACATGGGACTGCCGACGCCGAATCTGTTCGCCGGGGGCGTCAACTGGCACGGCCGCTACGAATTCGCCTCGGCCGACACGATGCTCCAGGCCGTGAACGTGATCGTCGAGATCGCCAAGCTGTTCGAGGAGAGAGCATAGGTTGGGCTTCTACTCCAGAATAGGAGGGCATAGGAAATAACCAAGGAGCTAGCTTCTCGTTCTCGCCTAGCTCCTTGGTTTTCGGCGTCCATGGTGGCTTTCTTTAGCGGATTGTGGGCAAGGGAAAACCGCCCGCCCCCAGGCTTACCTCGGGTAAGTCTCTCCGATCCGAGAGCTACCGAACCAAAGACAATTTTCCGTCTTCCAAATGGTACACCTTGTCGCAATGTTCAAGCATACGTTCGTCATGGGTCACCATGATCGCGGCTTTCCGGCGTGTCTTCACTTCTTGCGCAATCAGATTCACCACTTCATATGCGCGCTGGGTATCCAAACTAGCTGTCGGTTCATCGGCCAAGATGACGCTCGGATTATGGATCAAAGCTCGAGCGATCGCCACCCGTTGTTTTTCCCCGCCGGACAATTTTTCCGGGAAGCTTTTAAGCTTCGAACCCAGTCCCAGGTCATCCAACAACCGATGAGCATGCGTTTTGTCCGCAGCCGACACTTTTCCGCCCATTTTTTTCACCACAATCAACTGGTCCATAACATTCAGATAGGGAATAAGGTTCGAGGATTGCATAATAAACCCGATGTCTCTCAGCCGAACTGCAGACAATTCCCGTGCCGATAGCTTGGATATCGATTTCCCGTTCACTCTAACCTCCCCTTCCGAGGCTTGAAGGAGTGCCCCTGCGATGGACAGGAAAGTGCTTTTGCCGGAACCGGAGGGGCCGACTACGGCTGCAAATTCGCCAGGTTCAACTTCAATGGATACTCGATCCAGTGCCGTTAATCGATTCATACCTTCGCCATAATATTTTGTTACATTTTGAATTTGCAATCCTTTTGACATTATTCAACCCTCCCTAGTGCCTGCAGCGGATCGATTTTGGTAATTCTGCGTACTGAAATCAACGAACTGAGCAATGCGATGACCAGAAGAATAACGGAATATACGATAACAAGATCCACGCTTAGCTTAAACGGCATTTCCTTCGGCATGACCGCCGCCGTTCCGTAAGTGAGCAGGATTCCGACTACAATGCTGCTTAAAGACAAAACGAATACTTGAGATAGGATCACTCTGCCGAGGAATCCGTTCGTTGCTCCAATCGCTTTCATGATTCCGAATTGGTGCGTTTTCTGCATCGTGATCACGTAGAAGAACACACCGAGCACAAACGCGGAGATCGTTAGCAAAAAGGCAAGCATCATGATAATGGAGCCATTCTCTTCTTTGTACCCCGGAAGACCTTGCGTGGCAGCTCCACGGGTAACCGTATCCGTTCCCGGGAGGTTGGCGTCAATGTCGCTTGGACGAATATCCTTGCCTTGCAGCATAATGGCGTTGACGGGATCGGGGATTCCTTTATCCGACCCCGGGGCCGCGAAAGCGATCTTCCTCCATTCCGATAGGGAAGTAAATACGGATGCCACGTGATTATAGGTCTGATTTTCGACAAAACCCACGATGGTTAGAGATTCCATCGAACCATCCAACTGAAAGGTGTCCCCTAGTTGAAAGCCTTTATCCTGCAATGTCTCATTGACAATAACGCCATCAGGCTTATCGGGCGACAATCCATGGCCCGCAACGAACCGCGGCTCTAAGAAACTTCCTGGGTTGATTCCGATAATCGCGATGTCCACCTTATCTTCATTCCTGTTGCTTTCCCCCTTCCGTGCGGTTGTCATAGAGATCCCCATCGGCGACGTTGCCGTGACGTTCGGCAATTGCTCTGCTTTCACCGCCAACTGATTGGATAATAGCGACTTGCTCATGGAAGACTGCGACCCTTGTTCGAAGATGACATAATCAGCGTCCATGTTCTGGAACGTCGACGCCGCAAGCGTAGACAGCCCGTTGCCCAACCCGGATAAAATGAAAACCAGCCATGCCGTCAGCACGAAAATAATCGTAATCATGAAAAAGCGCATCTTGCTATGGGCGAACTCCTTCAAGGCTAAAAACATGATTCCTGTCCCTCCTCTTTACATTCCTGACACATGTGTCAAATTAAGCGTTCGAACATCGCCTCACCTGATATTAAACATTATTTATGACACTTGTGTCAAATACACTTTATTTCCTGGCTCCCCCGACCCACATCTCAAACAACAGCCGACTCCATTGCAATGCGGGAATATTGAGCATGTTGGGTGTATTGAACAGATTGAAAAACGTGCCGACCAGTACGGGGAGCGGAACTTCCTTTCGAAGACTTCCTTCCTCTTGCGCGCGTTCGATCAGACGCGTAAGCTGCGCTTTGAGATCCGAATGGGCATTCTCAACGAACTTGAGGTCGCGTGCAGCAGCTTCCGAATTTTTCGTGTTAATTTTATTGGCGTCTCCCAGAAGCTGGTGAAGTTTGGACTCTTCAACGTAAATGGATAGAATCTCCTGAAGGGCTCTCATTGAATCCGTTTCATCAACCGCGGATAACTTTTCGTAAACGTTCGAAATGACCCGTTTCATGCAGGCGGCAACGATTTCTTCTTTATTGGCATAGTATTGGTAAATCGTGCTTCGGGCTCCGGGCAGGTGTTGAGACAGCATTTTGAGATGGAAGCCATCATAACCATGATTGAGGACCAGTCTCTTCGTGATGTCCAGCAGCTCCGATTCGGAAAACGACTGTTTTCTTCCCATTGCCGGATCCTCCCCTTTCCATCATGAAATACAGTGTATCAAATAATGGAACAAAACTCGAATCACCCCATAAACCGGCAGATAACAAGGCTTTGATATTCACGGCAGCCTACCGCAACGTTTAAAAAAACCTTGAACTTCCGCCTTCACAATAGGCGAAAGTTCAAGGTTTTTCGTTACGGCCGGCTCTCGGCGGCCTTCGTCCGGAAGATGATTCTGCGGATGCTGTCCCCGGAGAGATGGTAAATCGACTCCAGTTCATCGACGGAACGCCCCTCTGCGTACGAGCGGCGGATTTCCTCGTTCCGTTCAAGCAGCATTTTCCGCGTCCCGCTGACTTCCCCCCAGCCCGCACGGCATTCGGACGGCTTCGGAACATAGATCAGCTCGCCCGGCGTATATTTCTGCAGCTCCTCGAGCAGCCGGGGAGGAAGCACGTCTTTGCCGTTTTTGTAGCTGACGGTCAACGTCCTCCCTATGGAAAATGCGAAAAATCCGTGATGCGCCCGTTCCGCACCACAGCATCTATAAAACAAGGGGCCGGGCGGCCCCTTGCCCAACACGCGGCTCCGTCTTTAGACGGAAGCCACCTCATGGTTGTTGTTCAAAACGATCATCCCCTTTCCGGAAATTTCGTCGGCCCGACAACCATATTGTACCTCGGTCCGGCGCCCTCGAAAAGGGAGAAAACGGATTTAAACAAACTTGCGGCCGGAGGCGCGAGGGCGCCGACCCCATCGCGATGACGGCAACCAGCGTTGGCAAACGGGTTACCGAAGCAGATTCCTGAGCACGAACCGCACGTTGGCCGGCCGTTCGGCCAGGCGCCGCATGAAATAGCCGAACCAGTCCACGCCGAACGGCACGTATACCCGGACCCGGTAGCCTTCCCGGACCAGCCTCCGCTGCAGCCCTTCGCCGATCCCGTACAGCATCTGAAACTCGAAAGCTTCCCGGGCGATGCCGCGTTCCCGGATGAACGCCTTCGTCTCCTCCACCACCGCCTCGTCATGCGTGGCGATCGCCGCGTAGTTTCCGCCGAGCAGCTGCTTCCGGATCAAGACGCGAAACTGTCGGTCCACCTGCCGTTTCTCCGGATACGCCACGTCCGCCGGTTCTTTATACGCTCCCTTGACCAAACGGAGATTGGCCCCGAGGCCGCTCAAATCCTCCACGTCCCGTTCGCTGCGGTACAGATACGCCTGAATGACGACGCCGACGTTGTCATACCCGTCCGCGCGAAGCTTCCGGTAGAGATCCAGCGTCGCCTGGCAACGGGCGGAGTCCTCCATGTCGATGCGGACGAAATTACCGTATCCCCGGGCGGCATCCAGGATCTCCCGAACGTTGCGAAGACATAGCCCTTCGTCCAGATCCAGGCCCAGCGAGGTCAGCTTCAAGGAGAGATTCGCGTTCGCGCCCGATTCCGCGATAGCCTCCAGCGTCCGGCGGCACGCGGCCGCCGCTCGCGCGGCTTCCGCCTCGCTCCGGGTAAACTCGCCGAGATGGTCGAGGGTCGCCATCAAGCCTTCCGCGTTCAGCCGACGCACCGTCCGCATCGCTTGTTCCAGCGTTTCGCCCGCCACGAAACGGGAGGCGCCCAAGCGAAGCCCGTACCTTCGGGCCAGCCGGCCCGCGGTTCTGCTGCGTCCCAGACGTTGCAGGACGTTCCGCATCAGTTCCTCCATCGGGCATCACCGTATCGAAGAGGCTTTCGCCTGCGTGAACAGAAGCAAATAGTCATAACCGCCGGCTTTGGAGTCCGTGCCGGACATGTTGAAGCCGCCGAACGGATGGGCGCCGACGAGGGCACCCGTGCATTTGCGGTTCACGTACAGGTTTCCGCAGTGCATTTCCTCCAGCGCGTAAGCGATCCGGGACGGGTCCCGGGAAAAATAAGAGCCGGTCAGCCCGTATTCCGTATCGTTGTATAGGGCGATCGCTTCCCGCGCGTCCTTGGCTTTCGCGATCGCCAGCACGGGCCCGAAAATTTCCTCCTGCATGATCCGGGCTGTTCCGTGCACGCCTACGAAAATCGTCGGCTGAAGATAATAGCCGTCCCATGGCGATCGAGCCGGGCCGCCGCCCGCGATCAGCCGCCCTTCCCGCTTGCCGATTTCGATATAGGCCATGATCTTGTCATAGGCGGCTTGGTCCGACACCGGACCGATCGGGTAATTCAGCTCCGGCAGTCCGATCGCCAGGCCGGCCGTCAGCGCGCGGACCCGTTCGACCACCTCGTCGTATACGGATTCCACGAGAATGGCCCGGGATCCCGCGGAGCATTTCTGCCCCTGGTAGCCGAACGCGGAGGCCACGATGGCTTGCGCCGCCGCTTCCAGGTCGGCCGTCTCGTCGACGACGATGCCGTCCTTGCCGCCCATCTCGGCGACGACCCGCTTGATCCAGATTTGACCGGGCGACGGCCTCGCGGCCAGCTCGTTAATGCGAAGGCCGACCTCCTTGGAGCCGGTGAAGCTGACGAACCTCGTCTTCGGGTGGGCGACGAGAAAATCCCCGATCTCCGCGCCGCTGCCCGGCACGTAGTTGATCACGCCTGGCGGCAGGCCCGCCTCCTCCATCAGCTCCGCGAACCGATAGGCGATCACGGGCGTCAGCGAAGCCGGCTTCAGAATCACGGCGTTGCCGCAAACGACCGCCGCCGACGTCATGCCGACGCAGATCGCGAGCGGAAAATTCCACGGAGGGAGCACGACGCCCACGCCGAGCGGGATGTAGTCCACCCGGTTCCGCTCGCCCGCGACCGGAGTGAGCGGACGGATTTCGTTCGTCCGGCTGAGCCGGATCATTTCGCGTCCGTAAAATTCCAGAAAATCGATGGCCTCCGCCGTATCCGCATCCGCTTCGGCCCAGTTTTTGCCCGCTTCGTGAATCATCCAGGCGGAGAACTCGTGTTTGCGATTCCGCATGAGATCGGCAGCGCGGAACAAAATCTCCGCCCGTTCCTCCGCCGGCACCCGCTTCCACGATTCGAAAGCCGCGAGCGCGGCTTGCATCGCCTGCTCCGCATGACCTCGACCCGCCTTGCTGACGCTCCCGACGATCGCTCCGACTTCGCCCGGATTCCGCGAGACGATCCGCTCTTCGGTCAGGATGCGGTCGTTCCCGATCCGCAGCGGGTACTCCCGCCCCCATTTCCCCTTCGCCTTGCGCAAGGCGGCCTCCATGGCGGCTTGGTTCTCGGGATCCGCGAAATCCGTGAGCGGCTCGTTGGCAAACGGTTCCCGTTCCGTCATCCGGATCGACTCCTCTCTTCGAACACGGCGCGGATCCGGCTGACGGCCCAATCGAGCTCCTCGCGCTCGATGATCAAAGGCGGAGCGAACCGGATCGTCGACCCGTGGGTTTCTTTGCACAGGACGCCAAGTTCCATTAATCTCTCGCAATAAGGCCGGGCGGGCTCCGTCAGCTCCAAGCCGATGAACAGCCCCCGTCCCCGGATCTCTTGGATCGCCGGATGGCGGATCTCCCGAAGCTTCTCCACCAAATAGGCGCCAAGCTCCGCCGACCGCTCCGCCAGCTTCTCCTCCTCCAGCGCTTCCATCGCCGCGATGGCGACGGCGCAGGCGAGCGGGTTGCCGCCGAACGTCGAGCCGTGGGAGCCGGGTTCGAATACGCCCAGAATCTCTTCGTCCGCCGCTACGGCGGAGATCGGAACCACGCCTCCGCCCAGCGCTTTGCCCACGATATACAAGTCCGGCCGCACGTTCTCCCAGTCGCAGGCGAACCGCCGGCCGGTGCGGCCGAAGCCGGTCTGGATCTCGTCCACGGCCAGCAGCACCCGGTTCTCGCGGCAGATCGCGGCGGCCGCTTGCAAATAACCGTCCGGCGGGACGATGACTCCCGCCTCCCCCTGGATCGGCTCGACCAGAAACGCGGCCGTATTCGGCGTGATCGCCGCGCGCAAGGCGCCCGCATCCCCGTACGGCACGATCCGGAAGCCGGGCGTGAACGGGCCGTAGCCTTCCCGGTATTCGGACTCGGAGGAGAAGGAAGTAACGGTAATCGTCCGGCCGTGGAAATTACCCGCGCAGACGATGATTTCCGCTTCGTCCGGCGGCACGCCCTTCACCCGGTACGCCCATCGGCGGATCGCCTTGACGGCGGTCTCCACCGCCTCCGCCCCCGTGTTCATCGGAAGCACCCGGGCTTTGCCGGTCAGTCCCGCAAGCTTCTCGCAGAATACGCCCAAATTGTCGCTATGAAACGCGCGGGACGTGAGCGTCACCCGATCGGCCTGCTCCTTGAGCGCCCGGATAATCTTCGGGTGCCGGTGGCCGTGGTTCAGCGCCGAGTAAGCGCTCAGCATATCCAGATACCGATTGCCTCCCGGGTCCCGAACCCAGACCCCTTCCGCCTGGGCGATCACGATCGGCAACGGGAGGTAATTGCGGGCGCCGTACCGCTCGATCTGCTGAATAACGTCCGGCGATGTCGACCGTTCCAATGGACTCGCCTCCTTTCAGGCCGCGCTTCACCGGCGGCACGCCCGTGACCTCCAGACCGCGGCGGCATGCCGCGCTTAAACGGCGGCACGCTACAAAATGCGTTCCCCGAACGCGGAGCCGATCAGTTCCACCGCGAGCCTGGCGGTCCGGCCGCCCGCATCCAGCGCGGGGTTCACTTCCACCGCTTCCGCCGAGACCAGCGCGCCGGACTCGTGCAGCATCTCCATTGCCAAATGGCTTTCCCGGTACGACAGCCCTCCGGGCACCGGCGTCCCTACGCCCGGAGCCTCGCCGGGGTCGACGCCGTCCAAGTCAAGGCTGAGGTGGACGCCGTCCGTGCCTGTCGTCACCAGGTCCAACGCTTCTTCCATCACCGCGGTCAGGCCGAACTTGTCAATCTCGTGCATCGTGAAGACTCGGATTCCCGAAGCTTTCAAGAAAGCCCGCTCCCCTGGGTCTAACGAACGCGCTCCGATCATGACTACCTTCGTCGGGTCCAGCAAGGTCCGGTCCCCGCCGATCGACACCAGGTCCGGATGCCCGTGCCCGAGCAGCACCGCGAGCGGCATGCCGTGAATATGGCCCGTCGTCGTGGTCGACTCCGTGTTGACGTCGGCATGCGCATCGAACCAGATGACGCCGAGCTTGCGGACGTGCTGCAGCACGCCCTTGACGGTGCCGATCGCCAGACTGTGGTCCCCGCCGAGCACGAGCGGCAGCTCTCCCCCGCCGACGACGGCGGCCGCGAGTCGGGCGAGCTCCCGATTCACCCGCGCGATTTCGTCCAAATGCTTGAGCTTCTCCTCGGGAAGACAAGGCTTCCGCAGCAAGTCAACCGCTAGATCACCCGCATCCCGCACGGAATAGCCGAGCGACTCCAGCTTCTCCTTGATCTTCTCGCTTCTTAGAGCGGCAGGCCCCATCTCCAGTCCGGGCCGGTCCGCCCCCCAAGGCAGGGGAACGCCGATCAGCGCGATTCCGCGCCGGCTTCCGGCCAGCATGCAAGCGCCCCCTCCTCATCCGCGTTTACCTTATCCTATGCTTCTCGCTGTCTCCTGGAAACGTTGCCGATCTTCCTCATTTTCATTGCAAATGCAACAAAGTTGAGGTACATTTAGATCGGTTATTTTGTTGCAATTGCAACATAGAAGGGGTTCAGGATGAAGGAAATTCTTCGCGAAATCGGAATGATCGCAAGGGCATTGGATTCGATCAGCAATACGGAATTCAAAGAATACGACCTGACGAAAGGACAATACTTGTACCTTGTGCGTATATGCGAGAATCCGGGGTTCATCCAAGAGAAGTTAGCGGAAATGATCAAGGTAGACCGAACGACGGCGGCTCGCGCCGTAAAGAAACTCGTGATGAACGGTTTTATCGATAGACGGGACGATCCGAAGAACCGCAAAATCAAAAAACTATTTCCTACGGAGAAAGGAAAGACGGTGTATCCCTTAATCATAAGGGAGCACGATCATTCCGATCGGGTGGCGCTTTCCGGGTTTTCCGAAAACGAAATCGAAACCCTGTTCCACCTGCTTCATAGAGCCAGAAAAAACATCGAAAAAGACTGGGAGTCCGTAAAAAAGGGCAACAAAAGAATTTATTGATCGTACTGGAGGACGAATGAAGTGGCGGTAAACATTAAAAAGTGCACGATGGAAGATCTGGGCTTGCTTCAGGAAATCAGCGTCGAAACGTTTCACGACACCTTCAAGCATCAAAATTCGGAGGAAAACATGCAAGCCTACTTGGAAAAAGCTTTTAACTTGGATCAGTTGAAAAAAGAATTATCGAACCGCTTTTCGGAGTTCTATTTTATCTATTCCGAGAATGAAATGGCCGGGTATTTAAAGGTGAATGCCCAGGATGCCCAATCCGAAAAAATGGGCGACGATTCGCTGGAAATCGAAAGGATTTACATCCGGAGTAAATTTCACAAACAGGGGCTGGGCAAATGCTTGATCCATAAAGCCATCGAATTAGCGAAAGAAAAAAAGAAAACGAAAGTCTGGCTTGGGGTTTGGGAAAAAAACGAAGGCGCGATCGGCTTTTATAAAAAAATGGGGTTTGTCGAATCCGGAGCCCATTCTTTCTTTATGGGGGATGAAGAACAAACCGATTTGATCATGGCCAAAACGCTCGAGCAACAATAAAAAAAGCATTCTCATTCACGAAGAATGCTGAGACTGGTGGTGAAACCGAAACCAGGATTCATTGATATCCTTAGGTACCCTTCCAGGGATTCGAAAGATGAATCACAAATCACCCGGAAGAAGACATTCATTCAATTGAGTTGTGTAAAAAAGTTACATAAAAGCATCGCTGTGACGGGAATCCGGCAGAGTTATGTAATAAAGTTACATAAAAACATCGTGGTGACGGGAATCCGGCAGAGTTATGTAAAAAAGTTCACTGGCGTTGCATAAACACTGACATCA
>NZ_JAQZSJ010000015.1 GCF_029360585.1 Cohnella caldifontis | reverse complement strand
AACGCGATGAAATAGCGTACCACATCCACTAATTCGCTCATACTACCGCATACTCGACGAAATAGCGTACCACATCTACTCATTCACTCATTCCACCGTATGAACGATAAATGGAGTGAACGAGATCCCCTTTTTTCAACAGACTAAAAATTCGATCGAATCCATCGAAGATAGAAAACTTAGTTTATTTAATAGACAAACTAAGTATGCGCATGCTATTCTGGTTACGAACCTTAATCCATAAGCGCTTTCAAGGAGGAAACAATCGATGAGTTTGTTCCCGAACGTTCCGAAAATCCAGTATGAAGGACGCGGATCGAAGAATCCGTTCGCCTTCAAGCACTACAACCCGCAGGAAGTCGTCCTCGGCAAGACGATGGAAGAGCACCTTCGTTTCGCCGTCGCATACTGGCACACGTACGTCGCGTCCGGCACGGATCCTTTCGGCGTCGGCACCGCGGTCCGCAGCTGGGACTCCCTGTCCCCGATGGACAAAGCGAAAGCCCGCGTGGAAGCGAACTTCGAACTGATGGAAAAGCTGAACATGCCGTACTATTGCTTCCATGACGTGGACGTGGCTCCGGAAGGCGCTACGCTGTCCGAGTCCTTCAAAAACCTGGACACGATCGTCGCCCTGCTGAAAGAAAACATGAAGTCGACCGGCCGCAAGCTGCTGTGGAACACGGCTAACCTGTTCACGAACCCGCGATACATGCACGGCGCGGCAACGACTTGCAGCGCGGACGTATTCGCATATGCCGCCGCGACGATCAAGAAAGGCCTGGAAGTCGGCAAAGAGCTGGGCGCCGAGAACTACGTGTTCTGGGGCGGCCGCGAAGGTTACGAGTCGCTGCTCAACACGGACATGAAGCTCGAGCTCGACAACCTGGCCCGCATGCTGCACATGGCCGTGGACTACGCGAAGGAAATCGGCTTCGACGCCCAGTTCCTGATCGAGCCGAAGCCGAAGGAGCCCACCAAGCACCAGTACGACTTCGACGCGGCTACGACGCTGTCGTTCCTGCAAACCTACGGCCTGAAGGAATACTTCAAGCTTAACGTCGAAGCGAACCACGCGACGCTGGCCGGCCACACGTTCGAGCATGAACTGCACGTGGCCCGCATCAACGGGGCTCTCGGTTCCATCGATGCCAACCAAGGCGACTACCTGCTCGGATGGGATACCGACGAATTCCCGACCGACCTGTACAGCACGACGCTGGCCATGTACGAAATCCTCAAGAACGGCGGCCTCGGGCGCGGCGGCGTGAACTTCGACGCCAAAGTGCGCCGGACTTCCTTCACGGACGAGGACTTGTTCTTCGCCCACATCGCCGGCATGGACTCCTTCGCGCGCGGCCTCAAGGCGGCGGCGAAGCTGGTCGAAGAGAAAGTGCTGGACAGCATCGTCGAGCAGCGCTACAGCAGCTTCAAAGAAGGCATCGGCGCGGAAATCGTCTCCGGCAAAGCCACGCTGAAGTCGCTCGAGGCTTACGCGCTGCAGAACAACAAGCCGATCAAGCTCGAATCCGGCCGCCTGGAGCAAATCCGCGCGACCTTGAACGAAGTCATTTTCAGCGTCTAATCGGCCGAAGGAGGAAGACCGGATGAAGTACGTCATCGGGGTGGATCTGGGAACGAGCGCGGTGAAAGCCCTGCTGGTCGCCCGGGACGGCACGGTCGCGGCCGAAACGTCGCGGGAATATCCGCTGTATCATGAAAAATCCGGTTGGAGCGAGCAGGAGCCGGAGGACTGGGTCCGGGCTTCGTTCGACGCGCTGAAGGAACTGTCCGCGAAGCCCGGCGTGAAGCCGGAGGACATCGAAGGCGTCAGCTTCTCCGGCCAAATGCACGGCCTCGTCCTGCTGGACGAGAGCCATCGTCCGGTGCGCCGCGCCATTCTGTGGAACGATACCCGGACGACCGCACAATGCCGGGAAATCGAACGGACCCTCGGCGACCGTCTCCTGAAAGTTACGAAGAATCCGGCCCTGGAAGGGTTCACCCTGCCCAAAATCCTCTGGGTGCGCGAACATGAGCCCGAAGCTTATTCCAAGGCCCGGAGCTTTCTCCTGCCGAAGGATTACGTCCGGTATCGCATGACCGGCGGCCTGCAAATGGACTTGTCCGATGCCGCCGGCACGCTGATGCTGGAAGTGGCGCGGCGGCAGTGGAGCGGCGAGGTGCTGGGCGCGTTCGGCATCCCGGCGTCGTTCTGCCCGCCGCTGATCGAAGCCGGCGGACTGGCCGGCACGCTCAGCGCCGATGCGGCGGCGGCGACGGGACTTGCCGCCGGCACGAAGGTATTCGCCGGAGGGGCGGACAACGCCTGCGGCGCGATCGGCGCGGGCATTCTGTCCGAAGGGCTGACGTTGTGCAGCATCGGGACGTCCGGCGTCATCCTCACGTACGAGAACGACGCGAACGCGGACTACAAGGGCAAAGTGCACCTGTTCAACCACGGCAAGCCGGGCGCGTTCTACGCCATGGGCGTTACGCTGGCGGCCGGTTATTCCCTGAGCTGGTTCCGGAACGCCCTGGCGGCCGGCGAGTCTTACGACAAGCTGCTGGCGGGCGTGGGCGACATCCCTCCCGGCTCGGGCGGCCTGCTGTTCACCCCGTATTTGGTCGGCGAGCGGACCCCCCATGCGGATCCCGACATCCGGGCCAGCTTCGTCGGGCTGGACGGCAGCCACACCCGCAGCCACTTGGCGAGGGCCGTCATGGAAGGCATCACCTTCTCGCTAAACGAGTCGGTGGAGATGTTCCGGGCTGCCGGCAAGAAGGTCACGACCATCGTGTCCATCGGCGGAGGCGCCAAAAATCCGGTTTGGCTGCAGATGCAAGCGGATATTTTCGGCGCCGACGTCGTGGCGCTCGAGAACGAGCAGGGGCCTGGGCTCGGCGCCGCCATGCTGGCGGCCGTCGGCTGCGGCTGGTTCCCGACCTTGGACGAGTGCGCGGCCGCGTTCGTGAAACGTTCCGGCAGCTACCGGCCGAATCCGGATGCCGTGCGGTCCTACGCGGAGCTGTTCCGGATCTATAAGGACGTCTACGCCCACACCCGGGACGTAAGCCGCGCGTTGTCCCCTTTCCGAAAATGAGAGGGTAAGTTAAAATAGGATGAAGGATCAAGGGCTGCCTCCCTTGTCCGAACGGAGCCTCCAGTTTTCCCGGCCGGTAACCGGGTGGAGGCTCTTTTTCCATATTCGGAGGGGTTGAAAATGGGCGCAAAAACGGAATTTCCGGGTACGGCGCTGGTGACGGGGGCGTCCAGCGGCTTCGGCCGTCTCACGGCTCTGGCGCTGGCCAGGCAAGGATGGACCGTTTATGCCGGGGTACGGAACCCCGACGCCGCGGCGCCGTTCTGGGAAGAACGCGGCCAAGATCCAAGCGATCCCGCGTCGTCCCGAATTCGGATGGTCAAGCTCGACGTGACGGACGAAGAAGAGATCATAGAAACGATCGAAACGATCGAACGCGAGGCGGGCGGGCTCGACGCGCTGGTCAACAACGCGGGGTACGCGGCCGGCGGATTCGTGGAAGAACTGCCCTTGTCCGCATGGCGGGCGCAATTCGAGACGAACGTGTTCGGGGCGGTGGCGGTGACGCGCCAAGCGCTGCCGCTCCTCCGGCGCAGCGGGCGGGGAAGGATCGTGCTGGTCGGCAGCATCAGCGGGCGGATCGGTTTTCCCGGGCTCGCTCCCTATTGCGCCTCGAAGCATGCGTTGGAAGGTCTGGGAGAGTCGCTGCGCCTGGAGTTGGCGGAGTTCGGCATCTCGGTCAGCCTCGTGGAGCCCGGCGCATATCGGACGCCGATCTGGGGCAAAGGCATTGAGGCGCTGAGCCCTCCGTCAGCCGATTCTCCGTACGCCCGGCTCTATTCGCGGCTGCAGCCGATGATGCGGAAAAGCGCGGCGGGAGGCGGCGATCCCGAGCGCGTGGCGGAAACGGTCGTGCGGGCGATCACGGACAAGCGTCCGAAGATGCGCTACTTGCCGGGCAGAGGGGAAAAGACGCTGCTGTGGTCCAAAGCGATGCTCCCTTGGAGTTGGGTGGAACGGGCGGCTCTCAAAGCGATCGGCGTCCGAAGCCGCCGGAATGGATCGTAACGCCCCGGATCCGTGCGGGGCAACCTGCCGTGCCTGCTCGCCGTCATCGCGCATACGGGGCTTGCCGAGGCGGAATGCTATCCGGGAATCGGACTTCAGCGCGATGAACGGAGTGGGATCTACATGAATCACGACGCTTTGATGATGGAATTCCCGGACGAACGGGCCGCCAAGCTGGCGGAGGACACGTTCCGGGAGCTGGGCTACGATCCGTACTCCCATGGCGGAGGAAAGGTGCACATCCATGTGCAAAACGAGGATTTGACCTCGGCGCTGGAAATCATGCAGAGCTGCGGCGGGCGGATCGTGGAGCAGGCGCGGGGCGAAGCGGAGGCGCTTACGGATTGCGCGTACGATCTGGATGCCATCCCGATTCCGGCCCATACGGTGAACGAGGACTGGGTCGATGCCTACGCGTCGGGCGCCGATACGGAGAGCCTCGCCGGAGGAGCGCTGGGCTACGACCCGGAGGAAGACGCGCCTTACGACAGGTTTGAGGCTACGTAAGCAAGGGTCGCGCGCGGAAACCGAAACGCGCGACCCCGAACGTTCACTCCTCCAAGGCAAGCGCCGCCGCATGGGTGCCGGCGGCATGTCCGGTCGTGAACGCGGCCGTGATGTTGTAGCCGCCGGTATACCCATGAACGTCGAGAATTTCCCCGCAGAAAAACAACCCGCGCTTCCGCTTGGACATCATCGATTTCGGGTCGATTTCCTTGAGGTGGACGCCGCCTCCCGTCACGAACGCCTCCTCGATGGACAGCGTGCCGTCCGCTCGAACCGGGAACGCCTTGATCCGGTTGCTTAATTCCTGCCATCTCTGTCGGGGGATATGGTCGTACGTGACGTGCGGATCCAATTCCGCCGCTTGAAACAGAAGCGGGAGCATCCGTTCGGGCACAAAACCCTTCAGCGCGTTCGACACGGCTTTTTTCGGCGCGTCTTCGGCCAGCTTCAGCGTCTGGCCGTACACCTCTTGGACGCTTAGATCAGGCATCAGATCGACGGTCAGCAGGACCGGGGAAAAACCTTCGCCTTTCGCCAGCTGTTTGACGACGAATTGGCTGCACCGAAGCGCGATGGGGCCCGACACCCCGAAATGCGTGAACAGCAGGTCGCCCCGATGGGAGACGATCGGTTTGCCCCGTTCGTTCCATACGGTGAGGACGACATCCCTCAAGGACAGTCCCTGCAGCTCCCGGCCGCGGATGAACGGCTCCGGCGAAGTGATCGGGACTTCCGTCGGATACAAGGGCGTGATCGTATGCCCGGCTTCTTCCGCCCAGGCGTAGCCGTCCCCTTCCGAGCCCGTGTGCGGCACCGATTTGCCCCCGACGGCTACGACGACGGCGCTGCTGCGCACGGTTTCGCCATTCCGCAGCCGGACGCCCGCGACCCGGTCCGCTTCGTACAGCACCCGGTCCACCGGCGCGTTCACCCGGATCTCCACCCCCAGGTTCCGCACTTCGCGCACCAACGCTTCCACCACGGTTTTCGCTTTATCGGTCACGGGGAACATCCGCCCGTTATCTTCTTCTTTCAGAGCGATGCCGAGCTCCTCGAAAAACCGCACGATATCCCGGTTGGAAAACTGGCTGAGCGCGCTGTACAGGAACCGTCCGTTGCCCGGAATGTTCCGGACCAAATCCTCCAGCTCCTTGTTGTTGGTGACGTTGCACCTGCCGCCACCGGAAATCCCCAACTTCCGGCCCAGCTTGTCGCCCTTGTCCAGCAGCAAGACGCGCGACCCTTGCCGGCCGGCGGCTACCCCTGCCATCAAGCCCGCCGATCCTCCGCCGATAATGATGACGTCATAGCTTCCCATCGTTTTCAACCCCGTCATTTTTCCGAACTCCGTTTCCCTTCATTATACCCCAGACCTCGTTGTCACGCAGAATGAGATGTGGTTTAATTTTATACGCGTGCCCAGATTTTCGACATCTTTCCATATTCCGGCGGGAGGCTGCAGCCATGTGGAAAAGCGTGCTGCTCCAAGGGTTGATCGCTTTGCTGCCCGTATTCCTGTTTCTGGTTTGGTATGATCGCCCCGAACGCACCCGTTACGTTCCGCGCTTTTTCGCGCTGTCCTGCGGAATCGCGGTGTTGCTGAGCATGCAGTTCTCCATGCTGGCGGAGATCGGAATCCCCGCCGATTTCCGTTCGGTTCCGGTGATGCTGGGCCTTTATACGGCGGGCCGTTGGCGTCGGCCGTTCTCGGCTTGCTGTTCGGAATCGGATTGTTCGCGCAAACCGCGGGCGGCTGGAGCGTCCTTGTCTCCGCGATTTTCCTGGCATCGTTCCTGATACCCCTTATCCGGGTTTCCGCTGCTTTTCCCGCTTATAACCGACGAAAAAAACATTTCGTTCTCCTTCTGTTTTTCCTGGGCCCCCTGCTCTATGCGTTCGCGCATGGAGCGATTTGGCACTTCGCGTTCGGCTACTCTCCGAGTTCGCACGATTGGAAAGTGTTTCTAGGTAACGGAGGGGGTTGGCTCCTGACGCTTACGGCGGGCCATTATTTGATCGGGCTGGCTTTCGAGCGGGTCAAACTGCAGGGCCAACTTCGCGAAATGTCGCAGAAATACCGCGCGGAGGCGGAGCGCCTTCAGCTCTTCATCGATCAAGCTCCGCTTGCCGTGATCTTCGCGGACGCCGACGGCTTCATTACCCACATCAACGACGTCTGCGACCAATACCTTCAGACAACCGGCCGGGGCTCGATGATCGGCCGGCACTGCTCGGAGTTGTTCGAGGAACCGGGTTCGGAAGCCGCGTCCATCTTCGAAAGAGTCCGGACCCGTAAAGAGCCGGTCACCGAGATTATGCGGGCGAGAGGAAAAACGTTTTACACGGTGGCGGCGCCGTTTCAGGGAACGCCGAAAGGGTACCTGTTTCTCGGTCACGACATGACGGAATTGCAGGCGCTCAGGGACGAGCTGGGGCGCATGGAGCGTCTGAGCCTGGTCGGCCAAATGGCTGCCAGCATCACCCACGAAATCCGCAATCCGATGGCCGTCATCCGGGGGTTCATCCAGCTGCTGAACGAGCGCAGCCCCGCGGAGCAGCAGTCGTATTTCCGGATCGTGATGGAAGAACTCGACCGGACGAACGGCATTATCAACGATTTTCTGTCCCTGGCGCAAAACCGCATCGTGGAAAAACGGCTCTGCAGCCTTCACGATGTCTTGCACGAAGTCGAGCCGCTGATCCGGGCTGACGCCAACATGCGGGGCCAGCAGGTCGAGCTTCGGCTGTGCGGGGAAATGGAGCCGCTCGAGCTGAACGGCAAGGAAATCAAACAACTGCTGCTCAACCTGGCCCGCAACGGCATGGAGGCGATGGAATCGGGCGGCGTGCTGACGATCGAAACCGACAATTTCGAAGATTTCGCCCGACTGCGGGTTTCCGACCGCGGAGTGGGCATACCGCCAGAACAAGTAGCGCGCATGTTCGAACCGTTCTATACCACCAAAACGAACGGCACCGGTCTGGGACTTGCCCTTTGCCTCAGCATCGTGGAGCGGCACAACGGGAAAATCGACGTGGAGTCGACGGTCGGCCGAGGGACTACGTTTATCGTCTCGTTCTGCAAACCCGGCCGGGAATGGGAGAAAAACGCCCGCTCTCCGGATAGAGGCAGCGCCGCTTGGCAAGGATAAGAAAGAAATATCATGAACCATCCTGCAAAACACCCGAACCAAAGCGGGGAGAGTTTGACTTCGTCAAACTCCCTATTAGAGGAGGATGCATCCATGACCAGACCGCCGCAAGGTCCCTCGTCCGACGGGCGACAATTTCCGGATCAACAAACCCGAAAGGGTCGTTCGCCGTTATCCCCGGGATTCGACAAGAAACTGGACGGCCCGAACCGGCCTTCGACCTGATGGGACCGTGGAAACCGTCATGGAGAATCGGCCGGAACGTTTCGATGAAGGCATGAAGCCGGCGCCGGGACGGGACGATCCTCGGCTGGATCCGTTCGAGATCGAGTTCAAACCGGAATTCCGCGGCAACCGGGGGCCGCAGGAACCGTTCGTCAACGATTACGGAGTGGTGATCGGAGATCATGACTACGCTTCGCCGGGGTCGCCGCTGGAACGCTGGAGCGAGGATACGGATCCGTCCATCATGTCCGGAGACCAGTGGGTCCACCCCTATAAGGATATCGGATTCCGAACCCGGGAGAACCGGGACCTGTTCGAGCGGGGAATCCGTCCGCAAGCGGGGACTTTCATGCATCCCCAGCAGCAGGTTTCCGCGGCGGACGAGCCCGGCTCCTTGGGCGGCGGCCGGGATCCGGACCGGTTGCTCGGCGACTGGGACGGAGAAGAGGAATACGTGTTGGACGAACCCTGACGAGCGTCGGGGTTTTCTTTCTTGCGCCGCTCGCGTTATAATGAAGTCAGCATGCTTGAGGAACGCGGGAAGCGTTCCGGCAAAGAGCGAACTGCAGAGAGAGCGAGGGAATCAAACATGTCGATGTCATTCGAAAGATACATGCTGGACATGGTTCAGCCCATGAGAGACGAACTGACCCGTCTCGGCATCCAGGAGCTGAGAACGCCGGAGGACGTGGAGCAGGCGATCCCGAGCGCCAAGGGAACGGCGCTCGTCGTCGTGAACTCCGTTTGCGGCTGCGCGGCCGGCCAGGCGCGTCCCGGCGTGGCCGAAGCGTTGAAGCACGACGTCACCCCGGACCACCTGTTTACCGTTTTCGCGGGACAGGATAAGGAAGCGACCGCCAAAGCGCGCGAATATTTCGCGCCTTACCCGCCGTCTTCTCCTTCCATCGCCCTTATGAAGGACGGGGAGCTCGTCCATTTCATCGAACGCCACCAAATCGAAAACCGCAGCGCGGCGGAAATCGCCGGCGACCTGACGGCCGCTTTCGATCGCTACTGCCGCTAAGCGGCGAATGTCCCGGGGATTCGATTCACGAATCTCCGGGTTATTTGTGTACATGGGACTTGATTCGTTAGGCAGGGAGGATGGCCAGATGAGCCTGCAGCAGGAAATCATCGCGAAGCTTGGCGTGAAACCGCGAATCGACGTGGATGAAGAGATCGCGAAACGTGTCGCGTTCCTCAAAGATTACGTCAAGAAAGCCGGAGCTGCCGGCCTGCTGATCGCGATCAGCGGAGGCATCGACAGCGCGGTGGCGACCGGCCTGTGCAAACGGGCGACGGACGAGCTGACGCAAGAGACCGGCAAGGCATATATGACGCTGGGCGTGTTCCAGCCGTACGGGGAACAGGAAGACATCGAGCACAGCTACTCGGTGGCCGAGGCGTTCGGGCTTGCGCATAAAGTCGAGACGAACATCCAAGAGGCCGTAGACGAGATCGCGATCGAGACCGAATACGCGTTCAAAGCGCTCGGCATGCCGCGCCACCTCAGCCGGGGCGGCAAGGGCAACGTCAAGGCGCGGACGCGGATGGTCGTCCAATACGCGCTGGCGTTCGACCTGAACCTGCTGGTCGTCGGGACGGACCATGCGTCCGAGGCGTTGACCGGCTTTTTCACGAAATGGGGCGACGGCGCCGTCGACATCACGCCGCTCAGCAGCCTGAACAAGCGCCAAATCCGCCAAATCGCCCAGCGGCTGGGCGTTCCGGAGGCGGTCCTGAACAAAGCCCCGACGGCCGGATTATGGGAAGGGCAGACGGACGAAAACGAGCTCGGCGTTTCTTACGAGGCCAACAGCGATTATCTCGAAGGCAAAGAGATCGACCCGCAGGCCCGCGAAATCCTGGAGAAGCATTTCCGCCGCACGGAACATAAGCGGCAGCCCATTCCGGGCATCTGACCCGCGCGGTCATGATCGTCGGAGTCGGATTGGACGTCGTGGAGCTGGAACGGATGAACCGGATCATGAGCCGGCCGGGCGCCGCCCGTTTCGCGGAGAAGGTGCTGACCGGCCTGGAGCTCGCCAGATGGTCGGGTTTGCCGGAACGCCGGGCGCTCGAGTTCATCGCCGGCCGTTTCGCCGCCAAAGAAGCGGTGGTCAAAGCGCTCGGTTGCGGAATCGGGGCGGCCGTCGGTTTTCGGGATATGGAGATCCTGCCGGACGAGGCGGGCCGCCCGAGCTGCCGGTTGGCGGATCCCGCATGGCTTCGCTTAGGGCTCGAAGGGGCCCGGCATCGGATCCATATTGCCATTACCCATGAAAGAACCCTTGCGGCTTCCACCGCAATCGTCGAACGGATCGGCGCCATAGACGCACCCCGCGACGGACGAACGGACGTTATCCCGATCGAACCCCCCAATGGAGAGCCGATATGACAACGACTTATATGACGGTTTTGATGAAGCATTTGGAACAGATCCAGATCGAAGTGACAGCCGCTTCCGAAACCGAAGTGGGAGCGATTTCGGTAAAGCCGCGCGACGTGTCGTTCGACGGCAACCGTTTTTTGTTTGTCCGTTCCGGCAAGGGGCGGCTTTGGGCCCTCGGCAACGAATACGAGCTCGTTCCGGGCACGCTGTGCGTGCTGCTCTCCGGGACGCCGCACCGGGTGGCCGTGGACCCCGGAGAGGTGCTGAGCATCCAGTGGTGCCATTTCCACGCCAGCTACGGAGACCGGGAGATCTACCGCACGCTCCACCTGCCCCTGGCGGTCCGGCTGGGGAACAAAGCGGCGGCGATCCCGCTGTTCGACAAGCTGATCGAGGAAATGAAGCGCGATCGGCTGACGTCCCGCCTCCGGCTGAAAGCCGCGGTGCTCGAGCTGATCAGCCTGTATCTGGACGAAATACCGGGCGGGTTCGAGGCGATCGATCCCACGCAAGAACTGAAAAAAATCGATACCGTGCTGCAATATATCGACGAACACCTGGCGGAGAATATCACCGTCGAGGAATTGGCCCGCCAAGTGTACTTGCACCCGAACTATTTCATCGTATTCTTCAAGGCGATGATGGGGTCCTCCCCCATCCAATACGTCAACCAACGGCGCATGGAGATGGCCAAAGGCTTGCTGCTCCGCCCGGAAAACAACGTGTCCGACGTCGCTTCGCGCGTCGGCATGCAAATCTATTATTTCTCCCGGATGTTCAAAGCCCATACGGGCTTGACGCCGAGCCGCTTCCGCAAGCAAGCCGCGGGTTTGGAGTCGGACGGACCGGCGCAGGACGGGGGGCGGGACGTTTGACGGAACTGAAGGACCGGGAAGCCGGCCTTTTTTTCGGCGAGGAGCTGTTGGCCTGGTACAAACGGGAATGCCGGGACTTGCCGTGGCGGCGCTCCCGGGATCCCTACGCTATTTGGGTATCGGAAATCATGCTGCAGCAGACCCGGGTGGAGACCGTCATCCCGTACTATCATCGGTTCATGGAACGCTTTCCGACGATCGGCGATTTGGCGGCCGCTCCCGAGGAAGACGTGCTGAAAGCTTGGGAAGGTCTCGGCTATTATTCCCGGGCCCGCAACCTGCAAGCGGCCGCGCGGCAGGTCATGGAGCTCCACGGAGGGAAGTTTCCCCGCGACAAAGCGTCCGTATCGGGCTTGAAAGGAATCGGACCTTATACGGCCGGGGCGATTCTGAGCATCGCGTTCGACCAGCCGGAGCCGGCGGTGGACGGGAACGTGATGCGGGTGTTGTCCCGGTTTTTCGATCTCGACGGGGATATCGCCAAACCCGCTGTTCGGGCGGGGCTGGAGAAGCTGGCGAAGGAGCTCATCCCCGATGGGGAGGCCGCCGCCTTCAACCAGGGGCTCATGGAGCTGGGGGCGCTTGTCTGCACTCCCCGGTCGCCCGGCTGCTTGTCCTGTCCGGTCATGGAGCGGTGCGCCGGCCGTCTGGCCGGCCGGGAGCGGGAGCTGCCGGTCAAGACGAAGGCCAAGGCGCCTAAGCCGGTATACCGGCTGGCCGCGCTGATCGAGTCCGAAGGCCGGGTGCTGGTGCGGCGGCGGCCGGAGGAAGGGCTGCTGGCCCGGATGTGGGAGCTGCCCCACGCGGAAGCGCCGAACGAGTCGGTCTGGTCGTCCGCGGACGCGGCTGCGGATTGGCTCGCGGGAGCCTTGGAGGCGGAAGGGCTTCGGATTCAGCCCGTCCGCTGCGTGGGCGAGACCGAGCATGTGTTCACCCATTTGCACTGGTACGTGAAAATCTGGTCGGCGGAGCCGGCCGCGGGCGGACCCCTCCTTCGCGAGACGGCGCAGCCTTATCGCTGGATCGGCAGGCGCGAGCTCGCGGAGCTGGCTTTGCCCAAAGTGTTCAAGACGCTGCTGGAGGAATTTTTCGATTCCGAACCGGGATCGGAAAACGCGGGTTAAGGGAGGACCGAATCGGATGCGGGACCGGAAAAGCGGTTACGGCGATTGTCCGAACGACGAGGCTTGTCCCGTCGAATACACGCTGGACGTCATCGGCGGCAAATGGAAAGGCGTGCTGCTGTACCACCTCATGGAGGGGCCCAAGCGGTTCAACGAGTTCCGCAGGATTTGTCCGACGATGACCCAGCGCATGCTGACGCTCCAGCTTCGGGAGCTGGAGGAAGACGGGATCGTCCACCGGGAGGTTTATAAGCAGGTTCCGCCCAAGGTGGAGTATTCGCTGACGGAGTTCGGGCAGACGCTCGCTCCGATCATTTCGGCCATGAAGGTCTGGGGAGAAACTTACAAGCAAGCCGGGAGATCGGCGTCGACGGACGAGCAGGCATGGCAACGGAACAACGGATAAGCCACGGAAAAGCCACGGAAAAGCCACGGAAAAGCCACGGAAAAGCCACGGAAAAGCCACGGAAAAGCCACGGAAAAGCCACGGAAAAGCTGCCAGGTTCGCCTGGCGGCTTTATTTACATGCCAAAATTTATAACTTTTCGGGGTGAAGCTCGGGTTTCATCCATGCAGGCAGGATCCGAGCGAATGTCCTGAAAGAAGTTGCCGAGTTCCGTGATCGCGGGAATCCAAAGAATGGTTTTAAGCCGCTGGTGTGCGAAGGGGGCCACGACCTGCGGCTTGTACTGTATCGCTGCAAAGGGAGATTTTGCACGACCTGTTCCTGTGGTGAAGTGCGGAGCAGACTGCTGGAGGAGGATGTGTTCCAGGTCAATCATCGTCATGTGATCATGACGATCTGGAGATTAGGAACTTATATATTTTACCGGCGGTTGAAATCCGTGTTGAGAGAGGAATTAAGAAACTTTCTTTTTTAACTGGCCGTTGAACCCGTGTTGAGAGAGGAATTAAGAAACTTTCTTTCTTAACTGGCCGTTGAACCCGTGTTTAGAGAGGAATTAAGAAACTTTCGTTCTTAACTGGCCGTTGAACCCGTGTTTAGAGAGGACTTAAGAAACTTTCCTTCTTAACTGGCCGTTGAACCCCGTGTTGATAGAGGAATTAAGAAACTTTCATTCTTAACTGGCCGTTGAACCCGTGTTTAGAGAGGAATTAAGAAACTTTCCTTCTTAACTGGCCGTTGAACCCCGTGTTGAGAGAGGAATTAAGAAACTTTCTTTCTTAACTGGCCGTTGAACCCGTGTTTAGAGAGGAATTAAGAAACTTTTTTCTTAACTGGCCGTTGAATCCGGTGTTTAGAGAGGAATTAAGAAACTTTCTTTCTTAACTGGCCGTTGAACCCGTGTTTAGAGAGGAATTAAGAAACTTTTTTCTTAACTGGCCGTTGAATCCGGTGGTTAGAGAGGAATTAAGAAACTTTCTTTCTTAACTGGCCGTTGAACCTCGTGTTTAGGGAGGAATTAAGAAATTTTCTTTCATCATGCGTTACGGGGAAAAACCTGATCTTCTTTTTTCGCGGAAGTCCGGGTCCGGGTTCCTTTCATTTTAGCGGGAGCTTTTCGACCGATCCGTCCGGCAACTGCCGGCCGCCCAATAGTATCAAAATCGATACTATATAACATGAATGTGCGTACTTCCCAATTTACGATGTATAGATCATACTGCCATTAGCCTGAACAAACACCGTATATTGGAGCGAGGAGAGAGACATGGCGAAAGAAACGATGAAAGCCGTAGGCTTGCTCAAGTATTTGCCGATCGAGGACCCGGAGAGCCTCATGGACGTCGTGGTGGAGAAACCTGTCCCGGCTGGCAGGGATTTGCTCGTGCGGGTCAAGGCCGTTTCCGTCAATCCCGTGGACGTCAAGGTGCGTTATCCGAAAAGCCGCACGGAGAGCGCGCCCCGCGTGCTGGGCTGGGATGTCGCGGGCGTGGTGGAACAGGCCGGACCGGACTGCGCGTTGTTCCGTCCCGGCGACGAAGTGTACTACGCCGGCAGCATCACGCGCCCCGGAGGAAACGGCGAATTCCATCTGGTGGACGAACGGATCGTCGGATCGAAACCGTCCAGCCTGGATTTCGCTCAGGCGGCCGCGCTGCCCCTGACGACGATCACGGCTTGGGAAAGTTTGTACGACCGGCTCGGGGTTTCCCCCGTCAAAGCGGACAACGCGGGCAAGTCGATCCTGATCATCGGCGCCGCCGGCGGCGTAGGTTCGATCGCCACCCAGCTCGCCAAACACGCGGGGCTGACGGTAATCGGCGGCCTCCCGCCCGGAGTCGGCCGAGTGGGCGAAAACGCATGGAGCCGACTTCGTCATCGATCATTTCGAGGCGTTCGCTCCTCAATTACAAGCATTCGGGATCGGCCTCGTCGACTACATTCTCTGCTTGAACGGCACGGAGAAGCACTGGTCCAACATGGCCGAAGCGATCGCGCCGCAAGGCAAAATCTGCTCGATCGTGGAGACGGACGAATTGCTGAACCTGACGCTGCTGAAGAACAAAAGCGCGACGTTCGCCTGGGAGCTGATGTTCACCCGCTCGACGTTCCAGACGGCGGACATGATCGAGCAGCATCGCCTGCTGAACGAAGCAGCCCGTCTCGTAGACGAAGGAGCGCTGCGAACGACCGCGTCCATGAAGCTGTCGCCGATCAATGCCGAGAACCTGCGAAAAGCCCATGCTCTTCTGGAAACGGGACGTACGATCGGCAAAGTCGTCCTCGAAGGTTTCTGATCGGCAAGCTAGGGAAAGTTGAAAACAAAGAAGACCGCCGGTTTCCCGGGCGGTCTTCTCCATTCATGCGAACCTTATTTCGAAGCTTCGTAGAGTTGGCCGACTTTGTTCCAGTCGACGACGTTCCAGAACGCCGCGATGTAGTCCGGGCGTTTGTTCTGGTATTTCAGGTAGTAAGCATGCTCCCACACGTCCAGCCCGAGGAGCGGCTTGTCGCCTTCCATGAGCGGGCTGTCTTGGTTCGGCGTGCTGTAAACTTTCAGCTTGCCGTCTTTGCCGAGGGCCAGCCAAGCCCAGCCGGAGCCGAAGCGGGTCGTTGCCGCGGCGGCGAACGTTTCCTTGAATTTCTCGAAGCCGCCGAGCTCGCCGTCGATCGCTTGGGCCAGCGCGCCGGTCGGAGCGCCGCCGCCGTTCGGGGAGATCGTCACCCAGAACAGGGAGTGGTTGGCATGGCCGCCGCCGTTGTTGCGGACCGCGGTGCGGATGCTCTCCGGTACGGCGTTCAGGTCGGAGATGAGGTCCTCGACCGATTTGTTCGCCAGCTCCGGAGCGGATTCCAGCGCTTTGTTCAGGTTGGTGACGTACGTGTTGTGGTGACGTCCGTGGTGGATTTCCATCGTCATCGCGTCGATGTGCGGTTCCAGGGCGTCTTTCGCGTAAGGCAGTTCGGGCAGTTGATGTGCCATTGGGGATCCCTCCTGAGATTGGTTTCATATGTAGCTCACTTTATTATTATCCTAAATTCCCCAGAGTAAATCAACATCGATGTTTGGAAAGTCGAAATATCGTTGAATCGAATCCAAAGCCGGAATTCGCGCGAATTCTGTCCAATTTAACCGATTCACTGTATAAAAGGTCATGTTTCGTCCAAAATAAAGCGTTTTCATGGCGTTATCTCTCGATTTCTCAAAATTTTTTTATGTTTTTTTCACAAAAGGGTATGAAAAATTCATATTATTGTCGTAAAATTATATTTGCGTTATCCGGATGTTAAATCTTTGTGGCCAGGGAGACTGTACAGCATGCATATTCGATCATTCCAACTGTCGGACTACCGTTACGTTGTCGAACTGCTGAACGTCGTGCTATCGGAAGAGTGCTGCGAGGAAACGATGGGCGCGTTCGCCCGCCAATTGTCCTGGGACAGCGAGCTGGTTTTGGTCGCAACGATCGGAGACACGATCGCGGGCGTCATGATCGGGACGATCGACAATCATAAAGGGTACGTATATCGGGTCGCGGTGCATCCGGAATACCAGCGTCAAGGCGTCGGCAAAGCTTTGGTTTCGGCGATGAACGCCCGTTTCCGCAAGCGGAACGTGCTGAAAGTCCTGATCGCGGGGGACAAGCACAACGAAGGGCTTCGGCCGTTCTACGAGGCGCTCGGCGCCCGTCCGACCGATATCGTGCGGCCTTCGCAGCCCCTGGCCATCGTAGCGGGCTGACGTCCGACATCCGTTTTCCAAAGACGATTACCCCGAAGCATATCCGTTGCCATTGATTTTGGCCATCGGATATGCTTTTCTATTGATGAACGGCTCAAGGCGGAGGTCATGCATGGAAAGCAGCGAAGCGGATGAAACGATCTATCGCCCTTGCACAATCAAGAGCTTCAAGCATGACGGCTCCCTGCATCGGGTATGGCTGGACAATTGGCGGGTTCCGTCCGAACTTCTGGACCCGGAGCACGCCGCTGCCCGAGTCGAGGTGCTTCTGAACGACCGCACGAGAATCCGCGAAGCGGACGGCACGGAATGGATCAGCAAAGTGCCGGCCGCGGCTTTCTTCCTGCCGGGGGAGTGGTTCAACGTGGTGGCCCTCCTCGAGGACCGGGGAGTCCGTTACTATTGCAACATCGCTTCTCCCTTTTATTCATACAAGGACGTGTTCACCTACATCGATTACGATTTGGACGTCGCGCTGCTGCCGGACGGTTCCCGATTGGAACTGGACCGCGACGAATTCGATCGGCACCGGGTCGATTACCGTTACGACGAGGAAGTCGTGGCCCGGATCGAACGGGGACTTGAGCGGCTGAACGCCCGGATCGAAGCCGGAGGCGTTCCTTTCCGGGACGAGCCGGTGAGAAGGTACTATCGGGAATGGAAAAAATACGGCGCCTTCTAAGGAGACTTGATCGGTATGCCGCAGGATTCCGGAACCTCTCTGACGCCCCGGCGCCGCGGGCCGGCCGTCGCCGCTCCGCGTCCCGGCGGATGGCGCAAGGAGCTGCGCGACTGGGGAATCGCCCTGCTCGCGGCTTTCGTCGTCGTGCTGCTGCTCCGAATATACGTGTTTCAGCTGTCCACGGTGCGGATGCACTCCATGGAACCGACGCTGTATGAACGCGAGTGGCTGTTCGTCAATAAGCTGCCGTACCATTTCGGGCATCCCCGGAGGGGAGACGTCGTGATCTTGACCGATCCGAGCGACGGGCCCGACCGCAAGGCGTATCTGGTCAAACGGGTGATCGGCGTCCCGGGAGACCGGCTCGAGATCCGGAACGGGCAGCTGTATTTGAACGGGAAACTGACGGTCGAACCCTATACGGACTCGGCGATCGAAGACGGGGATTACGGTCCGGTCGAAGTGGGTCCGGGCCGGTTTTTCGTCATGGGGGACAACCGGCATCGAAGCAAGAGCAAGGACAGCCGATCGTTCGGCGTCATCGAGGAGAACCGGATCAAGGGCAAAGCCGAATTCGTCATTTGGCCGATCGTGAGGTGGGGGAAACTGTAAAAAGAACCGGGAGCGTTTGGCTCTGTCAAACTCCCCGAAATCGGAGGGATGCAAAATGGCGCTGCCGGAGAGGGACGGAAGTTTTTGGAGGCAGCTCAAGGAGGACATGCTCGCAGCGGCGCCGGCGATGGGCATCGACAAAATCGGCGTGGCGTCCGCCGATCCGTTCGGCGAGCTGAAGGAGAGATTGGTCCTCCATCGGGAGAAAGGATACGAATCGGGCTTCGAGGAGCCCGATTTGGACAAGCGGACGGATCCCTCGCTGCTGCTGCCGGAGCCCCGGAGCCTCATTTCGATCGCCGTGGCGTATCCCTCCAAGCTGAAAAACGCGCCGGTGTCCGAGCCGGGCAAAAGGCGGGGCATCCTGTCCCGCTCGGCCTGGGGCGAAGACTACCACCAGGCGCTGCGCCGCCGGCTCGAGAAGCTGGCGGCTTGGCTGAAGGAGCGCGTGCCGGAAGCCCGCCTGCTGTCCATGGTGGATACCGGGGAGCTGGCGGACCGGGCGGTGGCCGAGCGGGCGGGGATCGGATGGAGCGGCAAGAACTGTTCGATCATCACGCCGGAATTCGGCTCCTGGGTTTATCTCGGCGAGATGATCACGGATCTTCCGCTGCCGCCGGACCGGCCGATCGAAGACGGCTGCGGGGACTGCACGATCTGCATCGACGCCTGTCCGACGGGGGCCCTTGTCGGCCCGGGCGAGCTGAACGCCCAGCGCTGCATTTCCTTCGTGACCCAGACCAAGGGGCTCGTGGAGGAAGAGCTGATGCGCAAAATCGGCAATCGCCTGTACGGCTGCGACACGTGCCAAATCGTTTGCCCGGTCAACAGGGGCGTCGATATCCGGCATCATGAAGAGCTGCTGCCGGATCCGGAGACGGCCAAGCCGCTGCTGCGCCCTCTGCTGTCGATGGGCAACCGCGAATTCAAGGAGAAGTTCGGGAGGAGCGCGGCGGCTTGGCGCGGCCGCAAACCGATCCAGCGCAACGCCTTGATCGCGCTCGGCAACTTCCGCGACGCCGAATCCGTGCCGGACGTGGCGAAAGTGCTGCGGGACGACCCGCGTCCCGAGCTGCGGGCCACGGCGGCCTGGGCGCTCGGGCGAATCGGCGGGGGAGAGGCGAAGCGGGCGATGGAATCGGCCCTGGGCTCCGAATCGGACGCCTCCGTTCGGGACGCCCTGGAACGGGCGCTTGCCTCCTGCGGGGCGGAGTCCGACACGCGGTGACGGAATCGGCCGAACGCGAAGAGGTACTGTCGGATTTTCCCGGAATGCGTTAGAATAGGAATCATCCAGATCGACTTCGGAGCGGGAGAGAGAACCTAACATGCGTTTGGTGGATATCGAAACGGTGGAGCCGGGCCAGTACCTCGGCAAAACGATTTTTTCGGCGAACGGTACGGTGCTTCTCTCGACCGGGGTGCAGCTGACCGTATTCATGATCAGCACGTTGAAGCGTCTGGGCGTCACCGCCATCTACATCGACGATCCGCAATTCCGCGACGTCGAGACGCAGGACATGCTGTCCGAGGAGACGAAGCGGGCGGTCATCAACCAGATGTCGGAGACGTTCGAAGCGCTGCGTTCCGGCAAAGAATTCAGCACGAAGGCGATCAGCCAGACGATCGATCAGCTGCTCGACGACGTCATGCGCAACTCCAGCGTCATGGTGCATCTCTCCGACATCCGGACGGCGGACAACGCGGCTTACGTGCACGCCATGAACGTCTGCACGCTGTCCGCGCTGATCGGACTCAACATGGGGCTCAACATGATCCAGCTGAAAGAGCTGAGCATCGGAGCGCTGCTTCATGACATCGGAAAGCTGAACGCGCCCGAAATCCAGGAAGGGCGGATGCACCATTCCTGGCGGGGGTTCGAGCTTCTGAAAATGAAACGCGAATTCAGCCTGCTGGTCGCCCATGTCGCGTTCCAGCACCACGAGCACGTGGACGGAACCGGCTTGCCGCGCGGCATTTCGGGAGACGAGATCCACGCGTACGCCAAGATCGTCGCGGTCGCGAACGCTTACGACAATTTTCTGTATCGGCCGGAAGGGGATCGCCCCCTGCTGCCGCACGAAGCGTGCGAGCAGCTGAACGCCTTGTCCGGGACGACGCTGGACCATGAAGTGCTGACCCAGTTCATGAAAGTGGTCTCGATCTACCCGAACGGGATTTCCGTCCGGCTGTCCAACCATAAGATCGGGGTCGTCGTCGGCCAGCACAGGGGGTTGCCGGGCCGGCCGATCGTGAGGATCCTCAGCAAGGCGGACGAAGATACCGTGGACGCGAAGGAAATCGATCTGGCCCAGCATCCGACCTTGTTCATCGAGGCGGTGCTGAACTAAGGGAAGGCGTTATTCCCGGATTTGCGCGGGTATGCCGGCCATGCTATCATAAACGCAAGTCACCCTGCGTGCTCACGCTTGAGGCGCAGGGTTTTCATTATTAATCGCGGCAGGGGGAACCACCATGTGGGATGTCATCATTCCGATCGCGACGCTGATCGTAGGCGCGGTCATCGGGTTTATCATCGGCGTCTTCTATTTGCGCAGCCAACTCACCAAGATGCAGAACAATCCGGACATGCTGGCCAAGATGGCCAAACAAATGGGCTACAACATGAACAAACAGCAAATCCAGAAAGCCCAGCAAATGATGAAAAACCAAAACCGGAAAGGCCGGTAATCCCGGCTTCGGCTTGCCGAATGCCGGAGCTTCCGGCCCATCCGGTCCCAGGGGGAACAGTCATGGCGGGGATCAAGGATTACGTCAATCAGCAGGTAGAGAAAAACCGGGAACAAATCGAATACCACGTCCGGGAAATCCTGAAGCTGATCGGGGAGAACGTCGAGCGGGAAGGCTTGCTGGAAACGCCGGCCCGGGTGACGCGGATGTACGAGGAAATATTCGCGGGTTACTCCGTCGATCCCCGGGACGTGCTGGGCGTCACGTTCGACGAACGGCACGAAGAGCTGGTGATCGTCCGGGATATCGTGTACTACAGCCAATGCGAGCATCATATGGCGCCGTTTTTCGGCAAAGCCCACATCGGCTATATTCCGAGCGGCAAAATCGCGGGGCTCAGCAAGCTGGCCCGCCTCGTCGAGGCGGTCACCCGCCGCCTTCAAGTACAAGAGCGCATCACGTCGCAAATCGCCGACACGCTGGAAGAGACGCTGAGTCCTCACGGCGTGATGGTGGTCGTGGAAGGCGAGCACTTATGCATGTGCGCCAGGGGCGTGAAGAAGCCGGGCAGCAAGACGGTCACGTCCGCGTTGCGCGGCCAATTCAAGACCAGCGCCGCGCTGCGCTCGGAGTTTTTGGCTCTTCTCAAACAATAATTCGGGCAGGACGGGCAGGCATTCTCCATTCGAGGGGGCTGCCTTTTTTTTATGGCGAGACGGAATCGAATGCCAAAGCAGCGGAAAAAGAAGACTATTAAGGCTCTCCATTTTCGCGGCGGATTCGACTATGATTATCGGTGTCGACCCCCACATTTTTTCGGATGGTTAAGAGGAGGTTTCCCTGTTGAGCGCATCGGATAAAATCCGCCTGGGCCTGATCGGGGCAGGCAATATCGGCAACGTCCATTTGCAGGAATTCGGAAAGCTGAAAGAATGGTGCGAGTTCACGGCCGTGACGGACGCATACTTGCCGCTGGCGCGCCAGCGGGCGGCCGAATACGGCATTCCCGTCGTGCCCGAATCCCCCGAAGCGCTGATCATGCGGGACGACGTCGACGCCGTCATTATCGGCGTGCCGAACCATGCCCATGCGCCGCTGGCGATTTACGCGCTGGAAATGGGCAAGCACGTGCTGATCGAGAAGCCGATGGGGCTCAACGCGGCGGCCGCGAAGGAAATCGTGCGGGCGCAGCAGCGGTCGGGCCGCATCGTCATGGTCGCGCATCAGATGCGCTGGGAATGGCTGTCCCTCCAGGTCAAACGGCAGATCGAGCAGGGCGAGCTGGGCCGCATTTATACGGCCAAAACCGGCTGGTACCGCCGCAAGGGCATTCCCGGCTGGGGGACTTGGTTCACGCAGCAGGCCCAGTCGGGCGGCGGTCCGCTCATCGACATCGGCGTGCATATGCTCGACCTGGCGTTCTTCCTCATGGGCGAGCCGAAGCCGGTTTCGGTGTACGGCGCGGCATACGCGGAGTTCGGTCCCCGAAAGAAAGGCATCGGCACGTGGGGCAAGCCGGACTGGAACGGGACGTACGACGTTGAGGATCTGGCGACGGCGCTGATCAAAATGGAGGACGGCAGCTCGCTCACGCTCGAGGTCAGCTGGGCCGTCCATATGGATACCGACAATTCGCCGTTCGTGCACCTCATGGGCTCGGAGGGCGGCGCCGTGCTGCGCGGATCCGGCGGCAAGTTCCTGACGGAGAAGTTCGACCAGCCGATGGAGGTTTCCCTCGGCGAGCCGGCCGGCGACGAAGGCGCGCGCGTGCGGCTCAGCCGGCATTTCCTGGAGTGCATCCGGGAAGGCAAACAGCCGTGGACGTCCGCCGAGACGGGCCTTCGCAGCAACCTGATCATCGACGCGATTTACGAATCTTCCCGCACGGGCGGGGAAGTCAAGCTGGACTGGAGCTTATAAGGCTTAGGGACTCAATAAGGCGTCCATTGCAAGACGCGCGCTTTGGCGTACCGGCCTTCGACGAACGGCCAATTCACGACGTTCCACCAGTCTTTGACGTAAGCGCCCCGGTCGTTCTGATGCTTCAAGTAATAGGCGTGCTCCCACACGTCCAGCGGCAGCAGCGGCACGACGTCCCATTGCGACAGGTTCTGGTGCTTCTCGGCCGTGAGGATTTCCAGCCGCCGGCTCCGCGGGCTCCAGACGAGGATCGCCCAGCCGCCGCCTTCCACCTTGTTCGCCGCTTCGGAGAACTGCTTCCGGAACGGCTCGAACCCGCCGAAGCTGCGGTCGAGCTCCTGGGCCAAAGCGCCGCCGGGACGGCCGCCGCCTTTGGGCTTCATCGCGTCCCAGAAGATCGTGTGGAGGTAATGCCCGGCCCCATTGAAGGCAAGTTCCCGTTCCCAATGCTTCACCAGCGCGAAGTCCCCGCTCCGGCGGGCCTCTTCGAGCTTCTTCTCGGCGTTGTTCAGCCCGTCGACGTAGGACTGGTGGTGCTTGTCGTGATGGATGCGCATCGTGGCCTCGTCGATCCACGGCTCAAGGGCGTTATACGGATAAGGGAGGGGAGGCAGCGTATGGCCGCCGATCGGCACCGGTTTCGCGCCCCCCAAGGGGACGCCCGAGACGCCGACCGGATTCGACCAGGTGCCTTCGGGCCGAAGCGGGTGGTCGGCCGGCTGCGGGACGTCGATCTCGTCCGGCTCCTGCAGCACGTTCTCGTCGCGCCAGACTTCCGTTTCCCGCAGGATCGGGGAGAACAGCGCATCGGCGGCCGGCATTCGCCGGACGGCGGCGCTTTGCTTCCGGAGCAAGCCGATTTGCCGCGCGAATTCGTCCGACTGGATCCTCGACTCCTCCCACAACAGGCGCGCCGTACCCGCCCCGTTATCGGCGGCCGCTTCGTCTTCCCGGCCGTCCAGTACGCCTTTCAGCCGGCGTGCCGCCTCCTCCGCCGTCCGGCCGAACACGTCCTCCCATTCCTGCATCAGCCGGACATACGGCCACTCCAGCCCCGGCACGACCGCCCGGACCATGGAGGCGAACGATTTCTCGAGCCGTTTGCGCGCCGAGATTTCCTCCAGCAAACGAAGCGGCATCCGATCCCCGTAAACCCGAAGCATCACGAAAACCCTCTCCCCCTGCACACGTCTTGGTACTTTACGTACCGATCGTATGCGGAAGAGAGGGCCGATATGATACGAAGCTCATTTAAATGCTGAGCGCGGGGGCTTCGAAGGATTTCGCGATCGCCGTTGCATGCACTTCTCCCAGGAAATCGGTCACCCGTTGCACGTATTCCTGACGGTGGGTGCGGAAAATCATTTCATGGATGGCGCCTTTCACGACCCACAGCTCCGACCGGGGGTCCGTCTGCGCTTTCGCGACGTCTTCCGCCAGGTAGAGCGGGGCTTTGGCGTCGGCCGTTCCGTGGATCACGAAGATCGGAAAATCGAAGGAAGTGCCCAGCGCCCTCGCGGCCGGGACTTGCTCCAGCCCGGAACCGGCCAGGAGGGGCAGGAACCACTTGACCAGCGGAAGGGTCGGATAGGCCGGCAGTTCCAAATGGCTCATGCGGAGATTGTAAAGCAGGGTGTCGTCCGTCGGGACGAAGGTACTGTCCAAAATCATCGCGTCGACGGGGGCGTGCTGGAGGGCGGCCTGAAGCGCGGTGCCGGCGCCCATGGAGAAGCCCCAGACGACCACTTCGGCGGAACCCCTGCCGCGGGCGTATTCGATGGCGCCGAGCAGCTGCTTGGATTCGAGGACGCCGCCGGTGGCGGGCGCGCGGTGCAGCGCGTCGGCGAAGGCGTAGTCGAACATCAGCACGTTGTAGCCGTAGCCGTGAAGCAGGTCGGCCAAATCGTACATCGGCACCCAGCTTTCCTCGCGGTTCGTCCCGTAACCGTGGCTCAGCACGACGGTTTGCCGGCTGCCATCCGCGGGAATCCACCAGCCGCTGAGCCGGATTTTGCCGTCCGAGCTCGCGAAGGCGACGTCCTCATAGGACAGATGTTTGGCCGACATCGGGTTGGAAACGAGCGGCGCGACGTCGGGATGCGTCAATTTCCAGGCAATAAACGCATGAAGGCCGGCATAGAGTAGAACGAGGGTCAGCAGCGTGGACAGGGCAACGGTTTTGAGCACGCGGAACGCGCGGCGGGCAGCCGGCGTCTCCCTCGTTTCCGGGATGGGGGGGAGAGAGACGCTGCCGCTGAGCGGAATCGGCGCGGGCAAGGAATTCATGGGGCATCGCCTCGTTTATGAAAGCGTTTTAATTTTTGGTGTACCTTAATCGTAGTGGTCGGAAAGTACCCCGTCAACGGTCCTAGGAGATTTGTAAGAGGCGTGTAACCAAACTGTAATGATCGCCTTCCGCGTTTACTCGGAGGGCCGTTTTGCGTTATACTGTGCATAACGGAGTTTCATGCAATGAAACGGAGATGAACCCGAAAATGGAAGAAGAAAAGCGAACCGTCCGCGCGGTGGAGCGGGCCCTCGACATCTTGATCTGTTTTACTTCGAAATCCGAGTGGGGGCTGTCGGAAATCGCCTCGGAGGTCGGGTTGCATAAAAGCACGGTGTTCCGGCTGATGGCCACGCTCGAGGACCGGGGGTTCGTCATCCGCGACGAAGCGACGGAGAAGTACCGGCTGGGACTCCGGATACTCGAGTTATCGTCCAATTTGTCGAGGGAAGGCGATCCGTCCGTCGTGCTGCTGCCGGGGATGGAGCGGCTGCGGGACGAGATCGGGGAAACGGTGAGCTTGTACGTGCGCGACGGCAACGAAAGGGTGCGGATCCAGGCGGTGCAGAGCGCGCAGGCGATCCGCCGGGTGGCGCCCGTCGGCGCGAGGATGCCGCTTTCCGTCGGCGCCTCCAGCAAGGTGCTGCTCGCGTTCGCCGAAGAGCCGGTGCGCAAGGAAGCGATGGCGGACCCGGCTTGGCCGGCGTCGGTCGATCGCGCCGCTTACGTCCGCCAGCTCGACGAGATCCGGGCCGCCGGCTACGCCACCAGCTTCGAGGAGCGCGAGCCCGGCGCGGCGGCGGTATCCGCGCCGATCTTCAACCGCGCGGGCAAGCTGGCCGCGGCGCTCGCCGTGTCGGGACCGTCCAACCGGCTGACGCCGGACGTCATGCACCGCCACGCGCCGGCGATCATGGAAGCCGCCCAGCGGATGGGCAAGCTGCTGGGGTAATGGGCCGTTAAGTTTGCATCGACGGACCGTCCATAAACGATAACGCGGAGACGATCCAAGCGATTCTCATGGCGGCGGAAGAAGAGCAGTCCCCGTGGTGATCCAAATCGGCCAGCGCGTCATCCACCATATCGGGCTCGAACCGATGAAGGCCATGATCGACGTCCTGGCTGCGATCTATTTTCTGTTTCCTTGGACGGTATACGGGGCCGCCCATCTTTCCTTTGCCGCCCAGAAAGACCTCGCGGTCGGCATCACGCTGTCGGCGATTCTCCCGCTCGGCGTCGCTACGTTCCTCCTCGTTGTCCCGCTTCGGCGGATGACGGGCGGAACTTTTTTTTGGGATTTTAGATTGACAGGCTGGGAATGGCCGGTATAGACTTCGATTAAACCGACTTATTTGCTAGGAATAAATGTAAGCATTTTATTTGGAGGATGATCCCATGGCAGAAGAGAGACAGCTTCAACCCGAAACGCTGGCGGTACACGCCGGCCAGCAGCTGGACCCCGCTACCTTGTCCCGCGCCGTGCCGATTTACCAGACGACTTCCTACGGCTTCCGCGATACGGAGCACGCGGCGAACCTGTTCGCCTTGAAGGAATTCGGCAACATCTATACCCGCATCATGAACCCGACCTCGGACGTATTCGAGCAGCGCGTCGCCGCGCTGGAGGGAGGAGTCGGAGCGCTGGCGGTTTCTTCCGGACAAGCCGCCATCACGTTCTCGATCCTGAACATCGCCAGCAGCGGGGATGAGATCGTCTCGTCCTCCACCCTGTACGGCGGAACGTACAACCTGTTCTCGCACACGCTGGCGAAACTCGGGATCACCGTCCGTTTCGTCGATTCCAGCAATCCGGAGAATTTCCGCAGCGCGATCAACGGCAAGACGAAGGCGATTTTCGCCGAGACGATCGGCAACCCGAAGGGGGACGTCCTCGATGTCGCGGCCGTAGCCGCCATCGCCCATGAGAATGGGGTTCCGCTCATCGTGGACAATACGTTCCCGAGCCCGTACCTGCTCCGTCCGATCGAGCACGGGGCCGACATCGTGATCCACTCCGCCACCAAGTTCATCGGCGGGCACGGCACGTCCATCGGCGGCATCGTCGTCGACGGCGGCAAGTTCGACTGGAAAGCAAGCGGCCGTTTCCCCGGCCTGACCCAGGCCGATCCGAGCTACCATGGCGTCGTCTACACGGATGCCGTCGGTCCGCTGGCCTACATCATCAAAATGCGCGTGCAGCTGCTTCGCGACATGGGCGCGGCGCTCTCGCCGTTCAACTCCTTCTTGCTGCTGCAAGGGCTCGAGACGCTGCACCTGCGGATGGAGCGCCACAGCGAGAACGCGCTGAAAGTCGCCCGCTTCCTCGAGGCGAACCCGGCCGTGGAATGGGTCAGCTATCCCGGACTGGAGAGCCACCCCAACTACGGACTGGCGAAAAAATACTTGCCGAAAGGCCAAGGCGCCATCCTGACCTTCGAAATCAAGGGCGGCGTCGCGGCCGGCCGCAAACTGATCGACTCGGTCAAGCTGTTCTCCCATCTGGCCAACGTCGGCGATTCCAAGTCGCTGATCATCCATCCGGCGAGCACGACGCACCAGCAGCTCTCGGAAGCCGAGCAGGCTTCGGCGGGCGTCACTCCGGGCATGGTTCGCCTGTCCGTGGGCACGGAGTCGATCGACGACATCCTGTACGACCTGGAGCAAGCGATTAAAGCCAGCCAGGCTTGATTTGGACTCATCCGGCGCTTCCGGCGCTCGATATCCCGTTTTCCTGAGCGACGGGGATATCCCCTTCAGTCAGGAAAACAAGAAAAGGCCGTTCCGGCGGGCAGAGCCAACGACTCTGCAAGCGGAACGGCCTTTTCCTTACAACGCGTTAACGGCGGCTTCGATCTTGGCCAAAGCCTCCTCGAGCACGGAGCGGGGGGCGGCCAGGTTCATCCGCATGAATCCCGCGCCTTCCTCTCCGAAGCCTTTGCCCTCGTTCAGCGCCACCTTGGCTTTCGAGACCATGAAAGCCTTCAATTCGTCGGGCGCAAGTCCGAGCGGGCGGCAATCGATCCAGGCCATGTACGTCCCTTCCGGCATGACCATGGACAGCCGGGGAATCCGCCGGGTCAGGAAGTCCCGCAGGTACTCGGCGTTTCCCTTGATGTACGCCAGCACCCGGTCCAGCCACTCGTCCCCGTGCCGGTATGCCGCATCGGCCGCGGTCAAAGAGAACGGATTGATCGCCGTAAGATGGGCCTTTTCCATGAAGGTCTGAAACGCCTTGCGTTGCTCCGGATCCGGAATCAGAACGAAGGACATGGCCAGTCCGGCCATGTTGAACGTCTTGCTCGGCGCCATGCAGACGATCGTCCGTCCGGCCAACTGCGGCGCGGCGACGAGCAGCGGAGTATGGCGATGGGGGTTCAGCGCCAGATCCGCGTGGATCTCGTCGGCTACGACGATCAAGCCGAACCGCTCGCAGATCGCGGCCAGCTTTTCCAACTCCCCGCGGGTCCACACCCGGCCGACCGGGTTGTGCGGGTTGCACAGAAGGAGCATTTTCGCCCGGCTCGTTTCCGCTTTCGCCGCCAGGTCTTCGAAATCCATTTCGTATTTGCCGTCTACGAGCTTGAGCGGATTCATGACGGGCTCCCGTCCGTGATCCTGAACCGATTTGAAGAAGGGCGGATAGACCGGAGGCTGAATGATCACGCGGTCGCCCGGTTCCGTGTAAACCTGGACGCACGCGTTCAATGCGGTGACGACGCCTGGGGAAAAACAGATCCATTCCTGGTCGACGCGCCAGCCGTGCCGCCTCTCCATCCAACCGGCCACCGCTTCGTTCAAGTGCGCCGGCCGGAACGTGTAGCCGTATACGCCAAGCTCCGCCCGCCGCTTCAAAGCATCGATTACCGCTTGGGGACCTCGGAAGTCCATGTCGGCCACCCACATCGGCGTAAGGCTTTCTTCCCCGAAAACCTTCTGCGTCAGCTCCCATTTGACGGAGCCGGTCCCCGTCATGTCGATGATGCCGTCAAAGTCGCCTTTCACCGCTGCTTCCCTCCCGCGAGATTCCGATGAGCGTTTTTTGCCATTATGGTTGATCCTGGGCTGCGCCGGCTTTCGGCTGCAGCTTGCGAACGAATTCGAGTGCCTCCTTCAAGGTCGAGACCGGGACGAGCTTGGGCGAAAGCTTCAGGTCCTTGACGGTTTTCTCGGCGTCCTTCCAGTTGGAGAGGCCATTCGCTTTATCGTAAGGAACGAGGAAATAGTCCGCTTTCTCTTTATCGGCCGCCATCAGCTTATATTGGATGCCGCCGATCTGGCCGACGTTGCCGTCCGCGTCGATCGTGCCGGTTCCGGCGATGCGGTAGCCCCGGGTCAAATCTTCCGAGGTGAGCTGGGCCACGATTTCCAGCGTCATCATGAGCCCGGCGGAAGGGCCTCCGACGTCGTTAAAATCGAATTTGACCGGATCGGGCGGCGTCACCTTGATGACGCTGTTGTTCTGGAAGCCGACTCCGGTTTTCTTCGTTTGCGGCATGGAGATGAGCGGGACCGTGACTTTGAAGGGCTTGCCGCCCCGGGTTCCGGCGAGCTCCACCTTGTCCCCGGGTTGATGCGACGTAAGCGCGGCCACCAAGTCTTCCGCTTTGAGCGTGGTTTTGCCGTCGACGGAGGTGATGATGTCGCCTTCCTGAAGGCCGCTCTCGTCGGCTTTGGACTCGGGGAGGAAATGGACGACGATCACGCCTTTCTGCTCAACCGGGACCGTGCGGTCCATCGCCCCGTAAGCGGCCAGCAGGGCCGTCGCTTCCGAGCTGTCGCGCATCCAGGCGAGCAGGTTGCGATAAGCGGCCAGGTTGGTCGTGCCGCCGGTCGCCTCTTCCTGCGTATGGATATCCATGCGCGGATTCATCCACGCGTAGGCCAGCGAGAAGGCGTTGGGCTTGGAGTACGTGCTGACGGTCGTAAACAGGAAAGCGCCTTTTTCCTCCAGCTTGCGCCCGGTTTCCACCCGGGGATGGACGGGCTCGGCCGAGCCCGGTCCGTAAATGACGTAAGGCCAGGACAGGAATTGGGCGGCGCCCAGCGCAAGCAGAAGGAGCACGGCCGCGATAACGGGTAAATATCGCCGAATGAAGGACGGTTTGCGCGAGGCCAACGGCAAGCACCTCCGGATTGGTTGGGATGGGATGAACGGGAAATGTAACGGATGAGACCAAGCGTCAGGTTCCATTATAACCCACCTGGGCATGTCCGACCAAACGGCATCGAACGGGCTTTCGGCCGCGCGAAAAAGCCCTTCCTCCCCGGAGGGAGAAAGGGCTTTGGCGGCTCAAGCCTTATTTCTGGCCGGCCAGCATTTGGCGCAGCACCGTTTGCAGGATGCCGCCGTTGCGGTAGTAGTCCACGTCTACCATGGAGTCCAGACGGACGACGGCTTTGAAGTCGAACGTCGAGCCGTCTTCGCGCTTCGCGGTGACGGTGACGGTCTGGCCCGGCGTCACGTCGTTCGACAGGCCTTGAATCTCGAACGTCTCGCGGCCGGTGATGCCGAGCGACTTCCAGCTTTGACCGGGCTCGAATTGCAGCGGCAGCACGCCCATGCCGACGAGGTTGGAGCGGTGGATCCGCTCGAAGCTTTCGGCGATGACGGCTTTGACGCCCAGCAGGAACGTGCCTTTGGCCGCCCAGTCGCGGGAGCTGCCCGTGCCGTATTCTTTGCCGGCGATGACGACCAGGTTCGTATCGCTGTCCTGGTACTTCATCGAAGCGTCGTAGATGGACATCACTTCGCCCGTCGGCAGGTAGGTCGTCACGCCGCCTTCCGTGCCCGGAGCCACCTGGTTGCGGATCCGGATGTTGGCGAACGTTCCGCGCATCATCACCTCATGGTGACCGCGGCGGGAGCCGTAGGAGTTGAAGTCCTTCTTCTCGACGCCGTGCTGGGTCAGGTACAGGCCGGCCGGGCTGTCGGCCTTGATGTTGCCGGCCGGGGAAATATGGTCGGTCGTGACCGAGTCGCCGAGCAAGGCCAATACTTTCGCCGCGCGGATGTCCGCGATGTCGCCGGCTTCGGTGCCGAGGTTCGCGAAGAACGGCGGATTGGCGATGTAGGTCGACTTCGGATCCCATTCGTAAATTTCGCCTTCCGGCACCGCGATCTCGTTCCAACGCTTGTTCTGCGTGAAGACGTGCTCGTATTTGTCGCGGAACATTTGCGGATTGAGCGCGCCGGCGATCGCTTGCTGGATTTCTTCGTTGGTCGGCCAAATGTCTTTCAGGTAGACCGGCTGATCGTTCTGGTCATAGCCGATCGGATCGTTCGCCAGGTCGATGTTGACCGTGCCGGCAAGGGCGTAGGCGACGACGAGCGGCGGGGAAGCGAGGTAGTTCGCTTTCACCTGCGCGTGGACGCGGCCTTCGAAGTTCCGGTTGCCGGAGAGCACGGCGGCGACGGTCATGTCGTTGTCCGCGATCGCTTGGCTGACTTCGTCCGGCAGCGGGCCGGAGTTGCCGATACAGGTCGCGCAGCCGTAGCCGGCGACGTAGAAGCCCAGCTGCTCCAGGTAAGGCAGCAGGCCGGCTTTCGTCAGGTAGTCGGTAACGACCAGGGAGCCCGGGGTCAGCGAGCTTTTCACGTAGCCCGGTTTCTTCAGGCCGCGCTCGACGGCTTTCTTCGCCACGAGGCCCGCGCCCAGCATGACGCTCGGGTTGGACGTGTTCGTGCAGCTCGTGATCGCCGCGATGACGACGGCGCCGGTCGTGAGCTTGCTCGTTTCGCCGTTCGGATGTTTGACGTCCGCGGTTTGCGCGATTTTATCCTCGGACAGGCCGTAGCCGCCCTTGTCGATCGGCATGCGGACGATTTCGTTGAACGACTGCTTCATCGCGGTCAGTTCGACGCGGTCCTGCGGGCGTTTCGGTCCGGCGAGGCTCGGCACGATCGTCGACAGTTCCAGCTCGATCACGTCGGAGAAGACCGGATCCGGCGTGGCGTCCGTGCGGAACATGCCGTTGGCTTTATAGTAGGCTTCGACCAGTTCGATTTGCTTCTCTTCGCGGCCGGTGAGACGCAGGTAGTTCAGCGTTTCCTGGTCGACCGGGAAGAAGCCGATCGTCGCGCCGTACTCCGGCGCCATGTTCGCGACCGTCGCGCGGTCGGCGAGCGAGATATTCGAGAGGCCGGGGCCGAAAAACTCGACGAATTTGCCGACGACGCCCTTCTTGCGCAGCATTTGCGTAACGGTCAGCGCGAGGTCGGTCGCGGTAGCGCCTTCCGCCAGTTTGCCCGTCAGCTTGAAGCCGATGACTTCCGGCATGACGAAGTAGAGCGGCTGGCCGAGCATGCAGGCTTCGGCTTCGATGCCGCCGACGCCCCAGCCGACGACGCCCAGGCCGTTGATCATGGTCGTGTGGGAGTCGGTGCCGACGAGGGAGTCCGGATAGACTTCCGTTACGCCGTCTTTGTTTTTCGTGGCGGCGACGGACGCGAGATACTCCAGGTTGACCTGGTGCACGATGCCGGTCGCCGGGGGAACCGCGCGGAAGTTATCGAACGCGGTTTGCGCCCAGCGCAGGAAGCGGTAGCGTTCCTCGTTGCGCTGGAATTCGATGTCCATGTTGTAGTTCAGCGCGTCGGGGCTGCCGAAGGCGTCGACCATGACCGAGTGGTCGATGACGAGGTCGACCGGCACGAGCGGGTTGATCCGCTTCGGGTCGCCGCCGGCTTTCTTCACGGTGTCGCGCATGGCCGCCAGGTCGACGACGACCGGCACGCCGGTGAAGTCCTGAAGCACGATGCGCGCGGGGATCAAAGGAATTTCTTTGTCCACGCGGCCTTCCGCCCAGGAAGCGAGCTGCTTGACGTGTTCCAGCGTGATGCCGCGGCCGTCGAACTGGCGGACGGCGGCTTCCAGCAGGACTTTCATGGAAAAAGGCAGTTTGGATACGGGGCCCAGGCCTTGCTCTTCCAGAGCTTGCAAGCGGTAGTACCGGTAGGATTGACCGGACGACTGCAGGTCGGCTTGGACATTGTACGGCAGGTTGGACAAGTGGTTCAGCCTCCTTGCGATGGTTCATGTTTCATTCTGTGAAACGCGATTTCATAATAACATTTCCGATATCCAGTATACTCGCTCGAGGCCGTGCCGTAAAGCCTTTTTGCCTGCGGGAACGCCAAAAAGCGTCTTTCTCCCGTTTTAGAATCCGCATCTTTCGGGGAATCATCCGGTCCGTTCCTGGAATGGTTCGGCATGGAGGGACGCTCCCGCGAATAAAATGAAACGACGCGGTTTTGGCCGGAAAACGGGCGGAAGGGGGCGGATTCGATGCCGGAATCCATCATAAGGGAGGCCGATTGGAAAAACGCCTTGTTTGCGTACGTCAGTTCGGTCAACGAGGCGGGTTTGCGGGGGGACGACGATTTCCTGAGCAAGGTGAAGGACCCCGCGCACCGCAGGCGCCTATCGGCACGGTTGTCCGAGTCGTTGCGCCGCGAAGCGGAAAGGGGGATCCGGGTGTCGCGCTCCGAGGTGCGGACCCGGATCGAGCGCCGTTTCGGCGGCGGCAAAGACGTTGCCGTCGACGTGTCGATGCACGTCGTCCGGACTTGCGAGCAAAGGGGAATCTCGTGGCAGGAGGAACGGGTGGAACGGGAACGGATCCGTTTCGTGTTCGCGGCCGGCCGCTGGGAGATCGATACGGCGGAACCGCTGGCGGGGGAAGGCATGCGGCGCGTTCATGCGCCGGTTCCCGAAGACGATCCGGAGGAGCTGTTCGAACGCAGGGACGCGATGCCTTCCGTACCTTTGATCCACGTTGGGCCGCAGCGGGGCAACCGTTCCAAGGTGTATGCGGGAGGCGGTCCGGACGGAGCTTACGGATACGACCCTTATCGGCGAGGGATCCCTTATCGGCGCGCGGAGGCCGTGGCTTACGCCGAAAGATGGTGGAACGAGATGAATCCCGCATATGAGGGATTCGAGGTGAATTGCACGAATTATGTCTCCCAGTGTCTCTTTGCAGGCCAAGCGCCTATGAACTATACTGGGAAAAGGGAATCGGGCTGGTGGTATAAAGGCCGCCTGAACGGCCGCGAATGGTGGAGCTTCAGCTGGGCGGTCGCCGACGGCCTGCAGCGGTTTTTGTCGCTGCCGCGCGGCTACGGGCTGCGGGCGGAAGCGGTGGATTCCCCCGACTGGTTGCAGCTGGGGGACGTCATCTGCTACGACTGGGACGGCTACGGACGATTCGGACATAACACGATCGTCACCGCGTTCGCTCCGGACGGCACGCCGCTCGTCAACGCGAATACCGTAAGCAGCCGGCACCGCTATTGGGATTACCGGGATTCATACGCTTGGACGGGGAAAACCCGGTACCGTTTTTTCCATATCGCCGATGAGTTTTAAAAGACAGAGATCCGGAGGGTAACCATGGGGAGCAAAATCCGCGTCGGCCTCGTGTACGGCGGAAGATCGGGAGAGCACGAAGTGTCGCTGCAGACCGCGCTCGCGGTTTTGAAGGCGTTCGATTACGACAAGTATGAACTCATACCTTTCTATATCACGAAACAAGGGCAATGGCGCTCCGGTCCGCTGCTGACCGCGCCTCCGGCCGCCGTCGCCGAGCTGCAATTCGGCGGCTCCGCGCAAGGCGAGAAGATGTCGGGGGCTGCCGGGATTTCCGCGCTGCAGCCGATCTTGCGCGGCATGTCCGAGCGGATCCTGGCGGAGCGTGCCGATGCCGCGGCGAACGACGGCCGGCCCGTCGACGTCATGTTCCCGCTGCTGCACGGCACGTTCGGGGAAGACGGGACGATCCAAGGGCTGTTCGAAATGGCTGGTTTGCCCTACGTTGGAGCGGGCGTGTTGGCTTCGGCCGTCGGGATGGACAAGGTCGTGATGAAGACGTTGTTCGCCCAGGCCGGCTTGCCCCAGGCGGCGTATAGGCACTTCACGCGATTCGGCTGGAAAGAGAACCGGCAGGCGAGAATCGCCGAAATCGAAGAACTCGGCTACCCCTGCTTCGTCAAACCGGCCAATCTCGGATCGAGCGTGGGCGTGTCGAAAGCACGCGACCGGGAAGAGCTCGAAGCTGCCGTGGAGACGGCGCTCCGCTACGACCGCAAGGTCATCGTGGAAGAGTTCGTCGATGCCCGGGAGATCGAGGTCAGCGTACTGGGCAACGACGAGCCCCGGGCATCGGTGCCCGGCGAGATTCGCAGCTCGAACGAATTCTACGACTATAAAGCGAAATACGTCGACGGCAAATCCGTCATGGAAATCCCGGCGAACCTTCCGCCGGAGGTGGCGGAGGCCGTCCGCACGATGGCGGTCCGCGCCTTCAAGGCGATCGACGGCTCCGGCTTGTGCCGCGCCGATTTCTTCCTGCGCCGCAGCGACGGCCGGCTGCTTATCAACGAGGTGAACACGATGCCGGGTTTTACGCCGTTCAGCATGTACCCGCTGATGTGGAAGGAAACCGGCCTGTCGTACCGGGAGCTGCTCGATACCTTGATCCGCCTGGCGTTCGAACGCTTCGAGGAGAAGCAGTCGATCGATTACGGCGGTGGGGAGTAACGTATAGGCGTGATGGTACCTCGTGAATAAAGGAATTCAGTTCCTCTATTTCGTAGAATCCGCCATGCACCGCTCGAATAACGGAACAGAGTTCCTTTATTTAGCGGAAACTGCCATGCGCTGCTCGAATAACGGAGCAGAGTTCCTTTATTTAGCGGAAACTGCCGTGCGCCGCTCGATTAACGGAATAGAGTTCCCCTATTTCACGGAAACATCCATACGCCGCTCAAATAACGGAACAGAGTTCCGTTATTTTTTTTATTTTATACCGGGTCCAGCGTTGTTCTCCCGAAGCAGGTTCGAGTAATCGCAAGTCCACCATTTCCCGAAGAATTTTGCGGACGTGTTTGTTGCTTAAACCCGTGGTATCCATCGCATCCGCAGGTGTGATCGGTTTTGCCGCACGTATGGCAAATCTCAAGATCTCCTTCTGATAGACGGATAGTCCCTTCCAATCCGCACTCTCCTCCCCGTACCATCGCTCCAGCATCCGGCGCAACGTTCTGCGGCAGTGTTCAGGATCTTCCCGAATATCGTCCGTGGAGAAACGGAGGATGTTCCAGCCCTTCAGCGCGATCGCGTTTTGCCGCCGGCGTTCTTTCTTGAAGCTGTTGCGGTCGGCATCCCGGGCATGCGGATTGAATCCGTCGGACTCCAGATCGGTCGGCCCAGGATCGCGAAGATAGGCGAAATCCAGATAATAGTAGTTGCCATCCTCATCCACGACCTCGTATTCCGGGTGCAGGTGTTCGAAGCTTCCGACTACGGGCCGCCAAATATGCTCCAGAAGCAGCTTTTCTCCATAACCGTGCCCTTCTTTCAATCGCCGCAAACGTTCGCCTTTCCGCCGCGATAAGTGCATGTCCATCCATTTCCGATACTCCGTTTCGAATCCGCCATGTCCATCCCTCCCCAAAAAATAACCGCCCCCGGCTATTGATGCCGAGGGCGGTGTGCTTCACGCGCCTGATTGCGGATGATTTATCGACTCCAGTCTACATTTTGCCAGTTGGGGGATCAAGACAATTCTGAGCGATTGGGTTATCCGGCTAAGATGTTGTTGGCGAAGGAGGATGTGCCACGATTTCACCGGCAAACGGGATCCTGAGCCAACCGCTATCGCCGATTCATTCGGCCGCATCCAATCTTGATGACGCGGGAGCGGCAGATGTTTTCGGCGGCTCGGCGAAATATTCGACGAGAAAGTCCCGGAACCGGCGGGCCGCCAAGGACAGGTAACGTTTGTCCTGCCACGCCAGATTGAAAGCCCGATGCCACGAGGGCTCTTCGATCCGCACCTGCCAAAACGGCTGCTTCGCCTCCTGCCTGCCCGGCACGAGCGCGACGCCCAATCCGGCCTGCACCAGCTCCGCCAGCGCCGACGGTTCCTCGACCTCGCATACCACGTTGCGCCGGATCCCCGCTTTCTGGCAGAACGCGTCGTTGGCGCCGCGGAAGGGATGCCCCGCCCGATACTCGATGAACGGCTCGCCGGCCGCATCCGCCAGCCGGATGCTCCCCGTGCCTTCGAATCGGTGCCCGGGCGGCACGGCGAGCAATATTTCCGCGTTCAATACGGCGATCTCCCGGATCCCCGGCCGGTCGAGGGGCGCGGCCGTGAAACAGAGATCGGCCTCGCCGGATTCCAGCAGGCGGACCATCTCCTCCGTCGAAGAGGGGGCAACTTGCACGATTCGGAAATTGACTTCCGGGTGCCGCGCGCGGAAAACGCCCAACGAATGGGTTACGCGGTGCAGCGTATTCGTCGCCAAATGAATGCTTCCCCGCTCCATGCCCGCCAAATCGGCCACCTCTTTCCGACCCTCCTCCAACGCCGCCAGCGCGGTGTCTACTTTTCCTAGAAACGCCCTGCCGAACGCGTTCAGCCGGATTTGCCGATTCGTGCGGTCGAACAGCGGAACGCCCAAATCGGACTCCAGGCGGGCGATCGTTTTGCTAAGCGCGGGTTGGGCGACGCGCAGCTCCTCCGCCGCCTTCGTCATATGCTCCAGTCGGGCCACCGTTTGGAAATATTGCAGCTGCAGGAGCTCCATTCAACATCCCTCCGAACGTCAGAACGATATACCTGAAGTTATGGATATATGCTTCAACATATATTTTTCTATATACGATTTCCATTATATCTTATTAACCAAAGAGTGGTAAGGAGGCAAGGAATATGGCGATCGAACAGCCGCTTCATCAACCGAATCCGCAAAACCCGCATCAAAACCGGCAAGATCCGAGCCCCTCGCGGCTTCATCGGCAATCTCCGGAAGATCCGCAATCGACTCCTCAGGTGGAATCTGGGGAAAAACTGATCCGCGTGCTCGCGTTCACTTTGATCCTATCCTCGATGAGCGCGACGATGTTCAATTTCGTGATACCCGAAATCCGCGAGGATTTCCGGCTTCCTTTCTCCCAAGTCAGTTGGGTTTCCGCCATTTATTTGTTGATCTACGCGATCGGGGCGGTGATTTACGGCAAACTCGCCGATACGTTCAAACTCAAAAACCTGCTGACGTTCGGGCTGTTCTTTTTCTTCGCGGGGTCGTTGGTCGGGCTGGCCTCGCAAGCTTATTGGATGGTGTTGTTGGCCCGGGTTCTGCAATCGGTCGGCGCGTCCGTGATCCCGGCGACGGCGATGATCATCCCGGTACGCTATTTTCCCGCCGAAACGCGCGGTCGGGCGCTCGGCATCTCCGCGACCGGCCTTGCGACCGGCAACGCCGTCGGGCCCGTCGTTTCCGCGTTGGTCGTCAGTTTTCTCCACTGGCGCTGGCTGTTCTGCATCCCTTTGCTCGTCCTCTTCACGCTGCCGTTTTACCGGAAATACTTGAATCACGAGCAGGGCGGAGGAGGCCGGATCGACTGGCTCGGAGGCGGCCTGCTTGCCGGCACGGTGGCGCTGCTGATGCTGGCCGTCACGACGGGGGAATGGCAACTCGCCGCTGGCAGCGCCCTGTTTCTTATCGGGTTCCTCGCACGGATCCGGACGGCGAAGGAACCGTTCGTCCAGCCCCGGCTGTTCCGGAACCGCCAGTATACGCAGGGGCTTGTCCTGTCGGTGTTGATCATGGGAGTCGGATTCTCCCTTTCCTTGCTGACTCCGCAATTGTTAGCCGACGTGCACCGGTTGGAGCCGGGTTGGATCGGCTTCGCGATGGTGCCGGCCGCCGTCATCTCCGCTTTATTGGGGCGCAAGGGGGGCAAATTGGCGGACGCGAAAGGCAATCCGTTCCTGTTCATGACGGCGTCCGGGCTGCTGATCGTCTGTTTCGCTTTGATGTCCTCTTTCACGGGAATCTCGCCGGTTTGGATCTCGGTTTTTCTCGTGTTCGGCAACGTCGGCCAAATGTTCATCGGGATCGCCCTGTCCAACACCCTTTCCCGGACGCTGCCGAAGGAGCAGACCGGGGTGGGCATGGGGCTCATGCAGCTTCTGAGTTTCCTCAGCAGCGCCGTATCCGCAGGCATTTACAGCAAAGTGACGGACCACGGGGCCGGCCTGTCGCTGAATCCGCTCAACGCCGAGCCGGAATCTTATATTTACGGCAACGTATACGCGGTGCTGGCCCTCTCCCATATCGGCATTCTGGTTTTTTACCGCTTCGTGTTCAGCCGGGTACGGCAAGCCGGGGATTGACCCGTCCGCCCGCTTCCTTTTCCTCCTCCGGCAAGCTTATAATAAGTCAAACGAGAGGAGGAGGGACCCCTCATGGGCTTCCAGACGGAATTCAATTCGGTATGCAAATTCAAGTCGGAGCAGGAGCTCTACGAGCTGCTGGAGTATGGCCGGGGCAAAATGGTGAAGAAGCAGTTCCGCGTCTACCCGACCGGCCAGAAGGTGATCGCCTACGCGCCGGACAACACCGCGGTCGCCATCGTCCGCATCGTGGCTTCGATCGCGGAGATCAATTTCCAGGGCGAAGAAGTGACCGAAGTTGAAATGGAGCTCATCCGCAAGCTGACGGAGGAAGAATCGCGCGTGCAGACGGCGCTGGCGCATGAAATGTTTTTCGGGGAGCAAAAGTAACCTTGGCGCCGTCGCCGCGCTTTGACGCGGCCGGGCCAAGGGGGCTCTACCATGAAAGTCCGGTTCGGTTACGTGGCGATGTCCGTCCAGCTCGAGAACGCCTCGCCGTCGAAAACGATGACGATGAAAACTTTCTCCAAGCTCGCCGACCGTCCGGCCGCCCTGCGGAGGCTGGAGTCGATCGCGCGGGAAAATCTCCATAATACGCTCCGTTTGCTGAAGCATAACCGGTACATGGACGTTCACGTCTACCGGCTGACCTCCAAGCTGATCCCGCTCGCGACCCATGGCGACCTCGAAGATTGGGACCCTTATACGCCGCTCGCCGAAGCATTCGCCGAAGTCGGGGCGTTCGCCAAGGAGCACGAAATCCGCCTGTCGTTCCATCCGGACCATTTCACGGTGCTCAGCACGCCGCGGCCCGAGGTTTACGCCAGCTCGGTGAAGGACCTCGCCCATCACGTCAAGATGCTGGAAATGATGGGGTTGGACGAGCGGGCCACCTGCAACATCCACGTCGGCGGCACCTACGGCGATAAGGAAGCGGCGGGCCGGCGGTTCGTGGAGCATTTCGGCGAGCTCGAGCCCAGGATCGCCCGGAGAATCACGCTCGAGAACGACGACAAAACGTTCACCGCGTCCGAAACCCTCGCCATTTGCGAGCGGGTCGGCGCTCCCATGGTGTTGGACTTGCATCATCATGCCGTGAACAACCCGGGCGGCATCGAAGCGGAAGCGCTGTGGCCCCGCATTCTCCGCACGTGGGACCGCCGCTACGGCGGCAACCTGCCGCCCAAAATCCACGCGTCCAGCCCCAAAAACGCCGGCGATCCGCGCGGACACGCCGATTACGTCGACCCGTTGCCGCTGGTCGATTTCCTGACCCGGGTTGCGCCGGATACGCCGGCCGTCGACGTCATGATCGAAGCCAAGCGAAAGGACGAGTCCCTGTTCCGGCTGATGGAGGACCTGAAGCGATTGGAGGCCGACGGCGCTCCGATCGCGGTCACGGGCGGGGCCGGCATCGAAGTGTATTGCAAACGCTCCTGAAATGCGTTACGTTGGACAAGGAGGCTGCGGGTTCCATTTTTGGCAGCCGTTCCATATCCACGGAGGAGGAGCCGAGAAAATGAGCGGATTGCTGGAAGGCAAAAATATCGTGGTCATGGGCGTGGCGAACGAGCGGAGCATCGCCTGGGCCATCGCGCAATCGTTGGCGTCCCAAGGGGCGCGCCTGGTGTTTACATACGAAAGCGAACGGGTGGAGGAACGCGTGAAAAAGCTGGCGGACACGATCCCCGGCTCGCTTACGCTGCTTTGCAACGTCGGCTCCGACGGGGATATCGAAGCGCTGGCCGCCCGGTTGAAGGAAGAGGTCGGCGTTCTGCACGGACTGGCGCACTGCATCGCCTTCGCCAAGTCGGAGGAACTGGACGGCGAATACGTGGCGACGTCCCGCGCCGGCTTCGCGCTCGCGCACGACATCAGCGTCTATTCGCTGACGGCGGTCGTGCAGCGGCTGTATCCTTTGATGACCGAAGGCGGGAGCATCGTGACGATGACGTACCTCGGCGCGGAACGCGTGCTGCCGAACTACAACGTCATGGGCGTCGCCAAAGCGGCCTTGGAAGCCTCCGTCCGCTATATCGCCGGCGACGTGGGCAAGCACGATATCCGCGTGAACGCCATTTCGGCCGGTCCGATCCGCACCTTGGCGGCCAAGGGCATCGCCGGCTTCAATACGATCCTTAAGCAGGTCGAGGAGAAAGCCCCGCTGCGCCGGACGACGGAAGCCTCCGAGGTCGGCGACACCGCGCTGTTCCTCATGAGCCCATGGGCTCGCGGCATTACGGGAGAAGTCATCTACGTGGACAACGGTTATCATATCATGGGGATTTGAGCTTTCGGACGAAGCTCGGACAATCCCAGAGCAGCAGCCATGACGGCTGCTGTTTTTTTTGTAGGCCGGTGACCGGGAGTTGAGGGCCGGTCGGCGTCGTGGTACAGTGAGGAGAATGAAGGAAAGCTGGTGAAAGGCATCATGTGGGGCAGTTTGCTGATTTTGTTCGCGATCGGGGTCGTATCGGCCGTGTTCGGCAGCATCGTGGGACTGGGAGGAGGCGTCATCACCGTTCCGGTTCTGGTGCTGACAGGACAAGCGCTGGCCGGGGAGCCGGTATCGGCGCAGACGGCGGTCGGGACGTCGCTCGCCGTGCTGATTTTCACGGCGCTGTCCGCTAGCTGGACCTATGCGAAGCAGGGCAAGGTGGACTTCCGCAGCGGCTGGCTGATCTTCGCCACCAGCGGCCCGGCGGCCATGGTCGGCGCCCAAGTGTCGCGTCTGATCCCGCAAGGGCCGTTCCAGCTGGCGTTCGGGATCTTCATGTTCGTCATGTTCGGCCTGATGATCGCCCGCGAGAGAATGGCCCCTTTGCAAACGGAGTGGAAAATCAAGCGCACGTTCACGGACGGAGCGGGTAACCGTTACGAATACGGATATAATGCCGGTCTCGCGCTGCTGATCGGATGCGGGGTCGGGGTGGCTTCCGGGCTGTTCGGCATCGGCGGCGGCTCGCTTTTCGTCCCCCTGATGGTGCTGCTGTTCCGGTTCCCGCCGCATGTGGCTTCGGCCACGTCGATGTTCGTCATTTTGCTGTCCTCGGTATTGGGTTCCGCCGTTCACGTATGGCACGGGCACGTCGACTGGCTGCTCTTCGCCGCGCTCGCGCCTGGTGCCCTGGCGGGCGGACGGCTCGGCGCCGTCGTCGCCTCCAAGCTCACCGGCCGCCAGCTCATGCTGCTGCTCCGGGCGACGCTGCTGGCGATGGCCGTGTATCTGATCTACAAGGGCGCGTCCGAAATGTAGAAGATCCGCCACTGGGCGCGCAACCGCGAAGCCGGAGTTTCGTATAAACTATCGACTGACCGATATCATTCATCGCGTAATCTTTTTTCATGATCGAAGCGATTTGAGGGATGCATATGGATAATCAAAGTCCGGAGACCATCGTAGGGGGCAAAAGCTTCACGGCGGTGGCCATTAACTGCGCGGCGAAAGCCGGAGAATGGGTGAAGAGCAGAAGCGGCAATTTCACCCAACTCGATCAGAAGTTTTCGCAGCACGATCTGGTGACGGAAGTGGACAAAGGCGCCGAGAGGCTGATCCGCAATCTGATCGCCACCCATTTTCCCCACCACTCCTTTCTGGGGGAAGAAGGCGTGGAGCCGGGACCGGAGGCTTCGGCCCGGGCGCTGGAAAGCGCGGCTGACGCGGAATATTTGTGGATCGTCGATCCGATCGACGGCACGACGAATTACGTGCACGGCTTCCCGTTCTATTGCGTGTCCATCGCGCTGGCGCACCATGGGCAGGTGATCGTCGGCGTCATTTACGATCCGGTCCGGGACGAATTGTTCCTGGCCGAAAGAGGCAAGGGCGCTTACGTACACGGACGCAAAATGAAAGTGTCGGAGGACGGGGAACTCTCCCGAAGTTTGATCGCCACCGGGTTACCCGCGGACCATTTGCAAGCGCTGCCCGCCAACCTGAAGGGCATCCAGTCGCTTGCGCCGAAGGTTAGGAACCTGAGAGTCGCGGGCTCCGCCGCGCTGCACCTGGCTTACGTAGCGGCCGGACGGCTGAGCGGTTTTTGGGAAGTCGGGCTGAACGCATGGGACATCGCGGCCGGTTCGCTGCTGGTCGAGGAATCCGGCGGGACGATCACGGACATGAACGGGGAGCCCTACCATCTCGGGGTGCGCAACGTGGCCGCCAGCAACGGCCGGATTCACGGGGAATTCATCGGTGCTTTGAAAACGGTTTGACAGGCAGGCCGGTTCGAGGCTATAGTAAAAGCAAGTTAATCATCGTCGGAGAAACGGAGAACACGACGCCCTGTGTGCATCTACGGGTACGTCTGTGTTCTTTTTTGTTTCGCGGAGAGGAGAGTCGGAGCTTTGGAATCCGGATACGTACTGGCGATCGACCAAGGAACGACGAGCTCGCGGGCGATATTGTTCGACCGGGCGGGCCGGGTTTTCGCGATGTCCCAGCGGGAGATCAAGCAGCATTATTCCCAGCCCGGCTGGGTAGAGCACGATGCGAACGAAATTTGGCTGACCGTCCTGGGCGTGATCGCGGGGGTCATTTCGGAGAGCGGGATCCAGCCGGAGGAGATCGCGGCGGTCGGCATCACGAACCAGCGGGAGACGACCGTCGTGTGGGACCGCGTCACCGGCATGCCGATCCATCGGGCGGTCGTGTGGCAATCCCGGCAGACGTCCGAGATTTGCGAGGAGTTGAAGGCGCAAGGGCATGAATCGTTGTTCCGGAGCAAAACGGGGCTGCTGATCGATCCCTACTTCTCGGGTACGAAGGTCAAATGGCTACTGGACCATGTGGAAGGCGCGCGGGAAAGGGCCGAACGGGGGGAGCTGCTGTTCGGCACGATCGATACGTGGCTCGTCTGGAAGCTGACCGGCGGAAAGCGGCACGTAACCGATTACTCGAACGCGTCCCGCACGCTGATGTACAACATTTACGAGCGGAAATGGGACGAAGAGCTGCTCCGAATCCTCGGCGTCCCGGCCTCCTTGCTGCCGGAAGTGCGTTCTTCTTCCGAAGAATACGGGTACACGGTGCCGCACCATTTCTTCGGGAGGCGCATTCCGATCGCGGGCATCGCCGGGGATCAGCAAGCCGCGTTATTCGGCCAGGCGTGCTTCGATAAAGGGATGGCGAAAAACACCTACGGGACCGGCTGCTTCATGATGATGAACACCGGAACCGAACCCGTCGCCTCCGAGCACGGGTTGCTGACGACGATCGCCTGGGGCATCGACGGCCGGATCGAATATGCTTTAGAGGGAAGCATTTTCGTCGCGGGATCGGCCATTCAATGGCTGCGCGACGGACTGCGGCTAATCGGGGACGCGGCCGAAAGCGAGACGGCCGCCGCCCAGGTCGAATCCAGCGAAGGAGTGTACGTGGTCCCCGCGTTCGTCGGTTTGGGAACGCCTTATTGGGACAGCGACGTGCGGGGTTCGGTGTTCGGCCTCACCCGGGGCACGACGAAGGAGCATTTCGTGCGGGCTACGCTGGAATCGCTCGCGTATCAGACCCGCGACGTGCTGGACGTAATGAGGCGGGATTCCGGCCTTAAGCTGCAGGTGCTCCGCGTCGATGGCGGGGCGGTCGCGAACGAACTGCTCATGCAATTCCAGAGCGACATTCTGAACGTGCCGGTGGAGCGTCCCGTCGTGAGCGAAACGACGGCGCTCGGGGCGGCTTACTTGGCCGGCCTGGCCGTCGGGTATTGGAGCGATCCCGGCGAAATCCAGCGGCAGAGGGAAGTCGCCGCCTGCTATACGCCGGCGATGCCGGAGGACCGCCGCGAGAAGCTGTATGCGGGATGGAAGGCGGCCGTCCACGCCGCCATGGCCTTTAAGGTTTGAAATCATAACATCATACTCGGTAGGAGTTTCGGAGAAGCCGCGCGGCATCGCCTCCCCAAAGGACGGCGGTGTATTTGCGGCTTCTTTTCGTTGTTGGCGGAGCCGGGACATCCTCCCGAAATAAAGGAGAAGATCAACCATGAATGGAACTTCGAATGCAAGCATCGCCTTTTCCGGAAAAAACCGGGGAGAATGGATTCGGAAAATGTCCTCCGAGACGTTTGACGTGCTGGTGGTCGGAGGCGGCATCACGGGTTCGGGAATCGCGCTCGACGCCGTGACGCGAGGCATGAAGACGGCCTTGATCGACATGCAGGATTTCGCGGCAGGTACGTCCAGCCGCTCGACCAAGCTGGTGCATGGAGGACTGCGCTATCTCAAGCAGTTCGAAGTGAAGATGGTAGCCGAGGTCGGCAAAGAACGGGCCGTGGTTTACGGCAACGCGCCTCATGTCACCACGCCGGAATGGATGCTGCTGCCCATCTATAAGGGCGGCACGTTCGGGCGTTTTACGACCTCCATCGGGCTCAGGCTGTACGACTTTCTCGCGGGCGTCAAACGGGAAGAAAGAAGAAGCATGCTAAGCGCCCGGGAAACGTTGAATAGGGAGCCGCTGCTTCGTACGGAAGGACTGCTTGGCGGCGGTTACTACGTGGAGTATCGGACGGATGACGCGCGGCTCACGATCGAAGTCGTCAAGAAGGCCGTCGAGCAAGGAGCGGTTGCCTTGAATTACGTCAAGGCGGCACAGCTGCTGTACGATGACCGCGGACAGGTGAACGGGATCGAAGCCCAGAACGTGTTGACCGGGGAAACGTTCGAAATCCGAGCCCAAAAGATCGTAAACGCGGCGGGCCCCTGGGTCGACGTGATCCGCGAAATGGACAAGTCAAGAAAAGGAAAAACGCTGCGACTGACCAAAGGCGTTCATTTGGTTTTCGATCAGAGTCGGTTTCCGCTGCGCCAAGCCGTTTATTTCGACGTCCCGGACGGCCGGATGATTTTCGCCATTCCCCGGGACGGGAAAACGTATGTCGGAACGACCGATACGGACTTCGTCGGGGATCCTTCCGAGCCGGGCGTCACGCCCGAAGACCGCGATTACATCGTGAAAGCGGCGAATGAGATGTTTCCTTCTCTACGCCTAACGACCGCCGATGCCGAATCGGAATGGTCGGGCGTTCGCCCGTTGATTTACGAAGAAGGAAAGTCGCCGTCGGAGATCAGCCGGAAGGACGAAATCTTCCAATCCCATTCGGGTCTCATCACGATCGCCGGAGGAAAGCTCACCGGTTACCGCAAAATGGCCGAGACCGTCACCGACCTGCTGGCGCGCAAGCTTTCCCAGGAAGGCCGCGGGACGTTCGGGCCTAGCGTGACGAAGACGCTGCCGCTTTCGGGAGGCGATTTCGGCGGCGATGCCGCCCGATTCGAGGCGTTCGTGAAAGAACAGACGTCCGCGGGAATGGAGCTGGGCCTTTCGCGGGATGAAGCGGAACGGCTGGCGCGGCGCTACGGCACGAATGCGCCCGCCGTGTTCGCCCTCGTTCCTAAAGTGCGGGAAGACGCGCATCGAAATGAAATTCCGCTGGACCTTTATGTCTCATTGCGATACGGTATGGACGGAGAGATGTGCGCGTTGCCCGAGGATTTCCTGATCCGAAGGACCGGAGCGCTGTTCTTCTCCGTAGATACGGTCCGCCGCCATTACCGGAAGGTTATCCGAATCATGGCGGAGGAATACTCCTGGACGGAGGACGAAATCGCCCGGTACGAACAGGCGATGGATAGGAAAATTCAAGAGAGGAGCAGGCGCATTTGAAGCGTTTCGAGCAGAAGATCATACCCGCCATCCGGCAATTGAAGGACTTGGAAGCGGCGTTCCGGACGGACCATGAATACGTGGTCCTCATGAACGTCCATGTGGCCATGGCCCGGTCGATCGTCTCCCAAGCCGAGAAGAACGGCAAAAAAATCCTTCTCCATGCGGATTTGATCGACGGGCTGAAGTCGGACGAGTACGGCGCCGAGTTTCTCGCCCAGGAAGTCAGGCCGGCGGGGATCATCTCCACGCGGAATAACGTGTTGCTCACGGCCAAGAAGAAGGGTCTGATCACCATCCAACGTTTTTTCCTGCTGGATTCGACCGCATTGGAAAACAGCTTCGTGCAGATCGAGAAAACAAAGCCCGATTTCGTCGAACTGCTCCCGGGCATTATGCCCGTCATCATCAAACAATTCGCGGAAGCGGCCGCCGTTCCGGTCATCGCGGGCGGCTTGATCCGAACCGAGGACGATGTCCGGTCGGCGCTCGAAGCCGGAGCCGTGGCCGTCACGACGTCCCGCAGACCGCTCTGGAACGTTAGTTGATCAGCTTTCGGAGTGAGTATAGCCAGAAATGTCCATCCTATAACCGGGAGTTTGGCGGAGTCGAACTCTCTCTGCGCGGAATAAGGGGGTAACGAACTTGGACAAGAACAAAGAACAGGAAGAAGCGGAGCGACTGCTCGCCGAAAGGCTGACCGAAGGAGAGCCGATATCTTCGAACCCGCAGGAAGAGGCCGTCAGGCGGCTTCCCCCGCGTTGGGAAATTCGGATTCAAACCGAACGCGACCCGGTCGCCGAAGAAACGGCCAAATACCGGACGATGGCGAAGGAAGTCGACGGGCGTTACGACGACCGTTCCGGCGGCCAATAAAGCTAACAAGCGATACGACGCACGCGCATGACATCAAGTGAAGCTAACAAGCGATACGTTCGCACGCTCATCACAGCCAATGAAGCCAGCAAGCGTTACGAGCCCGTTCATCACAGCCAATGAAGACACCAAGCGTTACGATGCGCGCACATGACGACAAAATAAGCGAATGATCGAGTAATGGCCACATTGCCCGCGAATCGAAGTGTTGACCTAACCGCGTGAAAGTGCCTGCCGGGAGACGACCCAAAGCGCGGTTTGGCCCCACGCGGATTTAGCCCCCCGTGCTCAGCTTACCAACCATAAGAGCGTACCGTGCCAACCACACTTTCTTCGAAAACCTTTCATTCCTAAATCCAACCACCTTAATCCATGCAAACAGATCCTGAGGCCAATTACCTTTTACTTGCATCCCGGCCAAATTATCTGGAATGTCCGGATCGTATACTTGCAATTCTAGACTGCGTTCCATCGACGGGCATGCCTAGAGCGTCTTGCCGCCGGATCGAACCGCCTGTCTCCGATTCCTTGCGTAAGCTCTTTACCCGTGATCCTTGGAGTAATCGCACTGAAGTTCAATAGTTTGTGAAAAAGAGCGATGTGGTCATTTGCACCAAATATATAACAAATTTGATTCAAGTAAGCTTGCAGGTGCTTATCTCCGATTCCGCCGCTGAACATGCTGTTGATCCACGTCCTCGCTCCTAGGATCGCGCGGTTTAGATTGCGATTCCTCTCAGGGCCGTAATCCTGAGGGACAATCTTGGGTTCGGGCGCAGAGGGGTCCACGTATTTCTTGATGAGTGCTTGAATGGGCGTCGGCTGAACGACCCGTCTATGGACTTGATCGTCGTCCACCTTGACGATCCGAAGTTGCATGATTTCCCCAAGACGGCTGAACTGGGCAACGCCCAAAACCGTTTTTGTCCATTCCGTCAGGTATGCCGCGGTCGGCATGATCGTCCTACGGTAACGGGCGGGTTGGATTCGAACGATTCCGGTTAGAATCTCTTTCACTAGCGAGTGTCCCATGGCATGACGGATCTTATGGCACATGAGCCATGCTGTCTTATAGGTAACTTGAAGGATTCGGGAAATTTCTTTGGCGCTGTACCCGCTCGGGAGGGCGTGCAAAATCATGGCATGAACCCATTTTCGCAACGGGGTCCGACTGCCCTCCATGATCGTTCCCGAGGTGAGAGAGCTTTGATGGCGGCATTTCCTGCATTCGTATAATTTCCTGCTTCTCGTGTGAATGACGTATGGGTACCGGCCTCCGCAAATCGGACACGAGTAGCCGTTAGGCCATTTCATCCGGAAAATCGCCCGTTCGCAAGCTTCTTCCGTATCGTATTGGCGGCACAATTGCTCATATTCTCGATATGCGGTTGGCAAGAGCATTCGTGAACACTCCTCAAAACTTCCTGTTTTCTTCCATTATACCAAACATATGTTCCTATTTGAAGGAGGGGAATACAGATTCTTGAAAAATTAATCGCTGCGAGCGCTTGGACGGATCGGATACTGCCTCTCTCGCTGCGGATATGGATTAAGAATCGAGGAGGTAATGATGTTCAATACAACGTGATTCCTATTTCCTGACTGACGGGGATATCCCGCTCAATCAGGAAAACGGGAAGGTCAGTCTGGGAACGAGATTACGCACGGCGTGAACACGAGGAACTTTCGAGTAGCCTTTATCGAGCAAGTCGATGAAGATTGAAAATGATTTCGGAAAGTAAGAAAGGGGAGGTGAAAGGAAGGAGGGTGGCGGAGCGTGAAACGAGCGAGATGAAGCGATGATCCAGGCTAGAAAAAACTCCGCCCGTCACCGGACCATAAAACTTGGCCGATTCAGGGGCGGAGTTCAGCGTCAATGCTGCGAAGCCAACTCACGGAAACTGGCGTCCGCCGCGTCCAAAGTCAGATCGATGTCCGACTCCGTATGGGCGGTCGTAAGAAACCAGGCTTCGTATTTGGAGGGGGCCAAGTAGATCCTGCGGTCGAGCATGAGCCGGAAAAACCGGGCGAACGCTTCGCCGTCGGTGTCCTGGGCTTCATCGTAGTTCGTAACCGGATGCGAACAAAAATGGGTGGAAAGGGCTCCGACGATCCGGTTGACGGTCAGAGGCACTCCCCAGCGGTCTGCGGACTCCCGCAGCCCGGCAGCCAAGCGGGCTCCCAGAGCGTCCATCCTCTCGTACACGCCCGGCTCGCGCAAGACTTCCAGGCAAGCCAGCCCGGCCAACATGGAGGCGGGATTGCCGGCCATCGTGCCGGCCTGGTAGGCGGGGCCGAGCGGGGCGACGCGGTCCATGACTTCGGCGCGGCCGCCGTAAGCGCCGATGGGCAACCCTCCGCCGATGATTTTGCCCAGAGCCGTCAGATCCGGCTGAATCGCCGCCGGATCTGGGAACGCTCCGTACGTTTGGGAGGAGCCGTAATGGAAGCGGAACGCGCTGATGACTTCGTCGAAGATGACCAAAGCGCCGGCATCCCGAGCCATGCGGCAGAGGCCTTCCAGGAAGCCGGGCTTCGGCATGACCATGCCGAAGTTGCCGACGATCGGCTCGACCATTACGGCCGCCACATCTTCTCCCCATCGTTCGAGAGCGGCTTTCAGGCCGTCCAAGTCGTTATAGGGGACGGTAATCACTTCGCTGGCGATGCCGGCCGGCACGCCCGCGCTGTCCGGGATGCCCAAGGTCGAGGGGCCCGAACCCGCCGCGACCAGAACCAAGTCGGAGTGTCCGTGATAGCAGCCGGCGAACTTGACGATTTTGGTCCGTCCCGTGGCCGCCCGGGCCACCCGGATCGTCGTCATGACGGCTTCCGTGCCGGAATTGACGAACCGGACCTTGTCCATCGACGGAATCGCGGCTTTCAGCGTCTCGGCCAGCCGGATCTCATGCTCCGTCGGCGTTCCGTACAAGGTGCCGGTTTCGGCTGCACGCACGATCGCCGCCGTTACACTCGGATGGGCATGGCCGGTAATGATGGGCCCGAAGGCGGCCAAATAATCCAAGTAACGGTTGCCGTCGACGTCCCAGAAATAGGCGCCGCTTGCCCGTTCCATGAAAACGGGGGCGCCGCCCCCCACCGCCTTGAACGAGCGGGAGGGGCTGTTCACCCCGCCGACGATATGCCGGAGCGCTTCTTGATACAGCTGCTCCGAACGGTTGCGATTGTTCATTCGCTTTGCTTCCTTTGCTTTCGTTTATTGGGACGATTCGGACGAGTCTTCGGCGGAATCGGTCGATTCGCCTTGAGCGGAGTCCGCCCCCGTCCCTTGGGAGGAATCCTGGGCCAGCGTCGCGGAGACGAACCCTTTGAGGGCGTCCGAATCCCGAATGCCGATGACCGCCGAGCCTCCGACCGTCTCCTCGGAGATCAGTTCCATCGGAGGGATTTGGGCGGAGCCCGCTTGATGGGATTTGTACCCCAGGCTGGCGAGCTTCAGCATGTCGTCGGGAGACATGTTCGTTTCGACGTAAGGCGTCACTTTGGACAAAATGTCCGGGAAGCGGATCAGGTTCCAGCCGGATTTCAGCTTGTCGGCGATGGCCTTCAGGAAATTGCGCTGGCGCTCCGTCCGCGTGTAATCGCTCATCGCGTCGTGGCGGAAGCGCACGTATTGCAGCGCCTTCTCGCCGTCCAGGTGCTGCTGCCCTTTTTTGAGATCGATGTCGAACTTATGGTCGTCGGCCGCATCGGTATAGTGCATGTCTTTTTCGACGTAGTAATCGATGCCGCCCAGGGCATCCACCAGTTTGATGAAGCCTTGGAAATCGACGTAGACGTAATATTGGACGTCCAGCCCGAGCAGGTTGCCGACCGTCTTCATCGCGAGCTCCGGTCCGCCCAGCGTAATGGCCGTATTCACGCGCCCTTTGCGATGATCCGGAATGTCCACGTACGTGTCGCGCAGCACGGAGGACAGGTGGACTTTTTTCGTGGTAGGATCGAAGGAGGCGACCAGCATCGAGTCGGATCGCGCGACCTCTCCTTGCCTAAGCCCCCGTTCGTCGCCTCCCATGAGCAGGACGTTGACCCTCTCCGTACCGGTCCATTCCGGCGGTTTGTACTCCGGCTTGCTATCGAATTGCTTAAAACGGGATTCCGTTTGGGGTTTGCTTAATTGATCGACTTGATGGTAAAAGGAATAGGTCCACCAGGCGGCATAGCCCGCAAGAACCGCCAAGAAGGCGCATATGCCGACCAGCGTCCATTTCTTTCGTTTGGTCATCGGTGACTTCCTTTCCGGACGGATCCTGGGGTAAGATAACATATTATAAAATTATAAAGTTTCGACAGGCGGCGAAGCAAGTTCGCCGTACGGGAGGAAAAACGTGCCGGCTATTGACGTATACGAACTGCGGAAAGCGTTCAAAGTGCAAAAAAACCGCGAAGGATTGGGAGGCGCGCTGAAGGATCTGTTCAAACGCGAATATACCGAAGTCGCGGCGGTGAAGGACATCAGCTTCCAAATCCCGGAGGGGGAAATCTGCGGCTACATCGGGGAGAACGGGGCGGGCAAATCCACCACGATCAAAATGCTGACGGGCATCCTGGTCCCCACCTCCGGACGGATTCGGGTGAACGGCTACGTTCCGTTCGAGGATCGCGAAGAATTCGTCCGCGGCATCGGAGTCGTATTCGGCCAGCGCAGCCAGCTCTGGTGGGATATCGGCGTCATCGAATCGTTCCGGCTGCTGCGCAAGGTATACCGGGTCGGCGAGGCCGACTTCCGCCAAAGGCTGGACGAGCTGGTCTCGACGCTCCAGCTCGAGGAATTGCTGCATCGGCCCGTCCGCAAGCTGAGCCTGGGCCAGAGAATGCGGTGCGAATTAGCCGCGGCCTTGCTGCATCGGCCGTCCATTCTGTTCTTGGACGAGCCGACGATCGGGCTCGACATCGTGGTCAAAACCGAAATCCGGGAATTTCTGAAAAGGCTCAACCGGGAGCATGGAACGACCATTTTGCTGACCACGCACGACTTGCAGGACATCGAGGCGCTCTGCTCGCGCGTCATCATGCTCGATGACGGCCGGATCATCTACGACGGAGGGCTCGACGAGCTGAAGGAAAGATGGAGCAAAGGCCGCGAGGTGCTGTTCCAGTTTACGAACCCGCTTGAAACCGCGGAATTGTCCGGGCTGACGGACGGGCTTCCGGTACGCTGGACGAAGGAAAACGATTTGACCGCCAAAGTGTGGATCCCCCGGGAGCTGAACGTTTCGGACGTGTTGTCGAGGGTCGTCGGCTCGAAAGAAATCAGCGACATCAAAATTTTCGAAACGAACACCGACGAAATCGTCCGGGAAATTTACCAGTCGGGAAGCGCGCAGACGGCGGAAGACGCGAGACGGCTGACCGGCGATGGGCCCGGCGAAGGCGGTGCCGAAGGTTCGGACGGCGTCCGGGAGCCGATTCGCGAGAAAGAACCGGCGGGAGGCGTGCGTTCGTGACCTCCGCGTATCTGGAACTGATCCGTATCCGATTCCTCATGATGCTCGCCTACCGGGTGAATTATTACAGCGGCATCCTGGTTTACGCGATCAACATCGGGGCGTACTACTTTACCTGGAAAGCCATTTACGGGAACGCGGAGACGCTCGCCGGCTTTACGGCCGGGCAGATGACGACTTACGTGGCCGTCTCCTGGATGGCCCGGGCTTTCTACTTTAACAACCTGGACCGGGAAATCGCGAACGAAATCCGGGACGGCAGCGTGGCGGTGCAAATGACCCGGCCGTACAACTACTTGCTCGTGAAAATGATGCAGGGCTTCGGGGAAGGGATTTTCCGCCTCGCCTTGTTCATGGTGCCGGGGATGATTCTGGCGTGCTTGATCTTTCCCGTGCAGCTGCCGACCGATCCGGTCCGCTGGGCGCTCTTTTTCGTCATGATCTGGTTCAGCTTCCTGATCAATTCCCAGCTCAATATCCTGACCGGCTTGTTCGCTTTCTTCGTGGAGAATAACGAAGGCATGATGCGCATGAAGCGGGTCGCGGTCGACCTGTTGTCCGGCGTCATCGTGCCGATGGCGTTTTTCCCGCGATGGTTCGAATCCGTCCTGCAGTGGACGCCGTTTCCCGCGATCACGTATTTGCCGAGCTCGGTCTTCACCGGGCGGATGAGCGGAGCGGAAGCCTGGCAGGCGCTGTTGGTGCAGGCCGTCTGGTTCGCCGTTCTGATCGTCCCCATTCTCGCGATGTGGCGGGCGTCCCGGCGACGCCTGTTCGTGCAGGGAGGTTGATTGGATGAACGGATGGTCGTTCCATTTGTCGCTGTTCAAGGAATACGTCGGGAATTATTTGAAAACGAAGCTGACGTATCGGGCCGATTTCTGGGTCGAGGTGATGTCGGACCTGCTGTTCTCGGCGATGAACCTGGTGTTCATCTTCGTCGTGTTCCAGCACACTCCATCGCTGGCCGGCTGGAGCCGGGCCGAGGTCGTATTCGTATACGGTTATTTCATGATTCCGTACGGCGTTTTCGGAACGTTCTTTAATTTATGGAATTTCGGCGAACGTTATATTGCCAAGGGGGAGATGGACCGCGTGCTGACAAGGCCGGCCCATTCCCTCGCGCAGGTGTTGCTGGAAAACGTAGACCCGCCGTCGATGATCGGATCGTTCGTCGGGCTGGCGATCATGATCTCCGCCTGGTCGACGCTCGGCCTGCCGTTCCACTTGTACGATCCTTTCGTCTTGTTGATCTTCGTGGCGGGCTCGGTTTTGATTTATGCCGGAATCTACATGACGCTGGCCGCGATTTCCTTTTACTCCGACGCGCCGACCGGCATCATTCCGCTCATGTTCAACATCCAGAGTTACGGGCGGTATCCGGTCCAAATCTACAACAAAGGCATTCGGTTCCTGCTGACGTGGGTGCTGCCCTTCGCGTTCGTGGGCGTCTATCCGGCTTCGTTCTTCCTCCAAAGCCATGGGGATTGGACCATGCCGCTGCTGACGCCGATCGTCGGGATCGTCTTCTGGACGATCGGCCTGACGATTTGGAACCGGGGCGTGAAACGTTACCGCGGAGCGGGATCCTAAGAGAGGATGGCGGAGAAGGAATGAAACCACTGGAAATCGGCAAAACCGTCCCCAACTTGGAACTGCCGGCTTCGAACGGGGAGACGGTCAAGCTGAGCGATTTTCGCGGGCGCAAGGTCGTGCTGTTCTTTTATCCGCAAGACTTGACGCCTACCTGCACGAAAGAAGCCTGCGAATTCCGGGACGCGCACGCTTCCTTCGGCGAAGAGGATGCGGTGCTGATCGGAATCAGCCCGGACCCGGTGAAGTCGCATTTGAAGTTCATCGAGAAAGAAGGGCTTCCTTTCCTGCTGCTCTCCGATGAGAAGCTAAAGGCGGCCCACGCTTTCGGGGTGTGGCAGGAGAAGCAGCTGTATGGGCGCAAATACATGGGGATCGTCCGGTCCACCTTTCTGATCGACCGCAAAGGCAGGCTTGTCCAGGAGTGGCGGAACGTCCGGGTCAACGGGCACATCGACCGGGTGCTAGAGGCCGCAAAAAGATTGAAATAGACGGCTCGCAGGGCTATAATAGCGACAATTGATCGAGGGGAGCTCGGCAGACAAAGTGAAGAATCAATCGCATGAAATGATCGTCGTCCTGGATTTCGGCGGCCAGTACAACCAGTTGATCGCGCGCCGGATCCGCGACCTGGGCGTGTACAGCGAGCTGCTGCCGTACAACACGCCGGCGGACAAGCTGCGCGAAATGAACCCGAAAGGGATCGTGTTCTCCGGGGGACCGTCCAGCGTCTACGCGGAGGGAGCTCCGGCGGCCGACCCGGGCGTGTACGAGCTCGGCGTGCCGATTCTCGGCATCTGCTACGGCATGCAGCTGATGACCCACCAGCGCGGCGGCAAAGTCGAACCCGCGGCCAAACGGGAGTACGGCAAATCCGACGTCGATTTCGCCGGCGCCTGCGACCTGGTCCACGGGCTGGAAGCCCGCCAGACCGTCTGGATGAGCCACGGCGACCACGTGACGGAGCTGCCGGCCGGCTTCCGCGTGGACGCCAGCACGGAGCATGCGCCGGTCGCCGCCATGAGCGATCCGGAGCGCAAGCTGTACGCGGTCCAGTTCCATCCGGAAGTGCGCCATTCCGTCTACGGCAACGACATGATCCGCAACTTCCTGTTCCGCGTCTGCGAATGCCGCGGCGACTGGACGATGGAATCGTTCATCGACGATACGATCGCGGACATCCGCGCGGAGGTCGGCGGCCAGAAGGTGCTTTGCGCCTTGTCCGGAGGCGTCGATTCCTCCGTCGTGGCGGCGTTGATCCATCGGGCGATCGGGGATCGGCTGACCTGCATGTTCATCGACCACGGCTTGCTTCGCAAAGGCGAAGCCGAAAGCGTCATGGAGACGTTCGCCGGCAAATTCGACATGAACGTGGTCAAGATCGACGCCCGCGAGCGGTTCCTCGGCAAGCTGAAGGGCGTGGACGATCCCGAGCAGAAGCGGAAAATCATCGGCACGGAATTCATCCGCGTTTTCGAAGAGGAATCCGCCAAGTTCGCCGACTTCGCTTTCCTGGCGCAAGGAACGCTGTACACCGACATCGTGGAAAGCGGCACGGCGACGGCGCAGACGATCAAGTCCCACCACAACGTCGGCGGCTTGCCGAAGGACATGAAATTCAAATTGGTCGAGCCGCTCAAGACGCTGTTCAAGGACGAGGTCCGCAAGGTCGGCGAAGAGTGCGGCCTGCCGGCCGAAATCGTCTGGCGGCAGCCGTTCCCGGGACCGGGGCTCGCGATTCGGGTGCTTGGCGAAGTGACCGAGGAAAAGCTGGAAATCGTCCGCGAATCCGACGCGATCCTGCGCGACGAGATCGCCAAGGCCGGGCTCGACCGGGAAATCTGGCAGTATTTCACCGCGCTGCCGAACATGAAGAGCGTCGGCGTCATGGGCGACGGCCGCACCTATTCCTATACGGTCGGCGTCCGCGCGGTCACCTCCATCGACGGCATGACCGCCGACTGGGCCCGCATTCCTTACGACGTGTTGGAGAAAATCTCCAATCGGATCGTCAACGAAGTGCAGAACGTCAACCGCGTCGTGTACGATATCACTTCCAAGCCGCCGGCCACGATCGAGTGGGAGTAAGCGGACCTCGCGTTTTGGCGAAACGATCCGAAAAAGCCGTTCGGAGAAATTTTGTTCTCCGCGCGGCTTTTTTCGGTTAATTTTGTGTGATTGACGAATGTCGGGATGCCCCGTAAGATAGGAAAAAGGCCTGTCCTTCCGGAATTTAGGGAAAGCCGCGCGCTTTTGCTTATGCGCTTTCATGGAGCAAAGCGCCGCATTGCCGAAGCGGAACGGAACGCCGATCGACCAACCATCGGAGAGGAGCAACATTCGTTATGAAGAAATTCACCGTGCTTGCACTGATTTTATCCCTCGTTCTCGTAGTCGCCGCGTGCGGCAAACGGAACGAAGCGGCCGGCGGCAGCGCGTCCGCGCCGTCCAGCCCGAGCGCCAGCCAAGAGGCGGCCAGCCCGAGCCCGAGCGACAGCCCGGCGGCGGGCAAAAGTTACAAGATCGCCATTTCCCAAATCGTCGAGCATCCGTCTCTGGACGCGACCCGCGAAGGCTTCCTGGCCGCGCTGAAAGACGCGGGCCTCGAAGAAGGCAAAAACCTGACGGTCGACTTCAATACGGCCCAAGGCGACGCGTCCAATAACCTGGCGATCGCGCAGAAAATCGCGGCCGACAAGTACGACCTCGTGCTCGGCATCGCCACGCCTTCCGCCCAGGCGCTCGTCCAGAACGTGAAAAACGCGCCGATCCTGTTCTCCGCGGTCACCGACCCGGTCGCCGCCCAAATCGTGACCGACCTGCAGCATCCGGGCGGCAACGTGACCGGCGCTTCGGACACGAACCCGGAAGCGACGACGAAGCTGGTCGATTTCATCGCCTCCAACTTCCCGAACGTCAAGACGGTCGGCATCGTCATCAACGAAGGCGAGACGAACGCCGTCGTCATGGCGAAGAAAGCCGAAGAAGAGCTTTCCAAGAAGAACATCAAAGTGATCAAAGCGCCCGTCACGAACACTTCCGAAGTGAAGCAAGCCGCCGAATCGCTCGTCGGCCGCGCGGACGCCATCTACATCACGCTGGACAACATGGTCGTCAGCGGCGTGGATTCCATCATCCAGGTCGCCAAGAAGAACAAAATCCCGTTTTTCTCCGCCGACCGCGACACCGTCGAAAAAGGCGCATTCGCGACCGTAGGTTTCAAATACTATGACCATGGCTACCAAACGGGCCAAATGGCGGCGGACATCCTCCTGAACGGCAAAAAACCGGGCGACATGCCGGTCCTGATGCAACAGAAACTGGACGTCATCCTGAACCTGAAAGTCGCGCAAGAGTACGGGATCGAAGTGACGGACGCCATGAAGAGCGCCGTCCAGGACCAAGCGCAAGACCTGATCCAATGATCGGAGGCGCTTTATGCTTGCATCTATGATCCACTCCATTCCGGGAGCGGTGCAGCTTGGTCTGCTGTATGCCTTTATGTCGCTGGGAGTGTACATGACATACCGGATCCTGGATTTTCCCGATTTGACCGTAGACGGCAGCTTTACGACCGGCGGCGCCGTCGCCGCCGTCATGATCACGCACGGCCAGTCGCCCTGGGTGGCGACGGCCTGCGCTTTCTTGGCGGGCTGCGCGGCCGGGTCCGTCACCGGGCTGCTGCACACGAAAGGCAAAATCAACGCGCTGCTGTCCGGGATCCTGATGATGATCGCGCTGTACTCGATCAACCTGCGGATTTCCCGCGTGCCCAACGTTCCGCTCATCAACGCGGAGACCGTGTTCTTCGGAGTGGAATGGAAGGATTGGGTGCTCATGATCGTCGCGGTCCTGATCGTCCTCGTGCTGCTGGACATGTTCTTTCTCACGGATCTGGGGCTGTCCTTGCGGGCGACCGGGGATAACCCCCGGATGATCCGCAGCTTCGGCGCGCATACCGACAACACGAAAATCCTCGGCGTCGCCCTGTCCAACGGCTTGGTCGCCCTCTCCGGCGCGTTCATCGCGCAGCAGCAGGGTTATTCGGACCAATCGATGGGCATCGGGATGATCGTCATCGGCCTGGCTGCCGTGATTATCGGCGAAGCGATCATCGGGGCCCGGTCGATCATTTGGGCGACGCTCGCGGCCGTGGTCGGCATGATCCTCTACCGGATCATCATCGCGATCGCGCTGCAGATTCCGTGGTTCCAAGCACAGGACCTCAAGGTCATCACCGCCGTCATCGTCATCATCGCGCTGGTGGTTCCGACCGCCCGGCGGCACTGGAAGCAGAAAATCGCCGCGCGGCGCCGTACGGCCGAATTGGCCGCCGCCGCCGGCGCGAGACGGGGGGGCGGGCAGTAATGCTGGAACTCACCCAAGTATCGAAGGTGTTTTTCCCCGGCTCCCCGGACGAGAAGGTGGCGCTCGCGGGCATCGACCTGGCGCTCAAACCCGGGGATTTCGTCACGATCATCGGAAGCAACGGGGCCGGCAAATCGACGCTCATGAACATGATCTCGGGGGTGCTGACCCCCGACGTCGGCGAGGTCAGGATCGACGGAAATCCGGTGCACCAGCTGCCGGAGTACAAGAGAAGCCGCTGGATCGGCCGCGTGTTCCAAGACCCGATGGCCGGCACGGCGCCGAACATGACGATCGAAGAAAACCTGGCCATCGCGTACGCGAGAAACAAGCGGCGGGGACTGGGATTCGGCGTTACGCGCGCCAAGCGCCGTTTCTTCCAAGAGCAGCTGGGACGCCTGAACCTGAGGCTGGAAAACCGGCTCAAAGCGAAGGTGGGGCAGCTCTCCGGCGGGGAACGCCAAGCGCTCAGCCTGCTGATGGCGACCTTCACCCAGCCGCAGATCCTGCTGCTCGACGAGCACACGGCGGCGCTCGACCCGGCCCGCGCCGAGCTGGTGACGCGTCTGACCGAGAGCATCGTACGGGAAATGAAGCTGACGACGCTGATGGTCACCCATAACATGGAGCAGGCCATCCGGCTCGGCAACCGGCTCATCATGATGGACAAAGGGCGCATCATTCTCGAAGTCGGCGAAGACCGCAAGAAGGAACTCACGGTGGAACGCCTGCTCCGGGAATTCGAAAGCATCAGCGGCCATAAGATGGCCGATGACCGGGTCGTGCTCGGGTAAAACTTCGAATGGTCGTAAGTGCGTGCGGCCTTAGAGATCGGAAAGAGCGAAGGGCGTCTGCCGGTGCAGGCGCTCTTTTTGCTGGAGTCCGTGCAATTTCCGAACGAAAGTATAGTGAAACGTCCAAATTATTCGTCAAAATTTGTTGACAAATCTCAACACCAGGTCCTAAAATAAGAGGGTAATCGTGAATATGACGGCTTTTCGTATAATCCCGGGAATCGGCTCGGGAGTCTCTACGGGGTCACCGCAAATGATCCATCTACGGAAAGTGAAAACGCGTATGTCCGGCAAGAAGCGCGCGATTCTTGGCGGACGTATGATTTTCACGGTAGTGCGGAACCTAGAGGAGATCGCTCTTCTGGGTTTTTTTGTTTGTTTCGCCTGGTTTTCCGCAATCAACCGCACTTATAACAAGCAGAAGGAGTCGAAACCATGGACCGTTTCTTTAAGCTAAAGGAACTGGGAACGAACGTACGCACTGAGATCATGGCAGGCTTGACTACTTTCATGACGATGGCTTACATCCTGGCCGTCAACCCCAGCGTGCTGGGCGCATCGGGCCTGGACGCCTACGGCATTTTCCTCGCGACCGCGCTCGCCGCCGGCATTTTCACGATCGCCATGGGGCTGTTCGTGAACTTCCCGGTCGCGCTTGCGCCGGGCATGGGCCTGAACGCGTATTTCGCGACGACGGTGCTCGCGTCCAAAGCGACGGACCACCCGATCAGCGCGTCGATGGGGCTCGCGGCCGTGTTCATCTCCGGTATCATTTTCCTGATCTTGACCATCACGCAGATCCGCCAGCTGCTGATCGTCGCCATTCCGGACAGCCTGAAGCACGCCATCACGGTCGGCATCGGCTTGTTCATCGCGATCATCGGCCTTAAGAACAGCGGCCTGATGACGATCGCCCTGGATGCTTCCGTCACGGACGTCGCCAAGGGCCAATTCACGGATCTCCAAAGCTTCGAGACGGTCATCCATATGGGCAATCTGGAAAGCACCAACGTCTGGCTGACGATCGTAGGCCTGGCGATCATCGCGATCCTCATGGTGCTGCGGGTGCGCGGCGCGATCCTGTTCGGCATCCTGATCACGACGCTGATCGGCATGATTCCGGGCGTGGACGCCGTCAATTTCGATTCGCTGAACAACCAGAAATGGGTGCCGGATTTCGGTCAATTGAATTTCTGGGACTTCGACTTCGCGGACCTGTTCACGACGGGCCTTCTGACCGCCGTCGCAACGTTCACGTTCGTCGAGCTGTTCGACACGTTCGGCACGCTGGTCGGGACGGCCAACCGCGCCGGCTTCTTCAAGAATAAAGAGGAAGGCAACAAACGCGTAGGCAAAGCGATGTTCGTCGACGCCGTGGCCGTCAGCGGCGGCGCGATGCTCGGCACCAGCACGGTCACCGCCTACGTGGAAAGCTCCGCGGGCGTCGCCGAAGGCGGACGCACCGGCCTGACCGCGGTCAGCACCGGGGTACTGTTCCTGCTCTCGCTGTTCCTGGCGCCGATCGCCCTGCTCGTGCCGTCGTCCGCAACCAGCGCGGCGCTGATCGTCGTCGGGGTGCTGATGATCCAATCGATCCGGGAAATCGACTTCTCCGACTACGTCTATGGCATTCCGGCCTTCCTCACGATCGCCCTGATGCCGTTCACGTACAACATCGCCAACGGCATTTCGTTCGGGATCGTCTCTTATGTCCTGCTCGCGGCCGTTTCCAATCTGTTCGGCGGCGGCAAGCACAAAATCCACTGGCTGATGTGGGTCCTGTTCGTACTGGTGATCGCCCGTTACGCCTTCATCGGCTCCCAGGGCTGATCGTTTGCTCCGCAAACGTTAAACCGCGTGAACAACCCCGTCTCACTTCCCGATTAGGGGAGGTGGGGCGGGGTTTTTTAACGGGGTAGTCCCCAACGCCGTTACCTCTGGTGCTCCAAAAGCTTCAAGATGACGGTTACCGCTTCGGCTCTCGTTGCCGAGGCGTTCGGAACGAAACGGTTGCCGCTTCTGCCGATGAAGATCGATGGAACGCGAACGGCTTCAACCGCGCCTCTCGCCCATCCCGGGATTTCGGCGTTGTCCGCGAAAGCGGACGCAGCCTCCGGTTCTACCGGCAGGCGAAGGGCTCTTGCGATCATCGACGCCATCTCGGCTCGGGTGATGAACGCATTCGGCCTGAAGCTGCCGTCGTCGTATCCGGATAGAATACCCGCCCGAACAGCTTGAGCAATCGCTTCCGACGCCCAGTCCCCGATCGCGCTTTTATCCGAGAAAGTCAAGTTTGCCCCGCCTGTCTGCGGCTTCAACGCATGGACGAGCATGACGGCGAATTCCGCACGCGAAATCGATCGGTTCGGCTTAAACGTGCCGTCGGGATAACCGCTGGCGATGCCTTGCTTCACGGCTTCGACGATGGATGCCGCAGCCCAATGGCCGGCAATATCGCTGAAGCCGGGGGAATCCGCGGGCGTCGAATCTGCCGGTTTCTCGTCATCCGCGATCATAAGCTCCGCTGTCGTCGGCGTTCCCAGCGCAGCGCCTGAGGAAGGCTCGCTGATTTGAATTTTCACGGTTCGATTTCCTTTGTATGCCTTGTCGTCGATAATCGGAACCGAGAACGACTTGCTCGTTTCCCCATCCTGGAAAACAAGCGTGCCGGAAACGGCCGTATAGTCGCTTCCTGCCGCGGCGGTTCCGTCTGAAGTCGCGTATTTGACGCTAGCCGTTCCATAGCTGCCGCCGCTGCGGATAACCGTGATCGATGCGTTTCCTCCGTTCTCGCCGGCGTTGAAGACGCTGGACTTCAAAGCGAACTGCCCGACGGAAGGGGACGGCCCCGAAGAGAACGGCCCCGAAGAGGAAGGCGAAGACGGCGGCGCTGTCGGCGGATTCTCGTCGTCGGCGATCGTGAGCACGGCGGTCGTTTGCGTGCCCAGTACCGCTCCGCCGCCGGGATTGCCGATTTGGATATTCACGGTTCTGCTTCCCGTATAGACATGATCGTCGAGAATCGGAATCGTGAACGATTCGGCAGTATCCCCATCCGGGAATACGAGTTTGCCGGATACGGCGGTATAGTCGATACCCGCGGCCGCGGAACCGTTGGAAGTCGTGTAAGCCACGCTGACCTTGCCGCTGCCGTCGGTGCGGACGACCGTAACCGCAACGCTGCCGGCGTTCTCGTTCACGTTGATCGCCGCAGGCTGCAAATCCAATTGCCCGCCGTACGGGAAAGGCGAATAGACGGATACCCGTTTCCAATTGGAGTCCGCAACGGCCAATTCCGACATCGGGCCCCCGCCGAAGTCGCCTGAAACGACGGCAACGGGAGCGGCAAATTTGCCGATAAACAAGGTGTCTGCCGCGGCGAAAGCCCCATCGGGAGATCCGTTCGCGTCCTTATTCCCAATGAGAACGGAAACGGTATTCGAGGCTTTGTTGGCCACCGCCAAATCCCACACCATGTCCCCGTTGAACAGCCCGATCGAGATGAATTGCGGGTTCGAGCCGACCGGATAATCGCCTGTTTTGCTGAATGTTCCGTCACCGGCGCCGTTTGCGCCATTCCCCCGCAAAATGGAGACATTGTCGTCTCCGCTATTGGCCACGGCCAAATCCAAAATATTGTCCTTATTGAAGTCGTCTGCGGCAATGTAAGACGGACTTGCGCCCGTCGAGTACGAGGTTGCCGTACCGAACGTCCCGTCTCCTTGTCCGTTGGCACCGTTTCCCGGCAAAATCGAAACGTCGTCCGTATCTTTATTGGCTACAGCCAAATCGAGTACCGAGTCCCCGTTGAAGTCTCCCGCTACGATAGACTGCGGATGCGTTCCGGTCGCGTAGCTGCTGCCGGCGTTGAACGCGAACACGCCTGAGCCGTCCCCCAATAAAATGGTGACGATGTTATAGCCCGAGCATGCAACGGCCAAATCCGGGCTGCCGTCCGAATTGAAATCTCCTATGGCGACGGAAACCGGCAACGCCCCGTTTACGTTAAAGACCGCGGAATCCATCGCATTGCCGAACTGCCCGGCCGATTGATCCCACGAGAAAACGGAAACGGTCCCGTCATTCTCGTTGACCGCGACCAAATCCAGGTCGTTGTCCGCGTCGATATCTCCCGCGGCAATGAACCGGGGGCCGCTTCCGGCCGTCAGGATTTGCTTCATCTGAAAGGTCCCGTCGCCTTGGCCGAGCAGGATGTCGACAAAGCTGTTGGAGTCGCTGAGGACGGCCAAATCCGTTATCCCGTCTCCGTTGAAGTCTCCTGTCGCGACGGATGCCGGCGTGCCGATGAACGAATAAGCATAGGGCGACAGAAACTTGCCGTGGCCGTCGTTTATCAAAATCGAGACATTATTCGAACCTTCATTCGCGGCGGCCAAATCGGGGAAACCGTCATGATCGAAGTCCGCGGAAACGACGGATACCGGCTTGAAGTCGGTTGCGTATCCGGCTTGAGGCAGTAACGTTGCGCCTCCTTGCTGCCATACAGCAATCGTATGCGTGAAATTACCGGCGCCTGCCACATCCGTTTTTCCGTCTTGGTTGAAATCCGCGGCGGCGAGAGCGTATAAGGTAGAAGAGGGATGGTTGTCTTGCGCGGGGTTGAAGCTGAAACCGCCGGTACCGTCTCCGTGCAAAATCGTCATCGATTGAAGCGTGCCCGCAGCGATGTCGATTCCGGCGGTGCCGTCGAATTCGCCTACGGCTACCGATAACGGATTGTATGTCAACGCGATGCTGGCAGCCGTCCCGAACGTTCCGTCGGCTTGATTCGCTCCGTCCAGGTTACCCGGCAAGAGGGAGAGGGTTGCAGAAGCGTAGTTGGCCGTGACCAGATCGAGCGCACCGTTGCCGTCGAAATCGCCGACGGCAATCGATTGAGGGCTGGTTCCCGTTCCCAAGCCGTAGCTGGGCCCTAGCTGAAAATTCCCGGCTCCGTCCCCGAATAGGAGGATCACATTATTATTCAGGATAGAAGTGATGGCAATATCGGAATGATCGTCCGTATTCCGGTTGAAACTGCCAACGGCAATCGCATACGGTCCGGTTCCCGTTCCGGTGGAAAAGTGCGTGGCCGGCTGGAACGTTCCGTCCCCTTTACCGAGCAAAATCGAGACGCTGCTGGAACCGTAGTTGGCGACTGCCAGATCCGGATACGTATCCGTGCTGTTGAACTGTCCTACCGCAATCGCATTCGGTTTCGATTCGACCGGATAATCGACTTTCGCGCCAAACGTTCCGTCCCCTTGACCCAAAAGGATGGAGACCGTACCGTCCGCCGCATTCGCAACGGCGATATCCGGATTTCCGTCGCCGTTGAAGTCTCCCGCGGCCACGGCTTTGGGCTGCGCGCCGGTTCCGAAGAGGGTTGACTCTTGAAACCAAGACGAAGCAAAAACGTTCATCGGCGCAACGGCGGTCATGAGACCGACCAGGCCGATGCATAACCGAATGCGGAGGGATTTCCTTCTTTTTAACAACATCGTTCTTTCCTCTCCTTAGCATCGAACTTCAAAATAAAGACGGGCGGTGACCGGCGTGCCTTCGGCGCTCTGGGGTCTCCCGATTGCCTACCATTCGAAAACGATTTTTTGATCCGACATCAAGTTGGGCTGGAACGTCAATTTTCCGGACGAATCGTCTTTCGGATGCTCGAAGGGAATGATCCCGCTCACTTTGGATCCTGGGTCCAGGTTGCCCTGACGCAACTGGCCTTCGCCGGCCAGGGTGGTGACGTTCAAATCCGGCTTGCCGCTGGAGGAGATGAGCTCGAAGGAGTGGGCGTTGTATGGCTTCGCCTCTTTTCCGGCGTTCTCCAGCGTCACCTTGACCAGGATGAACTCCATGCCTTCCTGAAGCACCTCCTGATTAAACTCGGATTTCTTATCCACTTGGTCGACCGTCAGTTTGAGGCCGAATAACTCCGCGGTTTCTCCGATTTCGTAAGTTTTGGCCGTCTCGGGCGAATTCGAGCCGTCCGCTTCGTTGGCGGGCGCCTGTACTGACGAAGCTCCGGAAGAAGATCCATTCGAAGGTCCGCAGGCGGTTAACGCGGCCGTCAGCAGCAGGATCACCATGGCGGAAACAAGCGGTTTCTTTCGTTTTGTCTTGCGTAGAATAGACATCCACGGTCCTCCTCGTATCGCCGGCCATGCCCCCCCCTACGAATTGGAGATGCATGGCCGGCGTTTGAGCCATTGCGATGTTTACGAGTTCCCTTTCGGCTCGGCCAGTATTTTCAAGATGACGGTTACGGCTTCGGCCCGCGTGGCGAGACCGGCGGGGACGAACCGATTGTCGTTGCGGCCCGCTAAGATGCCTCGAACGCGAAGAGCTTCTACCGCGCCTTTCGCCCATTCCGGAACGGCTTCGCCGTCGGCAAAGCCCGCCGGGCCTTTCGACTCGGTCGGCATGCCGAGCGCCTTGGCGATCATCATCGCCATTTCGGCCCTGGAGATCGAAGCGCCGGGACGGAAAGCGCCGTCGTTATAACCGACGATGATGCCCGCCTTCACCGCTTGGGCCACCGCCTGCTTCGCCCAATCTCCGATCGTTTCCCGGTCCGTGAAAGGAAGATTCGCGCCCTCCCCCTCCAGCTTGAGCGCCTTGGCCAGAATCACGGCAAATTCGGCTCTGGTGACGGCGCTGTCCGGTTTAAACGAATGATCCTCATATCCGCAAACGATCCCCTGCTTTACCGCCAGACGGATCGATGCTTCCGCCCAATGCCCGGCTATATCGGTCAAATCGGCGTTGCAGACCGGAGCCGGAGATGCCGGCGTATCGTCCACGATCGTAAGCACGGCCGAAGAGGGGGAACCGATCTCCGCGCCTGTGGCGTTGGTGAGTTTGATATTCACCGTCTTGTCGCCTTTGGTCGCGGATGTTTTGCTGAAGGGGATTTCGAACGTTTTGCTCGTTTCCCCGTTGCCGAACGTCAGCGTGCCGCTCGTAGCCGTGTAATCCGTCCCGGCGACGGCGGTGCCGTCCGCAGTCGCGAATTGCACGCTATCCGTGCCTAGGCTGCCTCCGCTCCGGACGACGGTTACCGTTGCGCTGCCGCTGCTCTTGTTCGCACGATACGCGTCCGATTGGAACTGCAAACGATCCGGATTTACGGGAGGGCCGTAAGAGCCTCCCGAACTCGTCGGACTCGGAGGCGTCTCGTTGTCCAGGATCGTCAGCACCGCTGCCGACGGCAGGCCGAGCCCGGCGTTGGACGACGGATGGCTCAGTTGGATGTTGACCGTCCGGTTGCCTTGATAGACGTTATCGTCGTTCAGCGGAATCGTGAACGATTGACTTGCCTGCCCGTCACCGAAAGATAGCGTGCCGGCAGTCGCCGTATAGTCGTTGCCAGCGTGCGCTGTTCCATCGTAAGTGGCGTACTGCACCGTGATCGCCCCTTGCGTGCTGCCGGTGCGCATCACCGTGACCGTAGCGCTGCCGCTGTTCTCATAGGCGCCGATGGCGGCCGACGGAAACGACAGGAGCCCCCCATGCGATGTCGTCGTCAAGACGACTACGCGATCCAAACCGAAGTTGGCAACGGCCAGCTCCGATTTTCCGTCACCGTTCAGGTCTGCGGCGGCAACGGCACTCGAATCGGCTGCGGCGTTGGCCGGGCCGAAGCCGTAGTCGGCAGCGGCCTGGAAAGTGCCGTCGCCGTTGCCCAGCAGGACGGACACGTCATGAAACGGGAGGGCATTGTAGTTGGCGACGGCGACATCCGGGTTCCCGTCGCCATTGAAATCGGCTGCGGCGATGGATGCCGGATAAGAACCTGCCGGTCCGACCGGATTAGCCGCGGGCTGCAGCGTGAACGACCCGTCCGCCGCTCCATTCGTCTTGTTGCCGAGCAAGATCGAGACGTCTTTCGATCCGCTGTCGGCCACGGCCAAATCCGGAACGCCGTCCTGATTGAAATCGTTCGCGGCGAGGGATACCGGATTGTTTCCCGCGGGGAAGTCGGCGCTGCTTTTCAAGTTGGAATCCCCTTTTCCGAGCAGAACCGTTACGTTATCGGATCCCTTATTGGCTGCCGCTAGATCCGGATTGCCGTCCGAATCGAAGTCGCCGGCAATAACGGGACCTGGGTTGGAACCTGTCGGATAAGAGCCGAATGCGAAATAATTGCCTGCGACCGAGTCCCAGTTCAGGAAGTTGACGGATTGGTTAAGGGAGTCGACGTAGGCGATCTCCGGACTCCCGCCTTTGAACCAGTCGACGACGGCAAGGGAGTTCGGGTCCACGTTAGTTCCAAGCCATACGGGCGTTTTTTCGCTTTGAAACGTCCCGTTTCCGTTGCCGAGAAAGATCGTGACATACCCCTCGCTCGTAAAAGGGTTTTTATAGCCGACGGCCAGATCCCAATGTCCCGCGGCGTCCTGATCGAAATTGCCGACGGCCAGCGATAACAAATAAGCGCTGGAATCCAGCAGCGCCAACTCCGCCCCGGGTCGGAAGGTCCCGTCGCCGTTGCCCCACAGGAGAGACACCTTGTGCGAGTGGCTGTTGGCCACGGCCAAATCGGCGTTGCCGTCGCCGGTGAAATCGGCGAAGGCGATGGCCGCCGGACCGTTGAATAGGCCGTACGAGACGGGGGCTTGCAAAGTTCCGTCTCCATTCCCCAACAAGGTGGAGATCTCGTCCGTCCCATAGTGGGCGACGGCCAGATCGGCCTTCCCGTCTCCATCGAGATCGCCCGAGGCTACGGAAAGGGGCTGCGAATCCACTTGCTCGTTCAGGATATAATTGTTCGTTCTGTCCGTCGCGAATGCGCCTGCTCCGTCGCCGAGCAGAACGGTTACGCTGTTGTCGAAATTGTTCGTAACGGCGAGATCCGGCCTTCCGTCTCCATTAAAGTCCCCGACCGCGTTCGCCCAAAGCGGGGTTTCCGTCCAGTTGTCGATTTTATTCACGGTATCGAACGAACCGTCGGAATTGCCCGGGAAAATCGTAACGCCCAATACGCTCACGAGAGCCAAATCCGGGATGGTGTCTCCGTTGAACTCCGCAATCGCAACCGAGGCTGCCGGAGCGCCGTTGGAATAGGAGACCGGCGCTTGGAACGAGCCCGTGTTGGCGTAATCGTTCAACAGGACCATCGCATCGCCCGTGTTGGCGACGGCTAGATCGTCATACCCGTCATGGTCGAAGTCGCCGACGGCGATTCCGTGGGGGAAGCTGCCCGCGCTAACAACCGTCTGGCTGCCGAATGTCCCATCCGCCGTTCCGCTTGTCACGTTTCCCAATAAAACCGACACGTTGTTCGAAGCGCCGTTGGCGACGGCCAAGTCCGAAGCGCCGTCTGCGTTGAAGTCTCCTACGGCTGCGTATTGGGGCATGTCGCCCGCCCCATATCCGGCTGCCGGCAGGAACGTTCCGTCCCCATGGCCGTTAATCGCGTTGCCGATCAGGACGAATACCTGGTCCAATCCGGCGTCGGCCACGGCCAAGTCCGTTGCGCCGTCTGCGTTGAAGTCCCCAGTCGCCACGGAACTCGGCGACGAACCGATTCCGCCGACGGCATAGTCGGTTGCCGGCAAATAAGTTCCGTCGCCGTTCCCGAGCAGGATCGAAACGTTGCCCGCACCTTCGTTCGCCACGGCCAAATCCGCCTTGCCGTCCCCGTTGAAGTCGCCTATGGCGACGGAGGTCGGATCGGCGCCGGCCGGGTCGTGGGGCGCGCCGTGAAACAACGCTCCCGACGCGAAGACATTCATCGGCGCCGCGACGAGCAGCAACGCGCCTAATCCGACGCCTATCCAGATGCGCAGACGTTTCCTCCATTTTTGCAACATTGTATGTTTTCAGCTCCTTCCGCTGCGATTTCAAACCGATGATAGCAGGAAAGGAGGCAAAGAAAACTACTCGAAAATGTAGGTAGTTCCTCTCGAAAATGCAGGTAGTTCCTATGGTAAAATAAGCGCAGGAAAAAATTGGACGCCGGTCGGAATGAAGGGGAAGCCTATGTCGAAATTAGCCGTGTTTTCCGTGAAGCTGCTGTTCGCGGTCATTCTCATGAAAGACCGGAAAGACGAAGTCAAGTTGTGGTCCGCCGTCTGTTTGTTCTGCGCCAGTCTGTTCGAGGTGACGGAATATATCCATACCAAGCTTCTTCCCTTTATGAAGGATCGGGGCTGGAGCACGGGGGCCGAGGCCGTTCGGATCGGGCGGCTCATCTTGTTTTTCGTGCAGGAGACCGGCATCCCTTACGCCTTCCTTATGGCTGCCATCGCTTATTCCGGCTTCTTCTCGGAACGAACGCGCATGAGGATGGGGCTTTGGCTGCTTCTCCCTCCCGCGTGCACGGTATTTTCGCTTCGCGGCGGCGCGCTGAACCTGGACGATCCGTACTTTCTCGCCTGGACACCGCTCTATCTGGTCGTATCCTCGGCGCTTATGACGGCGGGCGCGTTCGGAAAACGGCAAAACCGGCCGAAAAACAAAAAAATCGCCGAAGCGCTCATCATCATTCCGAACATTCTGGCCTTGCTCGTTTTCCATTACGCCTCCGAGATCGTGGAAAACTGGGCGGAATGGTCGGATACGATACTGCTGATCGTGATCGCAACGTTCGTTCTGTTCCTCGTCGTCATTTCCAGATCGGGGATTCTCGGCATCAAGCTCAGGCTGGAGCGGCAAGTCGTGATGAGCACGTTCCGGTCCGTGACGAGCGGTACGGCGCTGCTGCACCATTCGATCAAAAACCGGCTGACGAACATCGACCTGCTGGCCAAGCAGATTCTCGAGCAGCCGGGCATGGCGGCCAACGGCACCGTCCGGGAAGACGTGGCGCAGATTCATGCGGAAACGCGGCGGGTATTGGAGACGATCCTGCACATCCAACAACGCACCGAATCGATTCTGTTAAACGAACAAGTTTGCCGCTTGGGCGAAATCGTTCAAGACGCGGTTAACGCTTGCGCGCTGTACCGCAGCGAGAAGAAGGCGAACGTTCGCATGGAGATGCCGGACGACGCGGCGATATTCGGCGACCGCTCGCATCTGCGCGAGACGATCGTCAACCTGCTCCATAACGCGCTGGACGCGCTGCCGGAGAAGGGCGGGGAAATCCGCATCGCGGCCGAGCCGGCAGGCAAAGGCATGGCGCTGGAGGTTCGGGACAACGGGGCGGGAATCGCGGCAGAGCAGCTCGGCAAAATCATGGAGCCCTTCTATACGACGAAAGACCGATCCGATAATTTCGGTCTCGGCCTTACATACTGCTATTTGGTTGTCGAAAAGCATAACGGTTCGCTGCAAATCTCCAGCCGCCCCGGCGAAGGGACGGCCGTACGGATTTTATTTCCGCCGCGGCGGATCGTAAGCGAGCTTCGAATACAGGAGAGGGAGAGCCGGAACGCCGCCCGCACGATTTGAGATGGGATTGAATCCCGAGTAAGGTCATGGGGGAGCGATCAGGCGCTTTTCGTACAGCCTCAGCAGGATGCCGTTCTCTTTCCGCTCTTCGTAGAACGCCTCGTAACCCGCCTTCTTGTACACGTCGAAGCATTTCGCGTTCCTATGCGCCGCTCGCACGTGGAACGTCGCGCGGTTCGGAAACCGGCCCTCCAGCTCCCCGAGCAGGAGCACGCACAGTTCCGTTCGGCGCGCGAAATCCGGCACCCATAAGGCGTCGACGTAAACGATCCGGCCGCGATCCTGCCCTCTCACCACTCCGGCGATACCGCCGCGCCGTTCGGCTTTCAGCCAGATGCGCGTTTTCAGGCTATGCTCGATGGACCACGCGTTCTCCATACTCTGAATCGCCGACAATCCCGGTTCGCAAGCGAAATGGCGAGCTTGAACCGAGAGGATCTCCTCCGTGTCGCCTGCGGCCGCTTGTACGATTTTCAAGGAATCCCCTCCTTGCGGTGTTCGGTCAAAGCCGATCATAGCAGAGAAGGGGAAACGGAAAACTACTCGAATTCGCAGGTAGTTCGCTTTCCATCGTCAAATCAGATGAAGCTGCTTGGCGAGCTCCAGAATTTCCTTGGAGTTGTGCTTCTTCAGCCGCAGCCACTCCAGATACGGAAACTTCCCTTTCAGCGCCGAAGACACTTTGCACAGCTCGTTATTGATCGTATATTCGCTGTAAAACAGCATGTCGGATATTTCCCGACGGTTGTAACCGGAGTCGAGCAGCTTCAGAATTTGAAGCTGTTTCGGCGAGATCTTTTTTTTCAATTCCTGCTGCTGCTGCGCGCCGAGCACGCTCAGCACCTTCGGGGCGGCGGAGTGGTGGATGCCGGAACGGCCGAAGTAGGCCGACCGAACGGAGGCGGGGATATCGTCCAGGAACTCTTTGGTGATGTAATTCGCGACGCCGCCGAATCCGAGCATGTGGGAGACAATCTCCTCGTCCTCGATGGAGGAAAGGACGATGACCTTGAGCCCGGGATAGCGGTTGCGGAAATCGAGCGCGATTTCCAGTCCCTCCATCTGCTTGTCGGCCAAATTCAGATCGAGCAGCAGCACGTCGAACGCCGCGGATTCGGCCGCATGCGCCAGCGTCTCCCGGCTGACGGCGGTGCCGGCGAGTTCGAGATCGGGCTCCTTGCCCAGGCGCTCCAATAGCAGGCGCGTATAGACCTTATCGTCTTCGCAGACGAATACGCGGATGTTATGCTTCGTTTCCATTCCGGATGAGCCCCTCCTAACCCTGCGTTTGGCGCAGAGCCCGCTTGCTTGCGAATTTCCCGTTCCACCGCGCCGTATCCAGCGGAAGCCTCAACGTGAATTCCGTGCCTTGCCCTTCTTCGCTGTTCACCAGCAGATCCCCGCCGTGCTTCTGCGCGACCATTCTGGCGTAGGGCAGGCCCAGCCCGAAATTATGCTCTCCATGCTTGGTCGAATAGAAGGGATCGAAAATGCGGGCCTGTTCTTTCTTCGCGATCCCGGTGCCGTTATCTTTCAGCAAAAGGTCGACGGACCTGGTTTTCTTCACGATGCGGATCGTGAGGACGCCCTCTCCCGGCTTCATCGCCTCGATCGCGTTGCGGATCATGTTGCCCAGCGCTTCTTGCAAGTGCAAGGAATCGCATGGCAGCGTCAAATCGGCCGACTCCTCGAAACGCACCGTTACCCCTTTGCTGTGAATGAACCCGTCGTTGGACCGGATCGCCAGCTCGATGACGTCCGCCAGCCGGTTCGGCTTTTTGTCGAGGGTGACTTCTTCCAACTGCTTCTGCATGCGCGCGATCATCCGGTTCAAACGGTCCATTTCTTCCACCATCAAATCCAAGTCGCGAACGATGTTCGGACGGTCCGGATTCGCCGCTTCCTCCTTGACCTTCCGCGCGAGAATCGTCATGTTGGTCAACCGGTTTTTCATGAGGTGGTTCATGGCGCCCCTGTTGCGGGCCAACGCTTCGAACGTGTTATTGAATACATGCTTCTCGAATCGGATGCGAATGCCGAACACCCCGTAACGGTAGACGCTGTACCCGGTGAAAACCAAAGCCGCCGCGGCGAACGGGGTGAAAAAAGCGCGCCAATTCCCGCTTGCGTGGAAAGCGCGGGGGAAAATATTGAACAGGATGTTGAAAAATTCCGGCGATAAGATCAGGAAGGTGACGAGAATTTTCTGGACGCGGTTGGCTTTGGAAGGTTCGTTCACCGTCGCGCGCACCAGGAAATAGGCGGAAACCATATGATACAGCAGCGCCCATGAGCCGAAAAAGGCGTAATTCATGCCGTCCTCGACGGTAAGAGGCGTCGTGAACAGCATATAGACGATCGGAGCGAGCAGCGCGAACGCGAGCGTTCGCTTCGTCCGCCTGGCAACCGGGCCCGAATACGTGATGGCGAACATCAAGGTGCCGTATGGCGTATAAGTGTAGCCGGCAAAGTCGGACAACGGCTTTAACCCGCGCAGGAATTCGACCGTCCGCGGGCTCAGGTAGGGCGAAACGGCCGGCAGGATATCGTCCGGCAGGATGTAGGAGACGAGGATCGCCAGGCAGCCAACCGACAAGACCGAAATGAACCATTTGACGGGTTCGTTTCGGTCGCGAACGAAATTCGCTACGATAATCATCATGTACAGAAACATAAGGATCAAGCCGCAACACCCCGGATGCCGATGTTCGGCGATTGGATAAATCCATTGTACTATAGAAGAGAGAATGAAAATGTCGGTTGCTGTCGCTTAGAAAGCAGCTACCGTTATTATCGACACGGCTTCGGGCAAATTGCAGCGGCTTAGCGGATTCATCTAAATCCGAACATTTGTATTTTTTAAGCCTAAAAGCGTTCGTCTTTGATTGACATTCCTATAGGTATAAGGTACACTTAAGAGCGTCTAAAGTGCCATTATTCGTTCGAACGGAATCAAGCGGGAAACGCGTATATACTCGGGAATCGGCCCGAGTGTCTCTACCCGGAAACCGGAATTTCCGGACTACGCGGCAAATCGCCCTCGGCAAATCGGAAGGCGCGGATCCCCGAATCGACGGCGGATCCGTTCTTTCGTCGTCGCCGCTTGGGCTGAATTGCCTCGAAATGGAGAAGAAAAGGGCCGATAGGGTAACATGAAAGTATACCCGTCGTCCTTTTTTTGCTTTATCCGGGTGCATTCAGCCACATTAACTAACGGGGGATGTGTGGAATCATGTCGGTGCTCGTCGGCGTCATCATGGGCAGCACGTCGGATTGGGAGACGATGAAGAAAGCTTGCGACGTGTTGGAAGAGTTAGGCGTGCCGTATGAGAAAAAGGTCGTTTCCGCGCACCGGACGCCCGATCTCATGTTCGAGTACGCGGAGACGGCCGAGTCCAGGGGACTCAAGGTCATCGTCGCGGGCGCCGGCGGCGCGGCGCATTTGCCGGGCATGGTCGCGGCCAAAACCGTGCTTCCCGTCATCGGCGTGCCGGTGCAATCGAAGGCGCTGAACGGCCTCGACTCCTTGCTTTCGATCGTGCAGATGCCCGGCGGGATCCCGGTCGCGACGGTCGCGATCGGGCAGGCGGGCGCGACGAACGCCGGCCTGCTGGCCGCCCAAATCGTGGGAGCGTTCGATCCGCAGGTTCGCGAACGGCTGAAAGCCAGGAGGGAGCGGATCACCCGGGAAGTGCTGGAAGGAGAGCTGCCATGAGCGGACTGAAACGGCTGGACGATTGGATGGGAGGCGCGCCGGAAGGCGCGGCGTGCGGAGTCGATGGCTGCGAGCCGACGCTTCCCCCGCGGAGGATCCTGCCCGGAGCCACGATCGGCGTGTTGGGCGGCGGGCAGCTGGGACGGATGCTCGCGCATGCCGGAAGCCGCATGGGCTACCGTTTCGTCGCGCTGGATCCGACGCCGGATTCGCCTTGCGGCCAGACGGCCAGTCAGATCGTCGCGGCGTACTCGGACCGGGAAGCGGCCCGCGAGCTGGCCCGCCGGTCGGACGTGATCACGTACGAGTTCGAGAACGTGGACGCCGACGTGGCGGCGATGCTGGAATCGGAGTCGTACGTGCCGCAAGGAAGCGCGCTGCTGTACACCACGCAGCACCGGCTCCGCGAGAAGCGGGCCCTCGAGGCCGCGGGCGCGCGGGTAGCGCCGTACGCCGAAATCGGCAGCCTGCAAGAGCTCCGCGAAGCGGCCGCCCGCCTTGGGCTGCCGGCGGTGCTCAAGACGGCGACGGGCGGCTACGACGGCAAAGGCCAATGGGTGCTGCGCGCGGAAGCCGAACTCGAGCCGGCTTGGAGCGAAGCGTCCCGGGCGGGCACGGAGCTGGTGCTGGAGAAGTTCATCTCCTTCTCCAAAGAGCTGTCCGTCATCGCGGCCCGGCGTCCTTCGGGCGGCGTGACGACGTTCCCTCCGGCGGAGAACGTGCACGTGAACAACATTTTGCACCTGTCCATCGTGCCGGCCCGCGTACCGGATAAGATCAGGGTCGAAGCGGAGAGCCTCGCCGTTTCCATCGCGGAATCGCTGGGGGTCGTCGGGCTGATCGCGGTCGAGATGTTCCTGGGCGCCGACGGCACGCTGTACGTGAACGAGCTGGCGCCGCGCCCCCACAATTCGGGCCATTATACGCTCGACGCCTGCCGCACTTCCCAATTCGAGCAGCATATCCGGGCGATCTGCGATTTGCCGCTCGGCGACACTTCGCTGCTGACGCCCGTCGTCATGGTGAACGTGCTGGGCCAGCACATGGAGAAGCTGATGGAGTGGCTCCCCGCCTGCGATCTGGAAGCGGAAAAGCTGGGCGTCGAACCGAAGGTGCATCTGTACGGCAAAGCGGAGGCGAAGCCGGGCCGCAAAATGGGACACGTCAACGTGCTGGCGCCCCAGATCGGCGCCGCCCTGGCATGGGTCGAACAATCGGAGATTTGGAGGAATGACAAGGCATGATCGAGCGATACAGCCGCCCGGAAATGCGGGCCGTTTGGACCGAGCAGAACAAGTTTCAAGCCTGGCTGGAAGTGGAGTTGTGCGCCTGCGAGGCTTGGGCCGAGCTGGGGCACATTCCGAAGGAAGACACCGTGGAGCTGCGCAAGAACGCGGGGTTCGACATCGACCGGATTTACGAGATCGAACAGGAGACGCGCCACGACGTCATCGCCTTTACGCGGGCGGTATCCGAAAGCCTCGGGCCGGAACGCAAATGGGTGCACTACGGGCTCACCTCGACCGACGTCGTGGACACGGCGATGGGCTATTTGCTCAAGCAAGCCAACGCGATTTTGCGCAAAGACCTCGAAAACTTCATCGCCATCCTGCGGGAGCAGGCGATTCGCTATAAAGACACGCAAATGATGGGCCGTACGCACGGCGTGCACGCCGAACCGACGACCTTCGGACTGAAGCTGGCGTTGTGGCACGAAGAAATGAAACGAAATTTGGAGCGGTTCGATCATGCGGCGCGGGGCGTCGAGTTCGGCAAAATGTCCGGCGCGGTCGGCACGTACGCGAACATCGATCCATTCGTGGAACAGTTCGTGTGCAAAAAGCTGGGCATCTCGCCCGCCCCGATCTCGACGCAGACGCTGCAGCGCGACCGCCACGCGGAATACATGGCGACGCTGGCGCTGATCGCCACGTCGATCGACAAGTTCGCGACGGAAATCCGCGGCCTGCAGAAGAGCGAGTTCCGCGAGGTCGAGGAGCCGTTCGCCAAAGGCCAGAAAGGCTCGTCGGCGATGCCGCACAAGCGCAATCCGATCGGCTGCGAGAACATGAGCGGCTTGTCCCGCGTCATCCGGGGCCACATGCTGACGGCCTACGAGAACGTAACGCTCTGGCATGAACGCGACATTTCGCATTCCTCCGCCGAACGGGTCATTTTGCCGGACGCCACCATGCTGCTGAACTACATGCTGAACCGTTTCGGCAACATCGTGAAAAACTTGACCGTGTTCCCCGAGAACATGAAGCGCAACATGCGCAGCACCTACAACGTGCCGTTTTCCGGCCGCGTCATGACGAAGCTGATCGACAAAGGATTCAGCCGCGAGCAGGCGTACGACACCGTACAGCCCCGGGCCATGCAGGCATGGGAGGAACAGAGGGATTTCCGCTCCATCGTGGAATCGACGCCGGAGATCACGTCGCGGCTGAGCGCGGAAGAGATCGCGGACTGCTTCGATCCTTCCTGGCATCTCAAGCACGTGGACACCATTTTCGAACGGCTCGGATTGAAATAAGAGGGGGCGGCCGCGTTGCCGAATATCACGGAAGCATTGTCCACCGCGGAAGGTCTCATCGACGCTCCGCTGATTCATAAAGGCAAGGTCCGGGAGCTGTACGACCTGGGCGAGGAGCTGCTCATCGTCGTCACCGACCGGATCAGCGCGTTCGACTACGTGCTGGATCCGCCGGTACCCGGCAAAGGGCAGGTGCTGAACGGGCTGAGCGCGTTCTGGTTCGAACGGACGGCGGGCCTTCAGCCGAATCACGTCGTGCATACGGACGTAAAGCGGCTTGGCGCGGTCGCGAAGGAACCGGACAAGCTGGAAGGCCGCATCATGGCGTGCCGCAAGGCGAAGCGTATCGACATCGAGTGCGTCGTCCGCGGGTACATCACGGGCGGCGGCTGGCGGCAGTACCAGGCGAGCGGCGAAGTGAACGGCATCCGGCTGCCGGAAGGTTTACGGAAGAACAGTAAGCTGGAGGAGCCGATCTTTACGCCGGCGGGCAAAAACGACGTCGGGCACGACGAGGACATCCCGTTCGAGGAGATGGCCCGCCGCGTCGGAAGCGGGCTGGCCGAAGAGCTGCGGGAACGCAGCCTTCGCTTGTACGAAGCGGGACGCGACTTTTGCGCCGTCCGCGGCATCCTGCTGGCGGACTGCAAATTCGAATTCGGAGTGCTGGACGGCAAAGTCATCCTGATCGACGAGCTGTTCACGCCGGATTCCTCGCGATTCTGGGCGGAGGAGAAGTACGAGCTCGACATCGAGATCGACAGCATGGACAAAGAACCCGTCCGCACTTATTTGCTTCATTCCGATTGGGATAAGAACAGCCCGCCGCCTCGTCTCCCGGACGCGGTCGTGGAAGCCACCTCGGCTCGCTACAAGGACATTTATCGCCGGTTGACGGGCGAGAGCCTGGATTGAGAACGATCGCTGAGCTTACACGCATGGGCATTACGCTTTTTCCTGACTGAGCGGGATATCCCCTTCGCTCAGGAGAAAGCGGCACACGTTTCCCGTTTACCTGACTGACGGGGATATCCCCTTCGCTCAGGAGAATGGGAATCGGATGCCGCAGGACGATTCCGTCAGGTTGACTACGGCGCAGGCCGAAGGGCATCAGCCCATACGGTGAGGGATTGACCCCGTCAATCTCCCAAAACGGAGAGAGTTTGACTTCGTCAAACTCCCGATTATAGGAGGATAACGATGAAAGCCAAGGTTTACGTGACGATCAAGGAAAACGTGCTCGACCCCCAAGGCAACGCCGTGCAAGGCGCGCTGCACACGCTGGGCTTCGGCGAGGTCTCCAAGGTCCGCATCGGAAAATTCATGGAAGTCGAGCTGGACACGTCCGACCGGGCCCAAGCGGAAGAACAGTTGAAATCGATGTGCGAGAAGCTGCTGGCGAACACCGTCGTGGAAGATTATCGATTCGAATTGGAGGGCTGAGGCGCGCATGAAATTCGCAGTACTCGTGTTTCCCGGCTCCAACTGCGACCTTGACATGTTCCACGCGGTGCAAGACACGGTCGGCCAAGACGTCGACTACGTCTGGCACACGGCCACCGACCTGTCGGCTTACGACGCCATCCTCGTCCCCGGCGGATTCTCCTACGGCGACTATTTGCGATGCGGGTCCATCGCCCGGTTCGCACCCGTCATGGCCGAGGTGTACAAAGCGGCGGAAGCCGGCAAATTCGTGCTCGGCGTCTGCAACGGCTTCCAGATCCTCACGGAAGCGGGCCTCTTGCCCGGCGCGCTGATCCGCAACAACAGCCTGAAGTTCCGCTGCCATCCGGTCGACCTCGTCGTCGAGAACGCCCGAACGGCTTTCACGAACGCCTATGCCCAAGGGGAATCCGTCCGCATCCCGATCGCCCACGGCGAAGGCAACTATTACGTAGACGCCGAAACGCTCGAGCAGCTGAAAAAGAATAATCAAATCGTGTTCCGTTACGCGGGCGAAAATCCGAACGGTTCGATCCACAACATCGCCGGCGTCTGCAACGAGCGCGGCAACGTCGTCGGCATGATGCCGCACCCCGAGCGGGCGGTCAGCGAGCTGCTCGGCTCGAAGGACGGCGCGCGCATGTTCACGTCAGTACTCAACGCTTGGAGGGAACGCCATGGCGCAGCAATTGGCCGCTAAGGAACCGACGGTCGAACAGATCGCGGAGCAGAAAATCTACAAGCAGTTCGGCGTATCCGACAGCGAGTTCGAGCTCATTTGCGAGTTTCTCGGACGCAAGCCCAACTATACGGAAATCGGCGTGTTCAGCGTCATGTGGTCCGAGCATTGCGCGTACAAGAACTCCAAGCCGCTCCTGAGGCGTTTCCCGACGACCGGCCCGAAGGTGCTCATGGGCCCTGGCGAAGGCGCCGGCATCGTGGACATCGGCGACAACCAGGCCGTCGCGTTCAAAATCGAATCCCACAACCACCCGTCCGCCGTCGAGCCGTATCAAGGCGCGGCCACGGGGGTGGGCGGGATCATCCGGGACATTTTCTCCATGGGCGCCCGTCCGATCGCGCTGCTCAACTCGCTGCGATTCGGCAAGCTCGACAACGAGCGCGTGCGCTACCTGTTCACCCACGTCGTCGGCGGCATTGCCGGCTACGGCAACTGCATCGGCATTCCGACGGTGGCGGGTGAAGTCATGTTCGATGAAGCGTACGAGGGCAACCCGCTCGTCAACGCGATGTGCGTAGGCCTCATCGACCACGACAAAATCCAGCGCGGCGTCGCCAAAGGCGTCGGCAACCCCGTCTTCTACGTCGGGCCGGCCACCGGCCGCGACGGCATCCACGGCGCGACTTTCGCTTCCGAGGACCTGACCGCCGAATCCGAAGCGAAGCGTTCCGCCGTCCAAGTCGGCGATCCGTTCATGGAGAAGCTGGTCATGGAAGCGACGCTCGAGCTGATCGATTCCGGCATCGTGCTCGGCATCCAGGACATGGGCGCCGCGGGGCTCACCTGCTCCAGCGCGGAGATGGCGAGCAAGGCCGGCAACGGCATGGAGTTGTACCTCGACGAGGTGCCGCAGCGCGAAGAAGGCATGACCGCCTACGAAATGATGCTGTCCGAGTCGCAGGAGCGCATGCTGTTCGTCACCGAGCCGCAGCACGAGGAGCAAGCGAAAGCGATTTTCGCGCGCTGGGGCCTGCATTGCGCCAAAGTCGGCAAAGTGACCGACGACGGACGCCTGCGCCTTTTCCATAAAGGCGAGCAAGTCGCCGACATGCCGGTCAAGGCGCTCGTCGACGATTGCCCGATCTACGACAAACCGTCCAAGGTGCCGGAATATTACCTGCAGAACGGTTCTGTCGACACGACCCGCTACGAGCAGGTGCTGGATCTGACCGGCGCTTTGAAAAAGGTGCTCGGCTCTCCTTCGCTGGCGAGCAAAGAGTGGGTGTACAGCCAATACGACTACCAAGTGCGCACTTCGACGGCGGTCGTGCCGGGTTCGGACGCCGCGGTGGTCATGGTCCGCGGCACCCGCAAGGCGCTGGCGATGACGACGGACTGCAACGGCCGTTACGTCTATCTCGATCCCGAGGTCGGCGGCAAAATCGCGGTAGCGGAAGCCGCCCGCAACATCGTCTGCTCCGGCGGCGAACCGCTGGCGATCACCGACAACCTGAACTTCGGCAGCCCCGAGAAACCGGAAGTTTTCTGGCAGATGGAGAGGGCGGTCGACGGGATGTCCGAAGCCTGCCGCGTGCTGGACACGCCGGTCATCGGCGGCAACGTTTCGCTGTACAACGAGAACGTGAAAGGCGCGATCTACCCGACGCCGGTCGTCGGCATGGTCGGCCTGGTGCATGACCTTGACCATATCACGACGCAAAATTTCAAAGAAGTAGGCGACGTCATTTTCCTTCTGGGCGAGACGAAGGCGGAAATCGGCGGCAGCGAATTCCAGTACGCCGTGCACGGCGTGACCGAAGGGCGCCCGCCCGAGATCGACCTGGCGGTCGAGCGCGGCGTGCAGCAAGCGGTATTGGCCGCTATCCGCGCGGGCCTCGTCGCTTCGGCGCACGACCTCTCCGAGGGCGGGCTGGCGGCGGCGCTGGCGGAGTCCTGTTTCGGACGCGGCCTGGGGGCCAGCGTCGAATGGACGCCCAACCTGCGCCCGGATCTCGCGCTTTTCAGCGAATCGCAATCGCGGATCCTGCTGTCGGCGAAGCCGGAGAAGGCGGAGAAGCTGGCCGCGCTCCTCAAGGAGCAAGGCGTGCCGGCAACGCGCCTGGGCACCGTCGGCGGAGACCGCCTGACGATCAAGGTCGCGGGCCACACGGCGATCGACGCTCCGGTGGAGGAATTGCGCCGCGAATGGAAGGAAGCCATCCCATGCCGGATGAAGTAAATCCGGCCGCACCCGCTGACCATGGACAGAATGGAGGGATACCGGTGCAGCGCCTCTGGACGGGAGACTACTACAACGAAGGCAACGGACACGACGATATTTTCGACAAACTGAAGGAAGAGTGCGGCGTCTTCGGGGTGTTCGGCCATCCCGGCGCCGCGGCCCTGTCCTATTACGGCCTGCACGCGCTGCAGCACCGGGGCGAGGAAAGCGCCGGAATCTGCACCTCCGATGACGGCGAGTTCCATTACCATCGCGGAATGGGACTCGTCAAAGAAGTGTTCGACGAGAGCCGAATCGCTTCGCTGACCGGCGACCGGTCGATCGCGCACGTGCGGTACTCGACCGCGGGCGAGAGCAAGCTGGCCAACGCCCAGCCGCTCGTGTTCAAATACCGCGGAGGCGATCTGGCGGTCGCCACCAACGGCAACATCGTCAACGCGCCGCAAATCCGGCGGGAGCTCGAAGCGCAAGGCTCCATTTTCCAAACGTCCAGCGACACCGAGGTCATCGCCCACTTGATCGCCCGGTCGTCCAAAGGCCTCGTCGAGGCGGTCAAGGACGCCTTCGCGCAGCTCATCGGCGGTTATGCGTTCCTGATCCTGACGAACGACACGATGCTGGTCGCCTCGGATCCGCACGGCCTTCGGCCGCTCGTGATGGGCCGGTTGGGCGACGGGCACGTTTTCGCTTCGGAGACGTGCGCGTTCGAGACGATCGGCGCGACGTACCTGCGCGACGTGCAGCCCGGCGAGTTGCTGATTCTGGACAAAGACGGCGTGCGCGAGGACCGGTTCGCCGCGCTGGAGCGCCGCGCGGTGTGCGCGATGGAGTACATTTACTTCGCCCGTCCCGACAGCGACATCAACGCGATCAACCTGCACGCGGCCCGCAAGCGGATGGGCCGGCAGCTGGCGGTCGAAGCGTTCACGGACGCCGACGTCGTGACCGGGGTGCCGGACTCGAGCATATCGGCGGCGATCGGGTACGCGGAGCAGACGGGCATCCCGTACGAGCTCGGGCTGATCAAAAACAAATACACGGGGCGCACGTTCATCCAGCCGTCCCAGGAACTGCGCGAGCGGGGCGTGAAAATGAAGCTGTCCGCCGTCCGCAAAGTGGTGGAGGGCAAACGGGTCGTCATGATCGACGATTCGATCGTGCGCGGCACGACCTCCCGGCGCATCGTCAACCTGCTGCGGGAGGCGGGGGCGCTCGAGGTGCATGTCCGCATTACCTCGCCGCCGTTCGCGAACCCGTGCTTTTACGGGATCGACACCCCGGACCGACGGGATCTCATCGCGAGCAGCAAGACCGTCGAGGAGATCCGCCAGGCGATCAACGCGGATTCTCTCGCCTTCCTGAGCAAGCAAGGCTTGATCGAATCGATCGGCGGACATGAAGGCGAGCTGGACCGCGGGCTTTGCCTCGGCTGCTTCAGCAACGACTATCCGACGAAAGTCGAGTTCGAGGACGCCCGGATCGGCTGCGGCTGCGACTAAGTTTCGCCAACCCCTATAGTGAAGAATGAGGAGTGAACGGAGTGTCCGAAGCGTACAAACAGGCCGGCGTCGACATCGCCGCGGGCAACGAGGCCGTCGAACGGATGAAGAAGCACGTGAAGCGCACGTTCCGGCCGGAGGTGCTGACCGGGCTCGGCGGGTTCGGCGGGCTGTTCGGGCTGGACAAGAGCAAGTACGAGGATCCGGTGCTCGTCTCCGGGACCGACGGCGTCGGCACGAAGCTGAAGCTGGCGTTCCAGATGGACAAACACGACACGATCGGCATCGACGCCGTCGCCATGTGCGTGAACGACGTCGTGGTAACGGGGGCGGAACCGCTGTTCTTCCTCGACTACCTCGCGACGGGCAAACTCGTGCCCGAGAAGATCGAGGCGATCGTCGCCGGCGTCGCCGAAGGCTGCGCCCAAGCCGGATGCGCCTTGATCGGCGGCGAAACGGCGGAAATGCCCGGCATGTACCAGGACGGGGAGTACGATATCGCCGGATTCACCGTCGGGATCGTGGACAAGCCGCGCATCGTCGACGGTTCGGCCATCGTCCCGGGAGACGCGGTAATCGGCTTCGCTTCGAGCGGCGTTCACTCGAACGGGTTCTCCCTCGTCCGTCGTCTTCTGCTCGAGCAGAAAGGCTATTCGCTGGTCGACAAGCTGCCGGAGCTGGAAGGCCGCACGCTCGGGGAGACGCTGCTCGAACCGACCAAAATTTACGTCAAGCCGGTACTGAAACTGCTGGAGTCCGTACAGGTCAAAGGGATGGCCCACATTACAGGCGGAGGCTTCATCGAGAACATTCCGCGCGTGCTCCCGGAGGGCGTCAACGTGGACATTCAGCGCGGCTCCTGGCCGGTTCAGCCGATTTTCGGGCTGATGCAGAGGGACGGAAGCATTTCCGACCGCGACATGTATACGACGTTCAACATGGGCATCGGGATGGTGCTCGTCGTGCCGGCCGACCAGGCGGAGCAAGCCGTCGCGGCCGCCAAGGAGCTGGGCGAGCAAGCCTACCGGATCGGAACCGTCACGGCGGGCCGGAAAATGGTCACCTTCGAAGGGACGGAGCTGCCATGACGGTCCGTCTCGCCGTATTCGCCTCGGGCAGCGGGAGCAACTTCCAGGCCGTCGCCGAGGCGATCCGGGACCAGGGCATCCCCGCCCGCATCGAGCTCGTCGTCTGCGACAAGCCTTCGGCCTACGTGCTGGAGCGGGCCAAGGCGTTCGGCGTGGACACCTATACGTTCGATCCGAAAGCCTATCCGTCGAGGGAGGCTTATGAAAACGACATTCTCGCGGAACTGCGGAAACGCGGCGTCGAGTGGATCGTGCTGGCCGGTTACATGCGGCTGATCACGCCGGTTTTGGTCGAGCCGTACTACGGCCGGATGATCAATCTTCATCCCGCGCTGCTGCCGGCGTTCCCCGGCATCCACAGCGTGCGGCAGGCGCTCGAATACGGCGTGAAAATCACGGGCGCGACCGTTCACTTCGTGGACGGCGGCATGGATACGGGGCCGATCATCGCGCAGCAGGCGGTCGAGGTCTGTCAGGACGACACGGAGGAAACGCTGGCGGCGCGCGTCCACGCGGCGGAGCATGAACTGCTGCCGCGCGTCGTGCGCTGGATCGCGGAAGGGCGCGTGACGCTCACCGGCCGTCAAGTAAGCATTCGCTAAGGCGACGAATCCCTGCCGCTCGGAAGCGGAACAAGAAAGGACGAGGAACGATTCATGAGCGATGGTAAAGAAATCGAATTGCGATACGGCATGAACCCGCACCAGAAGGCCGCGAAGCTGTTCACGGAGGACGGCAAGGCGCTTCCGCTGACCGTCGTGAACGGCGACCCCGGCTTCATCAACCTGCTTGACGCGCTGAACGCGTTCCAGCTCGTGCGCGAGCTGCGCCAAGCGACCGGGCTGCCGGCCGCGGCATCGTTCAAGCACGTCAGTCCGGCAGGCGCGGCCGTTTACGCGCCGATGACGCCCGAACTGGCGAAAGCTTACTTCGTGGAAGGAATGGAGCTGTCGCCGCTGGCGACCGCCTACGCCCGCGCGCGCGGCGCCGACCGCATGTCCTCCTTCGGCGACGCGGCCGCGCTCAGCGACGTCGTAGACGCTTCCACGGCGCAGCTGCTGAAGCGCGAGGTGTCCGACCTCGTCGTGGCGCCGGGTTATACGCCGGAGGCGCTCGACATCCTGAAGCAGAAGAAGGGCGGCAAATACCTCGTGCTGCAAATCGATCCGGAATACGTGCCGGACCCGATCGAGACGCGCACGCTGTTCGGCTTGAAGCTGCAGCAGGAGCGCAACAACGCCGTGCCGGACGCTTCGGTGTTCGACCAGGTCGTGACGGAGAACAAAGAGCTGCCGGAGAGCGCGAAGCGCGATCTGCTGGTGGCGCTGATCACGCTGAAATACACGCAGTCGAACTCGATCTGCTACGCGCTGGACGGCCAGACGATCGGAATCGGCGCGGGCCAGCAGTCGCGCATCCACTGCACGCGCCTGGCCGGCGACAAAGCCGACCGCTGGTATTTGCGGCAGCATCCGGCCGCGCTGAACATGAAATTCCGCGAAGGGCTGTCGCGCGCCGAACAGAACAACGCGATCGACCTGTGGCTGGAAGAGGAAGTCACGCCGGTCGAGCAAGCCGCTTGGGAGCGCTGCTTCGATGAAGTGCCGGCCCGCCTGACGCGGGACGAGAAGCGCGAATGGCTCAAGGGCCTGCAAGGCGTCTCGTACGGTTCCGACGCGTTCCTGCCGTTCCGCGACAATCTCGACCGGGCGAGCCGCAGCGGCGTCAAGTACGTGATCCAGGCCGGCAGCTCGCTGCGGGACGAAGAAGTGGTCAAAGCCGCGAACGACTACGGCATGGTCATGGTGTATTCGGGCGTTCGCCTGTTCCACCATTAAACGGAAGGGGCGACGGCGGAACATGACGACGAACACGTCGGTCAAGTGGCAGGAGCTGGCGGACAAGACCGTCCGGCAATTGAAGGAGAACGCGTATCCCGGCCGCGGCATCATCATCGGCTTGACGCCGGATGCGACGAGGTACGTGCAAGTATACTGGATCATGGGGCGCAGCGAGAACAGCCGCAACCGCGTGTTCGTGCCGGAGGAGAACGGATTCCTCCGCACCGAGGCGCGCGATCCGGCGAAACTGTCCGACCCTTCGCTGATCATCTACTATCCGCTGCGGCACGAAGGCGGCGCGCATATCGTCACCAACGGCGACCAGACCGACACGATCTGGGATGCGCTGCGTTCGGGCGGCACGTTCGAGCAGGCGCTGGCGACCCGCACGTACGAGCCGGACCCGCCGAATTTCACGCCGCGGATCTCGGGGCTCGTCGACCTGAACGACCGGCAGAACGCCTATAAGCTGTCGATCCTGAAATCGAACGAGAACGACGAGTCGCAAACGAAACGCCAATTTTTCCACTACGAAAAAGCGATCGCCGGGTACGGCCACTTCATCTCGACGTACGTAGGAGACGGCAACCCGCTGCCTTCGTTCGCGGGAGAGCCTCAACTCGCGCCCCTGTTCGACGATGCCGGGGAGACCGCCCGGTTTTATTGGGACCTGCTGAACGGGGACAACAAGATTTCCTTGCTCGTCAAAACGATCCGCGTCTCGGACGGCGCCACGACGCTTACGGTCCTCAACAAAGACGCCGAAGGAGGGGCCTGACGTGCGCATCCTCGTGATCGGACGGGGCGGGCGGGAGCACGCCATCGTCTGGGCGCTCAAACGCGCCGACCCCGCCCGCGAAATCCTCTGCGCGCCGGGCAACGCGGGTATCGCCCAGCTTGCGGAAACGGTGCCGATCGGCGAAATGGAATTCGACCGGCTCGTGGCGTTCGCCCGCGAGAGAGCCGTCGATTTCGTCGTCGTCGGACCGGACGATCCGCTCGCGGCGGGCATCGTGGACGCCTTCGAGACGGCTGGCATTCCGGTGTACGGTCCTCGGAAGAACGCGGCGGAGATCGAAGGCAGCAAAATTTTCATGAAAAACCTGCTCCGCAAATACGGCATCCCGACCGCCCGGTACGAGACGTTCACCGATTATGAGAGCGCCAAAGCGTATTTGGACGCACAGCCGGTCCCGATCGTCATCAAAGCGGACGGATTGGCCGCCGGCAAAGGCGTCACGGTATGCTTCACGAGGGAACAGGCGGATGAGGCGCTCCGCGATACGATGCTGAACAAGTCGTTCGGCTCGGCGGGCGACAAGGTGGTCATCGAAGAGTTCCTCGAAGGGCAGGAAATGTCCATCCTCTCGTTCGTCGACGGAGAGACGGTCGTACCGATGCCCGCGGCGCAGGACCATAAGCCGGTCTTCGACGGCGACAAAGGGCCGAACACGGGCGGCATGGGCACCTATTCCCCGCTGCCGCATATTCCGCAGTCGGTCATCGACACGGCGATCGAGACGATCATCCGGCCGACGGCCCGCGCGATGGTCGCCGAAGGCCGCCCGTTCCGCGGCGTGCTGTTCGCCGGCCTCATGATCACGAAAGACGGCCCGAAGACGATCGAGTTCAACGCCCGCTTCGGAGACCCCGAGACCCAGGTCGTGCTTCCTCGGCTGCAGACCGACCTGCTGGAGATTTTCCAAGCGTCGCTGGAGGGCCGGCTGGACCGCGTCGACATCGCCTGGAGCCCGGAATCGGCGGTGTGCGTCGTACTCGCCTCGGAAGGGTATCCCGGCTCCTATCCGAAAGGATTGCCGATCGAGGGCCTGGATCGTGTCTCCGAGGAGGAAGCGCTCGTATTCCATGCCGGCACGGCGGAGAAAGACGGCCGGATCGTCACGAACGGCGGCCGCGTCCTGGGCGTCGTCGGGCGCGGAGCGGACATCCGCCAGGCGCGCGAGCGCGCCTACGCCGCGGCGGACCGCATTACGTTCCAAGGCAAAATGAACCGGACCGACATCGCCGCCAAGGCGCTTCGGTAACCGAATTCCCTTCGCTATCCATACGGCCTTGGCCGGACGGCTCGATCCCGCGGATCGGGCCGCCCGGCCAAGGTTTATTTTTTCTGGAACAGCTCCCGGCGGCGGACGAACACATAACCGATCGCCCAGATCATGCCTGCGGCCAGCAGCGCCGTGATCGTATGGCCCGACAACCATTCGACGAACGTTTTCATCCCGTCAGCCTCCCTTGTATTTTTTGGCTGTTCGTAGCTTGCCCCAATTTTCCTGACGGTCGCGCTTTCCCGGATTATAATGGGGGTACGGTTTTTCCGGAAAGGAGCTTTCGCTTGAAACCGATAAGAGTCATGATCGTCGACGACGAAATCCTGGCGATCGAACATCTTCGCGGGCTCGTTCCTTGGGACGCGCTCGGTTTCGAAATCGTATGCGCCGCAACGAATCCGCTTCAGGCTCCCGAGCTGGCGCGCAAGCATCAGCCGGAGCTGGCGATCATGGACATCGTCATGCCTGGCATGGACGGGCTGGCGCTCTGCGAACGCCTCGCCGCCGCCGGCTCGCTCCTGAAAATCGTCCTCCTCACCTCCTACAAGGAGTTTGACTACGCCAAGGCGGCGGTGAAGCTGGGCGTGTCCAACTATTGGGTGAAGCATGAAATGAACGGAGAGACCTTGCAGCGGGAGCTGGCCGGGCTCCGGCAGGAGATCGAGCGGGAAAGGCAGCGCCGGGATGCGGACCGCGGCCGCCTGCTCACGGACTGGTTGGGCGGTCGCCCGCTGACGGACGAGCAGTGGGCGATCGCCGCCGGCGGCAAGGCGTCCGCCGCGGACAACCTGCAACTGATCGTCCTGCAGCCCGATCTCCCGTTTCCGGTTTTGGCCGGAATCGTGGGCGCGGCGGACGTCTCCGCAGCCAGACTGCCGGCAGAGTGGCCGGACGGAGGGGACGCCGAGTTGCTGGCGGCCGTCCGTTTTCTGGATAACCAGTACGTCCTTCTCTATACGGACGGAGGAATCCGGGGCGAGGGCAAGAAACGGGAATTTCTCGAAGAAAAAGCGTCCAAGGCCCGGGAGACGCTGGAGAGGCGAATCGGCACGACGGCGTCCGTCGCCGCGGCGTTCGGATTGGCCGGTCGGGTCGATGTGCCCGCCAAGCTGGCGGAAGCGGCACGCTTCCTGGCGTTGTCGGTTTTCGCCGGTCCCCGGGCGTCCTATCGCCTGAACGATCCCGCCGCCAAGCCCCCGACCGAAGTCCGCCCTTTGGCCTGGGTAGACGGGATGGCGCGTTTCCGGGAAGCGCTGAACGCGGGGAATTTCGCCGAGGCGTCCAACGCGCTGGAAGCCTTGTTCGGGCAGGCGGAAGCCTCGCGGGACGTGACCGGGTTCGCGGATTTCTGCCGCCAGCTGGCGGCCCTGCTGGACCGAAGCCGGGCGGCGTCCCGGCTGCCTTCGCTGCGGGAAGCCTGGGAGGCGGGAAACTTCCGGGCGGAACAATGGGTGTCCGTCGCCGGCATCCGGTCGTGGGCGCTCGCGGAGGTGGACCGGCTGGCCGAAGCCGCTGGCGGCGCGGCCGCGCTTTCCCGGAAAGTCCGGCAGGCGCTGGAATACATGGAGAGCCGCTACGCGGACGAAGAGCTGAGCGCGGACGCGATCGCCCAGCATCTCGGCATCAGCCGCGACTACCTTCGCCACGTTTTCAAAGAAGAGACCGGCCGGACGCTGCTGGACAAGCTCACGGACATCCGGATGGAACGCGCCAAAGCGCTGCTAGAGCAAGGCACCTTCAAGGTGTACGAGATCGCCGAGCGCGTGGGATACCGGAACGGCCGATATTTCAGCCAGGTGTTCCGCAAATGGACGGGCCAAAATCCCCTCGACTTCATGGAGAGAAAGAGATGAATCGGCCATGCGGATGAAAATCCGAACGAAAATCATCGCCAGCACCGCGCTCGTCGTTTCGGTCTCGCTGCTGCTCAGCGGCTTTTTCATCTACGATTACGCCAAAGGAATCATCCGGGACCAGTCGATCAAGGACAGCCGCACGAAGCTGGCGCAGGTGTCGTTCCAGCTCAAGAAAATCCAGGAGCAAGTCATGAAGACCGCGGAGTACATCGTCTCGGACGAGGAAATCGCCGCGCTCGTCAGCCAGCCGGCAAGTCCGGATATCGAAAAGGACTATTTCCGGAAGCAGGCCGTCCAGGAGAAGCTTCAACGGTTCGCCGCCCTCAACAACTTCATTTTGAACATCCTTCTCGTCCCTCCGGGAGGGGAGACGTATTCCAACTACAGCGGCTACGAGGACTATTTCGCCGATTATCTGATGCAGGACTGGTTCCTGAAAATGAAGGATTCCCGCAGCGGATATTCCGAGCCCCATCCGTTCTTTTACATCGGCGGCAACCGGCAGGCGTTCAGCTACGTGCTGAAGTACCGGCCGATCGGGGATCAGACGGGGCCTTACAGCTATTTGATCCTGGATGTCGCCTATTCCGAGCTCGACAACGTGTTCCGGCAGAGCGAACGGGATTTCGAGCAGATGGCGCTGTACACGGGATCGGGGGCCCTGCTGTTCTCGTCCGCCCCCGCTCTGGGAAGGGACGATGCCGCGTTCCTGAAGCAAGCGTTGGATTCCGGAACGGATTTCCAAGAGGACGCGGAGCGGATCGCGCTGACCGACGAGGCGATGAACCAAGGCTGGAAGCAGGCGGCGCTCATTTCCAAGAAGCAGCTGTTCGAGAAAATCAACCGGGTGTTTTATTTTTACGTGATTATCATCTTGAGCGGAATCGCCGTCACGCTGATCGTCATGCTCCCGATCATCGTGGGGTTGACCCGGCCGCTGTCCCGGCTGACGCAAGCGATGAAGCGGGTGGCGGCGGGCGATCTGAACACCCACGTCTCCATCAAGAGCGGGGACGAGCTGGAAATCCTGGGCGGCGGCTTCAACCGGATGGTCACCGACTTGAAGGATTTGATCGAATCTTCGATCCGCGATGAAGAGATGAAGCGCAAAATGCAGATCGACCTGCTGATGGCGCAAATCAATCCGCACTTCGTCTACAACACGCTGAACACGCTGATTTATTTGGCCCATGCCGGCCGCAACGCGCAAGCCGTCGAGGTGACGCAGGCTTTGATCGGGATATTGCAAGACACGGTAAAGACCGGAGAAGGGGCCGTCCGCGCCCCTTTGGCCGAAGAGAAGAAAATCGTGGACAAATACGCCTTGATCCAGCAAACGAGGTATCCGGGCCGGTTCAAGCTCCGCTGGGAGCTGGAGGACGGCCTACTGGACAAGCCGGTGCTCCGGATGGCGCTGCAGCCGCTGGTGGAAAACGCGATCGTTCACGGCATCGTCCCGTCCGAGCGGGAGCAGGGGGAAATCGCCGTCAGGGCCTATCGCGAATCGGGCGATTTCGTGCTGGAGGTGGAAGACGACGGCCGGGGGTTCGCCCGGAGCGAAGCCGATCCGGTCCGCTCGCCGGCCTTGCCCGAAGTCCACGAACGGACGCGGGGGATCGGCCTCTCCAACATCCGGGAGCGGCTCCGGACGACGTTCGGTGCGGCCGCTCGGCTTGAAATCGAGCGCGGGTCTGCGGGAGGAACGCTGGTGCGCTTGCGGTTTCCGCTGACGGAAGCGGGGTAAAGGAGCGCCGGATTTTATACAAAATCGCCGTTTTGACTCCTACAACGAGGGACGCCCCGGGGGTACGATGGACATCAGGAAGGCGCTTTCCACTTTAGAACCTGGGGGGACTTTGAAAGTGAACAAACAGAAGGTTTCCAAATGGCTTGCGGGCGCTCTGCCTCTGACCCTGCTGGCCGGCGCGCTGGCGGCCTGCGGCGGCGGCAACTCGGATTCCGGCGTTTCGCCGTCCCCGGCGAGCCCGTCGGCATCGTCCGGCGGCGCGTCGCCCACGGCTTCCGCGAGCACCGACCCGACGCAGCTCAGCGGTACCGTGAAAATCTGGGACTGGGACGAAACGTTCCAGAAAGGCATGATTCCGGAGTTCAACAAGAAGTATCCGAACATCAAGGTCGAAGTCACCGTCGTCAACCCGAACGATTACTTGCAGAAGCTGCAAAGCGGCATCGCTTCCGGGTCCGACGTGCCGGACATCATCCTCGGCGAAGAAGCGTACCGCGGCAAGCTGTTCGATCTCGACGTGCTGGACAATCTGGAGCAGGCTCCGTACAACTTCGACCGCAGCAGCGTCCTGGACTACACGATTCCGTTCATTTCGAACTCCAAAGGCCAAGTCGTAGCCGTCGACCAGGCTATCACGCCGGCGGGCTTCGCGTACCGCCGCGACCTGGCGAAGCAATATTGGGGCACCGACGATCCGGCCGAGCTGGAGAAGCTGTTGTCGACCTGGGATGATTTCATCGCCAAAGGTACCGAGCTCAAGGAAAAGAGCGGCGGCAAGGTGCTCATGTTCCCGGGGCTCGGCGACGCGTTCCTCGTGCTGAGAAACCAGAACGTCGTCCCGTACGTGAACGGATCCGACGTCGATCTGACCGCCAAGCTGAAGGGGCCGATCGACACGCTGTTCAAGATGCGCGACGCCGGCATTCTCGGCAAGAACGAACTGTGGACGCCCGCTTGGTCCGCTTCCATGGCGAAAGGCGAATTCATGTTCTACCCGATGGCTCCTTGGGGTCCGAAATGGCACATCTCGGCGAACGATCCGGAAGGCAAAGGCCGCTGGGGTCTCGTCAAAGCGCCGGAAGCCGGATTCGCCCGCGGCGGCACCGCGGTCGGGATTTACAAGGACAGCAAGGTGAAGGAAGCCGCTTGGGCGTTCGTGAATTTCGCCTATCAGTCCGAAGAAGGCTCGCTGTATAACTTCAAAACGTTCGGCAACATGACGAGCAACAAAGCCTTTTACGAGAAGGAAAAAGCGACGTTCGACGCTCCGGGCGCCTACGACGAGTTTTTCGGGGGCCAGAACCTGGCGAGGTACTTCCTCGACAACATCATTCCGGACATGAAAGGCGCTCCGCAGTCCAAATACGATTCCGTCGTGGATTCGGTCATGAACGCCCTGTATCCGCTCTGGACGAAGGATACCTCCATTACGGCCGACGCCGCGCTCGAGAAATTCAAAACGGAGTTCAAGAACAAGGCGCCTGACGCCAACGTGAAGTAAACAGCAAACGAGGGATGACCGTGAACGCGGAACGAACCGTTACTTCCGCCGCATCCCGCAAACGCGGATGGGGGCCACGCATGTGGCCCTATCTTTTCTCTCTGCCGTTTGTGGCGGCTTATGCGGCTTTCCAATTGTACCCCGTCATCTATTCCTTCGTGCTCAGCCTGCACGATTGGAACGGAATCGGCGCCAAAACCTACATCGGCTTCAAAAACTACGTCCAGCTGTGGTCCCATGACCCGCTGTTCGTGAAATCGCTCTGGAACACGCTGATCATGATGGCGATGTTCATCCCGGTCACATTGATTCTGGGACTGCTGCTGGCCTATTGGACGTTCCATCTGGTCCGGGGCAAAAAGCTGATCCAGACGATCAACGTATTGCCGTACATTACGACGCCGGTCGCGATCGGCTTCATTTTCTCTTACCTGTTCGACTGGCAAACCGGACTCGTCAACCTGCTGCTCGTGAAATTCGGCTGGGTGCAGGAAGGGGTCTATTGGCTCCAGAATCCTTGGAGTTCAAGGGCCGTGATCGCCTTGATGGTCATCTGGCGCAACCTCGGCTATTTCATGATCATCTACATGGCCGGCATGACCGTGATCCCGCAGGACGTCTACGAAGCCGCGAAGGTCGACGGCTCCTCCGGGTTCCATACGTTCCGGAAAATCACGATGCCGCTGCTGCGCAACATCAGCGTTTTCCTGGTCGTTACTTCCGTCATCAACGGGCTTCAACTGTTCGACGAGCCGAAGCTGCTGTACGGCGGCTGGTCGGGCTCGGTCCAGGTAGGAGGCCCTGACAATACCGCGCTGACCATGATTTGGCGGTTCGTGGACGTCTCGTTTATTTCCGACACCCGCTTCGGATACGCTTCGGCGATCGCTTACTCGCTGTTCCTGCTGATCGTCGTGTTCTCGATGCTGAGCTACCGGTTGACGGCGCCGAAGGAGGACCAGCGATGAAAACGCTCGTTTGGATTTGCCTGATCGTCATTTCGCTGCTGTCGCTGTTTCCGTTCTACATCATGATCGTCATGAGCACCCATGTCACCGAGGACTTGTTCAAGGGCATACCGATTCTGCCCGGCGACTACCTGGGGGAAAACCTGCATACGGTGCTGCGTTCCGACTTTCTCCGCGTGTACGGGAACAGCCTGACGGTCTCTATCGCCGCCGTCGCGCTGGCCGTGCTGACCAGCACCTTGGTCGGCTACGCCGTGGCGAAGTTCGAATTCCGCGGACGGAAATGGCTGCAGCTGTTCGTCATCCTCACGATGATGGTGCCCACGCAGGTCGGCCTGATCGGCTACATCATCGAGATGCGCCACTTGGGCGTCGGCAACACGCTGTGGCCCGTGATCCTGGTGTGGGCGGCGTTCCCGTTCGGCGGGTTCTTCATGATCCAGTTCATCCGCGACTCGATTCCGACCGACCTGCTGGAGTGCGCGCGGATCGACGGCTGCTCGGAGCCCGGCATTTTCGCCCGGATCGTGCTGCCGATCATCAAGCCCGGGCTGGCGACGCTGGCTACGCTCGTGTTCCTGTGGTCTTGGAACAACTACCTGCTGCCGCTCGTCACGATCAATAAAGCGAATTGGTACACGCTGCCCGTCTTCATTTCCAACCTCGGCATCGTGCATCGGACCGATTACGCGGCCCGAATGGCGGCGCTGACGATGTCGACGGTTCCGGTGTTGATCCTGTTCATTCTGGGATCGCGCACGTTCATGAAGGGCTTGACCGCGGGCGCCGTCAAAGGCTGAGGGAAGGAGGAACGGGATGGTGAACGTGATGAACCAACACACGGGGAGAACGTCGATCCCTTTGGACGGGGAATGGCGGTTTTTCCTCGATCCCGCGGATGAGTTCTCCTCCGGAAAGCTGCCGGAGGCGGCCCGGTTCGAGAGCCGGATCCGGGTCCCCGGTTCCTGGGAGGAGCAGGGGTTCGGCGACGAGCCGCTGCTGCAGCAGATCGATACGTGGACGAAGATCCGGGAATATACCGGTACCGGCTGGTACCGGCTGGAATTCGAAGCCGAGGCGGCCCCGGAGAACGGCGCCGCGCGGCTCACGCTGGCCGGCGTGCGTTGGGCGTCGCAGGTCTGGCTTAACGGCCGTTATGCCGGGCGGGAATCGAGCCTGTCCGTCGAGCACGTCCACGACGTGACGGGACTTCTGGTCCCAGGCCGGAACGAGCTGCTCATCCGCGTCGACAACCGGATGCTGCTGCCGCTTGCGGACAGCCATATCCACACCCGCCACACCGCGACCGAGTGGGGCGGCATCACGGGCGGCGCCGTCCTGGAGCTGCTGCCGCCGCTGCGGATCCGCGGCGTGCGCGTAACGCCGGATTTGGCGGGGCGGGCTTTCCGCTGCCTTGTCGAAACGGACGGGGATCCGGGGGCGGTGGCGGGCTGCCGGGTCATCGCCCGGTTTACCGCGCCGAGCGGGGAGACTTTCGAGGCGTCGGCGGATTGCCAAGGGACCGGGACGCAGGTGGTTTGTCCGCTCGGGGAGTTTCCCGCTTATTGGTCGGACGTCTCCCCGCTGCTGTACGAAGCGGAATTCGCGCTGGCGCGCGGAGGCGCGACGGAGGATCGCGTCCGGCAGCGCGCCGGTTTCCGCGAGTTCCGGGCGGAAGGGCAACGGCTGCTCCTGAACGGGGCGCCGGTATTCCTCCGCGGGTACGCGGACTGCTGCATTTTCCCGCTGACCGGGTATCCGTCGTGGGACAAGGAGCATTACGCAAGGCAATTCCGCATCGCGAAGTCGTACGGCTTCAACCACGTCCGGCTTCACTCCTGGACGGCCCCGGCCCCCTTCTGGGAGGCCGCGGACGAAGCGGGCATGCTCGTGCAGGCGGAGCTCCCGCATTGGTCGGCGCTGTACCAGCCGCGGAGCGCCGTTCCGGACGGCGAAGTCGACGCCTTCCTGGAAGCGGAGTTGATCCGCATCTACGACCGGCTGAACGCCCACCCGTCGTTCGTGCTGTTCTCGATGGGCAACGAGCTGGTCGAGGATGACGGCAACGTTCGGCTGAACGAATGGGTCCGCCTGGCGAAGGAGCGGGATCCTTCCCGGCTCGCGACGGACAATACCGGCTTCGGCCAACTGCCGGAGCAGGACCGCGCAGGCGATTTCTACATCCATTCCTTCAACTGGCACAAGCCGCTGAAGACCGAAGAAATCGCCAAACCCGCGACCGACCGGGATTTCTCCGCCGTGACGCGGCTCACGGACAAGCCCGTCCTGGGCCATGAGCACGCGCAATTTTCGATGTACGTGCGTCCGCAGGAGAGAGAGAAGTACACGGGCGTGCTGCGGCCGACCTGGCTGGAGACGACGGAAGAGACGCTCCGCCGCAAAGGGTTGGACGCCAGGGTGGACGAATTCATCGCGGCTTCCGGCGTCCATCAGGTCCGCTCCTTGAAGGAAGCGTTGGAACGCGTGAGGCGGACGCCGGGCGCGGCCGGTTTCCAGCTGCTCGACATCCGGGATTTTCCCGGCCAAGGGCATGCCACCACCGGCATTCTCGACGTTTTCTGGGACGATAAGGGCTTCGCCGATCCGGAGACGTTCGCCGGGTTCAACGGGCCGACGTCCTTGCTGATGGAATGCGTCACCCGGACGTTCTACGCCGGGGAGACGCTTAGCGCCCGGCTGCTCGTCTCCCATTACGGCGAGGCGTTGCCGCTGACCGGCCGGGTGGGCTGGAGCCTGAAGTCGGGCGGAGAGGTTCTGGGAGAAGGGAGCTTTCCCTTAAGCGGACAAACCCGCGGGAGCGTGGAGGCAGCAGGGACGGTCCGGGTTGCTTTGCCGGATTCGGGCGCGTGTTCGCTCGTTCTGGAGGCTTGGCTGGAGGAAGAGGGCGGCCGGGGCGCGATTCGGAACGAGTGGTCTTTCTGGGCGTTCGACCGGGTCCGGCCGGATCCGTCGTACGCTTCCGTCTGGACGAGCGCCGCTTCCCTGAAGCTGGCCTTCTACGGCATCCGTTCGGAGCCGGGGCCTTCTTTCGATGCCGCCGCCAGCATTCGGCGGGGCCTGAGGCTCGCCGTCGTCGACCGGCTGACCACCCCGGTGCTGCAATATCTCGCGAACGGCGGCCGGGTATGGCTGATGGCCGGGGAGAGCGAGATCGCGGACGCGGTCGTGACCAAGTATTTGCCGGTGTTCTGGAACTATCTGATGTTCTCCGAGCAGGCCGGAGGGACGATGGGAACGGTGATCCGTCCGCATCCCGCTTTGGGCGCTTTCCCCCATGACGGGAATTCCGATTGGCACTGGTATCACCTGTTCAACGGGGCTCCCGCGGTGTGCCTGGATGCCGTTCCGGAGATCGAGCCGATCGTCGAGCCGGTCGACAATTTCAACCGGGCCAAACGGCTGGCTTACGCGTTCGAAGCGAACGTCGGCCGGGGCAGGCTCCTCGTTACGACGCTCAACTTCCGCGCGGCCGACGATCTGAAAAAGCCCGAGACCGCCTTCCTGCTTCGGCAATTTCTGGACTACGCGAGGAGCGAGGCGTTCCGGCCCCAAGGAAGCATGACGCTGGGACAGGTGCTGGGCTTGTTCCGCCTGAGGGGGATTCATTCTTTCCTGTAAGATGACCCACCTTGCCGTTTTCCTGACTGAAGGGGATATCCCCTTCAGTCAGGAAAGGGAGGAAAGTGCTTGCCGAACCGTCAAGGGATGTTCGACATCTCCTGACGGTTTTCGTTTTTTCGAGTGCCCGGCAGGCTTGACGAGAACGAAAGGACCGTGTTACATTTAAATCATAGTAAATTAATCGGAATAAACGGAATAAAGAAAGGATGAGGCTGCCATGGAACGAACCATCACCTTGAAATACCAAGACCTCCCGCTCGCCGCCAGCATCGATTATCCCCCGCCGGAAAATCGGTCTGCCGAGCGCAAGGTCCCGCTCGTCGTGATCTGCCATGGGTTCGTCGGCAGCCGTCTCGGCGTCGACCGACTGTTCGTTCTGGCCGCCCGCGAATTCGCACAGCGCGGTTCCCTCGTCATCCGGTTCGATTTCGCCGGCTGCGGCGAGAGCGGCGGGGAATACGGCCGGCATGGGCTCGACTCCATGATCGACCAAATCCGCACCGTGCTGGATTACGGGTTGTCGCTCGATTGCGTCGACCCGCTTAGAGTCACGCTGCTGGGACACAGCTTGGGCGGGGCGGCCGCGCTCCTGGCGGCCTCCCGGGACCGCCGGGTCAAATCCCTCGCGCTTTGGTCTGCCGCCTTGCATCCGTTCGCCGATATCGTGCGCATCGTAGGCAAAGACGTTTACGAACGGGCCCTGAAGGAAGGGCGGGCCGATTATCGCGGATTCACGCTGACGCCCGCGTTTTTCGAATCGCTGCAGCAATTCCAACCCTTCCATCAAGCCCCGCGATTCCACGGAGACGTCTTCTTGGCGCATGGCACGAGCGACGAGGCGATTCCCGCGGACTACACGTTTTTGCTGGAAAAAACGTTCTGGCTTCGCGGGGAAGGCCGCTGCGACAAAACGATCCTGTTCCAGGCGGACCATACCTATTCGAACGGCGAACATAAAGCGGAATTGTTCCAAGCGACCGCCGACTGGCTCGACAGGTACGAAGAGCGCCAGCGGGATTGGCATCACTGGAGCATTTGACGAAACCTCCCGCTTTTCGCGGAATTTTTTTAGAAAAATCTTCCTCGCCATCGATCCGAAACCGCTTTGCCTTCGTCTAATGGATATCCGAAAAAACGAAGGTGAACGATGATGGGGAACACGAGGAAAATGGGGACGGCCGGCATCGGATTGCTCATGCTGCTGTCGGGATGCGCTTCGGCGAACGATTGGGGATTCGGCGTATGGGCGGCAGTGGGTGCTGGCGGTCCCGCGCCGATCGCCGCGGCAGGTTCGGCGGAAACGGGAAACACGGAGGAACAAGCAAGTTACGCCAGCCTGGCTTTTCCCGCGCCGACGGGGGACGCGGCCGAATCTGCGCGAACGGCCGCTCCGGACAACGCAGTCGACGTTCCGGCGACGAGCAAGCCCGAAACGGAGAAGAACGAGCCGGGGAACGCCCCGGGAGGCGCTCAGCGGGAGCAGCCCGAAACGGATCGCGCCGCGCGGGAGAAAGCCGATACCGCCAAACCGAAGCCGAAGGAAGCCCGGAAAGTGGTCGCGCTGACGTTCGACGACGGGCCGGACGGCAAATACACGCCCAAAGTGCTGGACATTTTGAAGGAGCACGGGGTGAAAGCCACGTTTTTCCTCGTCGGGACTCAGGTGGAGAAATATCCGGATACGGCGAAGCGCATCATGGACGAAGGCCACGACATCGGCAATCACAGCTGGTCGCATCAAGATTTGGCCAAAATGACCGCCAAGCAATTGGACGTCCAAATCCTGCAAACCCAAGACGCCATCGAAAAGGCCACGGGGTACCGTCCCGATCTCGTCCGGGCGCCGAACGGCAGCCTGTCCGACGGCCTGATTTCCTATCTGCACGATCAGCATCTGTCCCACGTGTATTGGACGGTCGACCCGAGAGATTGGGCCGGCACCTCGGTAGCCACCATGCGCGAGAACGTCCGGAAGCATACCCGTCCGGGAGGCATCATTCTCCTCCATTCGTTCGGCGGACGCAAGAACGCGTTGGACCATACGCTCAAGCTGCTGCCCCTCGTCATCGAAGACTTGAAAAAAGCGGGCTACGAATTCGGCACGGTCGACGAGATGATCGGGGCGAAGGAAGCGATCGCTTCCGCGATCCGTTAACGAAAATCGCGATTTCCCCTGACATTCCCCGAACGCGGTTCTTCTATCATGCTATCGTGAGTTCAATTTCATGGTAGAGAGGAAGATTCCAGCATGCAATGGAATGCATGGGGCAAACGGGCCCTGATCTCCGCACTCGGATTCGCGATTTTGGCCGGGGGCATCCCCGCGGCCGCTTCCGCAAACGGTACGAACGGCGCGAACGGGACTTCGGTCAAATCCGTCGAGTTCGTCGGAATGCCGGCACCCGCCACGCCGCAGCAAATGGCGCAGCTTTACACCACGGCTTCGGTCAAGGTGACTTATTCCAACGGATCGGTCCGATCGTTTCCTCTCGTTTACAAGAAACTGTTCAAATCCACCGACAAGGTCGGCGGCACGATCGCCGGCGTCGCGGTAGACGCCAAGGGCAACCCGATCATGGACACGACGAATCCGTCCCAGCCGGTCCCCTACGTCTCGGAGGACCCGGACGCCAACAGCCTGTTCGCCGTTCCCGGCATGAAGGCGACGGGCAAAGGCGGCAACGCGCTGTCGCTCGTGACGCACTATGAGTACATCAACCGCGCGTACGGCATCGTGCCGGCCAGCATGAGCCTGACGACGGTCGACCAGAACAAGAAGACGGGCGAGCTGACGCCGGTCGATCTGAAAAAAATCGATTTCTCCTCCGTCGACGGCCTTTGGATTCCTTGCAACGGTTCGCTGACGCCGTGGAATACCCACCTCGGCAGCGAGGAGTACGAGCCGGACGCCCGCGATTTCGAAGCGGACCCGACGAAAACGTATACCGGTCCGTTCGTTCAAAACTATTACAACGATACCTCGAAGAAGGGCAACCCCTACGCTTACGGGTTTCTGACGGAAGTTACCGTGAACAAGGACAACTCCGCGAGCGTCGAGAAGCATTACAGCATGGGCCGTTTCTCCCACGAGCTCGGGAAAGTCGCCCCGGATTCCCGGACCGTGCTGTTCGGCGACGACGGCGGCAACACGATGCTGTTCCTGTACGTAGCCGATAAGGCGAAGGATCTGTCCGCCGGCACGCTGTACGCGGCCAAGTGGATCCAGAAGTCCGCGGCGAACGGCGGCTCCGCCGATCTGCAATGGATCAAGCTCGGCCACGCTTCGGACAAAGAAATCCGGGCTTACATCGACCAAGATATTCAATTCGGCGACATCTTCGAGGCGTCAGGCCAGGCCGCGTCCGGGTTTACCGCGGTCAAGACGTACCCGTCCGGCAAAGTGGAATACCTGAAAGTGAAGCCGGGCATGGAGAAAGCCGCCGCTTTCCTGGAGTCCCGCCGGTACGGCGCCATCCTGGGCGCCACCTCCGAGTTCAACAAAATGGAAGGCGTCGCTTTCGACACGAAGACGAACAAGGCGTACGTCGCCATGTCCTACGTCGAAAAAGCGATGGAAAAAGACGCCAAAGGAACGGATCCGGCCGACGATATCCGGGTTGATAAAATCTCCGCCGGCGTGACCTACGAGCTGACCCTTGCGGGCAAGCAAAAGGACAAATCGGGCGCCGCGATCGACAGTGCCTACGTGCCGATGTCCATGCAAGGCCTCGTTGCGGGCGAAGATCTGAAAACGCCGGACGCGCTCGGCAACAAAGCGAATCCGGACAAGGTGGCCAACCCGGACAACCTCTCGTTCTCGCAGGAACTCCGCACCCTGTTCATCGGCGAAGACAGCGGCATGCACGTCAACAATTTCGTCTGGGCGTATAACGTCGACACGAAGAAGCTGTCCCGCATCCTGTCTACGCCCGCGGGCGCGGAGGCGACCGGCTTGGCCGCCGTCGACGACCTGAACGGCTTCAATTACGTCATGTCCAACATCCAGCACCCGGGCGACGAGATGATCGTGGCGGAAAACCTGAAAGCGGAAGTGGAGAAGTACATCGACCAGTATTTCGACAACAAAAGCTCCGGCGTGGTCGGCTACCTCTCCGGGCTTCCGACGAAGGCCCAGCTTCATTCTGCGACAGCCCAGCCGCAGCCGGCGAAAGAGGATGCAGGCGCGCTCGTTCCGCTTCGCGAGAAAGCCGAAGCCGCCCATGCTTCCCTCGAGGTATCGAAAAACGGCCGCGAAGTGACCGTTTTTCACGGCACGCATAAGCTGGTGGTCCGCGTCGGTTCTAAAACGGCGGTGCTGGACGGCGAGAACGTCGCGCTTCCCGCGGCTCCGCGTCTGACCCATGGCCGCGTATGGATGCCCGGAGGAGTATTGGGAAATTTCCTGAGTCTGTAAGCTCGGCCGACATTTCGCATGCCGAAGCCGCCGGAACGCGCCGGCGGCTTCCTTATTCCTGGGCGGGAGGAACGACCCGATGAAAAAGAAAGGGCAAGGAACGGTTTTTGCATTGTTGATGGTGCTCGTCCTGTACACGTTGGGCGGCGGATGGTTCGGACATTCCGCGCCGGAGAACGCCTATGCGCACGGAATGGAAGCGTCGTCGGCCGGCGGCGGAACGGAGGAAGGCGCCGGTATCGCCGTTCTGCTGGACGGAAAGAGGCTGCCGAATCCGGCGTCGCTCCGCGACGACTTGTCGGAGCTCCGGCTGCCGGCACAGGACGTGGCGGACGCTCTGGATGTCGCCTACCGGTGGGATCCCGAATCGGAGAAGGTTTATTGGGACGGAACAGCGTTGCCGGAGGATGCCGATCCGAAGAAGATCGGCGCGAACGTCATGGTCGCGGCGGAGCCGCTGGCCCGCGCTGCCGGTCTGGCGTTCTCCTACGACGCGGCCCAACACGCCGTGTTCCTGGGAACCCCCCAGGCGAAGCGCCAATTCGAACGGGAAGAGCGGTGGGTTCGGGACGTGCTGGAAGGCAAGGGAATGGCGCCTCGCATCGCGGCGGACGGCACGAAGGAATTCACGCTGACGGCGCGGCTGTCCGATTGGTCGCCGCTGCAAGGCGTGCTGACGACCGCATGGACGTACAACGGCCAAACGGCGGGGCCGACGATCCGGGTGGCGGAGGGGGATAGAGTCCGCATCGCGTTCGTGAACGAGCTGCCGGAGCCTTCCACGATCCATTGGCACGGCTTGCCGGTCCCGAACGCGATGGACGGCGTTCCGGACGTGACCCAGAAAGCGGTGGAACCGGGGCGTGAATTCGTATACGAATTCACGGCTTCCCATCCGGGCACGTTCATGTACCATTCCCACTACGACGACATGAAGCAGATCACCGGCGGATTGTACGGCGCGTTCATCGTCGATCCGAAGACGCCTCCGTCGCCGGTTCCCGCGTCGGGAGATTTGCGGGACGGCATGGCGTTCGACCGAGACTATACCATGGTGCTCGCAAGCATGCGGGTGAACGCGGGGATGGAGGAGGAGCCGGATTATTTCACGATCAACGGCAGAAGCTACCCGGATACGCCGCCCATCGAGTTGAAGCAAGGACAGACGGCGCGGGTCCGGTTGATCAATATCGATACGACGGAAGTCCACACGATGCATTTGCACGGGATGGATTTCCAGGTGATCGCCCGCAACGGAAACCCCGTCAAGACGCCCGAGACGATGAATACGGTACTCCTGGGCCCCGGCGAGACGGTCGACATCGCGTTCCGCGCGGTAGCATTGGGCGACTGGATGCTCCACTGCCACATTTTGGACCATACGATGAACGGGAGTCCGCAACAGGGGCATCATTCGGGCTCGGAAATGGGCGGCCTGATCACGTTGGTGAAGGTGACGTCCTGACCGGGCGACGGAGAAATGGAACGATGGCATCAAGACAAACGTCCATCCTTTATGGTTTAATATCCAAAAAAGGACAAGACGGAGGAATGGCATGCCCGCCCAATCGAAGTTCGCCCGTTCCGCAAAATTCGCGCTCGCGCTGGTGTCCGCCGGCGCGCTGCTCGCGACGGCCGCATGCAGCGGAGGATCGAAGAAACCCGAATCGACCGAGACGATGGCCACTCCCGTGCCGACGGCATCGGCTTCGCCGTCCGCTTCCCCAAGCGCTTCGCCCGCGTACACGGCCCCGCTTACGGGGCTCCCCGTGGATCATGTCGTGACCCAAAGACCGTTCGCGGTCATGATCAACAACCTGGCGCCCGCCCGGCCGCAATCGGGCCTGACGCAGGCCGACACCGTCTGGGAGCTGCTCGCGGAAGGCGGCATCACGAGACTCGTCGGCATTTTCCAAAGCAAGGATTTCGCCGATCCGATCGGGCCGATCCGCAGCATCCGCCCCTATTTCATCGAAGTCGGCGAGCTCTACGGCGGCGTGCTCGTGCACGCGGGAGCCAGCAACGACGCGTTCGCCATCCTGCGGGGCCAGCATAAGCAGGACCTGGACGAAATCACGAACGCCGGGGCGTATTTCTATCGGGACAAAACCCGCAAGGCTCCCCACAACCTGTATTCGAACCTGGAGAAGCTCCGGGCCGGAGCGGCGCATCTGAAATACCCGGACCATGCGGACGTTCCCGCGATGACGTTCAGCGCCGCGCCCGATTTGACGGGCGCCGCCGCCGCGTCCGAGGTGGAGATCAAATTCCAGCTGTCCAGCTATAAGGTGTCCTATGCCTATGACGCCGCCAAGGGTACTTACGCCCGATTCATCAACGGAAAGCCCCATGTCGACAAGAACAATGACGAACAGCTGACCGCGGCCAATCTCGTCGTGCTTTCGACCAAGCACACGGCCTATGACAAGGAAGGCCGGCTCGAAGTCGATCTTCACAGCGGAGGCAAAGCGATCTTGTTCCAACAAGGCAAGGCAATCGAAGCCGAGTGGGCGGACAAAGACGGGATGGTCCGGATTCTGAAGGACGGCAAGGAGCTGCCGTTCCTGCCGGGCATCACGTATTACCACGTGGTGCCGAATTCGTCGGCTTTGTCCGCGCACGTCACGTACCATTGAGGAAGTTCTCCCTCCGCCGCGCGGGCAAAATCCATAATTTGGAGGGGGAAAACCTTGAATTTCTGAAGGCTGGAGTTGAAAACGGATACATATCGCTGTGATATAATGGACCTGATCTCGTTGGGGGGAGGGGTCCGGCATCTATACCGTGCTCTTGGTGGACGACGAACCGCTCGTCCTGGAAGGTCTGAAATTCATGGTGGACTGGCAGGGACACGGCTTTCGGGTGTGCGGCGAAGCCAGCGACGGCGAAGAAGCGCTGGAACGGATCCAGGAGTTGTCTCCGAACCTTGTCGTGACCGATATCCGCATGCCGTCGATCGACGGTTTGCAGCTGATCAAGCGCTGCTCGGAGGAGCAGCGCTTGCGTTGCCGCTTCATTATCCTGAGCGGGCACGAGGATTTCTCGATCGCCCGGCAGGCGCTGCCGTTCGGCGTGATCGATTACTGGCTCAAACCGATCGATACGGACGAAATCCATCGGACGCTTCGTCAATTAAAAGAGGAGTGGAACGGCGCGGAGGCGGCGGGAACGTCATCGGAGTCCGCGCCGACGCCCCATGCATGGTCCGATCCCGCGGCCGTTTCCGCCGCGGCCGACGAGACGCTGCACGAAGCGGAGGACGAACTGCTGCTGGCGGTCGAGGCGAACGACAAACGCCGGATCGGCGAAGCGGCGAACCGGCTGTGCAACCGGCTTCAGCAAACGTTCGAAACGCCCGCGCTCCGGAAGTCCTATCTCTCGCACGTCCTGCTGGACTTGCTCTGGAAAACGGCCGAATGGCGGGAAGACGGCAGCCCGTCCGAAACCGTGACGGAGTCGGTCGGTTTTTTGCAGAACGAGCCGGCCGGCTGGAACGCGCCGCTCGAATCGTTCTGCCTGGAAGCGGCCGCGCGGCTGGCCCTACGCAGGTCGAAAGCGGGACCGGCGGGCGAAGCGGTCCGGTACATCCACTCGCATTACGCCGAACCGCTGCAGCTGCAGACCGTCGCCCGGGAGCTGCATTTCCAGCCCGCCTATTTGGGACAGCTGTTCAAAAAGCATGTCGGCATGTCGTTCCTCGACTACTTGCACCGAACCCGCGTCGAAGAAGCGGGCAAGCTGCTTCGCCGCACCGACATGAAAGTCGCGGACGTGGCCCGCGCCGTCGGCTACGCCGATCCCGAGCTGTTCGCCGCCAAATTCAAGAAATTCAAACAAGTCCCGCCTTCCCAATACAAATACGGCTGAGCTTGGAGGCGTTTCATGCGTAGGACCCGCGGATGGCTCGGTTTCGTGAACGATATCCCGCTCACGTGGAAGTTCGCGCTGATTTATTTGCTGTGCGTGCTGCTGCCGATTCTCTCCATCAACGTGCTTTTCTTCCAGCAAATTTCGGAGAACGTCCGCACGCGCGAGGAAAGCAACCTTCAGATGACGCTTGAACGTGCTTCCAAAAAGACGATGGATCTGATTCTCGGAGGCGTGGCGCTGAGCCATTCCATCGCGACGGACCGTACGATCTACGAAGAACTGGACCGGGTATACGAAGATCCGGTTTCCTTCTACGATAATGCCTCCAAAGGCCTCGGCAACAAGCTGAAGCCCTTCCTGTCCGCTTACCCGTACGTAGAGAACATTTCCATCTACACCGAGAACGGCTCGATCGTCAGCGGGGGCAATTACTTCGTCCTGGATGAAGCCGCCAAGTCGAGCCCATGGTACCGAATGGCGGCGGAGTCTTCTTCCAGCGTCAACCTCATGATGTACGTGGACCCCGATCCTTTGATCACCGGGGCGCGGAAAGTGTATTTCAGCATCCTGCGCAAGCTGAGCGAGTATCCCATGTACGGGGATTACGCGAAATATTTGAAGATCGACATCAAGACGAGCACGGTGGACGAGATCCTGTCCCAGGAACAACGGTACTTGTCGCTTAGCGTGGCGGACGGGCAGGGAAAGGTGCTGTTCCCGTCATCCGCTTTCTTGACCGATTCGACGGTGCCGCCGAGCGGAGGTTCGGCCGGCAAGACGCTGCAGGCTCCGCTCGGTTCCGCTTCGTATATCGAAGGCTGGAAAATGATCGGAACGGCGAACGCCGCCTTGTTCAAGGATACGTCCGAGCGCGTGATGCGGTTTTTCTGGGAGCTGGCCGCCGTGAGCACGCTGGTGCCGACGTGGCTGATTTTCATCATTTGGCGGTCGTACAACTATCGGATCAAACGGCTGTCCCGCCATATGGACCGAGCCAAGAACGAGAAATTCGACCTGATTCCGCTGACCAAGGACAAAGACGAGATCGGCGGCCTGATCCGCAGCTTCAACCGGATGGCGGCCACGATCGAATCGCTGATCAACGACGTCTACAAGCTGGAAATCGAGCAGAAGGACATGCAGCTGGAACAGACCCGCGCCGAACTGAAGCTGCTGCAGAGCCAGGTGAACCCGCATTTCCTGTTCAATACCCTGAACGCCTTGCTTGTGGTCAGCGCCAAAAACGGATACGCGGAAGTGACGGACATCATCAAGAACCTGTCGCTGCTGCTGCGCCGGATGTTGAGCTGGTCCGACGAAGCCGTGTCGCTGCAAGACGAACTGGATTTCACGGAAAAATATTTGAAAATCGAGAAATTCCGGTTCGGGGACCGGTTCGACTATACGTTCGAAGTAGCGGAAGAAGCCCTGCGCTGCATGGTTCCGAAAATGTGCGTCCAGCCCCTCGTGGAGAATGCGTGCAAGCACGGACTCCAGTCCGTGAAGGGGCAGCGGAATATCCGCATCGAAGCGAGCGCTTCGGAATCGTACCTGCAAATTTCCGTGGAGGACAACGGAATCGGCATCGAACCGGAACGGCTCGCCTTCATCCGCGGCCAGCTGAACGCGAAGCTGGATACCGACGAGAACGTCGGTCTCCGCAACGTCTACCGGCGGTTGAGGCTGCATTACGGGGAACGCGTCGACCTGTTCATCGACAGCGAGCTCGACCAAGGCACGAGAATCAGCTTCCGCATTCCGGCGAAACCGTCGGACGAGAAGGAGGGACCCGGCCATGTACTCGGTACTGCTGGTTGACGACGAGCCGCGGGCGATCGAAAGCCTGCAGTTTTTCGTCGATTGGGAAGGGCTCGGTTATCGGATCGGCGGCGTCTGCGAGAACGGGGAAGAGGCGCTGGACGCGGTACGGCGCCTCGCGCCGGACGTCGTCGTCACGGATATCCGCATGCCCGTCATGGACGGTCTGGAGCTGATCGGGAGGTTGCGCCGCGAAGCGGCTGCCGTTCCGGAATTCGTCGTGCTCAGCGGCTACAGCGAGTTCGCTTACGCGAAACGGGCGATGCAGCTCGGCGTACAGCATTATTTGCTGAAGCCGGTCATCGGGGAGGAAGCGTCGGAAGTATTCCGGCAAATCCGTTGCCAGCTGGATGCACGCAAGGTCCCGCCCGCGGACGGGGAGACCGGGTCCGCGGACGGCGGGCTGCCCGTCGAATCGGTGCGGCAAGCCAGGCGCATCATCGAAACGATCGAGGCCCTGGACGCGGAAAACGCCGTCCGCCAAGTCCGCCGGCTGTTCGAGGAGACGGGGCCGCATACCGATCGGCAGAAAGCGATGCTGGCCGATTATTTGGCGATTCATTCGATGAAGCTGCTGCAAGAGATCGGCGGCGAGCCGGAAGACCTGCGATCGCTCGGACTGGCGGAGCCGGGAGCGGATGCGGAGAGTCTGGCGCGGTATGTCGGCCGGGTGATCGGGTCGGCCCGGGCTTTGCGGGAGTTCCGGTCCGGCAACACCTTGTCCAAAGTCGACCGCTACATCCGCGAGTTTTACCGCAGCCCGCTGTCGATCAAGCAGATCGCGGCGTCGTTCTACGTGAGCCCGGTCTATCTGGGCAAAGCGTACCAAGCGAAGTTCGGACTCGGCCTGCTGGACCGGATCCACGAGCTGCGGATCGAGGAGGCCCGCCGCCTGCTGCTGACGACGGATCTCAGCATCTCGGCGATCGCGTCGCAAATCGGGTACGCGCATTACCACCATTTTCTGCAGCATTTCGAGAAGCGGACGGGGATGAAGCCGGCGGATTACCGGAAAACGCTCTCGAAGACCAGGGAGAGGGGAACTTCTTCCTCCTAAATTTGAGGGGGGCGGCGGTTTAATCCTTGAATTGTAACCGCATCCATGAAAGCGTTATCGTATACCGTATCAAGGCGATAGCGCGCTGCCTTGCCACAATCGATGAGGAGGATTCCACATGGGGGTTCATGCAAGAAAAGCGGCTTTCGGGCTGCTCATGCTGATCTTGGCAATCAGTATCGTCGCTTCGGGCTGCTCCAAGAGCGGCGGGAACGAAGCCAGCGGCGAGCCGTCGGCGTCTTCATCCAGTCCCGCGGCGTCAAGCGGCGGCAGTTCCGATGCGGCCAAGCCGGAGCCGTTTGAAATCTCCGTGTTCATGCAGGACCCGGGTCCGATCCCGACGGATGACAACCGCATCTACAAGAAAATCAAAGACGAACTCGGCGTCACGCTGAAGGAAGAATACCTGGTCGGCGACGCGGAGCAGAAACTGGGCGTCATGATCGCCGGCGGCGACTATCCGGACATGATCACGGCGAACACGAAGCTGGTCGCGGCGAAAGCGGTCATCCCGCTCGAGGATTTGATCGAGCAATATGCGCCGAACCTGAAAAAGCATTACGAGAAAGTATGGAACCAAATGAAAGACCCCGGCGACGGCCACATCTACTGGCTGCCGAACTACGGCGTGTACCAAGGGGAATACAAAACGACGCAATATTACGGGCCGGCTTTCTTCATCCAAAAAGCGGTGCTTAAGGAATTCGGCTATCCGAAGGTCAGAACGCTGGACGAATATTTCAAGCTGATCGAAGATTATAAGGCCAAATATCCGGAAATCGACGGACAACCGACGATCGGGTTCTCGTCGCTCGCTTTCGACTGGCGCGATTGGCCGCTGCGGAACGCGCCGCAGCATCTCGCCGGGCATCCGAACGACGGCGGCGTCCTCGTCGATCCGAATACGAACGTGGCGACGCTCTACGAAGCCACGGACGTCGCGAAGCCTTACTATAAGAAACTGAACGAAGAGAATGCCAAAGGCGTGGTCGACAAGGAAGCATTCGCGCAAAACTTCGACCAGTATCTGGCCAAAATCGCGAGCGGCCGCGTGCTCGGCACGTTCGACCAGCGCTGGAACTTCCAGCAAGGCGAAGATTCCCTGATCTCGCAGGGCAAGCCGGAACGGGCATACGTGGCGCTCCCTCTGGTGTACGACCCGAACACGACAGACTATTACATGGACCGTCCCGTGCTCAACTTGAACAACGGTTTCGGCATTACGGTGAACGCGAAGGATCCGGTCAAGATCATCCAATTCCTCGATACGATCATTCAGGAAAAATGGCAGAAGCTGCTTTCTTGGGGAGAAGAAGGCGTCGACTACTCCGTCGGTCCGAACGGGCTGTACGTCCGCACGCCGGAGCAGCGGAAGCAGCAGGAAGACGTCACCTGGAAGCAGGCGAACAAAGCGGATGCGCTCTACCGGTTCCTGCCGAAGCTGGAGGGCAAGTATCCGGACGGCAACATGGAAGGACCGGGGAATCAACCGGACGAATTCTTCGCGAACTTGAAGGATATCGACAGAGAGGTCCTGAGCGCATACGGCTTTAAGACGTGGACCGACTTCTTCTCGCCGCCGCCGGAAAACCGGATCTCCTATCCGGCCTGGAGCATCGACCTCGTGGAAGGCTCTCCGGCGAAGGTCGCCAACCAGAAACTGAAGGATCTTGCCTTCAAATATTTGCCGAAGGCGATTCTGAGCAAGCCGGACGGCTTCGACAAGGTGTGGGACGAATACGTGCAGCAGGTCGGCAAAGTCGATACGAAAGCGTATTTGGACCGCGTGAACGAAATCTTGAAATGGCGCCAGGATAACTGGAGCAACTAAGAAACTTCGGGGAGCGGAAGGTCCGGGTCGATCCGGCTTTCCGCTCGTCCTGGCTAGGAGGCGGAACCGATGCAGAGCTCGGTCCAAACCAAAGATGTCTCTCCACAGCCCGTACGGCGGACCGATTCGTTCTGGATCCGCATGGTCCGCCAGCGGCAGCTCATTCTCATGTCTTTTCCGATGGTGATTTACGTGCTGATTTTCGCCTACGTGCCGATCTGGGGATGGCTCATGGCGTTTCAGCAATACCGGCCCGGTTTCTCGATCCTGAACCAGAAATGGGTCGGTTGGTACCAGTTCCGGTTCCTGTTCGAGGACGAGAATTTCGTGCGCGTGCTCCGGAACACCGTCGCCATGAGCCTCATCTCGCTCGTTCTCAGCTTCGTGACGGCCATCGGGCTCGCCATCCTGCTCAACGAAATCAAGAAAACGGGCATCAAGCGGCTGATCCAGACGATCTCCTACATGCCGCACTTCCTCTCCTGGGTCATCGTGACGGGTCTCGTCTCGACGGCGTTGTCCACGGAAGACGGCATCGTGAACGTCGTGCTGATGAAGCTCCACTTGATCAACGAACCGATTCTGTGGCTCGGGGAAGGGAAATACTTCTGGGGCATCGTCGGGGCCTCCAACGTCTGGAAGGAAGTCGGGTGGAATACGATCATCTACCTGGCGGCGATCGCATCGGTCGATCCGTCCCTGTACGAAGCGGCGGAGATCGACGGAGCGGGGCGGTACCGCAAAATCCGGAACGTGACGCTGCCGGGCATCAAGCCCGTCATCGTCATCCTGCTGATCTTGAACATCGGCTGGATGCTCAACGGCGGCGGCTTCGAGATCCAGTACTTCCTCGGCAACGGGCAGGTCGTAGACTGGTCGGAGACGATCGACATTTTCGTGCTGAAATACGGTCTGAAAATCGGGAACTATTCGCTGGGCGTCGCGGCAGGCATTTTCAAAACCGCCGTCAGCATCGTGCTGCTGTACGCGGCGAACACGATCGCCAAACGCCTTGGCGAAGAACGGTTGATTTAAGGAGGGGCTCCGCATGAACACGGCCAGAAGAGGAATCCGCACGGAGCCGCTGATTTTCCATACGCTCAATTACTTGTTCATGGCATTCATCGTCGTCGTTACGCTGTATCCGTTCCTGAACACGCTGGCCGTCTCGTTCAACTCCGGCCTCGACACGACGCGCGGCGGCATTTATTTGTGGCCTCGGATCTGGACGCTCAAAAACTACGACGCCGTATTCGTGACCGGACACGTGTTCCACGCTTTCGGGGTGTCCGTGGCCCGGACCGTCGTCGGCACCGTCGCGGGCGTGCTGCTCACGGCGATGGTCGCTTATACGATCAGCCGCAAGGAATTCATGTTCCGAAAGCCGATTACGCTCATCTTCGTGTTGACGATGTATTTCAGCGCCGGCTTGATTCCTTCCTATTTCCTGATCAAAGACCTCAATCTCTTGAACACGTTCCTCGTCTACATCCTGTTTCCCGGCGCGGGTGCGGGGCTGATCAGCGCCTTTAACATGCTGGTCGTCCGCACGTATATCCATTCGTTGCCGGAAAGCCTGATCGAATCGGCCAAAATCGACGGAGCGGGCGACTTCCGGGTGTTCGTCAGCGTCGTCTTGCCGCTCTGCACGCCCGTGCTCGCGACGATCGCCTTGTTCGTCGCGGTGGGCCAGTGGAACACGTGGTTCGACACGTTCATTTTCGCTTCTTCGCGGCAAAACCTGAGCACGCTCCAATACGAGCTCATCAAGCTGCTGTCTTCGGCGACGAATTCCAATTCCAACCCGAATATTTCTTCTTCGCAGGCGAAGGACGCCGCGTCGATGATCACGCCGTTGTCCATACGCGCCGCGATCACGATGGTGGCTTCGATCCCGATCCTGTTCGTCTATCCTTTCCTGCAGCGGCATTTCGTTGCCGGACTCCAGCTCGGAAGCGTGAAGGAATAATTCCCGATCCGGGCGCAGGGAGGCAGACCATAATAAGACGCCAAGAAGCTTCCGCGGCTGCGGAAGCTTCTTTCGTGCGGCAATGGTCCGTGATGAAATCCAGGCTTTCCGGCAATGATAAAGAAACTGTCGAATGTTGCCATGAACAACTATACCGGCTTGTATGCCTGTGATAATATAAAAAAGGCTAAATAGGAGAAAAATCCGGATATTTTGTGGGATTATATGGAAAGAAGGGTTGAGCGTGTTCAAGAAGAAGGATATTTTCTTTACTACCCTCGAACAAATGGCGGACGTCATCGTCACGGCCGTGGACCGCTTCTCGGAGCTGGTAAGCGGCGAACTGCCGAACATGGCGGATTTTTCGAAGGAAATGAAGGAGTTCGAGCATCAAGGGGACGAATACACCCACACGATCATCACGGAGCTGAACAAAACGTTCATCACGCCGATCGAACGCGAGGACATCATGATCCTGATCAAACGCCTGGACGACGTCCTGGACGGGATCGAAGCTTGCGCGTCTCGCTTCGATATGTACGACATCCGCAAATCGGACCAATATATCCGGAGCTTCGGGGACTGCCTGCGCCGGAGCGCGCTGGAAATCAAATCCGCGATCTACTTGCTGACCCAGAAGAAGCTGCTGGCCATGCAGCCGCACTGCGTCAACCTGCACGAGCTGGAGAATGAAGGCGATACCTTGATGCGCCAAGGCATCAAGCATCTGTTCGCCAACGTGAAGGATCCGGTCGAACTGATCAAGTACAAAGAGCTGTACGAGCGCCTGGAGGAAACGACCGATTCTTGCGAAGACGTCGCGACCTCGCTGCAGTCCATTATCATGAGGAACTCTTGATTCTCCAGAGCAGGGACGGATAAAAACCATTATGGATCTGACCATGGTATTGATCGTCATTATCGTGATTCTCGCCCTCGGCTTCGATTTCATCAACGGGTTCCATGACACCGCCAACGCCATCGCCACTTCCATCTCGACGCGGGCGCTTACGCCCCGGGCGGCCATCATCCTGGCATCGCTCATGAACCTGCTGGGCGCCATCCTGTTCACAGGCGTCGCCAAGACGATCGGGGGCAAAGTAGCCGACCCGTTCAAGCTGCATCACGGCTTGACGGTCGTCATCGCCACGCTCGTGGCCGCCATCCTCTGGAACCTGATCACCTGGTGGAGAGGGATTCCGTCTTCTTCCTCCCATGCGTTGATCGGCGCGCTGGCCGGGGCGGTCGTCGCGTCCGAGGGCTGGCACGGCGTGAATTACAGCGGGTTTTCCAGCATCGTCATGGGCTTGGTGTTTTCCCCGATCATCGCGTTCGCGCTCGGGTTCATCATCATGTTCATCCTGAAGTACGCGTTTGCCTATGCCAGTCCCCATCCGGTGAACAAGGTGTTCCGCAAATGCCAATGGGTGACCGCCGCGTTCCAGTCTTTCACCCATGGCACGAACGACGCGCAGAAAGCGATGGGCATCATCACCATGGCGCTCGTCGTCGGCGGCTTCCAGTCGACACTCGACGTCGCGCTGTGGGTCAAGATCGCCGCCGCCGCTTCCATGGCGCTCGGCACGTCGCTCGGCGGTTGGAAAATCATCAAAACGATGGGCACCAAAATATTCAAAATCGAACCGATTAACGGCTTCGCGGCCGACCTGAGCTCGGCTTCCGTCATCTTGGGCGCGACGCTGACGCATTTTCCGGTCAGCACCACCCATGCCATTACTTCCTCCATCCTGGGGGTCGGTTCCGCCAAGAAATTCAGCAGCGTCAGGTGGAACGTCGCCGGGCGCATCGTGGTCACCTGGATCATCACGATCCCGATCGTGGCGGTGCTGGCGGCGGCGATCTACGCGGTTCTCCGTTTATTTCTTCCCTGAACCGGGTATAGAACCCTATAAAAACCGGAGAAAGCCAACACCAACGGCCGGGTCCGAGGGATACAATATAGGGATGGCAGAATTGAAATCCGATCGATTCGGGGCTGGAGGACGACGATGCTGGCACCTGCGAAGCAAGCGAAATCGTGCGACACGCTGCTCAGCGAATTCCGCAGCCAAGGGACCGCAAGCTTCGGCGAGAAGATCGTATTTACCGGAGTCGGGGCCCGGGACGTTTATAATATCAGCGCTCCCTTCGACGACGACGGGGAGAAGTTGATTGCCGGACGAGTGGAATCGCGGAATTCGGAAGCTTCGGAAGTCATGTTCTTCCAGGCGAAGGACGGAGCTTGGAGTCCCCGCCCGGGAGCGCCCGTATTCGCGCTGCAAGACCCTTTCGTCGCTTTCGTCAAGGGAGAGCTCGTGTTCGGCGGCGTGGAGGTATACTTCGACGGGAACGACCCGCACTACGTCACGTCGTGGCGCACGGTGTTCTACCGGGGCAGCCGCGTCGCCGAGCTGGAGCCGTTCGCCAAAGGGCCGCTGACGATGAAGGATATCCGGCTCGTCGAGCTGCGGGGCGGGCGCATCGGGGTATTTACCCGCCCGATGATGGTGGAGGGGGCCCGGGCCAAAATCGGTTATACCGAAATTTCCGATCTGAGCGAGCTGAGCGAGGAAACGATCGACCGGGCGCCGCTGCTGCAGCACCAGTTCCTGCCCGACGAATGGGGCGGCGTGAACGAGGCGCACTTGCTGTCGAACGGATGGATCGGGGTGCTGGGCCATATCGCGTGGATGGAGCCGCATAACGTCCGGCACTATTACCCGATGGCGTTCGCGTTCGATCCCTCCGCGCGCCAGGCGACGCCGGTCAAGCTGATCGCCGAACGCCGCATGTTCCCGGACGGGCCGGCCAAACGCCCCGATCTTCGCGACGTCCTGTTCAGCGGCGGCCTTATCCGTTTGGAAGGCGGAACCGCTTGCTTGTATACCGGCGTCAGCGACGCGGAAGCCCATCGGATCGTCATTCCGGATCCGTTCCTCGAATATGAGCAAGGATAGGCCTTCTCGACTGACGAAAACCAAAACCTCCGACCGGGCTGCCGGCGGAGGTTTTTTGCGCTAGGTTGGAGGCGTGAAGTTAACGGACACAGCGGACCGATTGGATTCGTTTCTTGCCCAGTAGGAACGCTAACGGACACAGCGGACCCTATTGGGTTCGTTCCTGGCCCATAGGAACGCTAACGGACACAGGTGCGCTTATTTGGGGAGAAGTGTCGCTTGCAACATGGATTCGAAGCGATTAAGGGCTGCCATGTCCGTTACGTTTACATTACGACCGTTTTAGGTCAAATAGCGGCCGTGGCGTCCGTTAGGATCAGCACCAACCGTTACTTTTGTCCGGAGTCAATGCGGCTTTGCTTCTTCGCGGGCCTGACGGGATAGACGGGCCTGACGGGCGGAACGCCATCCTTCCAGGACGACTCCGAGCACGATCAGCGCTCCGCCCCACGTGATGGCATAATCCGCTAGATTCAGAATCCCGTTATGGGAGCGGAAGGCGATGAAGTCCGTCACTTGATTGAAGAGCAGGCGGTCGACGGCGTTTCCCGCGGCCCCTCCGGCCAATAAAGCGGCTCCCGTCCCCAAAACCGGCCCTTTAAGCTCTCCTTTATTTCGGAAATACCCGATCATGAAAATCACGAGAGCGGCGGCGATCACGAAATATCGGCCGTAGCCCTGCAACATGCTTCTGGCGATTCCGCTGTTCTCGTAGCGGGTAAAATCGAGAACCGGGTCCCAGACGACGATCGACTCGCCGACTTTCAAATGCGTGCGCACCCAAATCTTGGAGACTTGGTCTGCCGCTAAGGCCAGCAAGGCGAGGAAATAGAATCTCATGGGGAAGCCTCCCGTTCTCCCGTTTTCTTCGACAAGGCAGCCATTCGCAGGCCTTTTCGAGATGACGTGACATGTTTATCAACTTCCTTCTTCTTCATTATAAACGTCGGGTCGCCGCGGAGAAAACACGATTGAAATACATGCAGTCGATTCCCGGTAGACGGTAACGGGAAACACCTGCAAAACCTGCAGGCGTTTTTTTTATGTTTGGATCCGAATAACCGGAAATTTGCCGAATCCCAGTGTATGTCGTGCTGGAGATCGGTACATTTCGTGAAACTGGGACATGAGTGAAAAGAGTTAAACGATTAACGTAATGAAGCGCATAAATAATTCAAAATTAGGATTGAAATCGCTTTAAATGCGTAATATAATCACGGCATAAGGTTAAACGCTTAAACCACAAATGCGATCCGTCGCAGCATCCGTAAGGTGGAACCGAACATGAAGCGAATCACGATCCGGGAAGTCTCCGAGAAAGCGGGGGTCTCGACCGCCGCGGTGTCCTACGTACTCAACGGCCGTATCGGCAAAGTGTCCCAGGAAACGGTGGACAAAGTCCGCAAAGCCGTCGACGAGCTCGGCTATATTCCCGATTTTTCGGCGCGCAGCCTGGCGGGCAACCGGTCGAAGCTGATCGGCGTCGTGATCCCTCAGACCGAGGACCGCAAACAACTGCTGCTGCAGAATCCGTTTTACTCCGAGCTCGTGTGCGGGATCGAAGCCCGGCTCCGGCAGTCCGGCTACCACATGATCCTGTCGGGCGTCGACAAAGGCGAAGGTTACCTCGACACGTCGATGCAGCGCAATCTGGACGGGGCCATCATCATGGGCATCTATCAAGAGAGTTTTTACGAGGATTTGAAAAAAGTGCGGCTGCCCATCGTGTTGATCGACAGTTACATCCACGACAGCTATTTCCACGTGGTCGGCGTCGATGACGAATTGGGCGGCTATCTGGCAACCAAACACCTGATCGATAACGGCCATACGGCCGTCGCGCTCGTCACCGGCTCGATCCGCAAAGACGGCGTCATGGAAAAGCGGTTCCTCGGCTATAAGAGGGCGCTTAAAGAAGCCGGTTTGTTTTACAATCCCGACTACGTGTTCGAGGATTCCGTCAGCTACGAGTACGGACAGGAAGCGGGACGGGTAATCGCGGAGAAACATCCGGACATCACGGCGGTGTTCGCGGTCAGCGACATGGTGGCGCTCGGCGTCATTTCCGGATTGGCGGAGGCGGGACGGCATGTGCCGGACGACGTGTCGGTGATCGGCTTCGACGATATCTCGGTGGCGAGGATGTGCCATCCGCCGCTGACGACGATCCGCCAAGACATCGTAGGGCGCGGGTCGATGGCGGCCGAACGCTTGCTGCAAGCCATTACGGATTCGGAGGAAAGCCTGCCGCAGGAACCGACGGTGATGCCGCTCACGCTCGTGCAACGCGACACCGTTCGGCGGTTGACCCCGGAATAATGCGCCGAAAAATTTGCAAGGAGGTGATCGCAGCTTCCAAGCAGCCAAACGAATAGAAGCAATCGCCAGGCTTAAAGTTCATGAACAATGAAGGAGAGGGTTCGAATGTTCAGGAAATGCGGAGCCATTCTGCTGGTGATCGGCATGTTCGCGCTTGGCGCGTGCGGCTCAGGCAAAGGGAACGACGCATCCGGTTCCGCCTCGGACACGGCATCGGCTTCCCCGTCCGCCGCTTCGTCGGCATCCCCTTCGGCTTCTTCGGAAGCTCCCAAGGAGTCGGTGACGATCAAGCTGCTGATGTACACGCCCAGCGGAGGCCAGGAAGAAACGGTGAAGGCGATGGTCGAAGCATTCGAAGCGGCGAACGCCGACGTGAAGGTCGACTACGAGGTCGTGCCCTACGCGGACTACGGCACGAAGCTGAACACGCTGCTGTCCAGCGGAAGCGCACCCGACCTATTCGAGGTCGGATACGAGAATTTCCGTACGTACGCGGCGAAGGATCTGTTGCTCGACCTGACCCCGACGATCGCCGCCGACACGTCGTTCAAGCCGGACGTTTACAAAAAGCTGGCTTATGACGCGTTCAATTACAACGGCAAGCAAATGGGCGTGACCGAAAGCTTCTCCGACGTCGTGCTGTTCTACAACAAGGATCTGTTCGACGCCAAAGGCGTGAAGTACCCGGACGCTTCCTGGACGTGGAAGGAAGAACTTGACGCCGCCCAGAAGCTGACCGATGCCAAGAACGGGATCTGGGGCACCTATGCGCCGATCCAGTTCTACGAGTTCTACAAGACGATCGCGCAAAACGGAGGCGGCGTCTGGGACGCGGGCGGCAAGCCGACGATTGGCAGCAAAGCCAATGTGGACGCGCTGCAGTGGATGATCGACAAGGCGAGCAAGTACAAAGTGTCTCCGGCGCTTAACGACGACACGTTCAACCAGCCCGACGCCGACCTGAACGCGTTCGCCGCCGGTAAGCTGGCGATGGCCCGATTCGGCATCTGGAACTTCGGCAAGTTCGCCACGGAAGCGAAATTCAATTGGGAAATCGCCCTGGAGCCGGGCAACACGCAGAAAGCGCACCACTTCTTCGCGGACGGCCTCGTGGCCTCGAGGGACACGAAGCACGCGGAAGCCGCCTGGCGGTTCATGAAGTTCTTCACCAGCGATCCCGCCGCCGTCGGCAAACGGATCGAAGCCGGCTGGAGCGTGCCGGCCGTCGCGGACGACGCGGTCATGGACGCGTATTATAAACAAACGCCTCCGGCGTCGAAGAAGATCGTTACCGAGGCGCTCGATTCGCTGGTATTGCCGCCCGTCGGCCCGAAGCCGGAGAAATGGGGCGAATTCACGGCCGCCGTGGGGGAAGAGCTGGACAAAGCGAAGCTTGGCCGTTCCACCGCCCAGGAAGCGCTCGACGCCGCCCAGAAGAAGGTCAAAGAGCTGCTAAGCAAGTAACGGAACCTCCTCTGCTTCATCCAGCTTAAGGAAACCTGCCGCTTTCGGACCGGGGAGCTGGAGACTCTCCGGATCGGAGCGGAAACATCCGGCGATGGGATCGCGGCAATGGGCTGCCGCGGTTCCATCGCCCCCATTATAACGCGTATCGCAGGAAAGGAACATGCAGGATGGTAGGACAGCGCCAATGGAACCGCCGGATCGCCGCTTTCGTGTTTCTGCTGCCCGCGCTGCTGGGCCTGCTGGCGTTCCAGCTGCTGCCGATGATGTCTTCGGTCGTGATCAGCTTTACGGACTGGGATTTGCTCACGAACTGGACGAAAATGCATTTCGTCGGCTGGTCCAACTATGCCGAGGTATTCCGCGAGGAGAAATCGTATACGGCCATCAAGAACGTGTTCGTGTTCCTGATCGGATACATGCCGTCGCTTGCCGTGCTGGGCGTGTTCCTGGCCGTTCTCCTCAATCGGAGCCTGCCCGGCATCAAGGCGTACCGCGCCGCCGTGTTCGTGCCCGTCATCACCTCGTGGGTCGCCGTGTCCATCGTCTGGCGCTGGATCCTGAACGGGCAGAGCGGCTTGCTGAACTACCTGCTGTCCCGGATCGGGATCCAAGGACCGATCTGGCTGCAGGACGATACGTGGGCCATGGTCGCGATCATCGCCGTCACGGTCTGGAAGGACCTCGGCTTCGTCGCGCTGATCCTATTGGCCGGCCTGCAGGACATTTCCGAAGACTATTACGAGGCGGCGGAGTTGGACGGCGCTTCGGCCTGGCGCAAGCTATGGAGCGTCACGCTGCCGATGCTGTCGCCTACGCTGTATTTCGTCGTCACGATTTCCTTGATCAACTCGTTCCAGCTGTTCGACCAGGTGCTGATCATGACGAACGGCGGCCCGGCCGGCGCCACCAGCACGATCGTCGAGCAGGTATACAAGAACGCGTTCCAGTTCAACAAAATGGGCTTCGCCGCCGCGCAGTCCTGGGTGCTCTTCGCGATCATCCTTGCGGTGACGATGCTTCTTCAGCGGCTTCAGCGGAGGTGGGTCATCTATGAGAGGTAGAAGGCTTCTGGCGAACGGCCTCGCCTATCTGATCCTGACCGCGGTGTCCCTCGTGCTCGTGTTTCCGTTTGCCTGGATGCTGTCGGGCGCCTTCAAGGACAGCCTCGAAGTCGTAAAGATGCCGCCGACGCTCCTGCCCTCGCATTGGAATTTCGATAACTTCGCGAGAATCGAGCAGTATTTTCCGCTTTACCGTTTTCTGCTGAACAGCGCCGTCGTGGCCGTCGCGACGACCGCGCTGCAGCTGCTCGTCTGCACGATGTCGGCTTACGCGTTCGCCAAAATCCCGTTCAAGGGCCGCCAGGGCGTGTTCCTCCTGTTCCTGACGACCATGATGATCCCGGCGCAAGTGACGCTGGTGCCGCTGTTCATCCTGTTCTCCAAGACGAACCTCATCGACACGTACGCCGGGCTCATCCTTCCGGGCATTTTCAGCGCCTACGGCACGTTCCTGATCCGCCAGCACATGCTGACGATTCCGAACGAGCTGCTCGAAGCGGCCTTCATGGACGGAGCCTCTTACTACCGCGTGTTCCGAAGCGTCGTCGTTCCGCTCGTCAAGCCTACGGTCGCCGCCCTGACCATTTTCGCCTTCATGGGTTCCTGGAACAACTTCCTGTGGCCGCTCATCGCGGTGAACAGCAAGGAGCTCATGACGCTGCCGCTCGGCCTGAGCAAGCTGCAGGGCCGCTGGTCGACGGAATGGGACATCCTGATGGCCGGCAACGTCGTCAGCTTCGTTCCGATTTTCCTCGTGTATCTCGTCTCCCAGCGCTATTTCATCAAAGGCATGACGATGACCGGCATCAAATAAGAATAAGCGAACCGAAAGGGGATCGAATCCGTCTATGGAAACCGTACGTTTGGGCTTGATCGGGCTGGGAGGAATGGCGAACGTCCATGTCGAGCAATTGTTGAAGCTGGAGGGCGCCGTCTTCACCGCGATTTGCGACAGCGATGTCCGCAAGCATGCCGAATGGGGCGAACGGCTCGGGTTGGGCGCCTCCGCGCGGCATTCCGACCCGGAAGCGCTGATCCGGGACCCGAACGTCGATGCCGTCCTGTCCATCACGCCGAACCGCGTGCATGCCGAAATCATCCGCCTGTGCCTCGTCCACGGCAAACCGCTCATGACGGAGAAACCGTTCACCCGCACTTTCGCGGAAGCGGCGGAACTGCTCGAGCTCGCCCGATCCCGCGAAATTCCGTGCATGGTCGGCTTCTCATACCGTTATACGCCGTCTTTCCGCATGGCCCGCGACATGATCCGCGGCGGCCGCATCGGCGAGGTTCGCCACGTTTTCATCCAATATTTGCAGCAGTGGGGCGGTCCGCTGTTCGAGACGCCGATGAACTGGCGGATGGACCCGGCCGTTACCGGCACCGGCACGCTCGGCGACCTCGGATCGCATATGGTCGACGCCGCGCGCTTCCTGATCGGGGAGCCGATCCGCGTCTCGTCGCTGATGAGCTCGCTCATCAAGGAGCGCAAGGACCCGGTATCGGGAAATCCCGTGCCGGTGGATATCGACGACTTCGCCGCGTTCGTCGCGGAGCTGGAACCCGGCGTGCCCGCCGTCTTCCAGACGTCGCGCAACGCTTTCGGCGCCCAGAACCAATTCGAGATTTCCGTATACGGGGATACGGGTTCGCTGCACATGGGCTGGGAGGACGGCGAACATTTGACGTGGGTGCATCCGAACGAAGAACGGTCCGAGGTGCGCGAGAAGATCGCGGTGCCGGAACGTTACAAGCTGAAGCAGATGCAGGATTTCCTCGACCTGGCGAGGGGCAAGGTGCGGGAGGAGACGCCCGGCATGCGGGACGGCTACCTGAATCAACGCGTGCTGGAGGCGATCGCGCGGTCGGCGCGGGAACGGAGAAGCGTTGCGCCGGAGGAGATCGGGGCCGGCTGGCCCGTGAAGGAAGCGGGGAGGTGACGGGGATGGCGCGGGTGACGATATGGAACGAATTTCGTCACGAACGGGACAATCCGGAAGTCGCGAAGGTGTATCCGGCCGGCATCCATGAAGCGCTGCGCCAAGGGCTGGCGCCGTTCGGCTTCGACCTGCGGACGGCGACGCTGGACGAACCGGAGCACGGCTTGACGGAGGAGACGTTGCGGGAGACCGACGTGCTGGTCTGGTGGGGACACCGGGCGCATGACGAAGTGGACGACCGCATCGTGGAGCGCGTGCGGGAACGGGTGCTGCAGGGGATGGGGCTGATCGTGCTGCATTCCGGGCATTATTCGAAAATTTTCAAGCGGCTGATGGGGACTTCGTGCGCGTTGAAATGGCGGGAGGCGGACGAGAAGGAGCGGCTGTGGGTCGTAAAGCCGACGCATCCGATCGCGGAGGGGCTGCCGGAATTTTTCGAGCTGGAGCGGGAAGAGATGTACGGGGAGTTTTTCGATATCCCTGACCCGGACGAGCTTGTCCTCGTGAGCTGGTTCGAAGGCGGAGAAGTGTTCCGCAGCGGCTGCGCGTACGCCCGGGGCCAAGGCAAAATCTTTTATTTCCGTCCGGGGCACGAGACATACCCGACGTATTACCGGGAGCCGGTGCTGCGGGTCATCGCGAACGCGATCCGCTGGGCCGCGGCTGAACGAGGCGCCGCCCCTTGGTACGGGAACGCGAGGCCGTTGGAAGCGATCCGCGGCAAAGATGGGTTAAACGGCGCGCGGGCGTGAAACGGGCCTGCTCCCGGTCGGGTCATCCCGACGGGACCAGGCCTGCCGCGCTTACCATTGCCGTACAGCGCAAGAAACATTTTGTACTTGGATCGCGGTCGGTACACCATTACCGTTTATGGGTCCGGCGCGAACCGCCTTTTCGCGCTCTGGCCCGCCTGCGCGTCCGGGAGGATCGCCGGCGGACCTTGCCCGAGCTGATGCCCGCCGCCGCCGCGGTGCCCCCTTTGCCGATGAGCAGCCGGAGCAAAGGAGCCATTTGCTGCATGGTCGACATCAACTTCTGGAACTTCCCGAGTCCGTTCAGGACGCCGTCGATGCCGCCCATCCGGTCGATGAAGCCTTTAATATCCCCGAAGTTGAATCCTTTGCCCGTTCCGCCGCCGGCTCCAGCCCCTCCGAATTGGGGCGGCAGGACCGTCGGATTCACGAGGGCGGGAGGCCCGGCGACGAAGAACGGATCCCCGCCGGCCGTCGGGGGGCCGAAGCCGGGATTGCCGAAGCCGGGATTGCCGATGCCCGGAAATCCGCCTCCGAAACCTTGGGGTTGGTTCCATCCGCGAAGGGAAGGAGAATTCGGATCGTTCATGAAGTCACACCCTTTCTGCTACAACGTATGAAGGCATCCGCCCCGTTGAATGGACGAATGCCCGTTTTCCGAATGATTTTAACTCGGTAATGCGTGAATACGGTAACGCTTGAAGAACTTCGCGGGACGAAGTAAAATGGGAAGGAGATCGGAGACGCGAGGAATCGGGGTGCGGCATGCAGCTGAAAAAACTGAACGATCCAACGATCGACCAACTGTTCGAAGCCATCCTGACGCTGAAGAGCGTCGAGGAGTGCTACATATTTTTCGACGATCTGTGCACCGTGAACGAGATCCAGTCGTTGTCGCAGAGGCTGGAGGTCGCCCGCATGCTGGGGAAGGGCAATACCTACAACCAGATCGAGACCGAGACGGGCGCGAGCACGGCCACCATCTCGCGGGTGAAGCGCTGCTTGAACTACGGCAACGACGGGTACAAAATGGCGCTGGAACGGCTGGGCCGTTTCGGGGACGCCGCCGCGGACAAATCGGAATAAGGGCATGAACGATCAACCGCCGGGACGGGTTCCCGGCGGTTTGCTTATATTTTGGAGCATTCGAGGGGGTGCGCGGAATAGAAGACGACATCATCTCATCCGCTCGGCGAGTTGCCAAAACCGTCAATGCCGCGCTTTCCCGCCCAGGTCTCCATGCGGTTCGTCCTGCAGCCCCAAGGCGTCCTGGACCCGATCCGATAAGTCCGCCACGACGTCGCTGACCATATCGAGCGCGCTCACGTCCTGCTGGTCTTTCGGCGTGGGAATGACGTCCTCCCCGACCCCGTAAAAACTATCCTTATCTTCTGCCATGACGAACTTCCTCCTCGTCAGGATATTTTTCTTAGCGTTAGCATGTCCGGCTCGGCCGTAAAAAACTCGTTGCTACCCCACATTTTGGTAGGTTATGCTTAGGACGTACGATCCGACTACCTTCTGGGGGTACGGCAGAGATGAAGTTCTGGCAGTCCGTGCGTTTCCGAACCGTATTCGTTTTTTTTCTCATCGTCGCCCCCCTCGTCGTTTTCCTCATTTACAACAACCTGTACGCGACCCGGATCGTCCGGGATCAAGTCTCGCTTCACTACAACAACCTGATGGCCGTGCAGGTCAGAGCCAACGACGAGGTGCTTAAAAGCACGTACAATTTCCTGATCCAGCTCGGCATCGTCAACGATTCGGATTTGCTGCAAGTGAAAACGCTGTCTCCGGAAGACCCCGATTTCACGCTGGCCAAATTGCGGGTGTACAACCGGTTCGTGCTGGATACCAGCTACTATAAAATGGTCGATACGTTTTTCGCCTTCTCCAACAAGGACAACCTTCCGTTCTTCGCCACCCAGGACGGCTACAAATCTCCCGAACTCGACGCTTTCCTTAAAGATTACGCCACGACGATCGCCTACCGGCAAAAAACGAGCAACGAGCAGTGGGAACTCGTGAGCATTCCCGGCGCCTCCAACTACCTCGTCAAGGTCGTGGGCCTGGACTTCGGCTTGTACGCCGGCGCGCTCCTGCGCCTCGACACGTTGAACTCCGTCCTGCAGACGTTCGACGTCGGACCCGAAGGCGCCGTGTACATGGTCGACTCCCAAGGCAACGTGCTCACGTCGGGCGATCCGCCCCCCGGCCAGGACGCCGCTTTCCGGGCCGCCATCCTGCACCAGGACGGTTCGGTGAAATCGATCCGCTGGAACGATAAATCGTATCTCGCGTTCACGCAGCCTTCCCATTACGCGGACCTCCATTACGTCATCGTGACGACGGAGCCTTACATCCTGAAGAACCTGCCGTTTTTCCAAAAGATGCTGTACTTCTGGATTCCGCTCCTGTCCGCCGCCGTCGTGACCGGTTACGTGCTGTTCCTGCAGCGGTTCATGTTCCGCCCTCTCGTCAGCTTCATCGGCGGCATGCGCAAGTTGGGCAGGGGGCAGTTCAACGTCCGGCTTCCCGCGTATCCCGAGGGCAGCGAGTTCTCGATCATGGCGACGACCTTCAACCATATGGCGCAGCAGATCGAAGAGCTCAAAATCGACGTGTACGAGGAGCAGCTGCGGGTGCAGCGGGCGGAGTACAAGCATTTGCAAGTGCAGATCAACCCGCACTTCTATATGAACAGCTTGAACATCATCTACAATCTGGCGGCCTTGAAAGATTTCAAGAGCGTGCAGAAGCTGTCCCTGCACTTGGCAGATTATTTCCGTTTCTTGATGCACAGCCACCGGACGGCCGTCCGGCTGGAGGACGAAATCCGCCATATCGGGCACTACATGGAAATCCAGAAACTGCGGTACTTGGACAAGCTGGAATACGAAATCTCGGTGAGTCCCAAGCATCTGCCCGGCGAAATCTCGCCGCTGCTCTTGCAGCCGTTCGTGGAAAACGCGATCCTGCACGGCTTCAACCAGCGCAAGCAGGACGGCACGGCCTTCCGGGTGTCGATCGTTTCCGAAGACGACCCCCTGGAACCGGACCGGTACGTGCGGCTGACGATCCGGGACAACGGCCCGGGCTTTCCGCCCGCGATGCTGGAGGATTTGAACAACGGCACTTACCTGGAAGGCTCCGGAGAGCAGCACCTGGGCATCTGGAACATCCTGCGCCGCTTCAAAATGCTGTACGGGGACGAAGGCGGAATTTCATTCCGGAACGGTGACGGCGACGTCGGCGCGATCGTCGAAGTCCGCCTTCCCGTGAACCGTCGCGCCATGCTGGAAGATTCCGGAGCACGTCAGCCGGACGAGGAAAACAGGGAGGGGACCGCGTGCTGACCATGTTGGTCGTGGACGACGAAATTTACGCGCTCCGGGGGATCACGCAAGGGATCGACTGGAGCGATCTGCCGTTTGCCGAAATCCTGGAGGCCGACAGCGTCGATGCCGCCTTGGCCGTATTGACGGGGCGGCAAGTGGATCTCGTCATCTCGGATATCGAGATGCCGGGCGCCAATGGCTTGACGTTGCTGCGCTGGATGCAGGAACACCGGCCGGAGACGGTCACGGTATTCTTGACGGGACATGCCCGATTCGACTACGCGCAGGAAGCGCTTCACCTCGGCGCCTTCGATTACGTGCTGAAACCGATCGATCACGACGTGCTGAAAGGCATCGTCGGGCGGGCGGTTCGGGAAATCCAGGAGCGGCGGCAGCGGCAGGATTTCGAGCATACGCTGGGCGAGTACCGCCGGCAATGGTCAAGCCAGCTGCCGATTCTGGTCGAGCGGTTCTGGCAGGATTTGTTGGCGAACCGGCTCCCGCTGTCGCCGGGACTTCTCCGCCGCCAATTCGAGCTGTACGGCATTCCGCTCGGTGCGGAAGACGGCGTGCAGCCCGTGCTGATCAGCATCGAGCAGTGGGACGTCGAGCTGGACGCGCGGGACGAGAACATCATGGAATACGCGATCCGCAAAGCGGCCGCCGAGACGATCCTGGCGGAATGGCCGGGCGCGGTGCTGCAGGATCGGAGCGATCTGAACCTGCTGCTGCTTTACTTGCCGGACGGCGTCGCCGTAGACCGGGCGGTGCTGCACGAACGCTGCCGGCAGTACGTGACGGCTTGCCGGGATTATTTCCACTGCAGGGTGTCCTGCTATCTGGGGGAATCCGTGCGGGTCGACAGGCTGGCGGACGAGCTGGAGCGGTTGCAACAGGCCGAGCGCGTCAACACGTCGACGCTGCAAGCGGTCATCGACATCCGGAACGCGGAGGGGGAAGCCTCCGTCGGTTCGGGCTTCACGCTGCCCCCGTTCGGCGAATGGGGCTTGCTTCTGGACGGGGGGAGAACGGAGGAGCTCTCGAAAGCCCTGGCCGACTACGCGGGGCAGTTCCGCTCGTCCGCGCCGAGCCGGGAGACGCTGGAACTATTCTATTTCGGCTTCGTCCACATGCTGTTTCAGGTCGCCTATCGGAAAGGCGTATCGGTTTACCATACGATTAACGCCGCCGATCTGAACGCGGGACAGTCGCTGCGGACGCACCAGCAGCTGCTGGCATGGGCGCTGGATCTGATCCAGAAAGCGGGAGACGCCTTCCAAGGCCGGCAGCGCGACGTTTCCGCCATCATTTCGAAAATCCAATCGTTCATCCAAGACAACTTGCATAGGGAAATGAGCCGGGACGAGATCGCCGCCGCGGTGTACCGCAACCCGGCTTACGTATCGCGCCTGTTCCGGAAAGAGACGGGCATGTCCTTGTGGGATTACATCACGCATGCCAAGATCGAGAGAGCCAAGGAGCGGCTGGCCGGCACGAACGACAAAATCAGCGACATCGCGTCCGAGCTGGGGTATACGCATTTCTCCTATTTCGCGAAGCTGTTCAGAAAGATGACGGGCGCGACCCCGCAGGATTACCGCAAAAACCATCGGGCGCTGTAAGGGCGCTATACGAAAAACCGCCGCGCTGCACGGCGGTTTTCGCGCATGGTACGGCCGCGCCGCCGTCCGATATCACAAATGTGCTATGTAAGTCACGGGAATAGATAGATGAAAAACGTGCCGGGTCTGTAAGATAAAAGAAAACGTTTTTCGAAAAGGAAAATGAAAATGGATCAAGCGATGCAAACGGCTGCGCCTCCCGTGCCGCAGCCGGCAAGGAAGACCAAGCAGAATCAGGGCTACTGGCGGAGATTCGGCGTCTTCTATCTGATGATGGCGCCCGCGCTCATCATCCTTCTGCTGAACAACTATCTCCCGATGATCGGTTCCGTGATCGCCTTTAAAAACGTGAACTATCAGGTAGGCATTTGGAAGAGTCCGTGGGTCGGCTTCCAGAACTTCGATTACCTGTTCAACGCTTCGGATGCCTGGAAGATTACCCGGAACACGATCCTGTACAACGCCGCGTTCATCTTCCTCAACATGGTCGTCGGCGTCGCGTTCGCCCTCATGTTCAACGCCATGCGCAGCCGGAAGGCGGCGAAATTCCACCAGACGATGATGTTCCTGCCTTACTTCTTGTCGTGGGTCATCATCACGTACCTGGTGTACGGGTTTCTGAATCCGGAAATCGGCATGCTCAACAAAACGATCCTTCCTTGGTTCGGCGCCGAACGCACGATCGACTGGTACACGGAACCGAAGTGGTGGACGGTTATCCTGCCGATCGTCAATACGTGGAAAGGCATCGGCTATTACGCGGTTTTCTATCTGGCGGCGATCATCGGGATCGACCAGGAATATTACGAAGCGGCCACGCTGGACGGAGCCTCCAAATGGCGGCAGATCTGGACGATCACCGTGCCTTTGATCCGCCCGGTCATCATCGTGCTTACTCTGTTGCAGATCGGCAGAATTTTTTACGCGGACTTCGGCTTGTTCTATCAAGTCACCCGCAACGCCGGTTCGCTCTACGATACGACGCTCGTCATCGATACTTACGTTTACCAAGGCTTCATCGTCACCGGGGATGTCGGCATGTCTTCGGCGGCGGGGCTCTACCAGGCGGTCATCGGCTTCGTGCTGGTGCTGTGCAGCAATTTGGTCATCCGGCGGATCAGCAAAGAAGACGCCTTGTTCTAATTCACGACCGGACTGGTCTTTAGGAGGTTGCTTACCATGAGCGAATTGACGGGCAAACGCAAGGCGTACTCGTCTTCCGAGATTTCCAAGCCCGCCGACGCGGCCATTAACGTATTCTTCATCATTTATACGATTATCTGCATTTTTCCGCTGCTGCTCGTTCTGGTCGTTTCCTTCTCGGACGAGAAAACCGTTCTGGTGAACGGGTACAGCTTGTTTCCGGATAAGCTCAATCTCGCGGCTTACGACTTCCTGCTGAACGACTGGGTCAACGTCGTGCGGTCCTACGGGATCTCGATCTTCGTCACGGTGGCCGGGACGCTCGCCTCGCTCGCCATGATGGCGCTGTACGCCTACCCCATCTCCCGGCGGGATTTCAAGCATAGGGGCGTCTTCTCGTTCGTCATGGTGTTCACGATCCTGTACAACGCCGGGCTCGTTCCTTTCTACATCATGTATACGCAGTACCTGCATTTGCAAAATTCGGTGCTCGCGCTCATGATCCCTTATCTCATCCAAGCGTTTTTCGTGCTCGTCATGCGGACGTTCTTCACCAATTCGGTGCCGACGGAGCTGCTGGAATCCGCGAAAATCGACGGGGCGGGCGAATGGCGCATTTTCGCGCAAATCGTGCTTCCGCTTTCCCTCCCGGTACTCGCGAGCGTCGGGCTGCTTTGCACGCTGAACTATTGGAACGACTGGTTCATGAGCATGCTGTTCGTCAACGACAACGTGCATATCAACATCCAGTACCGGATGTACAAGGCTTTGCAGGATTTGCAGTACCTGAGCTCGAACTCGACCGCCTACGCGGCGATTCTGGCGCAAAACCCGAATTTCCAAATGCCGAGCGAAACGGTCCGGATGGCGATGGCGGTCATCGGAATCGGGCCGATCGTCTTCGCGTATCCCTTCTTCCAGCGGTTTTTCATCAAAGGGTTGACCGTCGGCGCCGTCAAGGGCTGACGGGCGGCTCGCGGGTTTCGCTAACGTACGGCTCCATCCGGTTACCGGCCGGTTGAGCATAAATCAGGAACATTTATAAGGGAGGCAGCAACATGCTCAGTAAGAGCACCAAATTCGGCAAGGGCTTTATCCTGCTCGTCGCGCTCGTCTTGACGTTCTCGCTCGTCTTGTCGGCGTGCGGCGGCGGCAAGAAAGAGGAAGCGTCCTCGTCCCCGTCGGCGTCTTCCGCGTCGCCGTCGGAGAGCTCCGCTTCTCCGTCTTCTTCCTCGGGCTCCGGGGATACGGGCGCAGCGGACCTGCAGCCGTACGAGCTGAAAATCATCTGGGAAGGTCCCGCGCAGAAAGACGCGCCGGCCGTCGAAGCCAAAATCAACGAGTATCTGAAGGACAAGATCAACGCGACGGTCAAGCTCTCCACGCTCGACTGGGGTCAATACGACCAGAAGATGCCGATGATGATCGCGTCCCGCGAAGCGATGGACGTCGTCTTCACGGCCCAGTGGAACGGCCACTCCAACAACGTGGCGAAGGGCGGATTCCTGGCCTTGAACGATCCGAACCTGGAAGCGAACGGCCAGAAAGTCGGCAACCTGCTGGAGCAATACGGCAAGGACATCCTGAGCTCGCTGGATCCCGCCTTCCTGGAAGGCGCGAAAATCAACGGCTTCAACTACGGCATCCCGACGAACAAAGAGCTGGCGGCGCAAGGCGGCGTCATCTACCGCGTCGATATCGCCCAAGAATTGGGCCTGACGGACCAGCTCAACAACGTCAAAACGATCGCCGATCTCGAACCGATCCTGAAAACGGTCAAAGAGAAGAAGCCGAACATCACCCCGCTGTTCTTCAAGGACGGCGAAACGTTCAACTCCCACTATCTCTCGCAGCTGGATTACCTGGGGAACACGGACATTGACGGCATCGTCCGCAAAGACGGCGAAGACACGAAGGTCATTACCCGTTTCGACGACAAAGAATACATGGATCAACTGCAATTGACCCGCAAGTTCTTCCAAGAAGGCCTGATCAACCGCGACGCGGCTACGACCACGGTCGGCCCGCAAGACGCCATGAAGAAAGGCGACGTATTCATGATTCCGTCTTCGCTGAAACCGGGCAAAGACGCCGAGATGGCGAACGGAATCAACATGGCGGGCAAGCTGAAGCAGATCGAAATCGGGCCCCGGACGGTATCGACGGGCGAGACGGCAGGCGCCATGCTGGGCATTTCCTCGACGTCCAAAGATCCGGCTCGCGCCATGATGTTCATCAACCTGCTTCACTCCGACAAATACCTGAACAACCTGATCAACTTCGGCATCGAAGGCGAGCACTACGTGAAGGTGTCGGACAACGTGATCAAAGCGGGTCCGAAAGCCGCGGACTACAACCCGGGCGTCGCTTGGGAGCTGGGCAACCAATTCCTGAACTATACGTTCGAGACGGAAGCCGCCGACAAATGGGATCAATTCAAGAAGTTCAACGACGGCGCGCATAAGTCGCCCGCGCTCGGTTTCACGTTCGACGTCGAACCGGTGAAATCGCAAGTGACCAACCTGATCAACGTCAAAAAGCAATACGCCGCCGCGCTGGAAACGGGCTCCATCGACCCGGCCAAAGCGCAGGAATGGTGGGACAAAGAGAAAGCCAACGGGCTGGACAAAGTGCTGGAAGAGAAGCAGAAACAGCTCGACGCTTTCATCGCTTCGAAGAAATAAAACCGCATATCCGCGAACGGCCGGATGCCGTTCGGAACGCGAAAACCGCCGGTTCAGCCGGCGGTTTTCGTTCTCGTTGACTTTCCGCTGCGCATTGGCTAGCATTATCATATCGAGAAGTATCGTAGAGGGGATAACGCTTGGTTCGCAAACCCGGGATTCTCGTCATCAGCCACGGCTCGCGGGAAAGCGGGTGGGTGGCGCATGTCGACGACGCGGTGATGGCCGCGAGGGCCGAATTGCCGGACGCTGTTCCGATGGCGGCCGCGTTTTTGGAGCTCGTCGAAGGACGGTTGATCCAGGACGGACTGGATCGGATGGAAGCGGCGGGCGTCACCGACCTGCTGGTGGTTCCTTTGTTCGTTTCCTCCGGAAGCACGCACGTCGACGAGATCGGCTGGGCGCTGGGCGCTTATCCGGAAGCCGGAACGGAGACGGAGCTGCAGCCTTTCCGGGTCTCGGCGCGTCTGTCTTACGGCAGACCGGTGGACGACGATCCGGAGTTCGCGGACATCCTGCGGGAGCGGGTGTCCGGCTTGTCCCGGAATCCCGCCAAGGAGTGCGTGCTGCTGATCGGGCACGGCAGCGAATGGCCGGGATTTCGGGAGGCCTGGATCAAGGGATTGTCGTCGCTCGCTTCGAAAGTGAAGGAAGCGGGCGGTTACGCGGACGCGGAATGGGCGACGCTCCGGCCGGACATGGCGGCGACGGCGGTCCGCGCCCTGCGGGAGAGACAGGGGAGCGGGGTCGAAGTGCTGGCCGTTCCCGTGTTTCTGAGCGAGGGTTATTTTACGAAAGAAGTCATTCCGCGCCGGCTGGAGGGTCTTGGCTGCCGGTACGACGGGCGCGCGCTGATGCCCCATCCGCTGGCCGTCGGCTGGGTTCGGCGGCAGGCGGCGGAGTGGCTTCGCGGTTTCGGTTTCGGCGATTCGGATTTACAGGTTTGAGAAAAAAGAGGGGATCGAGTTGGACACCGTACGAGCGAGGTTGATTTACAATCCGACTTCCGGGCGCGAGGAAGTGAGAAGAAGATTGCCTGCCATTCTGCAGCGGCTGGAGCGGGGCGGCATCGAGACGTCCTGCCACGCGACGGAAGGGGAAGGGGACGCCTCGCGGGCGGCTCTGCTGGCGGCCCGGCGGGGATACGATATCGTGATCGCCGCGGGCGGCGACGGGACGCTGAACGAAGTGGTCTCCGGACTCTCCGAGCATGACAGCCGGCCGGCGCTCGGCATTCTCCCGCTCGGCACGACGAACGATTTCGCGCGCGCCCACGGCATTCCGAGGAATTGGGCGGACGCGTGCGATCTGATCGTCCGCCGCTATACGGTGCCGGTGGACGTCGGCAAAGCCGGGGACAAATATTTCATCAACATCGCGGGCGGCGGCTCCCTGACGGAACTCACGTACGAAGTCCCGAGCAAGCTGAAAACGATGGTCGGACAACTCGCTTATTATATGAAGGGTCTGGAGAAAATCACCAACCTTCGGCCGGTGCGTATGAAAATCAAAGCGAACGGGGCGGAGGAAATCGACGAGGAGCTCATGCTGTTCCTGATCGCCAACAGCAGCTCCGTCGCCGGTTTCGACCGGCTGGCTCCGGACGCCAGCACGAACGACGGCGTGTTCGACGTTATCGCCTTGCGCAAATGCAATATCGCGGAGTTCATCCGGATGGCGACGATGGTCATACGCGGGGAAGCCGTCAAGCATGATCCCCATTTCATTTATTTTCAGAGCGACAGCATCGAAGTCGAATCGGACAGCCGGGTCCAATTGAATTTGGACGGCGAATTCGGGGGGACGCTGCCCTGCAAGTTCACGATGCTGGCGTCCCATTTGAACGTGATCGTGGACGAGCAAGGGGAGTCTTCCTATCGTCGGGGCAGCGGCAACGGAAATGTTCGGAGCTTGCCGTCATGAGCGGAGAACGCGGGATCCCGGTACGGACGGGGCAAGTCGCGGAATGCGAAATCGTCGGTTTGACGCATGAGGGAGAAGGGGTAGGCCGGTACCAGGGCTTTACCCTTTTTGTTCATGGCGCGCTTCCGGGGGAGCGTGTACGCGCGGAAGTCGTCAGCGTCGGCAAATCGTTCGGCAGGGCGCGGGTGACGCAATTGCTGGCGGCCAGTCCCGAGCGGCGCTCGGCTCCTTGCCCGCTGTTCGAGGTTTGCGGGGGCTGCCAGCTTCAGCATCTCGACTATCCGGCGCAGCTGCATTGGAAACGGCGGCACGTCGTGGACAATCTCGCGCGCATCGGCAAGCTGCCCGTTGCAGGTGAAGAAGCCGCTGGTGGCGACGGTTCGGCGGCTGCGGGCCGGGAGCCGGTCGTCGTGCATCCGACGATCGGCATGGAGGATCCCTGGCGGTACCGCAACAAAGCCCAAGTGCCGATCGGCCGCGGGGAAGCGGGGCTGATCGGCGGTTTTTTCGAGGAAGGCAGCCATGACATCGTGGAGATGGAGGCTTGCTTGATCCAGCAGGAGGAGAACGAGGAAACCGTCCGAGCGGTGAAGGAATCCGCTCGGACGCTCGGCATTTCCGCTTATGATCGGGCGTCGGGGCGGGGGCTGTTGCGGCACGTCGTCGTGCGGAATGCCGCAGCGACGGGCCAGCGCATGGTCGTGCTCGTGACGAACGGACGCGAAATTCCCCGGGAAATGGAACTGATTGCGCTGATCCGTGAGCGGGTGCCGGGCGTGGCCAGCATCGTGCAGAACGTTAACACGATGCGCTCATCCGTTGTATTCGGCGAGATCACCCGCACGATGTGGGGCGAAGACGTCATCTATGACGAGATCGGGGACATCCGTTTCGCGATTTCGGCACGTTCTTTCTTTCAAGTGAATCCGGAGCAGACGGAGCGTCTGTACAGGACAGCGGTGGAGTTCGCAGGCTTGAGCGGGGAAGAGACCGTGGTGGACGCCTATTGCGGCATCGGGACGATCACGCTGTTTCTTGCCCGGCATGCCCGCCGCGTCTACGGCGTCGAGATCGTACCGGAGGCAATCGAGGACGCGAGGCGGAACGCGGCGCTGAACGGCATCGGCAACGCCGAGTTCGCCGTCGGCCGCGCCGAAGCCGTCTTGCCGCGCTGGCAGAAATCCGGCGTGAAGCCCGACGTCATCGTCGTCGACCCGCCGCGCAAAGGCTGCGACCCCGCGCTGATCGCCACGATGCTGGAGCTGCGGCCGAAGCGCATCGTGTACGTGTCGTGCAATCCGTCCACGTTGGCGCGGGACTTGCGGCTGCTCGAAGACGGCGGCTACCGCACGGTAGAGGTGCAGCCGGTGGATATGTTCCCGCAGACGGGACATGTGGAGTGCGTAATAGGAATACAACGAATCGATACGTAGAAATCCTTTGTTTTCAACACTTTGCGCGACTTATGACTTTTACGAAGGACGGCAGCGACTTCAAAAATAAGGTGCTCAAGGACAAAATCGAGGTTTCCGTCGTCTTGGACCTTGATTTGGACGTCGGGTGCGTAGATATGTTGAATTCATTAGTATGAGATTACTACACTGCCAGTTAGGGATTAAACTAAACGGGCCGGGCAGTTTATGTCATATACGCAACTTATAATTCACCGCCTCCGTCTATTGGATTGAAGATACCGTGGATCGGAGGTTTCATAATGGGCAGAAAACGATTTATCATATTTTTCACCGTTATACTTCTCTTGTTCGGATGCGAAGATAAGTCAGAATCTATCCAAAAGCCAGCAACTCAAACACAACAGCCTACGCAATCTCATGAATTGAAACGAGCGCCTGCTTATACCAAAACCGTTCCAAGCGATGAGTACGCCGGCTTCGTTTTTGAAGGCATGCTGCATAAAGAACTACGAGAAAACGAATTCGGTTGGTCATTGCTTGGAGTGTCCAAGGCGTTCGGAATTCCTGTTCAGGAGAGTGAAAAACCGAAGCAATTCAAGGATTTCATAGTACCTTATGAGTTGAAAATCGGTAACAAGGACAATATGGTCGCTTTTAGGTTAGATACGAGCCGCCAAGAAAGTTTAAAGTATTTGAAATTTGCCGAGGGGGCCAACGCAATTTATCACGTGTTCCAGAACGGCCATGAAGTGCAACTGAAGTCACAGCCTTTTACTCATCATGGGGGCAGTATCAATATTCATCAGCCGTTGGAATTATTGCAGTTGCTTCATGTCGGTTATATCCAGGAGGGGGAAATCATATATGTCGGCCAAGATAAATCTTCACCGATCAACGGGAAAGTGTTGTTTGACAATAAGGTCGAGATAGGCAGCGACAAAAAACTCGATGTCAAACTTGTTTACTACTATGATCCGGCCAAGCAACCAAACTATGGGAAAGTCGATCTGAGTATTGATGGAGAGTCGATCCTCCTTTGTGATCATGACCATAAAGGAAGCTCTAACTATTATCAAAACGGTTTTGTTGAAGCTGTTGCTTTTCAAGGAACCATACTTCTGAAAGTAAATTTGGACGAAGATGTTGTCATTCTTAGAAGAGCCAACAACCGTTGGGAACGCGTTTTTTCACCAGAAAAATATACTTCCATCCTACAAGGCACTCTAGCGCTTCAGATTGCTTCTGATGGATCGGGAAAGTTTATCGATAGCGAGCATCGTCGGGCACATGACGTAAGTGCCACTGGTGGCGCTCCTAATACAATGTATCCAATTGACTTGATCTCTTTTGGACATTTTGAACTGGACGAAGCACAGAAGGAACTAGCTATCACGGCAGATTTGAGTGCTAGGAATGAAGGCAGGAGTATTTTTAACATGCAAGTTCGGTTCATTTTTGATGGAGCTACCTTTATCCCGAACAGAATGGTTTCTTGGGATGATGGTAAATACGGAGCGGATAAAAGTTCTGGTAAAGAGATTAAATCCTTGGACGATTACTTGCAGTTTTCATATACGCTGTAAATCAGAAAATTGATAGTTAAGGACTTCTCCCAGAGCTTTAGTAGCGTATAAAAACAAAATTCCCTTTTTATTGGTCTAACGTACATGTACTTGAATTATGGTGTAATTGCAGAGGAAACTTATTTAGGGCTTGCTGAACAATTGAAAAATGCAGTAGCAGCAAGGATT
>NZ_JAQZSJ010000014.1 GCF_029360585.1 Cohnella caldifontis | reverse complement strand
CGCTTTATCGTCACCGCGCTAACGGCGACTTAAATAATATATCACGCTGGTCTAGGCGATGCAACTGTTATTTTTATCCTGCCGGTATGATCTTGAAACCTCCAAAGTCAGCCACCATAATGTAAGCAATTATAGGCGGCATCCGACCCAGGGAGGGAAGCCCATGTATAACCTGATGATCGTGGAGGACGAAAACAAGACCCGTTACTCTTTGAAACACTACGTACCATGGAAAGACTGGGAGATCGGCGACATTTTCGAGGCGGCCAACGGGAAACAAGCCCTGGATCTGGCGAAGGAGATCGTGCCCGACCTGGTCCTGACCGATATCCGGATGCCGGAGATGGATGGGGTCGAACTGGCCCATCGGCTGCATCAGGATTATCCGGATATCGGCGTCATCATGCTCAGCGCTTATTCCGACTTAACCTATTTAAAGTCCGCCATGCGAACCGGCGCGGTCGATTATCTGCTCAAGCCGATCGATATGGAGGAATTGGCGCGGGCGGTCCGAACCGCGATCGGGCGAATCAAGGCGGCAGAGGAACGAAACCGCGAGAAACGGCTGTTGGCGCGGCATCTGCCGGAGCTCCGGGAACGATTTTTCCAACGCGTGCTGCAGAACGAGTACGCAAGCGACGAAGAAAAGGCGGAGACGTCCGCCTCCTTGGGGTTCGATCCGGGAGAAGGCCGGCTTCGTTGGCGGCTTGTATCGTTTCACTTTCTAACAGAATCCTCCGGCGGAAGCCCCCTCGGCGTCCTTCCGCAATCTTCCCTGACGCGCCGGGAGCTACTGGCCGTCCTTCAGCACGCGTTTCGCGATTTTCCCCGCTGCGAATGGATCACCTCCCGCGATTCCGAGTGGATGGCCCTCGTCGCGGATTTCCCGGAGTCGGCTCCTTCCGGCGTAACGGGAACAAGCTATACGCAGTCCATTCTGGATGCGGTTTCAGCGGTTCGCGAGCACTTCGGCATCGAACTCTCCGCCAAGATCGGGGAGGAGAAAACTTCTTTTTTCCGATTATCCGAGAGCGTCAACGATTTGAAGCCCGTCGAATCGGACGAAGCCGCCGACCCCGTTAGACGCGCCGCCCTGGACGAACGTCAGCTCTCGCTCGTCGAGGAAATGAAGGCGTACGTCAAGGAGCATTTTCCCGACGACACGATGACGGTAGGCGATATTGCCGCCCACTTGAATTACACGAGCGCCTATGTGTGCATGTTGTTCAAGAAAGCGACCGGCATGACGCTGAACCATTACATTAACTTATACCGGCTTCGCGCGGCGAAAGAATTATTGCGCGATCCTTCGCTCAAACTGTTCGAGATCGCCACCCGGGTCGGCTACAGCAACGAAAATTATTTCAGCAAAGTATTCAAGAAATACGAGAACATGCCGCCTTCCGAATACGCCAGGGGAATGGAGCCGTTATGAAGCAGCGGATGTTCCGCCTGCAGCACCGGATTTTTTTCTATTTCTCGCTGCTGTTCATCCTGTCCACCATTCTATTCGGTTATTATGCCTACCGTGCCAACGTGCAAACCGCGGAAGAAAACTTCACCTCGGCCGTCTCCGGCAGCATGGCGCAATCGGCGAACGGCCTCGCGAACCTATTCGGCGAAGCGGAGAAACAAGCGAACCTTTTCGCGGCCAGCCATGTCGTGCGGGATTCGTTATCCCCCGAGCCGACGACGGCCGTCGGGCAATATGACCGTTACGTCAACTTGGAACGGGTGTCGGACGCCTACGAAGAGAATTACTCGTCATTCGGCATCCGGATTTTTCTTGACCCGCCCCGCAGGTTCATGAACGACGGCGTCCGGTATTTGCCGGTCGCTCTCCTGGACGGCGAAGACAGCCCGCGGTACCTGTTCCGGAGGAATTCCGTGCTGCATTGGAGCCTTGCCGCAGGATCGGAGAATGACGGGAACAACCTTTACGTCTTTTCCTGCTTCAGGGACATCCGGAGCCCGGACGATTTCGGCGAATACCGAGGGACGGTCTCCTTCGACATCCGGAGCAGCGCCGTATCGTCCCTATTCGCGAACGCGGCCTTTCCCGGCGGGGGGAGACTGTTCTTGCTCGACGAGAAAGGCAAAGTGATCTATGAGCCGTCGTTCGCGGGACCCGTCCGTTCTTCGCTCGACAAATCCACGATGGAACGGATCCAGACGGAACGAAGAGGGAGCCTGACGATCGATAAGCAGTTGCTCGTTTACTGGGCGTTGGACGGGTATCCGTTCTACTTGGCCGTCGACATCCCCATGAACGAGCTCTCGAATCAAAGCCGGCCGATCATGTTCAACTTCCTGCTCGTGGCGCTGCTCGTGCTCATCGTCTCGTTCATCGTGACTTTCCTCATCTCCGGCCGCGTAACCGGACAGCTGAAACGGCTGATGCAAGCCATGGCAACCGTGGACAGCCACGATTTCAACGTCAAAGTGCCGGTCAAACGGATGGACGAAATCGGGGTGCTGAGCGTGAAGTTCAACTGGATGGTCGAACGGATCCGCGCCTTGATCGAGGATGTGTACAAAACGGGCGTCGAGAAGAAAGAAGCGGAGCTGAAACTGCTGCAGGCCCAGATCAACCCGCATTTTCTGTACAACACCCTCGACAGCGTCCATTGGCTTTCCGTGAAGCATCAGGCCCCGGACATCGGTTATATGGTGCGCAACTTGTCGGCTTTTCTCCGGCTCAGCCTGCATATCGGAGGAACCTCCACGCTGGGAACGGAACTTCGGCATACGAGGGCCTATTTCAACATTCAGAAATTCCGGTTCGAAGATCGGATCGAATTGGCGGACGAAGTGCCGGAACGGCTGCACGGAATCGAAGTCCTACCGCTTATCTTGCAGCCGCTCGTCGAAAACGCGATTCTGCACGGGATTCTGAAATACGAAGACCGCATAGGAAAAATCGCGCTCTTCGCGGAAGAAGCGGACGGCATGCTGCGGCTGGAAGTCACGGACGACGGCCCGGGCATCGAACCCGCCAGACTCGAAGAAGTCCGACATGCGCTGGTATCGGAACCTTACGAAGGCGAGTCGACCGGACTTCGGAACGTGCATCGCAGAATCCGTTTCCGGTATGGCGAGCCTTACGGACTTACCGTGGAGAACAGGGCGGAGGGCGGAGCGCGGCTCGTCTTGACGCTGCCCGCCGCCCGGCCCCGTCAGGCGGAATCGCCCGATTGAACGCAACCCTCGCCCATCCGAGAAAGCCGCCCCAGCGGGCGGCTTCTTTATTTCCTAAAGCCGGGGCGGAAGGAGGATTTAATATTTTACCCGTTCGCTGAATCCATTCCATTCAAAGCGGCCGGACGGGTATGGTACATTGAAGTCCGATTCGGTGAAACGCTTACACAACGAGGTGAAGTCCGATGCTCAAAGGCCGTTTCCTGCGCGAAGGATACGGGCAGCTTTACCTGATCCTGCTGCCGTCGCTGGCGCTGCTGATTCTGTTCAAGTACGTTCCGATGGGCGGGCTGATCGTCGCGTTCCAGGACTATAACATTTTCCAAGGAGTGCGGGGCAGCGAGTTCGTCGGGTTGGAGCATTTCCGCCGTCTGTTCTCGGACGAGGAATTTTACCGGGTGCTGGGCAACACGCTGATCATCAACGTTTACAAACTGCTGCTTTGGGTGCCTCTTCCGGCCTTGTTCGCCATTTTGCTGAACGAAGTCCGCCAGCTCGCTTTCCGCAAAACGCTGCAAACGACGCTGTACCTGCCGCACTTTCTATCTTGGGTCATCGTCGGCGGAATCTTCGTCAACCTGCTCCAGACGAATGGAGGTCTGGTCAACGACCTGATCGCGAGGCTTGGCGGACACCGCATCTCCTTTATGGTCGAGCCGGGCTATTTCCGCCACATCATCGTGGCATCGGCGATGTGGAAGGAAGTCGGATGGGGCACGATCGTCTATTTGGCGGCCATTGCCGGCATCAATCCGCAGCTGTACGAAGCCGCGATGACGGACGGAGCCTCCAAATGGAAGCAAATGATCCACATCACGATTCCCGGCATCGCGTCGACGGCCGTGCTGATGGCGCTGATGTCGCTCGGCAGCGTGCTGACGAACTCATTCGAGCAGATTCTCGTCATGTACAACGCCGCCGTCTACGACGTGGCGGACGTGCTTGAAACCTACGTGTTCCGCAACGGGATCGGACAGATGCAATATTCATACACGACGGCCGTCGGCATTTTCAACGGAGTCGTCGGATTCACGCTTGTCGTAACGGCCAACACTTTGTGCCGGAAGTTCCTGGGCAAGGGCATGTGGTAAGAAGGAGGTTCGCACCCATCATGGACAAAACCTTAGCGAAAAGCGACCGGGTCTTCGTCTGGCTCTCGTACGCCATCTTGATTCTTTCCGCGGTGTTCGTCGCGCTGCCGATCCTCAATCTGATCGCCGTGTCGCTTAGCGGCGGCAACCCGGTCACCTCCGGAGACGTCGCGCTCTGGCCGAAACAATGGCAATGGGGCGCTTACCGTTACGTCAGCCATTCCGGCCAATTCCTGCGATCGTTCGACATGTCGGTCGTCATTACGCTGCTGGGCAGCGTGCTCGGCGTCATCCTGTCGATCATGGCCGCGTATCCGCTCTCTAAACCCGGCCTGCCGGCGCGCAAATTCCTGACGCTGGTCTTCGTCTTCACGATGATGTTCGGAGGCGGCATCGTACCCCAATATTTGCTGATGAGCGGCCTGCATCTGCTGAATACGGTCTGGGCGGTCATTCTGCCGTCGGTCAGCGCCGTGTTCAATCTGCTGATCGTCAAGAACTATTTCGAATCGCTCCCGGACGAGATCGAGGAATCGGCCAAAATCGACGGCGCGTCGCCCATGGTCATCCTGTTCCGGATCATGCTGCCGCTGTCCGCTCCCGTCGTGGCCACCATTTTCCTATTCTACGCGGTAGGGTTCTGGAACGATTACTTCAATCCCCGGCTGTACTTGACCGATCAAAGCCTGATGCCTCTGCAAGTGTACTTGCGGACCGTCATTTTCGAAGCGCAGGATCCGTCCGGCAATTTCAAGCTCGACCAATCGAACCTGGGCAACATCGCGCCGCAAAGCATCATCAACGCGACGGTCATCCTGTCCATGCTGCCGATGGTCATCCTGTATCCGTTCCTGCAGCGGTTTTTCCTGAAAGGCATGGTCATCGGATCGGTGAAAGGATAAGAAGAGGAGGGGTCCGCATGAGACGCGCGGCCGACCGACGGACAAGGGCGAGAGATCGCCCGTTCCGGAGCATGCAGAAGGGGACTACTCGAACCAAACAAGGAGGAACGCGAACATGAGCAAGCAAAAGCGTTTGAAAGCCGGCGCCCTCGCCGTGCTGATCGGCATATCGGCGGCGCTGGGGGGCTGCGGAGGTGCGAAAGAGGACACGTCGAACGCCTCTCCGTCCGCATCGGCCGCCGCGTCCGCTTCGCCGGCGGACGGTAAGCTGAACGTATCGCTGAAGTTTCTGTCCTATCAAGACAAATTCGATCCGACGACCGACTTCGAGCGGCAGCAAATCCAGGATATTCTCGGCGTCGACATTATTCCATCGATGGGCAACGAGGACGACAAAGTCAACCTGGTCCTGAGCTCCGGGCAAGATTACGACATGATCTCGATGAACAATCGGAACCTGCTGGCGATGTACGCGAAGAACGGGGCCATTCAGCCGCTGAACGACCTCATCGACCAATACGGTCCGAACCTGAAAAACGCGTTCACCAAAGAGCAGTGGGACATGGTATCGGCGGACGGGAAAATTTACGCGATCCCGACGTTCAACTACGAAGCGGTCACGGACGGACTGGTCATCCGCAAAGATTGGCTCGACAAGCTCGGCCTGGCGGTGCCGACGACGCCGGATGAGTTGTACAACGTGCTGAAAGCGTTCAAGGAACAGGATCCGGGCGGCGTAGGCAAAGACAAGGTCATTCCGTTCGCATTCTCGCCCGGGGATGACGGCAGCCAGCTGTTCATCAGCGGCTTGGCCGAAGCCTTCGGCATCGGCCGCGGTCCTACGGACTTCATCGTCAAAGACGGCCAAATGGTCTCGAGCCTGGATCAGCCGGGCGCCAAGGAATACATGTCGTATCTCAATAAGCTGAACGCGGACGGACTGCTTGATCCCGACGCGGCGGCCACCAAGCACGACCGGGTCGTGGAGAAAGTCGGCGCGGGCCTGGTCGGCGTTGCGGCGCTCTCCTGCTGGGATTCCGCGGCCAAGAAAGCGCTGCTGGAGAAACATCCGGACGCCGTGCTGGAATTCCTGCCTCCGATGAAAGACGCAAGCGGCAAGCAGGCGATCTCCGGATCCGGCGGTTTGTACAGCTTCGTGATCGTGCCGAAATCCTCCAAGAAAGCGGCCGACGTCGTGAAGTACGCCAACGCCTTCCTCGACGAGAAGAACTATACGAAGCTCATCTTGGGCGAAGAGAACGTGACCTACAAAGTCGAAGACGGCAAATATTATCCGATCTTCCCGGAATTCAACAAGCTCAACAAAGGCCGTTGGTTCTATCCCGTCAACGATTCGGACGTGTACACGCCGCTGTTCGGCGCCCGCGCCCGCAAGGAGAAGGAAATGGGCGAAATGTGGGACGACATCAACGCCAAATCGGCTTCCTCCATGTACACGCCGATCGTCAATCTCGCGCCGGTCGTGGAAGCCGAGCAGAAAAACGGCCAGACGCTGCGCACGCTGACGCACGAGAAGTTGATCAAAATGATGCTGGATGCGGGAGAATTGGCCAAATTCGACCAATTCTCGAGCGAATGGAAGCAGAAGGGCGGTACGGAACTGACCCGTCAGTACAACGAGTGGTATCAGGGTACCGTCGCGAAGTAAGGATAGCACGGAAAGGCGGCTCGCTTCGGCAGCCGCTTCTTCTTTCGGGAAAGGAAGGATGAAGCATGAAGAAGATCCGTATCCCGGAACGGCAGCTTCCGATCTTGGGATCGGCGGACGCGGTCGTCATCGGCGGTTCCTATGCCGGGGTCGCCGCCGCGCTCGCTTTGGCCCGGGAAGGGCTCAAGGTCTGGCTGGCCGAGCCGCGTACGTTCTTGGGACGGGAAATCACCGCCGCCCATCGGTATTGGATGAGCGGAGAAGAGGCGAAGCTTCACGAATTGGCGGGCGGGAGCCTGCAAGCCGCTGGATCGGAAGAGGCGGCGGCTGGAGACGATGGCGGCGAAACGGCGCTGCACCCGGACCGCGTCAAGCTGTACTTGGAGGATCGCCTAGCGGAAGCGGGCGTGAATCTGCTGTATGCGACGCTTCCGGTTCGGATCGAACGGGAAGCGTTTGGGCGGTTCCGGGTGGCCATCGCCAATAAATCGGGCTTGCAGCTGCTGACGGGCGGCATTCTGATCGACGCGACCGAGACGGCCGTTACCTCCTTCTGCGGGCCGAAGGGAACAGGCGGCGCGATGGGGCTGCGGGGTGCGTCGGCCGCCGGGCAACCCGAGACCGCGAGGTACGCCCGGGTGCTGGAGTTTACCGGATACGCGGGCAACCCGATAACGGAACCGGCGGAGCTTCGGGTGCCGGCCGCCCTCGGGATCGCGGACCATCGCATCGTGCTGCGCCGGGGATGCCGGGGAGCGGGGCACGTGCTCGCCGAAATGGTGCTGGAGCTGCCGGCGGAATCCACTTGCGAAGCCTCGCATAAGCGGGAAAGCGAAGCGCGGCACCGGTCGATGGCGCTTGCCGCTTACTTGATCGCCGAGACGGAAGGCTTCGGCGGCGCCTTCTTCGCCGCGGCGTCGACGGAGTTGCTCGGTCCGCTGCCGGTCGGCATCAAAGACAACTCGGCGCAAACCCTTGGGCCCGAGTCCTTCGCGCGGGCAGGCGGGATTTGGTATGCTTCCGGCGCCGGCCTTCCGGACCGCCGCTGGTTGAACGCCGGCACCGCCGCGGCGGAAGGTGAACGGCTGGCTTACGCGGCCTTGGAAGCCAGCCGGACGGAGAAGAAGGGCGGCGGTTCCGAGACCGGATCGGAAAGCCTGCGCGGTTCTGCCGGCGACGATTCGGAACCTCCGTTGCCCTGCACGGTCCACATGCCGGTTTCGCCTCAGCAAGGCAAGCCTTACCCCTTCGCGCCTTTCGGCTCTTTCGATGTCCCCTTAGCCGGCGAATCGGACGTATTGGTTGCCGGCGGCGGAACCAGCGGCGCCACGGCCGCCATTACGGCGGGCAGGGAAGGGGCCCGAACCCTCGTACTCGAAGGAAATGACGGGCTGGGCGGAACGGGCACGGTCGGCGGCGTCGACAGCTATTGGTTCGGCAGGCGCGTCGGTTTCGCGGAACGGATTACGGCCCTCGTCGAAACGCAGCACCGGCGGCTCCGCTACACGGGGGGCAAATGGAACATCGAAGCCAAGAAGCACGCCCTGCTTCAGGAGACGGAAGAGGCCGGGGTCAAGGCGAGGTTCCATGCGATCGTTTTCGCCGCGCTGAAGCAAGGCGATAACGTGCGGGGCGTGCTGGCCGCCACCCGCTGGGGACCCGCCGCCTATGTGGCCGGCGTAACGATCGACGCCACCGGCGACGGCGATCTCGCCGCGTTCGCGGGAGCGGATTTCGTCTACGGGTCGGAGAGGGACCGGACGGTCATGTGGTATTCCTTGGCGCAGTTCGAGAAACCCGGGCGCACCCAGAACAATTTCACGAGCATGGTCGACGTCTCCAACATCGAAGACTATACGCGCGCCATCCTGACCGGCAGGCGGAGAGGCCGCGTTACGCACGACCACGGGGTTTACGTCGCCACGCGAGAGAGCCGGCATATCCGCGGAGACGTCGTCATGACGCTCGCGGACCAGTTGCTCGGCCGGTTGTGGCCGGACGTCGTGAACGTGCACTTCAGCAATCACGATATCAAGGGCTTAAGTACGGCCGACTGGGTGAACGTCGGGGCGATTCCGCCGAACCTGTTCATCGAAATTCCTTATCGCATGCTGCTGCCGCAAGGACTCGAGGGCATTCTGGTCGTCGGCAAGGCGATCTCCGCGACGCACGACGCGCTGCCCGCGATCCGGATGCAATCGGATCTCGAGAACTTGGGCGGCGCAGCGGCCCTTGCCGCCGTGCACTCGCTCCGACAAGGCGTATCGCCGCGCCGCGTGGACATCCGTCAGCTGCAGCGCCGGCTCTCCGATGCCGGACTGCTGCCGGCCGATACGCCGGAACGCAAGCTGGCGCCGATCGCGTACGACGCCGATGCCCTCGAGCGCCTGGCGGACGGATTAACCGGGGATCTCCCGCTGTACCATTACTCGAACATGCGGATGAACGAGACGTTCCAAGGTTCGATCCCGTTCGCGGAAATCTGTTCCGCCGGCCCCGCCGCGATTCCCGTTCTGGAGAAAGCGATGGCGGAGGCGGAAGGAAGGAGGCAAGTCCACCTCGCGCAGGCGCTGGCGATGCTGGGTTCCCCGGCCGCCGTGCCGGTGCTGCTCGCGGATATCGAACGCCTTCTAGCGGCCGGTCCCAGCCTTCCGGAGCGCCGGGACGATTTCATGTACGTGCAGCTGCCGCCGGACCATGGCGCCATGCCGGATTTGGCTTATTTGCTTCATTCGCTCGCCCTTACCGCCGACCCGCGCGGCATTCCCGTATGGGAGGCCGTCGCGGACCGTCTTCATCCGGCTGAGGACGACTTTAAAGATATGCTCAAATGCACGTTCTACTACGTGCAGGCCGTATGCCTCGGAGCCGAACGGCTGGGCAGCCCGGCCATGCTGCCTGCGCTTCGGAAGCTGCACGGGCACCATCCCTTGCGGAACCTCGCATGCCGGGATGGTTTGCAGCCGGACTACTTTGAGGAGCGGCGCGCACTGCTGGAGCTTATGATCGGCCGTTCCATGGCCCGATGCGGCGACCCCGAGGGGTACCGCATCCTTATATCCTACCTGGATGACGTGCGTGCGCTGCTGTCGGAACACGCGCATGCCGAGCTTGCGTCGATCTCGGAACGCGACTTCGGCAAAGATCCGTGCGCCTGGTCGAATTGGCTGGATGCCGCTTCCCAAGCCCAAGCAGGGGCGATGCCGCCGTGCCCGTTCCAAACCCGGTACGATCGGGTTTCCGACAGCAGCGTCCTGCTGCGGCGCGTCGTCTGATTCTTAGGCTTATCGCCTCGCTTCGAACGCATATGCAAAGAGCCCATCCCCGATGATAGCGGTGAGATGGGCTCTTTATCGCGTACCCCGTAGGGAAACCAATCAATTCGTCGCGAACACTTCGCAGATAAACAGCTGACGCTCCTGCATCAAGTTCACGATATTCCCGTGCACCGATACCATGGGGCGCGTCGGATGGTTGCGATCGGAGAATACGATCTCCCCGATCCGCCCGTCGTTCAGCCGCACGAACACGCCGTAATGGAACTGCGTGGTCCGTTCGATGAACGTCTGGACGAACAGCGGGTCCAGCTTGCCGAACGCCTCCGCCTGCAGCTCCTCCAACACCAAATACGGCGACTCCGCTTTTTTGTAGTTGCGGTTGGACGTCATCGCATGGTACATGTCGGCGATGGACACGATTTTGGCGTACGGATGGATCTTGTCGCCTTTGACTTTCATCGGATAGCCGCTGCCGTCGATCCTTTCATGATGCTGCAAAGCGGACAGCCACACCCCTTGGTTCAAAGCGGTGCTTCCCTCCAGCAGCCGGAAACCGTACACGGTATGCTGGCGGACTTCCTGCAGCTCTTCGGGGGTCAAACGGCTCGTCTTGTTCAAGATGGCGCTGTCCACCTTGACGTTGCCGATGTCATGAAGCAGACCCGCCATGGCGATCTGCAGCCAATCCTTCTCGGGAAACTTCGCCCATTTGGCCAGCAAGTAAGACGTCATGGCGCACAGAACGCTGTTGCGCAGCAAGACGTCCTCCCGGTTCCCGCCGCCCGGAACCAAGAATGAAATGACGTTATAGTCGTCTATATGCCTCAGCAAAGCGGTAAGCCCGTTCCGCAGTTCCAATACCGGAAGCTTCATCCCGGAGCTCATCATGGAGAACGTGCGCTTCATCAGCTTCTCCATTTGGACGAATTCCTTCTGGAGGGAAGACAGCTTGACTTCCGACCCGGCAGCGCCGGACTCGTCCGCACCGGACTCGGGGTCAAGATCGTCCATCCCCGAACGCCGGATATCCACGGAAGGGATCAAAAATGCCTGCAAAATTTCCAGATCGCGCTCGGATAACGTGCGTCCTTCTTCCATCAAGACGCTGCCCAAAGCGGTCTGTACGTCGCATCCCAATCGGTCGCCGACTTGCGCCTGCATCAAGGGAACAACCGGCATACGGGGTACCTCCTTTTTTAGATTCGCTCCCGCGGATGATTATTCTTCGGCGGATGGCTCCGTTCCTTCCCCTTCATCAGCCGCTTCTGCCGGATCGCCGTTCTCATCCTGCTCGTCCTCGCTGCGCGGCGCTCTCGTCACCGTGGAAACCGCGTCATCTTCCCGGATATTGATCAGCTTGACGCCCTGCGTAATGCGACCCATCGTATTGATAGCGGACATGCTGATGCGGATCAAGGTGCCGGAAGTCGTCATGATCATCAAGTCTTCGTCGTCCTGAACGACTTTAAGGCTGACGATCGGTCCGTTCTTATCGGTGATATTGAGCGTCTTGATGCCTTTGCCGCCGCGGGTCTGCGTGCGGTATTCGGACATCGGCGTCCGCTTGCCGTAGCCTCCGGTCGTCACGATCAGCACGTCTTTGTCCGGATCCACGACGTCCATGTCGATGACGTGATCCTCTTCATCCAACGCGATCCCTTTGACCCCGGTCGCCGAGCGGCCCATGGCCCGAACGTCCTGCTCCGGGAACCGGATGGACATGCCGTTGCCGGTGGCCATAATGATCTCGCGTTCGCCGTCGGTCAGCTTGACGCCGATCAAGTCGTCGTCTTCCCGCAGGGAAATCGCGATCAAGCCGACCTTCCGGATATTCGAATAGTCGTCGAGCGGCGTTTTCTTCACGATACCGTTGCGGGTCGCGAAGAACAAATAACGGTTCGGCTCGAACGACTCCACCGGAATCACCGCGTTGATCGTTTCCCCTTGCTCGATCTGGATCAAGTTGATGATCGGGGTCCCCCGCGCCGTCCGGCTTAAGTCCGGAATCTCGTACGCTTTCAGCCGGAATACCCGCCCCTTGTTCGTGAAGAACAGCAGGTAATGGTGGGTGTTCGAAATGAACAGGTTCTCGACGTAATCGTCTTCCTTCGTGCCCATTCCGGTCACGCCGCGGCCGCCGCGCTTCTGGCTGCGGTAGGTGGATACCGGCGACCGTTTGATGTAGCCGGAGTGGGTCATCGTGATGACGACGTCCTCGCGGGGAATCAAGTCTTCGTCGAGGATTTCGTTGTCGCTGTGCGTGATTTCCGTACGACGTTCGTCCCCGAATTTGACCTTGATTTCCTCGAGCTCTTCGTCGATGATTTTAAGCTTGAGCGACTCATCCGCCAGGATCGCCTTGTACTCGGCGATCTTTTGCATGAGCTCTTGATATTCCTGCTCGATTTTCTCGCGCTCCAAGCCGGTCAGCCTTTGCAGGCGCATGTCTAGAATGGCCTGGGCTTGGTCGAACGAGAGGCCGAACCGGTTCATTAACCCGTCGCGCGCTTCCTCGGTCGTCCGCGAAGCCCGGATGAGCGCAATGACCTCGTCCAGGTTGTCGAGGGCGATCCGCAGTCCTTCGAGGATGTGGGCGCGCGCTTCCGCTTTCTTCAGATCGAATTCGGTACGGCGGGTGATGACGTCGACCTGGTGCAAAATATAGTAATGCAGCATATCCCGCAAATTGAGCACTTTCGGCTCTTTGTTCACGATCGCGAGCATGTTGATGCCGAAGCTCGATTGCATCGGGGTATGCTTGTACAAATTGTTCAGCACGACGTTCGGATTCGCGTCTTTGCGCAGCTCGATGACGATCCGGATGCCGTTGCGGTTCGATTCGTCCCGAAGGTCGGTAATGCCTTCGATTCTTTTCTCGCGCACGAGCTCGGCGATTTTCTCCACGAGCCGGGCTTTGATGACCTGGTACGGCAGCTCGTGTACGATAATGCGCGCTTTGCCGCCGGTCTCCTCGATGTCCGCCCGGGCCCGCATCGTAATGGATCCGCGTCCGGTGCGGTACGCTTGGCGAATGCCTTCCCGCCCGAGAATATAGCCGGCCGTCGGGAAGTCCGGACCGTGGATGTATTCCATCAAGTCTAGCGGCGTCAGCTCGGGGTTGCGGATCAGCGCCTGCGTGCCGTCGATGACCTCGCGCAGGTTGTGAGGCGGAATATTCGTCGCCATGCCGACGGCGATGCCCGTGTTGCCGTTGACGAGCAAATTCGGAAAACGGGCGGGCAAAACGGCCGGTTCCTGTTCTTCCCCGTCATAGTTGGGATTGAAATCGACCGTTTCCTTGTTGATGTCCCGCAGCATCTCGAGCGCGATCTTCGACATCCGCGCTTCCGTATACCGCATGGCCGCCGCCGAGTCGCCGTCGATGGACCCGAAGTTGCCGTGGCCGTCCACGAGCATGTAGCGCATGGAAAAATCCTGCGCCATCCGGACCATCGCTTCGTAAATCGGCGAGTCCCCGTGGGGATGGTACTTACCGATGACCTCGCCGACGATTCTCGCCGATTTCTTATAAGGTTTGTCGGGAGTCATGCCCAGCTCCGACATTCCGAACAAAATCCGCCGGTGAACCGGCTTCAGTCCGTCCCGTACGTCGGGAAGCGCACGGCTGACGATGATGCTCATGGCATAATCCATGAACGATTCCCGCATCTCGGTTCCGATGTCGCGGTCGAAAATGTGGGAACGTTGCTCTTCCGACATGAAGATCCTCCTAACCTGGCCTAAACGCAGGAATTGCCGGGCACGCGGCGGATACACCACCGGAAACAGCCCGACATAAAGTAAATCGAAAACATAAAAATATTATACCATAACGCAACCGGGAAAGGTTGGAACCATAAGATGCCTATCCAACGCGTCGTGAGCAAGTGGGCCAAGACAAGCGTCCTGATGGCGGACCCCCGTCTCCGGCAATACGTGCCGGTGACGCAACCCTTTAACCAAGCCACGCTCGAGGACATGCTGGACCGTTATGGCATGGTTTACGTCAAGCCGGTGAAAGGCACCTTCGGCAAAGGCGTCATTCGGGTGGAAAAACGCCCCGGGAAACGCTCTCCGTATGGATTCCAATCCGGCGTGCATAAATATCGTTGCTCCTCGTTCGAGGAGTTGTTCCAAACGTTATCCCGGGTGAAAAAACGGAAAAATTATTTGGTTCAACAGGGGATTGAGCTGCTGAAGTACGACAGGCGGCGGTTCGACGTCCGGATCATGGTCCAGCTGAGCCCGGAGTCCGAATGGGAAACGACCGGTTTGATCGGAAGGCTCGCGCATCCGCGGAAAATCGTGACGAACTACCACAGCGGAGGCACGCTCATGCCGGTCGAAAAGCTGCTCGGCGTTCATTTGGACGGCCGAAAGTTGAATGATTGCCTCACGCGGCTGAAGGACCTCGGCACCTCCGTCGCCGAGGCCCTGCATGCCCAATATCCGGGTCTAAAAGAAATCGGGATCGATGTCGCCGTCGACGACCGATTCGTACCCTGGATCCTCGAGGTCAACACCAAACCCGACCCGTACATTTTCCGCAAGCTTCCCGACAAATCCGTCTTCCGCAAAGTTTATCGATATGCCGCCCTGTACGGCAGGTTTCGCAAGCGGAAATCCCGCATCCGTACCGCTTAACGATTCGGCAAGCAGCGAAACGTTAGATATCGAGATTTTTAACGTATTTCGCGTACTGATGGATAAAGTCCCGTCTCGGTTCGACGTTGTCGCCCATCAGCGTGTCAAACATGATGTCCGCCTGCAATGCGTCTTCGATGCGCACCTGCAGCATCGTCCGGCTGTCGGGGTCCATCGTCGTTTCCCACAGCTGCTCGGCGTTCATTTCCCCCAAGCCTTTGTACCGCTGGACGTTGACTTTGGCGCCTTCTCCGAATTCGGCGATGATCTGGTCGCGTTCTTTCTCCGACTGCGCGTAACGGACTACCTTGTTCCGTTCGATCTTGAACAGCGGCGGCTGCGCGATGTACACGTAACCCGCCTCGATCAGCTTGCGCATGTAGCGATAGAAGAACGTCAGCAGCAGCGTGCGGATGTGCGCGCCGTCGACGTCGGCGTCGGTCATGATGCAGATTTTGTGATAGCGCGCCTTGCTCAGGTCGAAATCGTCGCCGATGCCCGTGCCGAGCGCCGTGATGATCGCCCGGATCTCCGCGTTGCTCAGGATTTTGTCCAGCCGCGCTTTCTCGACGTTCAGGATCTTGCCGCGCAAAGGTAGGATCGCTTGGAAATGACGATCGCGTCCTTGCTTCGCGGACCCGCCCGCCGAATCGCCTTCGACGATGAACAGTTCGCTGATCGAAGCGTCCTTGGAGGAGCAGTCGGCCAGCTTGCCGGGCAGGGAGCTGACTTCCAGCGCGCTCTTGCGGCGGGTCAGTTCCCGCGCTTTGCGAGCGGCTTCCCGGGCACGGGCCGCTTGCAGCGATTTATCGATGACCTTCCGGGCGACGGAAGGGTTCTCGTCCATGAATTCCATCAGCTTCTCGGCGAGCAGCGATTCCACGATGCCGCGAACCTCGCTGTTGCCGAGCTTCGTCTTGGTCTGGCCTTCGAATTGCGGCTCCGGGATTTTGACGGAGATGATGGCCGCCAGCCCTTCGCGCACGTCGTCGCCGGTCAGATTCGACTCGCTGTCCTTCACGAAACCCATTTTGCGCGAGTAATCGTTGATGATCCGCGTCAGCGCGCTCTTGAAGCCGGACTCGTGGGTGCCGCCTTCGTGCGTGTGGATGTTGTTCGCGAAGGAATAAATGTTTTCCGTGTACCCGTCGTTGTATTGCAGGGCGATCTCGCAAGCGATATTGTCCTTCGTGCCTTCCACGTAGATCGGCTGCTCATGCAGCGCCTCGCGGGTACGGTTCAAGTATTGGACGAATTCGACGATGCCGCCGTCGTACTTGAACGATTCGCTGACGCCGGTCCGCTCGTCGGTAATCGTAATGCGAATGCCTTTATTCAAGAAAGCCAGCTCGCGAATCCGGCTGACCAACGTGTCGTAATCGTATTCCGTCGTTTCGGTGAAAATTTCCGGATCGGGCTTGAAATGGGTCTGCGTGCCGGTTTCGTCGGTTTCCCCGATCTCCCGCACGTCGTACTGGGGCACGCCGCAGCGGTATTCCTGCTGGTGGATTTTCCCGTCCCGTTTGACGGTCACGACCACCTGCTCCGACAAAGCGTTCACGACCGAGACGCCGACCCCGTGCAAGCCGCCGGAAACCTTGTAGCCTTCCCCGCCGAACTTGCCCCCCGCGTGAAGCACGGTCATGACGACTTCCAGCGTGGATTTCTTCAGCTTCGGATGTTCCCCGACCGGAATGCCGCGGCCGTTGTCGGTCACGGTGATGCTGTTGTCTTCATGAACGACAATGTTAATCGTATCGCAGTAGCCCGCCAAAGCCTCGTCGATGCTGTTGTCCACGACTTCCCACACCAGATGGTGCAGGCCTCTGCCGCTCGTGGAACCGATATACATCCCGGGACGCTTGCGTACCGCTTCGAGTCCCTCGAGGACTTGGATCTGGCTTTCATCGTACGTGTTTTGCTGCGTATTCACGGACAAACCCTCCACCGCCTTCTTTGCGCTGCCGAGCAGTTGCCTATTTGCCATACGGACGAGCCGTCCGCCGCGTTGCGGCAGCCGTTACTCATCCAGGTGATGAGCCCTTTTCTTCAGAGTGGACGAGGAGATCGGCGAAAAATAAACCCGGTCATCCGTCAAAACGATCGATTTCGGCTCTTCTTCCCCGATCGTCTCCACGCCGCGGTTCTTCTGGGCCTGCGCCACGAATTGCCGGGAAAGCTTGGAGGAGTGCTCGATCGATATATCGAAAATGGCCACGACCTGCGACGTCCGGATGATTTTCTCGCCGCCGAGATGAATGTACATGGGCACCCTCCTTGTTACGACAGCAGCGTGCCGCCGCGAACATGAAAAACGGCGGCATCCTTGAGCCGGCTCATGTTCACGCTTTCCAAACCGGTGGTCGTGATGAACGTCTGCACCCGGCTTTGAAACGTTTCGATGAGCTGGGTCTGCCGCATTTGGTCCAATTCCGACAATACGTCATCCAGCAGGAGAATCGGATATTCTCCGATTTCCTCGCGCATCAGTTCCAATTCTGCGAGCTTCAAGGATAACGCCGCCGTCCGCTGCTGACCCTGGGATCCGAACGCTTGGACGTCCTTGCCGTTGATGGCGAACGCCAGATCGTCCCGATGGGGTCCGGTCATCGTCGTGCCGCGGCGGAATTCCTGCTCCTTGCTCTGAGTTAACTTTATCATAAATTGCCGGAATAAAGAAGAATCATCTTGGCCCATGACCTCTTCCGGAGATCCGAAGGAAGGGCGGTAGACGACCTCCAGCCGCTCCGAATCCGCCGTGATGCCGGCATGGATTTTCTCCGCCCATCGCTGAAGATGCAGTATAAAGTTTTTCCTTCTTTGCATCATTTTAACACCATATGCGACCAACTGTTCGTTCCATACCTCGAGCATCGCGTCGGACGCCCGCGAGAGGTCCGTCGCTTTGAGGTAGTTGTTGCGCTGCTGGAGCACCTTCTGGTACTGCTGCAAATCGTACAAATAACCGGGATGCACCTGGCCGATTTCCATATCCATGAATCGGCGGCGCACGCCCGGCGCTCCTTTGACGATATCCAGATCCTCCGGCGCGAACAGCACGACGTTCAGCGAACCGACGAAACCGCTGAGCTTGCGCTGCTCCAGCCCGTTCAGCTTGGCTTTCTTGCCTTGGGCCGAAATCGCAAGCTCCAGCGTCACGGTGCCGAGTCGCCGCTCCAATTCCGCGCGGATGCGGGCGGAAGAGGCGTTCCAGCCGATGAGTTCTTTATCCTTGGACGTCCGGTGCGATTTGGTGAGCGCAAGAACGTGGATCGCTTCCAGCAGATTCGTTTTTCCTTGGGCATTCGGCCCGATGAAAATGTTGACGCCGGAGCCGATCGCGAGCTTAAGCGAATCGTAATTGCGGTATCCCTGAAGCTCGATCGATTTCAATTGCATGCGAGGCTTCCTTTCCGGCCCTGGTCGCAGGCTTCGTCGGCAACCCGGGCGCAAGCGTCCTGCCTGCTAACGTGCGGCGACGGTGAACGTGCCGCAACCGTCTACCTGAACGACGTCGCCGGGCACGAGTTTGCGTCCCCTCCGGTTGTCCGGTTCTCCGTTCACGAGCACCTTCGTCTGCTGCAGGAACGCCTTGGCTTCACCGCCCGTAGCGATACAATCGGCCAGCTTCAGCAGCTGACCGAGGGTGATGTATTCCGTTGAAATGCCGACGTTTTTCATCCGCCATCCCTCAATTCGTCGTTCGATAAGGCAGGATCAAATGCAAGCTGTGGTCGAAATCGCGCGGTTTGATGATGATCGGGCTCATCGCGCCGGTGAAGCCGATGAACAATTCTTCGCTGTCGACGACTTTGAGCACGTCCAGCATGTATTTGGAGTTGAACGCGATTTTCAGCGGTTCGCCGCTCCAGCGCACCGAGTCCAATTCTTCCTTGACCCGCCCGATTTCGGAAGAACTGGAGGAAATTTCAATGTCGCCGTTCTCCAAGGTGGACAAGCGGACGATATTCGTCTTTTCTTCCCGGGAGAGCAGGTACGCGCGGTCGATCGCGTCGCTGAGCATCCGGGTGTTCAGGACGAGTTCTGTTTTAAAAGTTTGCGGAATAATCTTTGAAGTATCCGGATAAGTTCCGTCGAGCATCCGGGAGAAGAACAGCACGTTGCCCAGCTTGAACAGCACCTGGTTGTCGGCGACGACGATGTCGACCATCGCGTTCTGGTCGGGCACGATTTTGGCGAGCTCGGAGAGCGTCTTGCCGGAAATGACCACGTTCGAGAAACGCACGTCCTGCGTTTCCACTTGGGCCGTGCGGCTGGCCAGCCGGTGACGGTCGGTCGCCACGAATTTGAAAGTGCCCTCGTTTAAGCTCCACAGCACACCGGTCAGGATCGGAGAAGCTTCGTTCGTCGAAACGGAAAAGACGGTCTGGCGGATCATATCGCGCAGCAGGTCTCCCGGCACGGATACGGTCTGATCCTCGGACAGCGTCGGAAGCACGGGAAACTCTTCGGGATCGAGTCCCGCGAGCTGGATATCCGTGGATCCGGAACGGATCATCGTCTGGAAACGGTCGCCGACGTCGATATGCACTTCTTCGTGAGGCAGCTTCTTGACCATTTCGACGAAAAACTTCGCGGGAAGCACGACGCTGCCCGTCCGTTCGACGGTGGCGATCGTCTGCTCCGCCGTTTCAATAGGAATAAAGCTTTGAATGGAAATGTCGGTATCGCTGGCGGTCAGCGTGATTCCCGTGAAAGAGGCTTCGATCTTGATCCCGCTGAGGATCGGAATCGTCGTCCGGGAAGATACCGCCTTGGATACGTTCTGGATGGCCTCGTTCAGTTCGTGGCGCAGAATCGTCAATTTCAATGGGTTCACCTCGTTATTTGCCCATATTGTATCATGTTTAAAAATAAAGTCGTAGCAGTAGGGCCCCTGAATATGTGGATAACGCGAAAAAAGTCGAAAAGAAAGCCTATCCACAGTGTGAATGAAATGTGCATAGGCTTTATCATTATCCTCAGGATTCAAGCGTTCAAGTTTTTGATCTTTTCCGTCAGCGCGTGGACGATTTTGTAGAGCTCCTGGTCGACTTTCAGCTGTTGGGAGATTTTCTCGTGGGCATGGATGACCGTCGTATGGTCGCGGCCTCCGAATGCGTCGCCGATCTTCGGCAGCGAATAATCCGTCATTTCCCGGGAGAGATACATGGCGATCTGCCGCGGGAAAGCGACGGCTTTCGTGCGTTTGCGCGCCTTGAAATCCTCCAGCTTCAGCCCGTAAAATTCGCCGACGCGCTGTTGGATGTCCTGAATGGTGATCATCCGGTTGCGGCCGGTCGGCAAAATGTCTTTCAGCGCCTCCGCGGCCAAGTGGGACGTTATGTCCTGGTTCGTGAGCGAGGAATAGGCGACGATGCGGATCAGCGCGCCCTCGAGCTCGCGGATGTTCGTGTCGATCATGTTGGCGATGTACATCATCGCTTCGTTCGGGATATCGAGATTCTCCGCCTTCGCTTTCTTGCGGAGGATCGCGATCCGCGTCTCCAGGTCCGGCGGCTGGATGTCGGTGATCAGTCCCCATTCGAACCGGGAGCGCAGCCGCTCCTCGAGCGTCGGGATTTCCTTCGGCGGCCGGTCGGAGGAGATGATGATCTGCTTGTGCTCCTCGTGCAGCGCGTTGAAGGTGTGGAAAAACTCTTCCTGCGTGCCTTCCTTGCCGGCGAGGAACTGGATGTCGTCGATCAGCAGCACGTCGATGTTGCGGTATTTGTTGCGGAAGCTTTCGCCGCGGTTGTCGCGGATGGCGTTGATGAACTCGTTCGTGAATTTCTCGGAGCTGATGTACAGGACTCGCATATGGGGATTGCTTTCCAATATGTAGTGTCCGATCGCGTGCATCAGATGCGTTTTGCCGAGACCGACTCCTCCATATAAGAAGAAGGGATTGTATGCCTTCGCGGGCGCTTCGGCCACGGCGAGCGAGGCGGCGTGGGCGAAGCGGTTGCCGGCGCCGATGACGAACGTGTCGAACGTGTATTTCGGGTTCAGCATCGACAAATTCTCTTCGGGCGGCTGCGGTTTGACCGCGGGGGCCGGCGGAAACGGCGCCGGCGGCTCGGAAGCCTGCGCTTCCTCGATGGAAAACTTCACGTCGACGGTTCTACCTAAATAATCGGCGACCGTCGAAGCAACCAATTTCATATATCGGGACTCCAGCCATTCGGCCGTGAATACGTTCGGAGCCGTGACGACCAGAACGTCTTCGCCAAGGAAGGAGGCTTTGGTGGATTTGAACCAGGTATCGAAGCTCGGTTTGCTGAGCCTGGTTTGGATCACCGACAACACTTGTTGCCAGATCTCGCTGTTGCGGCTGTCCACGTATCGCTCACTCCTTTATACACGCTAATAGCCCGCTCAGGACGCCAAAGAGCCAACGAAAAACGACCTCGCCGCCTGGGTGTGAAAGGACGGAGAATGTCGTTTTTGCTTGGATTCAAAGAAAAAAGATAACTTCGCCGCGAACAGGCCGATCAAGTTATCCACATGATTCCCTGAATTCTTTGCTGGATTGTCCAGATGGGAGGGGATTTGTTCACAAAGTTATTCACAGGGTGTTGATAAATCCTGGGGAAAAAGTAGAAATCCACTGAGAAGAACATGACTAATGATAGCAGAGAAACCCGCGGAATTCAACGAAATTCCGGCTGTTATCCCCAATTTCAATAACTTGTGGAGATTGGATATGCACAGCACAAGATATTGTTGATAAATTGTGAGGCCGTTCGACAAAACACTGAATAAGTCGAAAAAACCGTATTTTGTTATGCACATGTGAATAAGTTTTTCTCGAAATCGCGATTCCCGGTTGACTTTTCGCGCCCAAAATGGTTAAATAGAAAAACCTGAGTTTTCACGTAAGGGGGTATCAATTCATGGGTCCGACATTTAAACCGAATGTCAGCAAGCGCAAGAAAGTTCACGGCTTCCGCGCTCGGATGAGCACGAAGAACGGCCGTAAGGTTCTGAAAGCCCGCCGCCATAAAGGCCGCAAAGTTCTGACGGCATAACGATCAAAGACCACCGCGGTGGTCTTTTTTCTTATTTTCTGGTCCAAAATTGTGAGGGAGGCCGCGGAACGGATATACGCGCGGCGGATGATGGAGCGGATCGCGTGCAGAGAAAACTACGGCTGCGAAAACGAGAGGACTTCGGCAAAGTGTACCGGCAAGGGCGTTCGTTCGCGAACTCCCAGTTCGTCGTGTATTGGCGCAGGCAGACGAATCCGGGCTGTTTTCGGCTGGGCGTGTCCGCGAGCAGCAAGCTCGGCGGCGCCGTCGTGCGCAATCGGGTGAGACGCAGGGTGAAGGAAATCGTGCGGCTGAACGCCGCCAAGCTGAAGAATGAGTACGATTTGATCCTGATCGTGCGCAAGCCCGCTTTGAACATGACGTATAAAGAGATGGAAGGAAGCGTGCTGCACGTGCTGCGGAAAGCGGGTCTTCTGATCGGCACCGAGCCGGCTCCGAATGCCGGAGGCCGAAAGACCGGCGGTCCGCGGAAACCGGGTACCGGAAAACCTTCGCGCACGGGGAAGTAAGCGTTGCCTCGCGCTTTATTTTGCCTTTCTTCTTATGGTATAGTGAACATGAGACTCAGACGAATGACGGAACGGTTTTGACCGCATGTCCATGAGGTTTTTTCAACGGGATCGTAGAGAGGAGTTAACGGTTTTGCTGCGAAATCGCAAATGGTGGATCGCGGTCGGCGCGGTGGCGCTGATGTCGATCCTATCCGGCTGTTCGCCGACGACGAAGACCTCGACGACGGAAGAAATGCTGAACAGCCATTCCTGGTGGATCAAGAACGTGGTCTACTGGTTTTCCTTGATGTTGGACAAGTTCGCGGAATGGTTCAACGGAGAGTACGGGGTTGCCATTCTGCTGCTGACGATCATCGTCCGGACGATCATTTTGCCGCTCATGATCAAGCAGTATAAGAACACGAAGGCGATGCAGGCCCTGCAGCCGGAGATGAAGCAGATCCGGGAGAAGTACAAGGACGATCCGCGCAAGCAGCAGGAAGAAATGATGAAGCTGTACCAGACGCACCAAGTCAATCCGCTGGCCGGCTGTCTGCCGCTCATCATTCAGATGCCGATCTTCATCGCCTTGTACAACTCGATCTACATGAACTCGTCCATCCGCGAGCATTCGTTCCTGGGGCTGAAGCTCGGGCTTTCGCCTCACGAAGCCTGGTCGGCCGGCCACCAGTGGTACTACTATTTGATTCCTCTCTGCGCGGCGATCACGACCTTCGTCCAATCGAAGATGATGTCCGCCCAGCAGCAGGCCATGGGCCCGATGAAGGGACTCATGATGGTGTTTCCGGTGCTGATTTTCATCATGGCGATCAATTTCGCGGTCGCGTTGCCGCTTTACTGGATTTTCAGCAACCTGTACACGATCGTTCAGAACTATTTCATGTACGTGCGTGGTTCTTCTAAACCCGAAGAAAAGCCGGATCCGAAAAAAGCGGGAGGCAAGGCCAAGGGGAAAGGCAAGAAGGGGGCCCATGCCAAATGAAAAAGCTGCAGTCGTCAGGCAAAACGGTGGAGGAAGCGGTACGTAACGGTCTCGTCCAGCTGGGCGTGGCCGAAGACCGGGTGAAGATTGCGGTGTTGGAGCAGCCGAGCAAAGGATTGTTCGGTCTGATCGGAGCCAAGGACGCGAGAGTGGAGCTGGAGTTGCTGCCGGACGGCGTGGAGGAAGCATCCGCTTTCCTTCAAGAAGTGGCGGCGGCGATGGGTTTATCCGTAACGGTCGAGCGCGAAGAGGATGTCGACGGCATCCGGCTGAACGTGCAAGGCGCGGATCTCGGGTTGCTCATCGGACGCAGAGGGCAAACCCTCGATTCCCTGCAATATCTCGTCAACATCGTAGCCAACCGCCATTCGGACCGCCATCTTCGCATCGTGCTTGACGCCGAGCAGTTTCGGGAGCGGCGCCGCCAGACGCTGGAGGCGCTCGCCGACCGCATGGCATCGAAAGTCGTCAGATCCGGGAAAGAGATCGTCCTGGAACCGATGACTTCGCAGGAAAGAAAGATTATCCATTCGAGGCTGCAAGGGAATCCGAACGTGAAGACCTTCAGCCAAGGAGACGAACCGAACCGCCGGATCGTCATCGCGGCGAAGTAAGCATTCGTACGGCATTTCATATCACGGAATCCCCATCATTCTCTAAGATGATGGGGAGTTTTTGCTTGGGAGGGCAGCTGACGTTATGGGCATTTCTGAAGATACGATCGCGGCGGTCGCGACCGCCCTGGGAGAGGGAAGCATCGCGGTCGTGCGCGTCAGCGGTCCCGCAGCGGTCGATACGGTAGCCGACATTTTCCGTTCGAAGACGGATTTGCGCGAGGCGGCGTCGCACACGGTACATTACGGCTGGATCCGCGACCCGGAGAAGGACCGGGTGCTGGATGAAGTGCTGGTGACCGTGATGAAAGGGCCGCGTTCATTTACGGCGGAAGACGTAGTGGAAGTCAGCACGCATGGCGGCATGATCGCCGTCCAATCGGTGCTGGAGCTGATTTTGAGGAAAGGCGCGCGGTTGGCCGAACCGGGCGAATTCACGAAGCGGGCGTTCCTGAACGGACGGATCGACTTGTCGCAGGCCGAAGCCGTGATCGACTTGATCCGCTCGAAATCGGAGCGGGCGTTCCAAGTCGCGAGAAAGCAGTCCGAAGGGGCGTTGTCCCGAAAGATCGTTCCGTTGCGATCCCGGCTGCTCGAATTGCTTGCGCACGTCGAAGTCAATATCGATTATCCCGAGCATGACGCGCCGGAGATGTCGGCCGCCGAAATCCGCGAAACGTGCGGTGCCGTCCTGAACGATGTGAACGCCTTGCTAAAAACGGCAGACGAAGGGAAAATACTGCGTGAAGGCATCGTGACGGCGATCGTCGGCCGGCCGAATGCCGGCAAGTCTTCGCTGCTCAACGCGCTGGCGCATGAGAATAAGGCCATCGTCACGGATATTCCGGGCACGACGCGCGATATCGTGGAAGAGACGGTGTCGCTCGGCGGGATTCCGCTGCGGCTGCTCGATACCGCGGGAATCCGCGAAACGAGCGACGTCGTCGAGCGAATCGGCGTGGAGCGGTCGAGAAGCGCGCTGAACGAAGCGGATTTGATCCTGCTCGTCGTCAATTGGAACGAGGAGCTGCACGAAGACGAACGGAAGCTGCTTTCGGAGCTGAAGGATCGGGCGTCGCTCGTGCTCGTCAATAAAATGGATTTGCCGGGACGCCTCCAGATCGAGGAGATCGAAAAGGACTACGGAAGCGACCGGATCGTGCGGATGTCCGTGAAAGAAGGCATTGGTCTCGACCGGTTGGAGGAAGCGGTGTCCCGGCTGTTCTTCCGCGGTTCGATCGAGGCGGCGGATTTGACGTACGTCAGCAACGCGCGGCACGCGGCCGCTTTATACCGGGCGAAGTCTTCTTTAGAGGATGCGATACGGGCATCGGAAGAAGGCGTACCGATCGATCTGATCCAGATCGACATCAGCGCCTCCTGGGAAGCGCTCGGCGAAATTATGGGAGATACGGCCAGCGAGTCTTTGCTGGACGAGATTTTTTCGAAGTTCTGTTTGGGCAAATAAATTCACGAGGAGGGGTACCCATGGGATACAAAGCCGGAGATTACGACGTCATCGTCATCGGGGCCGGCCATGCCGGCGTGGAAGCCGCATTGGCGTCGGCCCGGATGGGCTGCGAGACGCTGCTGCTGACGATCAACCTGGACATGGTGGCGTTTATGCCCTGCAATCCATCCGTCGGCGGGCCTGCCAAAGGACACGTCGTTCGGGAGATCGACGCGCTCGGCGGGGAAATGGGACGCAACATCGACAAAACGTTCATTCAAATGAGGATGCTGAACACGGGCAAGGGGCCGGCCGTTCACGCGCTGCGCGCGCAGGCCGACAAATTCCTGTATCAGCATACGATGAAGGAAACGATCGAGAAGCAGGAGCGGCTGACGCTGCGCCAGGGGATGGCGGAGGAACTGTTGGTGGAAGACGGCGTCGTCCGCGGCGTCGTAACGAAAACGGGAGCGGAGTACGGAGCCAAAGCCGTCGTGCTGACGACGGGCACGTATTTGCGCGGGAAAGTCATCATGGGCGAGCTGATGTACGAGAGCGGACCGAATAACCAGCAGCCGTCGGTGAAGCTCTCCGAAAACCTGCGTCAGCTCGGATTCCAGCTGGCCCGTTTCAAGACCGGAACGCCGCCGCGCGTGCACAAGGATTCCATTGATTTCGACAAGACGGAAATCCAGCCCGGGGACGAGAAACCGAAATACTTCTCTTACGAAACCGAGTATATGGAGCATGCGGAAAACCAATTGCCCTGCTGGCTGACTTATACGTCCGAGGAAACGCACAAAATCATTAACGACAACTTGCATCGTGCTCCCATGTTTTCCGGCGCCATCGAAGGAACCGGCCCTCGTTATTGTCCTTCGATCGAGGACAAAATCGTCCGTTTCACCGACAAGCCGAAACATCAGATTTTCCTCGAGCCGGAAGGACGTTATACGAAGGAATATTACGTGCAAGGGCTCTCCACGAGCATGCCGGAAGACGTCCAGCTGCGCATTTTGCGGTCGATCCCCGGGCTCGAGAAGGTGGAGATGATGCGCACCGGCTACGCGATCGAATACGACGCGGTCGTACCGACGCAGCTCTGGCCTTCCTTGGAGACGAAATTGGTGCAAAACCTGTTCACCGCGGGACAAATCAACGGTACGTCCGGGTATGAAGAGGCAGCGGGTCAGGGCATCATGGCCGGCATTAACGCCGCGCGCAAAGTGAAGGGCGAAAGCCCGGTGATCATCGACCGCTCCCAAGGCTATATCGGAGTCATGATCGACGACCTGGTGACGAAGGGAACCAACGAGCCGTACCGCCTGCTCACCTCCCGCGCCGAATACCGACTGCTGCTCCGCCATGACAACGCGGATCTGCGGCTGACGCCGCTCGGATACGAAATCGGTTTGATTGCCGAGGAGAGGTACCGCAAGTTCCTGGACAAGAAGCAGCGGGTGGAAGCGGAGATCGAGCGGCTCAAGGAAACGAAGTTCCGGCCGGATGAACAGGTCCAAGCGATGTTGGCGGCTTGCGGATCGGCTCCGCTGCAAAACGCGGTGGACGGCCTCAATCTGTTGCGCCGACCGGAAGTGACCTATGAAATGCTGGAGTCGCTGTCCCCTTCTTCCGTCGAACTGACGGAAGAGATGAAAGAACAGGTCGAAATCCAGATCAAATACGCCGGTTATATCGAGAAGCAGCTGCAGCAGGTCGAACGGCTCGGAAAAATGGAAAGAAAAAGGATCCCCGAGAACATCGATTACGACAAGATCCACGGTTTGGCGACCGAAGCCAAGCAGAAGCTGTCCAAGGTGCGTCCGTTGTCGCTCGGCCAGGCCTCGCGGATTTCCGGTGTCACGCCGTCGGATTTGTCCATTTTGTTGGTGCATCTGGAGCATTATAACCGGGTTACGGCGGCGCAGGCGTAATGGACGACATTCAGTTGCTGTTCGCGGAACGATTATCCGCCATCGGCGTCACGATGAACGACCCGGAGAGAATGACCGGCCAATTCGAAGCCTATTACCGGCTGCTCGTGGAATGGAACGAGAAAATGAATTTAACGGGCATTACCGATCGGCCGGCGGTATACGAGAAGCATTTTTACGATTCGTTGACGCTCGCGAAGGCGGCCGATTTCAGTCGGATTTCCTCCATCGCGGACATCGGATCGGGCGCCGGATTCCCGTCTCTTCCATTAAAGATCGTGTATCCGCATTTGAAGATCACGATCGTTGACGCGCTCGCGAAGCGCATCCGTTTTCTCGAAGAGGTCGTCTCCGAGCTTGGGCTCGTCGACGTCACCTGCCTTCATGGGCGAGCGGAGGAACTGGGGCGGCTGCCGGCGCACCGTGACCGCTATGACGCGGCTACCGCGCGTGCGGTTGCCCGCCTCGCGGCGCTTAACGAATTGTGCCTGCCTTTCGTGAAACCGAACGGCCTGTTCATCGCCATGAAAGGATCGGACGTTCGCGAAGAACTGGACGAAAGCTTTCACAGCCTGAAGCTGCTGAACGGCGAATTGCGCGATACGCTGTCGCTTACATTACCGAATGAAGGTTCCGCACGCCATCTGGTCGTCATCGGAAAGAAGGGGCCGACGCCCAAAGCGTATCCCCGCAAATCGGGTTTGCCGATCAAGCAGCCTTTATTGGCAGGCGGCGCGGGAAAATCTTAAACCTATAAACCTCTTAACGCGCTATGTTCCACGTGAAACATTTTTCGGCCCGGCCCGAATCGTGTTCCACGTGGAACATTTTTATTCGTAGCGTATCCTCCGTCTCTGAGGTATAATAGGAGAAGCCGGTTTGGAAGGTTCGCAGATTGCGGCATAGCTGCCCTGCGAGCTCGGTTCATAGGGTCTTCCGAATAGAAAGTCCCGTTTGCTCGCAGATTGCTACATAAGCGTATACGGACACCGGTTTTCAAAGACTGTGTTCGTGTCGGAGTGAAGAGTCGTTGTGCCGCACAGACGCCGGGTGGCGTGCAAGGGCGGCGCTTTTTGTCGCCGGAAATCCGGCTTGCCGCGAACGGTCCGGTCGTTATCCGTGATTCAGAATCCATAAGTTTCACGCCTACTCATTTCTGAATCGCCTCCGTTAAAACGACATTCTCCGTTTCCAATGATCGACGAAGTCGTTGTTGCTTGCTTGCATCTATATCATTGAATGTGGTGATCCAAGACAGATGAAAGAATCGTTCTCTCGTTTGTTAGGCTTGTCTGATCGAAGCGGTCAGGAAGAGGTCAAGCAAATACCGGTCAAGGACGTTCTGCCGAGTCCCTATCAACCCCGCACGGTGTTCGATGACGAACGGATCGACGAGCTTTGCCAGACGATCAAGACCCACGGCGTCATTCAGCCGATCGTGGTCCGCGTGCGCGGCGGCAAATACGAGATCATCGCGGGGGAGAGACGCTGGCGCGCCGTGACGAAGCTCGGCATGGAGACGATTCCCGCCATCGTCCGGGAAATCAACGATTCCCAAGCCGCTTCGATGGCGCTGATCGAAAACCTGCAACGGGAAGGGCTCACCGCTTTGGAGGAAGCGATCGCTTACCAGAAACTGATCGACCTCCACGATTTGACGCAGGAGAGCCTGGCTCAACGTTTGGGTAAAAGCCAGTCGACCATCGCGAACAAAATCCGGCTGTTGCAGCTGGGCGACGAAGTGAAAAACGCGCTGCTGGAGCGCAAAATCACGGAGCGGCATGCGCGGGCGCTGCTTTCCTTGCCGAACGAAGAACTGCAGAACAAACTGTTGGCCGAAATCATCGAGAAAGAATTGAACGTCAAGCAGACGGAAACCCGGGTCGCCTTCTATTTGGAAGTATCCAAACCCGCGAAGAAGAGCCGGATCTCGTTCTCCAAAGACGTCCGCCTTGCGCTCAACACGATCCGCCAATCGGTCGATATGGTCACCGGCTCCGGCATTCCGATCAAAGCGAGCGAGAAAGATTACGAGGATCACTACGAGATCGTGATTCATATCCCGAAAAGATAACTTGCAGCAAGCCCCCGAAACAAGTACGGATGCCGCATGCCGCGGCTTCTACCACCGGTTGCCGCCAGGCAATCGTAATACATTGAGGTGAACAGGTTGTCCAAAATCATTGCGATAGCCAATCAGAAGGGCGGCGTGGGCAAGACGACGACGGCCGTGAATCTGGGCGCGTGTCTGGCCACCCTGGGCCGGCGGGTGCTGATCGTCGACATCGACCCGCAAGGGAACACGACGAGCGGCATCGGCATTAACAAAGCGGACGTCAATTATTGCATCTATGACGTGCTCATCAACGAGGTCCATCCGAAGCAAGCGATTGCGGAAACCAAGATCGCCGATTTGCACATCATTCCGGCCACCATTCAATTGGCGGGCGCGGAAATCGAACTCGTGCCGACGATGTCGCGCGAGGTTCGGCTCAAAAAAGCGCTGGCGTTGGTCAAAAACGACTATGACTACGTGCTGATCGACTGCCCTCCGTCGCTCGGCATTTTGACGATCAACTCGCTCACGGCGGCCAATTCGGTGCTGATCCCGATTCAATGCGAATATTACGCGCTTGAAGGATTGAGCCAACTGCTCAATTCGATCCGCCTGGTGCAGAAGCATTTGAATACGTCGCTGCAGATCGAGGGCGTGCTGCTCACGATGTTCGACGCCCGAACCAATCTCGGCATCCAGGTCATCGAAGAAGTGAAGAAATATTTTCAGCAGAAGGTATACCAAACGATCATCCCGCGGAACGTCCGCCTAAGCGAAGCTCCTTCGCACGGCCAGTCCATTGTCACGTACGATCCGAAGTCCAAAGGCGCCGAAGTCTATCTCGAACTGGCGAAGGAAGTGATCACGTATGAGCAAGCGGCTAGGTAAAGGGCTGGACGCCCTGATTACTTCGCTGTCGATCAAGGAAGACGATAAAATCGTCGAAATCCCTTTGTCGCAGCTGCGCGCGAATCCCTATCAACCGCGCAAAACGTTCGATGAAGAAGCGATCAAAGAGTTGGCGGAATCGATCCGCGAGCATGGGGTCATTCAGCCGATCGTCGTCCGGCAAGCGCTGAAAGGATATGAGATCATCGCGGGCGAGCGCAGGTTCCGCGCATCGCAGCTGCTCGGCAACGCGACGATCCCGGCGGTCGTTCGGGCCTATACCGATCAGCAAGTGATGGAGATCGCGCTGATCGAGAACGTACAGCGGGAAGACTTGAACGCCATCGAGGTAGCAATCGCTTATCAAGCGATCATGACCCAATTCACGTTGACGCAGGAAGAGCTGTCCTTGAAGGTCGGCAAGTCGCGTTCGCACATCGCGAATTTCCTTCGGCTGCTGGCGCTTCCGGACGAAATCAAAGATCATGTTTCACGTGGAACATTGTCGATGGGACATGCCCGGGCGCTGGCCGGCATCAAAGAGGACGCGAAGCGGAAGGAGCTGGCGAAGCAGACGCTGGCGAACGAGTGGAGCGTCCGGGAGCTGGAGCAGGCGATACAGAATCTGGAGCCGAAGGGAAAACCGAAAGCGAAAGGCAAAACCAAAAAACGCGATCCATTCCTCGAGGAAATCGAGCGTTCGCTGCGCGAGAAGTTCCAGACAACGGTAAAAATCAAACCGAACAAAGACAAAGGCCGCATCGAACTTTCCTATTTCAATAGAGGAGATTTGGAGAGGCTGCTGGAGTTGCTCAAAGCTTTGGCGTAAGCGGTGCATAGCTCGCTGAGGGATAGCATACCCAAGTTGTAATCTTTCCGGTGAAGGATTAAACTAAGGTATGCTATCCTTGCGTCTGGACGGTGACGAAGGAAATGAAAGAACCGAACCCAACCTTGATTTACCTGGATAATGCGGCGACTTCCTGGCCGAAGCCGCCGGAAGTGTGGGCCGCGATGGAGGCTTGCTTGAAAGAGGCTTCCGCCAATCCCGGCAGGGGGAGCCACGCCATGGCGATTCGGGCCAGCCGGGTGCTCTTCGAGGGGCGCAAATCGTTGGCCAAGCTCTTCCATATCGCCAATCCGAACGATATCGCCTTCACGATGAATGCCACGCATGCGCTCAATATGGCGATCCAGGGCTTGTTGCAACCGGGAGATCACGTGGTCAGCACGACGCTGGAGCACAACTCGATCCGCAGGCCGCTTGAGGCGTTGAAGAGGACGAGAGGCATCGAGGTGACCTATGTCGCGACGGATGCCGCGGGGAAGCTCGACCCGGATCGCGTGGAAGCGGCCATTACGCCGAAGACGAAGCTGCTTGCCGTTTCGCACGGTTCGAACTTGCTGGGCTCCATTGCGCCGATTTCGGACCTGGGCGCTCTGGCGCGCCGCCGCGGCGTGAAGTTCCTGGTGGATGCCGCCCAGACGGCCGGAGCGCTGCCGATCGATGTTGAAGCCATGGGCATCGACCTGCTCGCGTTTCCGGGCCATAAAGGTTTGATGGGTCCGCAAGGAACGGGCGGCCTGTATATCCATCCCGGGATCGATCTAGAGCCGCTCATGTACGGCGGAACGGGAAGCCGGTCCGAATCGCCGGATCAACCGACCGCCAGACCCGACCGCTACGAGGCGGGAACGCCGAATACGCCGGGAATTGCCGGATTGACCGCGGGCGTCGATTTCGTGCGGAAAGAAACGGTGGAGGCCATCGCGCGCAAGGAACGAAAGTTGACCGACCTTCTCGTGTCGGGACTATCGGAAATTCCGGGCGTTTCGGTACTGGGACCGGCACCGGGAGAGGAACGGACGGCGGTCGTATCCTTCACCGTCGAAGGCGTCGATCCGTCGGAGACGGCGTTTATTTTGGACCAGCAATTCCAAATCGCCGTGCGTTCCGGATTCCACTGCACGCCGCTTGGCCATGAGACGGCGGGGACGACGGAGACGGGCGCGGTAAGGGCCAGTCCCGGATATTTCAACGCGGAATCGGAAATCGTATCCTTCATCGACGCGGTCAGGGAAATCAGGCGGGCATTTCATCCTTAAACGCTATTATGCCAATACGAATAAGTCGCAAACCACACGGGGGAGAACAAGAAACATGAACGGATGGAACGATCAGATCGCGGCGGGGGCCGTCGCGATCTTGGGGCTTCTGGTGCTGATCCTGCTGATCTGGGTGGCCTGGGTGACGGCCAGACTGGGCAAGCTGAGAAAGGCGCATGCCAAGCTGGTAGGGGAGACCGGCGTACCGAAGCTGGAGGACGTTCTTCAAGCCGTGCATGAGCATCTGGGCAGGCTGGAGCAAGAACAACGGGAATTGGACGGCATCCAGAAACAACAAGACAAACGCCTTACCGCCATGAAGGGCAAAGTAGGCGTTCACCGGTTTAACGCGTTTTCGGACTCCGGCAGCGATCTCAGTTTTTCCGTCGCTTTTATCAACGAAGAGCAGGATGGCGTCGTGATCACGGGGATCCACGGCCGGGAGCAGACGTTCCTTTACGCCAAGCCGATCGACAAAGGGCAATCCGCCTATTTGCTGTCGCCGGAAGAGAAAACGGCCATCAGTCTGGCATTGCAAAAGGGATAACGCCGCCCCGGACTTTGAGTATGGCTCGTCTCAAGCTTTGGGCGATGATGTCGGACATTTTCATCACGAGATTGAGGCGCGTGTTTTGAAGCACGAAATATTCCATGAAGCCGCCGACGTTCACGATGCCGGTCATATGAATGTCCCCGACGGGCGGGAGCTCCTTGTTGACGCCGGCGCCCGGGCGGACGGGACCGGTGCCGAGTTGGATGCATCCGACGCTGGAGACTTGTCCGAGACAAGCGTCAACCGCGATGACGAACGGAGAACGGCTGGAACGGTTGATTTTCAGCAGCGTCTCGTTCAGATTCATGGCATGGACAGGGTCGTCCAACGTGCCGTACAGATCAAAGTGCAGCCCTGCCTCGCGGGACAGGGAAGTGCCGACCAGGGGACCGAGAGAATCCCCCGTGGAACGGTCCGTGCCGACGCACACCACGACGATTCGCCGGTCTTGGGGAAGAGGTTCCAAGAAGGATTCCAACTTCTGAGATAGTCGCTGCAATACGGCGGGTTCATTAAAAGGAATTTTCAAAGAGAGCGCAGGCGCTTCCGCCGCGGGGCTTTGCCGTTTGTCCCAAAAACCGTTCATTCGTCCGTTCCGCCTCCTCCCAACACTGTTACTAGTATATGGACGGGATGGCGCATTTATACTCGACGCAAGGCCGCCGATTTTCAAGCGGGAGGTGACGGGGCCTATGGAGCCTCTATTGATCGCGTTCGACTCCACCCAACAGGCGCTTCGCGCGGAAATGTTGCTGGAATACGCGGACATCGAGATCGACATCCGGCCCACGCCGAAAGAGATCACGGCCGGATGCGCGCTGTCCATCGAATTCGCCGCCGAAGATTTGGAGAACGCGAGAAGCGTCATTCGAAACGAGAAGGTGGAGATCCGGGGATTGTTCCGCCGAACGGATGCCGGTTATGAGGAAATGGAAGTCTGAGCACTCGGGAGACCAAGGAGGATCCAGACGATGCGCTACGGATTTGGATGGGCTGCCGAAACGGTCGGCCAGACCGCAACATCCGAAGGGAACCTATGGGAGCAGTTCGTGAGTACGCTCCGGAACACCCTGCAGAACGTGGAGATGTGGGAAACGGCCGCCCTCGTGCTGGGACGGATCGTGCTCATTCTCCTCATCAGCCGGATCGTGCTATATATCGTCAATCGGATTATTGACCGGGTAACCGCCGAACGCGAGCATAACCGGCTCAAACTGCGGTCCCGCCGCGTGCAGACGCTCGGCAGGCTGCTGAAAAACGCGGCGGGATACGTCACCAACTTCATCGTCATCCTGCTCATCCTAGGCGAGTTCAATATCAATCTCGCGCCGCTGATCGCCGGCGCCGGCGTGCTAGGATTGGCCATCGGCTTCGGCGCGCAAAGCTTGGTCAAAGATATTATCACGGGATTCTTCATTATCCTGGAGGATCATTTCTCCGTCGGGGACGTCATCAAGACGGGAAATTACAAGGGCACCGTGGAAATGATCGGCTTGCGCGCGACGCGGATTCGCAGTTGGACGGGCGAGGTGTTCATCCTGCCGAACGGGACCATCAACGACGTCACGAATTTCTCGCTCAACAATTCCCTTGCGGTGATCGACATTCCCGTCGCGGCGACGGATCGCGTAGAAGAGATTACGGAAATGATCCGCGGCGTGCTGAGCAAATTCGAAGACGCCAATCTGATCGGACAGCCGGACTTGCTAGGCGTCCAGGAGATCGGCCCCGGCGACGTGAAGTTCCGGATCATCGCGGAATGCCGGGCGAATACGCAGGCTTCGGTGACCCGGCATTTGAACGCGGCTTTGAAAAAGGCTTTCGAAGCGGAGAGGAACCCGAGGTTTTATCGGAAGGATGAACAGTTGGCGGGGGGATGAGCGTTGGAACGGAAACAGTTCGGACTCGGAGATATCGTGCAAATGAAGAAGCCGCATCCATGCGGCGCCAACGAGATGGAAATCATCCGTATGGGCATGGATATCCGCATCAAGTGCGTCCATTGCAAGCACAGCATTCTGCTGCCGCGGGTTAAGTTCGAGAAAAGCTTGAAGAAAGTGCTGCGTCCGTCACAAAACCAGGATGGAATGACCGCGGAGGAAAACCCGGACTGACGCGCGGCTGGAGACAATCTCCAGTTGCGCGTCCCCGGGAAATATGTTATGATTCTTTTTGCTGTGGAGAGGTACCCAAGAGGCCCAAGGGGGTTGACTCGAAATCAACTAGGCGTCGCGAGGCGTGCGTGGGTTCGAATCCCACCCTCTCCGCCACCCAATAGACAGCGAACAAAGCGGTCCGATTCGGACCGCTTTTTGATTTGCTATCGGAACTTTACGATTGGCGGTCAAGCGGATGTTTCCACCAGGTTTTTCAGCATCGATAAAACCGTTTGTCCATCGTCCTCATCCGATTCCTGCGAGACGGCTCCGGCACGGTTATCTTCCTGCTCGATCGTCAGCAGCGTTCCGTTGCTTTCTTCTTTCAGCAGGTAACTCATCACGAAATCATTTTCGGGTCTATCCTCCAAGCCGGGTCGCGGCGCGAAGAGGGTGTACCGGATCGTATCATGCGGAGACACTTCCAACACCTTCCCCCATTGCTCAAAGACATTGCCTTCCCACTCGATGCGGAAACGGATCTCCCCGCCGACTTGCCAGTCCGTCAGGAGTTGGCTTCCATACTGCCATTCCTTCACCAACTCGGGAAGCGTTAGAGCCTCCCAAACCTTCCACGCAGGCGCCTCAATCCGAATACGCGAAGTATTCACAGCCATCCGATTTCCCTCCATAGATTCTTATCGCTTTATGCAGCGTGGTTCAAAATGGATTTTCAAAGTGACGTGATCTAATCATAGAACAAATGTTCGAGTTTCGCAATCGGAGATGTTGACCGCAGGTTAAGGATCTCGGAAGGTTTCGAGCGAGCAAGAAACCGGATCGATGGCAAGCAGGCGAGCAACGCGAAGCGCGAGTAGAAAACGGGCCAGCAGAAACGCTTTGAGCAAACGAGAAGGGTTAATGGCTGGCTAACGGTCTCATAGAGACAGCAGAGAGTTTCGAGCTTGCGAGAAGCACGAATGCTGACCAAAAAGGAAGCAGCACCAACGACAATCCCTCCGTCTCTCCTCAAACGTCACGCTGAGCACGAGCGCTTTTCAATCCGGGTGTCCAGAGGGCGGAGCGCCTCGGAATCCCCCTCCCGGGGGAGGGGGACTTAGGAGGTGGGCGAAAGCTTTAGGAGGTGGGCAGAAAAAGTTAGGGGTAGGCGATAGGTTTGAATGACATAACAAAGAGCCCCATAAAGGGGCTCTTCGGGCGACGGTTTCTCGAGAACTAAATCCATCGTTGCTGAAGCAATTCAGCGCTTCGGTGCCGGAGTTCCAGTAAACCGTGTGTTACAGACAAGTGTCTTTGGCACAACGCCTCCCAGTGACCTACTCCGATTGGAACGTCTCTTTCGGATGCTTCTCCTCGGACAACTCGTTCAAGGGAATCACACCTCTCATGCCGTCGCCGATATTAATTTGCCCGGAAGAACATTGATTATGCAAACGTCCGAAGCCTTTCACCCGCGGAACCTTTTCCAAATCCGATTGTGGTTGGTCGTCTCAGGAAAACGGCCGCCTGCTTTCATTTTGACGCGTTTCGGATTGTTGATGTGCATGTGGAAATCATTTTCTCCCACTTCGATGTAGATGCCGTCATTGGGCGCTTGGTCGCCCGGTTTGAATTCAGTTTGTTCCCCCATGGGTTCACCTCCAAGCTGCCGCATTTTCCGGCGGACAGCCGATCTCCCGTGTAGTGTAGCGACAGGATACGCGCATTATGCACGAAGTGGGAAGGGAAGGGGTGGAAGCGCCGTCAACGCTGGAAAAACTCGATCCACTCGTTTTCCGGGCCGTAAATAAAGAAATAGCGGTGACCGTTCGGCAATGTGGTAATGGTATCGAATCCGGGAACGAACGTTGCGTTTAGCCGTTTGACGCGCTCGTACTCCGCTTCGACGTCGTCCACCGTCACGGCGAAATGATGCACTTTGCCTTCCGTAGGCAAGTTGTCGTTGTAGCCCTGAATCAGTTCAATCTCCGATTCATCGCCGTTTCCAAAGCCTAGAAAAGCGAGCTGCAGTACGCCGTTGGTATGCGTGAACTGACTTTTTACCGTAAACCCGACAATGTCCGTGTAAAACCGGATGGTCGTCTCCAAATCCTTCACGACGACGCCGACGTGATCGATGCGGTGGCCTGCCATTCTGAGTTTCCTCCCCAAAATATGGATGATAAGACCTCTTCGCCTCCCATCGTAATGATTTAATTCTGAGTAGTCAAGTGAGAATTATCGGATTAATAGGTTGACAAGCTTTGACACGGTGAGTAAGATAGCATTAGTTTTATTCCGAGTTATGTAGTCGGATAAACGTCGGCTTACTGGTCAACCAGCGGCTCCACGTTCGTCAAGCCCAACAGGCTTGCGACTGTGGAGCTTTTTATTTGGTCAGACGGCCCGCCATTTTCACGAACAGGGAGTTGGAGAGAAAATGAAAAAGCTGTTCAGTTTTTCAATCGCGGTTTTACTGTTCATTTTGTCGGCGTGCACGAACGAGCAAGGGACCTCCTCGTCCCCAAGTCCGTCGGCTTCTCCGTCGGCGTCTGAGAGCGCTGCGCCGGCGTCCAGCGTGGCAGCGTCTCCTTCCGCATCCGCGCCATCCGCGGAGACGAGTGCGGAGCAGGCTGCCATACCTGAGAAGCTGAAGAGGCCGCTGCGTGTCGCGCTCGTTACCCGGATCACGACAGGCTCTTTTTTTGCCCAATACAGTCAGGGGGTCAAGGACCAGGTTGAAGCATTCGGCGGCGAAGTGAAGATTTACGATTCGAACAATGACCTGTCCAAAATGGCATCCAACATCGAAGCAGCCGTCAACGAGAAGGTAGATGCCGTCCTCGTCAACAACGGAACGGCGCAAGCGCTCGACCCCGCCGTCAAGAAGGCGCTCGACGCCGGTATTCCGGTCGTGTCCTACGACAGCGACCTCAGTTTGCCGGGCGTCACTTCGATCGACCAGGACGATTATTTGCTCGGCTGGCAGTCGCTTAAACAGCTGGCGACCGATTTGAACGGCGAAGGCAAGATCGGAGTGCTGTGGGTCGCCGGATATTTGCCGATGGAGCGGCGCCAGGTGATCATCGAGGCGTTCCAAAAGCGTTATCCGAATATCCAGGAAGTCGCAAGGGCGGGGACGGTAACTTCCAATACCGCGCTTGATACGCAGGCACAGGTAGAAGCTTGGCTGAAAAAGTTCCCGGAAAAGGGAGACTTGGACGCGATCTATACGACCTGGAATGAGTTTACCCGAGGGGCTTATCAAGCGCTTAAACAGGCAGGCCGCAAAGATATTCCGATTTACGGCATTGACTTGACGGAAGAAGATCTTCCGTTGTTCCAAGCGGAGGACAGCCCGTGGGTAGCCGCTTCGGCGACGAACCCGACCGATATCGGGCAAGTGCAGGCACGGTTGGCCTATCAGAAGGTCGCGGGCGAAACGGTACCGTCCGGCGTATCGATCGAGCCGCGTCTAATTCTGAAATCGTACTTGCCTAAAGAGCCGATCTCGTTCTCCGATCTCGGCAAATACGTTCCGGGGTGGGGCAGTTCGGATGCAGCGAAATCGCTATGGATGGACGCGCTGGCGAAAGGGTCGAAGGGCTGATGACGCTGGCTCTGGCAGGCATTCATCACGGCTTCGGCAACCATCCCGTGTTGCACGGAGTAGACTTCACGGTTCGCAGGGGGGAAGTGCACGCATTGCTCGGCATGAATGGAGCAGGGAAGAGCACCTTGCTTCATCTGGCGGCGGGCGTGTACGTTCCCCTGCGCGGGACCGTCCTGATCGACGGCCAGCCATGCATATTCCGTTCCCCCGGCGAGGCAGCTGCCAGGGGAATCGTGTTTATGGCGCAGGAGGTCGATAAAGGGCTCGTCCCCCAGCTTCCGGTGCACGAGAACTTGACCGCCGCGTTGCTTCGGCGGGAAGGGCGCATTTGGTTCGAAAAACGGGGAAACCGCGAGCGGGCGCGGGAATTGCTTCGGGAGTACGGTCTGGAAGTAGAGGAGAACCGGCCGGCCGGCACGCTGTCGTTGTACGAGAAGCAGATGCTGTCTATCATCCGCGCGGCGGCAGGTCACGCGAAATATTTGCTTCTGGATGAGCCGACTGCCTCGTTCGACCGTAAAGAAGCGGAAAAGTTCGCGGCAATGGTCGAGCGGTTGAAGGCGCAGGGAATCGGCATTGTGCTGATCTCCCACCGTCTGCACGAAGTGCAGCGAATGGCCGATCTCGTGAGCGTGCTGCGCGACGGGCGAACGGTGCTGCATAGCATCGCCAAGGAGACGGACATCCCCCAACTCGTTGCGGCGATGTCGGGCGAAGAGAGAGGCATTGGCCGGAGGGCGGGATCGTCAGCAGGCGACAACCCCGTTAATTTCTCCGTACATGGACTTCGGAGAAGCCGCCAGTTCCCGGAGCTTTCGCTGAGCGTCCGCAAAAGCGAAATCGTGGTTGTATTCGGTCACCTCGGCAGCGGTAAAACGTGGCTCGCCCGCTCGCTGTTCGGGGCGGCGAAGCCATCCTACCGCGCCCGTATCGACGGCGTCGAGTACACGATTGCCAGTACGCGGCAAGCGGCACGGCGGGGGATCGTTCTCGTACCGGAAGAGCGAGGGAAGCAAGGGATTTGGAAGCGGGAAGATATACGCGACCACCTGTCACTCGGGTTTCGGGGGTTCATTTTAAAACGCAGGGAAACGGCGTACAGCGAACGGATCATCAAGGCGTTCGACATCAGGCCCGCATCGCCGGGCTATAAGGTCGGTGCGCTCAGCGGCGGTAATCAGCAGAAAGTCGCCATTGCCAAATGGGCTACGGGAACGCCGAAAGTGGCGATCTTCGACGAACCGATGAAAGGGATCGATGCCGCGGCGAAGGAGACCATTTTCCGGAAAATCGAAGAATGGGCTGCAAGCGGCGTCTCCGTGCTTTATATGACGGCCGAGCCGGATGACGCGCTGCGGATCGCGGACCGAATTCTAGTGCTGTCGCGCAATCGTTTCACGGCGGAATTCACAGCAGCCGAGGCGACGCCCGCCCGGCTGTTCGAAGCGGCGGAAGAGGAGGCACGTCTCGTTGGAAACGATTGAACTGCAGCAGAACAAACAGGGCTTCCGAGTACGGGGAGCAGGACAAGCGTTATATCGTTACGGCGCGGTTATCACGATACTCGTGGTGATCGCTTTCTTCTCGATCGCGAACGACCACTTCTTCACGTATGCGAACTTAAGCGACATTCTGAAGTCGATTTCCATCGTCACTTTCCTGGCGCTTGGCGTCACGTTCAGCCTGGTGGTGGATGGATTCGACGTATCGGTCGGTTCCACGACGAGTCTGGCGGTGATCGCCGCAGCGTCCGCGCTCGTCATCCATCGTCAGGAACTGTTCGTTGCCGTGTTAGTGCCATTGTCGTGCGGAGCGGCGGTCGGCTTGCTGAACGCGTTTCTTGCAGTGAAGCTGCGGCTGCCGGATTTGCTGGCCACGCTGGCGGTCATGTATGTGGTCAACGGCATTCAACAGACATACTCCAAGGGCTATTCCATCTATGAAGGGATGCCGGCAACCGTCGGCCATCAGACTGGCAAGTTCATCCCTTCCTTTAAATGGATTGGGCAAGGAGAATGGTTCGGCATCCCGATGCCGGTGTTGCTGATGGTGTTGTTCGTGGCGCTTTCGCATCTCTTTCTGGAATATACGACGTACGGCCGACGGATGTATATGGTCGGGGGCAACCCGGAGGCGGCGAACCTGTTTGGCATTCCCGTCGAGCGCTACCGAGTCTTCGCCTATGTCGTGAGCGGGCTGCTTGCCTCTGTAGGCGGCATCGTGCTGGCCAGCCGAATCGGCACGGGACAAGTGTCGGCCGGCGCGCCGCTGCTGATGGATTCCGTAGCTGCAGCTTATATCGGCTATGCGCTTTTCGGGGAGAAGAGGCCGAGCGTGCTCGGCACGCTGTTGGGGTCGATTCTGATCGGCGTGTTGCTGAACGGATTGACGATGATGAACGTGCCGTATTTTGCGCAGGACATCGTAAAGGGCGGCATTCTGATTTTGGCGCTGACGTTTTCGTTTCTGCGCAAAGATTCCGCTCGAATGAAATCATGAAGATCAACGGAATGGAGGAAAACCGATGGAAACGAGAAAATTAGGCGGCAGCCAGCTGCATGCGTCAGTCATCGGCTTCGGTGCATGGGCGGCCGGCAAGGCCGGCTGGGGCGATCCCGACGAGCGGGAGCTGGAGCGGGCTATTTGGGAAGCCTACGATAATGGCGTAAACTTCTTCGATACGGCGCCGGTTTATGGCTTCGGAGAATCCGAACGGGTGCTCGGCCGCGTGCTGAAGCCCGTGCGCGACCAGGTGTTCCTCGCTACGAAATTCGGCTTGGTCTGGGATGAAACGGGAATCCGGAATAACGTAGCGAGAGCCAATATTTTCCGGGAAATCGAAGAAAGCCTGCGGCGGCTCGATACGGAATATATCGATTTGTACCAAGTGCATTGGCCGGATCCAGAGGATCGCACGCCAATCGCCGAGACGATCGGGGCTTTGAACGATCTCGTCAAGGCGGGCAAAATCCGATATATCGGCGTATCCAACTTCTCCGTAAGCCAGCTGGCCCAAGCCCAGGCTACCGCTCCGGTCGTATCGCTGCAATCCCCTTATAATCTGCTGCAGCGCAAGGTGGAAGACGCGGAATTGCCCTACACGCACGCGAACGGTATCGGATTTATTCCTTACAGCCCGCTCGCGCAAGGGCTCTTGACCGGCAAATTCACGAGAGATTCGGCGATTCCGGCGGACGACGTACGTAAGCAGCTGAATCCGTTGTTTGCTCCTGACTCATACGCCCAGGCATTGTTGAAAGTCGAGAAACTGAAAGAAGTCGCGAACAAGTACGGCAAGACCCCGGCGCAGACGGCTCTGAACTGGCTGGCTGCCAAGCCGGGGATCACGACCATCATCGCAGGGGCCAAGACCAGCGCCCAGGTGCGGGAAAATCTCGGGGGCGTCGGCTGGCGACTGGATGACGAAGATGTCAACCTGTTGAATACGTGGTTTGGGTAAGGGAAGGTCCATTCCATTGACCTAATCCCCCAAACATGCTAAAGTATTTAGGTATGCGATCTGCATGCAAATCCTTGCTCCTCGGCCGCCGGACGCCGTCCTGCGGTATGTCAAGCGGGGGGCCATAGACCAGAAGGAGGTGAACGGAAGATGCGCAATTATGAATTGCTGTACATCATCCGTCCCGACGTGGAAGCCGAGACCGTTCAAGCCGTTACGGAGAAATTCCAAGGCATCATCGCGAACGGCGGAGAGATCGTGAAGCAAGACGTATGGGGCAAGAAACGTCTCGCTTACGAAATCAACAAGCACCGCGAAGGAACGTATGTGTTGGTTCAATTCAAAGCTCCCGCGAACGTCGTGGAAGAGCTTGAGCGCGTGCTGAAGATCTCGGACGAGGTTATCCGGCACATGGTAACCAAAGACGTCGTCAGCGCGTAAACCAGCCGCACAGACCCAGGCGGACAGCCGCCGTTTAACCGTCGTCATGAACGGGGAGGGGACGTTTCCATGTTGAACCGGGTCATACTCATCGGGCGCTTAACCCGAGATCCCGAACTGCGATACACGCCTGCAGGCGTTGCTGTTGCCCAATTCACGCTCGCGGTGGACCGGCCGTTCTCGCGCGAACAAGGCGGAGAGCGGGAAGCCGATTTCATTCCGGTCGTGACGTGGCGCCAGCTGGCCGAGACGTGCGCCAACTACCTTCGTAAAGGCCGTCTGGCTGCCGTAGAAGGGCGCATTCAAGTGCGCAACTACGAGAACAACGAAGGCCGGCGCGTCTATGTGACGGAGGTCATCGCCGATAACGTGCGTTTCCTGGAATCGCCGAACCGCGAAGGCGGAAGCGGCGGCGGGGAATACGGAGCAGGCGGAGGCGGGTATGGCGGAAGCGGAAGTCGCAATGCCGGCCCGAGAAGCAGCGGAAGCGGCAATCCGGACCCCTTTGCCGATGACGGCAAGCCGATTGACATATCGGACGATGATTTGCCATTCTGAACGGAAAGGATTGAAAATCCATGAGCGAACAACAAGCAGCACCGGCCGCGCGTGAAGAACGCGGACCTCGCGGACCTCGCGAGGGCGGTGGAGACGGGCAGCAACGCGAGCCCCGCAAATTCCGCCGCGGACGCAACAAGCGCCGCAAAGTGTGCTATTTCACCGTGAATAAAATCCAGCATATCGATTACAAAGACACCGAACTGCTTCGCAAGTTCATCAGCGAGCGCGGCAAAATCCTGCCTCGCCGCGTGACGGGCACGAAAGCGAAGTATCAGCGCATGCTGACGGTCGCCATCAAGCGCTCGCGCCAAATGGCGCTGCTGCCGTACACGACCGAGTAATCGGAACAGACCGATCCAGAGAAAAGCCTCTAATTGAGCGAATCAATTAGAGGCTTTTTTGCATTCGTTCGCGAGAAGCAACTATCCGGGTTTCCGCATCGTATATTTCACGTCCGTCCCCGAACGGTCAGGACGGAAGTATATACGAAAGCGAGTGAAGCCTGCCATGAACCGACCGCGCAAACGGACGTTGTCCATCATTGGTGCTGCCGCGGCGCTACTGATCGCCGCCGCACTAATCGGATACGCAAACCGCGGCGTGCTGGCGGCTTGGGGATACGATACGTTTCTATCGAAGCAAGTCGAGAAGAAGCTGGAGAAATCCTACGAGCCGCTGCCCAATCGTCCGCCGGAGACCAGCCAACCGACTGCCGCGGAGCGGGAAGATCCGTTCAGCGTGCTGCTGATGGGCGTGGACGCGAGAGGCAGCGAGAGAGGACGCTCCGATACGCTCATTTATACGGTGATCAGGCCTGTGGACGGTCATGTGCTCATGGTGTCGATCCCCCGGGATACGTATGCCGAACTCGTCGGCCGGGGCGCCCAGGATAAAATCACCCACGCTTACGTTTACGGCGGTCCCCAGATGGCGGTGGAATCGGTCCAGAAGCTGCTCGATGCGAGGATCGACCACTATGCGTCCATCAATTTTCAGGGATTCGTGAAGGCGGTCGATTTGCTTGGCGGCATCCCGCTGCCGATTACGAAGGACATCGTCAACAAGGAAGCCGACCATGAGAAATTCACGATCAAAGCGAACCAGAGCGTCTACTCCGGACAGGACGCGCTGAACTTCGTCCGGTACCGGGAGGACGCGGGGGGCGACATGGCGAGGACGGAGCGGAACCGTCAATTTCTGGAGTCGCTTATCCATAAAGCTTCGTCGCTGCAGCAATGGAGCAAGATCCCGGAACTGCTGACGGTGGTCGGGGAAAATTTCCGCACCGATATCCCGCCATCGGCCTTGTCGGACTTGGCGAAAAAGTTCCTGCAGACGGATCACAGCATCCAGAGTTACACGCTGCATGGCGAAGGCAAACGGATGGGGCCGGACAATCTCTGGTACTATGTGGCGGATGAAGAGGATTTGAATGCCGTGCGGCAGACGATCGCCGTCTGGCTCGATCCGGATGCCGCGTCCGATCGGCTTACGGTTCCGGGGTTAGACGAAAAGACGCCGACGGCCGATTGATGGTGAGGCGGGAGGCGTCATGCTATAATGGTGAAAGCTGCCGACATGGAAAACACGGCGCTGCCCGTAACGTAAGGAGAGGAAATCATGAATATCGCATTTTTTCTTCTGCCGAAGCAGGAAGTCGTCTGCGTGACGGACAACGCGACCTTTCGGCAGACCCTGGAGCGGATGGAGCACCATCGGTACACCGCCGTCCCCGTGCTCAGCGAATCCGGGGAATACCTCGCCACCGTGACCGAAGGCGACTTGCTGTGGTTCCTGAAAAACCGTCAGGACCTGTCGTTCGACCAACTGCATCGCGTCTCCTTGTCCGAAGTGCCGCTCAGGATGAATAACCGAGCCGTCCGCATCGACGCGGACATGGTCGATTTGATCGCTTTGGCCAAAACCCAGAACTTCGTTCCCGTCGTGGACGACATGAACCATTTTATCGGCATCGTCCGCCGGAGCGACATCATCGAATATTGCGAGAAGCTGCTGGTGCCGCTCGGCAAAGAAGCGGCCAGACGGATCCGCGAAGCTTAAACCGCGCCCGGCGCGGAAACCCGAGATCGTTCACAACTGGAGGAACGGATGACGACCTACCGAAACCGCGCGAGAAAAACGAAGCTTTACCCGTTTATCATTCTGTTCGTGCTGATGCTGGCTGCCGTCGGCGTATGGGCGGGGACAACGTTGTTCGGCGACGGCAAGGAAGCGAGTCCGCCGTCCGCTTCCTCGACGGGCACGGCGGCCGGTTCGTCCGCTCCGGGCCAATCGGACAAGCCTTCTCCAACCATGGAAGGAGAAGGGGCATCCTTGCCGCCTTCCCCTTCCCCGGACGCGGACCAGGCAACCGGGATCGACCAGCCGACCGCGGCGGAACTTGCCGCCACGTACGACGTGGTGATCCAGGGCGGCCGCGTCATCAATCCGGAGACGAAGCTGGACCGCACGGGCCTGAACGTGGCCATCCAGGGCGGCACGATCGCCCTCGTCACGGACAAGCCGGTGAAGGGCAAGAAGGTCATCGACGCGACGGGATTGGTCGTCTCTCCGGGCTTCATCGACAATCTGTCGTACGACCCGAATCCGCTCGGGGTGTGGAACAAGATCGCGGACGGCGTCACGACCAACATCGCGATGCACGGCGGCACTTCCACGCCGGAGAAGTGGTACCCTTATTACGTGAAGAACCGGCCGCCGGTAAACTTCGGCGCCTCGTTCTTCTACACGCAGGCCCGCAATCAGTTCAAGCTCAGCCGCTATGCCACCGCCTCGCCGGATCAGACGGCCAAGCTCGTGACCCAGGCCGAGAAGGCGCTGAATAATGGGGCGCTTGGCATCTCGTTCAGCTTGGAGTACGTGCCGGGTATAGGCGACAAGGAAATTTTGCCGCTCATGGAGCTGGCCCAGAAATACAACGTGCCGGTCTATTTCCACGGCAGGTATTCGGATATGGAAGAGCCGGGCACCAACTTCGACACGATCAATGAAATCGTCGGCTACGCCCGTGCTTCCGGCGCGGCCGTACATATCGACCATATCAACAGCACGGGCGGAACGTTCTCCATGGTGCAATCGCTCGGCATGATCGACGACGCGCGCGCCGAAGGGTTGGATGTCACCTCTTGCATCTATCCGTACGACTATTGGGGAACGTATCTCAATTCGGCCCGTTTCGATACCGGTTGGCAGCAGCGTTTTCGGATTACCTATAAAGATCTGCAAATCGCGGGAACGAACGAGCGCCTGACGGCCGAGACATTCAAGCAATACCAGAAGCAAGGCAAACTGGCGGTCGCTTACGCCATTCCGAAGCAAGACGTCGTCGATTCGCTGAAAGCCCCGTACGTCATGATCGGCAGCGACGCCATCCTGGAGCCCGGATTCAACAACCACCCGCGGGCTTCCGGCACGTTCGCCCGGACGATCGGCATGTACGTTCGCGACCAGCAAGTGATTTCGCTGATGGACGCGATCGACAAAATGTCGCTCATGCCCGCCCAGCGGCTGGAGAAGCAAACGCCGGCGCTGAAGAAGAAAGGGCGGATCGCCAAAGGCATGGACGCCGACATCGTCGTGTTCGACTACGACACGATCAAGGACATGTCGACCGTGGAGAAGCCGAACCTGCTGTCCGCGGGGATCAAGTACGTGCTCGTCGGCGGTCAGACGGCGCTGGACGGGCAAGGACTGCACAAGAACGTGCGGGTCGGACAGCCGATCAAGAGCGAATTCCTCCGCGTGGCGAAAAGCCAGTCCAACTTGACCTGGGAAGGGACGTCTATGCCGCTTCTGGCCTATCGCGACGCGCTGTACGTGGATCTGGAAGCGCTGAAAGCGCACGGCTATTCCTATCAGTGGGACAAGGTCGCGCATGCGTATGCGCTTCAGACCGGCGCAACCGCGGAGAAGGCGAACGTTCCCGCGCCGAAGGTCGGAGAGTTGATGCTGGAGCGGGGTTATTTGCTGAAATGGGACGGCGGACAGTCCGAACTGCTGTCGGTCGGGGACCGCGCCTATGTTTCGCTCGATACCCTGGCGCAGCTGGGATGGAAGCTGACGAAGACCGCCGGCGGGTACACGCTGGATCCGAAGTAAAGGGGGAAGGCCGTATGGCGGCGATGACCGTCATGCGGTTTTTTTACATCGCGGCAAAACGGGGGATGGACGTGAATTTGGATTATTGGCGGGGATTCCTGGAGACGGCGCGTTCGGGGAGCATGGCCAAAGCCAGCGCGAAGCTGGGGCTGACGCCGCCTGCGCTCGGCAAACAGATCCGGGCGCTGGAGGCGTATTACGGCGCAACGTTGTTCAACCGGACGACCGCGGGAGTCGAGCTGACTCCCGAAGGCAGCTTGCTGGCCGGCAGGTTGGAGCCGATCGTAAACGCCCACGAAGAGATGCGCCAAGCGCTCGAATCGCTTCAGGGGAACCGGAACGCGCTGACGATCGGGACGATCCCGAGCCTATCCCAACGTTATGTTCCGAAGCTTTACCTGCGTTTACAGGATGCCGGTTACCGGGTGGACGTGGAAGTGCGGCACACTTCGGCGGAGGTCGCCGAATTGCTGCTCGGGAAAAAAATCGATGCCGCCCTGGTGGAACGTTCCGCCGTCTCTCCCTCGTTATGGTCCCGGGAGCTGGTTCGGGAAACGTACCATCTGCTGGCGCCTGCCGGGCAAGAAGGCGCGCGGGGGAAAGGTCCGGCGCCGCGGGATTGGATGAAGCAGCCGCTGGTCGTCTATCCCGAAGGCTGCACGATCCGCAAAGCGGTGGAGAGAACGCTGGCCCGGGACGGGCTCGAAATCGCCGTCAGCAAGGAGATCGGCTTCGGGGAATCGATCCCAGACTATGTCGCCGCGGGCGCCGGGATGGCCGTGCTGCCTCTTCGTTCCGCCGGGCAGCTGGCCGATCCCCGCCTTCAGGCGATTCCGCTGGCGGATTTCCCGGAGCAGCGGATCGTCATGCTGGCCGCGCGTTCCGCCCAAGAGGGGAAACGCTTCTTGCGTCATTTTACGGCCGCGTTCCAAGCGACCTAGGCGACGCAGGTCATGCATTCGGCAAGCCGAACATACGATAGGAAACGTACGGATAATGGCCGTATCGGATCGCCATTTCCCGGGAAAAGAGCGTCATTCGTTCGATTGTCCGGTTATTCGACAGCTCGCCGGCATCGAGCAGGCGAAAGGGCAGCCGCCGAAGCGCCTGGAGCACCGTTTTTCGCACGGATTCGTCATTGGCGGTAACGTAGACGTCGCTGAGCAAGCCTTCGTGGACCGGCTGCTCCAACACCCGGAAAAACGTGTTTTTGAAGGCCCCCGCGATCCGCGTTTCCGGCAGCGCTTCCTGCAGCGCTTCCGCGGCGGATTGGCCCCAGGGGAGGGTGAAGTCGCGGAAATCCTCGGTGAACGGGTTGCAGACGTCGACCAGGATTTTGCCCTTGAGAAAATCCGAATTCGCTAAGGCCCACGGAACGACGTCGCGAAACCAGAGCGTATGGATGATGAGATCCGCCTGCAGCGCTTCTTCGTATGTGACGGCCCGGATCCGTTCCCAGCCTTGAGAGCGGGCGATTTCGCGCGCTTTGTCCGGCGTGCGGGATCCCCAGACCGCCTCCTCCGCGCCGGCGTTCAGAAGTCCCGCCAGTCCTTTGCCCATTCGGCCCGTTCCCAACAGTCCGATTTTCATGCCGATTCCTCCTCTAATAGGAAGTTTGACGAAGTCCAATCCTCTTTGATTGCAGGGAGTTTGGTTCCGCCAATCTCTTACGTCCCGAAGACGTGGACTCAGTATAGCTCCGCGAATCGGGGTTCGGGAAGAAACGGTTCGTTAGGGGGGAGAAACCGGGCGTTCATGCGGATGCGATTTTTGCGGGAGCGGCTCGGATTTGTGTTATAATGAAATTTGCAGCTTTACGATCCGGCCGGACCGGAAGCCGGTTCTTAGGCCCAGGACAAGCTTACTTATCGGCTAGAGGTGACCCCATTGAATATCGGCTTAAAGCCGCTGGCCTGGAGCGCGGCGGCGCTGGTGCTGCTCCTGTCGGTATCCACGCCGCTCAGCGCCTTTACCTTGTTTTTGATCATGACGCCGCTCGTCGTCCTTTTCCTGACGCTGAAGCCTGCGGCGTTCGCGGTCCATGCGGCCGTCATCGGGGCGGCGGCTTTCTTGCTGGGCGGGGCTTACGGGCCTCTGTCCCTGACCCTGATGATTTTCTTTCTCGTACCGTCGATCGTGATGGGCGTCATGTACCGGAAGCGCAGCCGGGCGAGATCCGTCCTGCTGGCCGGCTTCCTCGTCATCCTCGCGCAGTTGCTGCTCGAATTGATCTTGTTTTCGCTGCAGTTCCGCATCGACTTATCGGCCGAACTGGCTTCCGTGATTCGAGCATCGCTCTCCCAACTGGAGACTCCGGGAACGTTGCCGGAAGGTTGGGCCGCGGACACGGCGGATTCGCTGGGCAATGCCATCGTGACGATGCTGCCGATGCTGCTGCTCTTGTCTTCCTTCCTGCTGGCCGTCGTTACGCACGCCTTGTCGCGGGCCGCGATGGCCCGGAGCGGCGCGCCGCTGCCCGGATTGCCGCAGGCGAAAACCTGGCGGCTGCCGAGAAGCCTTGTCTGGTATTATCTCGCCGCGCTGCTGCTGAGTTATATCGTGCCCCAGGACGGCAACGGATTCTGGACGGTGGTCAGCTCGAATTTGATTCCGATTCTGCGGTTCGCGTTCGTGGTTCAAGCCATCGGGTTTTTCTTCTTCCTGGCGGACGCGAAGCGGTGGCCGAAAGCCGTTCCCGTTCTCGTCTCGATTCCGCTGATTCTGTTTTCGTCGCCGCTCTATCTCATCGGCTTGCTGGACGCGGCTTTTCCGCTGCGTCGTTACTTTGCGAAATAAGAGGATCGGCCGGAATCCCCGCGGCAAGAAGCGGGGGACCGGATCCGGGAGACGGGAGCGAAGAGGGACATGCCCAAGTTTCTCGTAAATCGATGGCACGGCATGCATATCGTTTGGGCGCTGGTGTTGATTTTCCTGCTGACGATCGCGTTGACTTGGTACCAGTGGGTGCTCGGCCTGCTCGGTCTCTTGCTCGGCGGAGCGGTCGGCGTGTACGGCGTCATGGCGGAGCGGGCGTTTCGCAGGGATCTGAACGATTACGTGCTGACCCTGACGTATCGGATCAAGGGAGCGGGCAACGACGTCATCGGCCAATTGCCGTTCGGCGTCATTCTGTTTAACGAAGACAAGGAAATCGAATGGAATAACGCGTACGTCTCCTCTGCATTGGGGCGGCCGTCGGTGGTCGGCGAGCCGCTGAGCCAACTGTTCCCCGTATTGCAGCAGCCGCCGAAGGACAAGGAAACGCCCATTGAAACCTCGATCGGCGGACGGGTATACGAGCTCGTCTTCCGTCCCAAGGAACGATTGCTGTACGTGCACGACCGGACGGAAATGTGGACGCTGAAGAAGCGCTACGAGGAAGAGAAGCTGGCGCTCGGCATCGTCATGATGGACAATCTGGAAGAAGTCGCCCAGGGCATGGACGAACAGCAGCGCGCGCTGATGCTTTCCAAGGTGACGGGGGAAATCAACGAATGGGCGCTTAAATACGGTCTGCTCTTGCGGCGGCTGTCTTCGGACCGTTACCTGGTCATCGCGAACCACGGCGCCCTGAAGCAGCTGGAACAATCCCGATTTGAGCTGCTGGACGAAGTTCGGGAAATCACGATGGACCAGAAGCTCCCGATGACGCTAAGCATCGGATTCGCTTCGGGCACCGACAACGTGATCGAGCTCGGCCATCTCGTCCAGAGCAGTCTCGATATCGCCCTCGGCCGCGGCGGAGACCAAGCCGTCGTCAAGGTCGGCCAGCGGCAGAGCTTCTACGGCGGCAAGAGCAGCGCGGTGGAGAAGCGGACCCGCGTGCGGGCCCGCGTCATCGCCCACGCGCTCAGGGATTTGATCAAGGAAAGCGACAACATCGTGATCATGGGGCATAAGACGCCCGACATGGACGCGTTGGGCGCGGCCGTCGGGGTGCTGAAGGCGACGCAGCTGCAGGGCAAGGACGCGTACATCGTGCTGGAAGGGTCCAACCCTTCCATCCAGAGGATGCTGGAGATGTTCAAAGAGGACGAGAAGCTGGCCAAACGGTTCGTTTCGCCGGATCACGCGCTCGGACTCGTCGGCAAGCGGACGCTGGCGGTCGTGGTCGATACGCACCGCGCCACGATGGTGGCGGAGCCGCGCCTGCTTCAGCAGACGGACCGGATCGTCATCATCGACCATCATCGCCGAAGCGAGGAATTCATCGACGACGCCGTCCTCATTTACATGGAGCCGTACGCTTCTTCTACTTGCGAACTGGTGACGGAGCTGCTGCAATATATCCAGGAGCGGATCGCGCTGGACGTCCGGGAGGCGACGGCGCTCCTGGCCGGCATTACCGTGGACACGAAAAACTTCTCGTTGCGCACGGGCTCGAGAACGTTCGAAGCAGCCTCCTTCCTCCGCCGCAACGGCGCCGACCCGGCGCTCATCCAGCGGATGCTCAAGGAGGATCTCGAGGAGTACATCCGCAAGGCGGAAATCATCCGCCATGCCGAGATATACCGCGAAGGCGTGGCGATCGCCGTCGCCGATTCCGGCAAGCAGATCCCGCAGCTGCTCATCGCTCAAGCCGCGGATACGCTGCTCAACATGACGGGGATCAAAGCCTCGTTCGTGGTCGGCTTGCGGCCGGACGGTCTCGTCGGCATCAGCGCCCGTTCGACCGGGCAGATCAACGTGCAAGTCATCATGGAAAGATTGGGCGGCGGCGGGCACCTGACGAACGCGGCCGCGCAAATGCAAGGCACCGTAACGGAAGTCGCCAAAAAGCTGAAGAAGATTTTAAAGGAAATCGAAGGGGAAGAGGGGATTCCGGAATGAAGGTCATTTTCCTGCAAGACGTGAAGGGCCAGGGGAAGAAAGGCGAGATCAAGGAAGTATCGGAAGGCTACGCGCGCAATTTCCTGATTCCCAAAGGGCTGGTGCAGCTGGCTACGCCGGGCGCGGCGAAGACGATGGAGCAGATCCACGCCGCCGCGGACAAGAAGAAAGAGCGCGAGAAGCAGGATGCGATCGCGCTGGCCGCCAAGCTGTCCGAGATGACGGTCATCATCAAAGCCAAAGCCGGCGAAGGCGGCCGGTTGTTCGGCGCGATCACGAGCAAACAGATCGCCGAAGCGCTGGAGAAGCAGAAAATCGTCGTCGACAAGCGCAAAATCGAGCTGGACGAACCGATCCGCACGCTCGGCGTGACGAAGGTGCCGCTCAAACTGTATCCGGAAGTCAAAGGAACGCTCAGCGTGCAAGTCGTGGAGGAATGATCCGATGAACCAAGCCGCGGAAACCTGGCTGGAAGGCCGCGTGCCGCCGCAGAACCTCGAAGCCGAGCAGGCCGTGCTGGGCGCCGTCATGCTCGAGGCGGAGGCGCTCATCACGGCGATGGAGCGGCTGCGCCCGGAAGACTTCTACAGCGTGGCGCACCAGCGGATTTTCGAAACGATCATTTCCTTGAACGAGGACAACCAGCCGCTCGACCTTATCACGCTGACGTCCCGCTTGCGGGACCAAGGCGAGCTCGAAGAGGTCGGGGGCGCGGTCTACTTGGCCAAGCTGATCGGCGCGGTACCGACGGCCGCCAACGTGGAATATTACGCGCAGCTCGTCGAAGAGAAAGCGATGCTCCGGCGCCTCATCCGCACCGCCACGCAGATCGTGTCCAGCGGCTACGCCGAGAGCGAGGACGTCGGCGCCCTGCTGAACGACGCGGAGCAGCGCATCCTCGAGCTCTCCAACCGGCGGGCGTCGCACGGCTTCATCAGCATTCGCGACGTTCTGATGGACGTGTTCGAGCGCGTCGAGCACCTGTACAACCATAAAGGCGGCGTTACGGGCATTCCTTCCGGCTTTCCGGATCTCGACCGGATGACGTCCGGCTTCCAGCGAAGCGACCTCATCATCGTGGCCGCGCGTCCTTCCGTGGGCAAAACGGCGTTCGCCCTGAACATCGCGCAGAACGTGGCGGTGCGGGCGGGCGAGACCGTGGCCATATTCAGCTTGGAAATGTCGGCCGCGCAGCTCGTGCAGCGGATGATCTGCGCGGAAGCGAACGTGGACGCCGGACGGATGCGGACGGGCCACCTGGAGGGGGACGACTGGGAGAAGCTGTCCATGGCGATCGGCTCGTTGTCCGAGGCGCAGGTCTACATCGACGATACCCCGGGCATCACGGTCGCCGACATTCGCGCGAAGTGCCGCCGGCTGAAGAAGGAGCGGGGCCTCGGCATGATCCTGATCGACTACCTGCAGCTTATCCAGGGTCGCGGGAAAGCCGGGGAGAACCGCCAGCAGGAAGTTTCCGAAATATCACGTACGCTCAAGCAGATCGCGCGGGAGCTGGAAGTGCCCGTTATCGCGCTGTCGCAGCTGTCCCGCGGCGTCGAGCAGCGGCAGGACAAGCGCCCGATGATGTCCGACCTGCGGGAATCGGGCTCGATCGAGCAGGACGCCGACATCGTCTCGTTCCTGTACCGGGACGATTACTACGACAAGGAAACCGAGAAGAAGAACATCATCGAGATCATCATCGCCAAGCAGCGGAACGGTCCGGTCGGCACCGTCGAGCTCGTGTTCCTGAAGCAGTTCAACAAATTCGTCAGCTTGGACCGGCAGCATGCCGGTTAACGGGCGGGCGGCTATCAAGGGGCCGGACATGTCCGGCTTCTTTTATTGGCGCGCAATTGGGCAATTTCCGAACATTTAAATGTGCAGTTGACGAAATGTTCGTCTCCTACGTTGACTTCGGGGGACGCAATTGATACACTATTCATGCTCCGGCTGAGCCGTCGGCAGCAGGGCTTCGCATGCCCTGCATCCGGCAAGCCGGCATGGGGCACTACTATGCCGGCGCTTATGGAGAGAGCCGGACGGAGGGATTGCCTTGTCTACAGTCGTCGTCGTAGGGACGCAGTGGGGAGACGAAGGGAAAGGGAAAATCACCGATTTTCTGGCCGAGAAGGCGGACGTCGTCGCCCGTTACCAAGGCGGCAACAATGCCGGCCACACCATACTGATCCAGAACAAGAAGTACAAGCTAACGATGATTCCCTCGGGCATTTTCAACGAAAACAAGCTGTGCGTCATCGGCAACGGCATGGTCATCAACCCGGCCGCGCTGGTCGAAGAAATCCAATATATCCGCGATAACGGCTTTTCCGTCGACAACCTGAAAATCAGCGACCGCGCCCACGTCATCATGCCGTACCACCTCGTGCTCGACGGCCTCGAGGAAGACCGCAAGGCGGACAATAAAATCGGCACGACGCGCAAGGGCATCGGTCCCGCTTATATGGATAAAGCCGCGCGCAACGGCATCCGCATCGCCGACCTGATGGTCGCGGAGGAATTCACGGAGAAAGCCCGCCGGCTCGTGGCGGAGAAGAACCAGATCATCACCCAGATGTACGGCGGCGAGCCGCTCGACGCGGAAGCCATCATCCGGGATTACCTGAACTATGCCGAGCAGCTTCGCCCGTACGTCACGGACACGTCCGTCGTGCTGAACGACGCGATCGACGCGGGCAAGAAGGTGCTGTTCGAAGGCGCGCAAGGCGTCATGCTGGACATCGACCAAGGCACGTATCCGTTCGTCACCAGCTCGAATCCTTCGGCCGGCGGCGTCTGCATCGGTTCGGGCGTCGGTCCTTCGAAAATCCGGCAGGTCATCGGCGTGGCCAAAGCCTACACGACCCGCGTAGGCGACGGTCCGTTCCCGACGGAGCTGCACGACGAGCTGGGGCAGTGGATCCGCGACAAAGGCCACGAGTACGGCACCGTTACGGGACGTCCGCGCCGCGTCGGCTGGTTCGACACGGTCGTTGTCCGCCACGCCCGCCGCGTCAGCGGGATTACGGGGCTGTCGCTCAACTCGCTGGACGTGCTGACGGGACTCGAAACGGTTAAAATCTGCACCGCGTACCGTTACCGCGGCGAGCTGATCGAGCACTATCCGGCGAATCTCAAAATACTCGCGGAATGCGAAGCGGTGTACGAGGAGTTTCCGGGCTGGAGCGAAGACATTTCCGGCGCGAAAACGCTGGAGGACCTGCCGGAGACGACCCGTCGGTTCGTGCAGCGCATTTCCGAGCTGACGGGCATTCCGATCGCCATCTTCTCCGTCGGCCGCAACCGCGAGCAGACGAACCAAGTGGCGACGATTTATTGATTGGAATTAATAGCAGCAGAGACCGCCGCGACGTCATCCAAGACGCCGGGCGGTTTTTTTTCAGCAACAAAACCTGGCGAAATAACGTACCACATACGCTAATTCGGTCCGCGACACGCCAACTTGGCAGAATAACGTACCACATACGCTAATCGGGTGCCCGACACGCCAACTTGGCAGAATAACGTACCACATACGCTAATCCGGTCCCCGACACGCTAACCTGGCAGAATAACGTGCCACATACGCTAATCCGGTCCCCGACACGCCAACCTGGCAGAATAACGTACCACATCCGCTAATCCGGTCCTCGGCACACCAACCTGGCAGAATAACGTACCACATACGCTAATTCGGCCCGCGACATGCCAACCTGACAGAATAACGTACCACATCCGCTCATCCGCCTCGTTACTGCATCTCCGCTGCAATCATCCCCCGTCAGATCTCTCTAAACCTGTAAAAAAGGCATAAACGCCGCGAGATTTGCCCATACTGAAATCTATGAAAATCAATTGGAAAACGGGTGGCGGCCGGATGTGGAAATGGGTAGGCTGGACGGCACGGGCGATCGCCACGGCGCTGTTGGTCAGCTTTCTGAGCATTTGGACGACGGGTTACATCGTCAATAGTTACATGGAGACGCTGCTCCGGCAGCTCGACTTGCCGCTTCAGACGCAGCCGTTCGCGCTCTCCGGCGTATGGGGCAAGCTGTGGGGGGCCGCGCCGGTCCCTCAAGAGACGGCGAAGGCTTCCGAGTCGCCTGCACCGTCCGCGCAGCCGTCCCATGAGGCGTTACCGTCTCCTTCGACTTCTCAGCCGGATACGGCCGATCCGGGGCGTGAAGCGTCAGCAGGCGGAAGCTCGGCCGCGGGCAACGCTCAGCCAGGTGCTGCGGAAGCTTCGGACCGCCCAAGCTCAGGCGATACGTCCCAACCGGACGAATCGATCGATCCGAACGCCGTCCCGGTCATGGGCAGCGGCGCGGGAGTCCTCGATTTGACCGACAGGCAGCGCGAGACTTTGCAAGCGGTCATGTCCAAGCTGAGCGGCGAACAGCTGGAGAAGCTTTCGGGTTATTTGGAGGGAGGATTGACCGAGGAAGAGTTGGCGGAAGCTACGGACCTGTTGAAACCTTCTTTAACCGACGAGGAATACCGGCAGGTCATGGAGATTTTCGCGCCGAGGGTGACGCAGCCCGATTCGCCCGCCGCCGTCTCGCCCGACCCGCTGACAGGGAGCGAGCCTTAACGACGCGCAGTTCGATACTTAAGGCCGCCGCCGCATCGAAAAAAGAAACCGAATCGAATGAAGAGAGGCAGCCTCCGCTGATGCAGGGGCTGCCTTGTTATTTTCAAGGCCGGAGGTTTATTCGGAAAGCAGGAGTGCTTAAAGGAAAATCAGGAAAAGCTACCTCGAAAAGGGCGAGACGAGGTGCCGGAGCTTGATCCAGTTTATCGGGGTCACGAAGAAATACAACGACGGTTTCATGGCGCTGAAAGGGATCGATTTGGAAATCAAGGCCGGCGAGCTCGTGACGCTGATCGGGCCTAGCGGATGCGGAAAAACGACGACGATGAAAATGATCAACCGGCTGGCGGAGCCGACGTCCGGACGCATCCTGATCGACGGCAAGGACATCTCGGGCCTCGACCCGGTGGAGCTGCGGCGGAATATCGGGTACGTGATCCAACAGATCGGCTTGTTCCCCCATATGACCATCAAGGAGAACGTCGCGCTCGTTCCGAAGCTGAAAAAAATGGACAAAGCCGCTTACGAGAAGCGGGTAGACGAGCTGCTGGACATGGTGGGCCTGGATCCCGACCAGTACCGGGACCGCTATCCGGCCGAGCTGAGCGGCGGGCAGCAGCAGAGGGTCGGCGTCATCCGCGCGCTGGCGGCCGAGCCGTCGATCATCCTGATGGACGAGCCGTTCAGCGCGCTGGATCCGATCAGCCGGGAACAGCTGCAGGACGAACTGATCCGGCTGCAGGAAGAAGTGAAGAAGACGATCGTGTTCGTCTCGCACGACATGGACGAAGCGCTCAAAATCGCCGACCGCATCGTCCTGATGAAGGCGGGGGAAATCGTGCAGGCCGATACGCCCGACCGGATCCTCCGCCGTCCCAAGAACGATTTCGTCCGGACCTTCATCGGCGAGAACCGGCTGCATGAAAAGGCGCCGCTGACGGTCGAGGACGTCATGATCGCGAACCCGGTCACGATCGCTCCGACCCGGGGGCTTGCTTTCGCGGCCAAGGTGATGAGGCAGCATCGCGTGAACGGCCTGCTGATCGCGGACCGTAGCTACAAATTCCTGGGCGTCGTGTCCAAAGAATCACTAGAGGAGCGTTATCGCGAAGAGGATTTGACCGTCCGGGAAATCATGAAGACCGACGTCCCGGCCGTTCCGGTCGGAACCGGAGTGGAGGAAGCCGTGGACGTCATGAAGCGGGAACGCATGCCTTACCTCCCCGTCGTCCATCCCGATGGACGGCTGGCGGGAATCGTCACCAATTCCAGCTTGATCGATGCCTTGCTCAAGCAGATTTGACGGGAGAACGCCATGAACCTATGGGATGTATTCGTAAGCCGCAAAGACGACATTCTGCTCGCCGTCGTGCAGCATATTCAGCTGTCCTTGATCGCCCTGGTCATCGCCATCGTCATCTCGATCCCCACGGGTCTTCTCCTGACGCGTTTTCCGCGTCTTGCCGCCCCGGTGATCGGCCTGGCGTCGCTGTTCCAGACGATCCCCAGCCTCGCCCTGCTCGGTTTCATGATTCCGCTTCTCGGGATCGGCACGACGCCGGCCGTCGTGGCTTTGACCGTCTATTCCTTGCTGCCGATCATGAGAAATACGTATACCGGAATCATGAACGTGCCGAAAGCGATGCGGGAAGCCGGAATCGGCATGGGCATGACGAGCTGGCAAGTGATGGCGAAAGTGGAGCTGCCTCTCGCGCTGAGCGTCATCATGGCGGGCATCCGGACGGCGACCGTCATGCTCATCGGCGTGGCCACGCTGGCTTCGCTGGTCGGGGCGGGGGGGCTCGGCGATTTGATTTTCCGCGGGATCTCCACCGTCAGCACCGAGCTGATCCTCGCGGGCACGATTCCGTCGGCGCTGCTGGCGATCCTGTTCGATTTCGCGCTCGGGAGAGTGGAGAAGGCGACCGCTCCGAAGGGGACCCGAACCGGACGCAAGCCCCGTTCCAAATTCGTCCGTCGGCTTGAGCTTGCCGTCGCCGTCGTCGTCGTTGCCGCGCTGTTGGGGGGCTTGGTCGCCAAACTGGCCCAACCCCGCGGCGATTCCGTCGTCATCGGCGGCAAAAACTTCACCGAGCAAGACATCCTCGTCCATCTCATGGCGTCGCTGATCGAGGCGCGCACCGATTTGAAGGTGGTCCGCAAGCCGTACCTGGGCGGATCCCAGGTGACCCATAACGCCCTGATCAAAGGGGAAATCGACCTCTACCCGGAATATACGGGAACGGGATGGACGTCCGTGCTGAGCCGCAAGCCCCTGGGCGGGGATCCGGATGAAACGTATCGCCAGGTGAAGGCGGCCTACGAACAGAACTTCAAGGTGACTTGGCTCAAACCCATCGGCTTCAACAATACCTACACGTTGTCGATGAGAGCGGACCGCGCCGAGCAGGAAGGCATCCGGACGTTCTCCGATCTGGCCCGCAAGGCCCCGGGGCTGGTGCTGGGGGCGACCCAGGAGTTCCTGGAGCGGCCGGACGGGTTCGTCGGGCTGCAAAAGACGTACGGCATGAATTTCAAAAGCGTCAAAGGGCTGGATCCCGGCCTAACCTATGGCGCCGTGCGAGACGGATCGACGGACGTCAACGACGCATTCTCCACCGACGGGCGGATCCAGGCGTTCCATTTGACAACGCTGAAGGACGATAAGGCGTTCTTCCCTCCTTATTTCGCCGCGCCCGTCATTCGGATGGATACGCTGCAGGCGCACCCCGAGCTGGCCGACGTCCTGAACCTGCTGGCCGGCCAAATCGACGACAAGGAAATGTCGGCGCTGAACGGCAAAGTGGACCTGGAAGGCAGGCAAGCCCGCGAGGTCGCCGAAGAGTGGCTGAAGCAGCACGGGCTCGTTCCATAAAAAGTTAAAATTCCTTCATGAAACGTTTGTTTGGTTGTTCGGTTTGCGAAGGTTGTGTTAAAGTAAGGTTCAAGCTGAGGCTTAGGACGGAGAGAAAAAATACCTAATTTTTAGCGCAGAGGAGAAGATCATGGCCGTTTTCAGGGGAACGGACCGAATCCGGAGCGCAGCTGCCGCCGCGGGGCGCAGTCTCCGGCACGTTCGGTCTTACTGCTTGAAAGGAATAACGATTGTTGATAAAAAACGACAAAAGTTGCAAGTCCCAGCCGCCCATTTCTTTCGGAATCATCGCAAGCCCGTTTGGATTACCGTTGCCGCAGTCGTCGGCGTTGCCGCGTTCGCGGCATTCGGACAGCAATACGTCAAAGCCCATACGCAGGACTACGTCCAAGTCTACTGGAAGGGTCAGCCGATCGGAAACGCCAGCTCCGGCGAGAAGATCGAGCAATGGCTGGCAGCCAAAGCCGCCGAGCTGGACCAGGCGGAAACCCCTATACGACGAGTGTTGGACGACGGTCAGGTCACCTACGAGCGTGAAAAGGCTTACAAACCCGCGACGGATGACGAGGCCGTGCTGGCGGACCTGGAACAACGCTTGACGACGCATCCCGTAGGCATGCAGGTCAAAGTGGACGGCCAAGTCGTGGGCGTCGTCCGCGACCGTGCCGCCGCGGATGAACTTTTGGACCGGATCAAGAACCGCTATGTGCCGGAAGGCGCCAAGCTGAAGCAGGTCGCCATGGTCAAATCGGCGGCGCCGAAGCTGCAGTCGCTGGCTTACTCCGCGTCCAACGCGGCGCCGGCGGATGAACCGGCTTCGGCATCGGTTCCGGAGACGGATCCGTTACAACCGCAGACCCAGATCGTGTCGATCGGTTTCGAAGAGAATGTCGATCTGGAGGAAGTGGGGCTTGCGGAATCGGGTGGCGCGCTCTCGGATCCCGATCAGCTGTATAAGAAGCTCGTCACGGGCAATCCGGCGCCGGTCCGCTACACCGTCAAGAAAGGCGACTGCTTAGGCTGCATCGCCGACAAGATGAACGTTCCGACCGACCTCATTTACCAGAACAATCCTTGGATCGAGGACGACATGATCCGCATCGGCGACGTGCTGGACTTGACGGTTCAGCAGCCCGTGCTGAACGTCCGCTCCACCCAGGAAGTGACGCAGGTCGAAGCGATCGAATCCCCGGTGCAATACCAGAAGAGCGACGAGATGCGGGCCGGACAGACCAAGGTGCTCCGGCAGGGGAAAGACGGCAAGAAGCGGGTCACCTACCGCCAAGTCCTCACGAACGGCTCGCTGGACGAGGAAGAAATCGTGTCCGAGCAAATCTTGGAGCAAGCCGTCCCGACGATTATCCTGAAAGGCACCAAGGTGATCAAAGGCGAGGGCACGGGCAAGTTCATGTGGCCGGTGGCCGCCCACCGGATCACCAGCTACCTCGGCGAACGGTGGGGCCGTACGCACAAGGGGATCGACATGATCGGGAAGAGCACGATCATGGCGGCGGACAGCGGCGTCGTCGAGTTCGCGGGGTACAACTCCGGCGGCTTGGGCAACGCGGTCATCATCAACCATAAGAACGGCTTCAAAACCGTGTACGGCCACATGAAAAAGCTGAACGTCAAGAAAGGCCAGATCGTCGAGAAGGGCGACCCGCTCGGCGTCATGGGCAGCACGGGACACTCTACCGGCACGCACCTGCATTTCGAAGTCTACTTGAACGGCAAGCTTAAAAATCCGATCAGCTATTTATAAAATCCGTTATGAATCGAGGGGCTTTCCTCCGCCGGAGGGAAGCCCCTCGCCGTCCGGAGGGAAAGGTTCCCGCGATTCTCCCGGCCGGTCCGATATGGTAAGATAGACGCATAGAGAATAGCTTCCGGAAGGGAGGCAGGATGCGATGCCGGGTAAAATCCTGGTCGTGGACGACGAGCGGCCGATCGCCGATATTCTGAAATTCAATTTGGAAAAGGAAGGCTACGAAGTGGTCTGCGCCTTCGACGGCAACGAGGCGGTTCGGCTGGCGTTCGAGGCGGATCCCGATTTGATTTTGCTGGACTTGATGCTGCCGGGCAAGGACGGGATGGACGTCTGCCGCGAGGTGCGGTCGAAGCGTTCCACGCCGATCATCATGCTGACGGCCAAGGACACGGAGCTCGACAAAGTGCTGGGCCTGGAGCTGGGGGCGGACGATTACGTCACCAAGCCGTTCGGCACGCGCGAGCTCTTGGCGCGGGTGAAAGCGCAGCTGCGCCGCCAGCGCAACCTGGACGCATCCAAGGAGGCCGAGGACGGCGCGGGGAGCCAGGACGCGGAGCCGCAAGGGCTGCGCATGTTCAACTTGTTCATCGATACGGATATGTACGTGGTGTACAAGAACGGGCAGCCGCTCGACCTGACGCATCGGGAATTCGAGCTGCTGCTTTACCTGGCCCGCAACAACGGCAAGGTCATGACGCGCGAGCACCTGCTGCAGGCGGTGTGGGGGTTCGAGTATTTCGGGGACGTCCGGACGGTCGACGTAACGGTCCGCCGCCTGCGGGAGAAGATCGAAGATGACCCGAGCCGTCCGGAAATCATCATGACCCGCCGCGGTTTAGGGTACCTGATGCGCAATCCGCGTTCCCTAGGCGGTCTTTCGGGATGAATTTCGTTCGGGTGTTCCGGAGCATCCAAGTCAAGCTCATCTTGATGGTCTTGATGCTGATTCTGATCGCGGTCCAGGTGATCGGGGTTTACTTCATCAGCACGATGAAAAGCTCCCTGATCTCCTCCTTCACCGGCAACTTGAACAATACGGTCAACGTATTGACGGGATTGTCGGCCCCTACACTGGCCCAGTTCGACAAGAGCGGGGGCGTTCGGCAGGAAGCGGGCGACGAGTTGAACGCGCTGGCCAGCAGCCTGTCGAGCATCAGCGGAGCCGAAATCCAGGTGCTGGACGCCGGAGGCCGGGTACTGACGACTTCCCAGCCGTCCAACACCTCGATCATCGGGCGGAAGAACACCTCTTTGTTGGTCAGCCGGGCGCTGCAGCGGATTCCGGACAACGAAGAGGAGATCATCGACGACGACAACGTGCGGAAGAAGGTCATCGCCAAACCGGTCATCAGCGGGAACAAGGTGGTCGGCGTCGTCTACATCACCGCTTCGATGGAAGATCTGTACCAAACGATGGAACGGATCAACCGCATTTTCGTGTCGGCCATCCTGATCGCGCTCGTGCTGACGGCCTTTCTCGGCGTGCTGCTGGCCGGGACGATCACGGCGCCGATCAAGGCGCTCACCCGCCAGGCCGCCCTCGTGGCGGACGGACACTTCGACCAGCGCGTGCCGGTCAAAGGCACCGACGAGATCAGCCAGCTTAGCGCGGCGTTCAACGACATGACCGACCGGCTCAGCGAAGCGCTGGCCTTGAACGAAGAGGAGAAAGAGAAACTCTCCTCCGTCTTGACGAACATGAACGACGGCGTCCTCGCGACGGACGAGCTCGGCTGCATCATCATCACCAATCGCAGGGCGCTCGAGCTGCTCGGCTCGGCCAACTGGGAAGGCCGGACGCTGTCGGAGGCGCTTGGAGTGGAGAAGGAACCGATCGCCCGGACGCTGGAGGGCAAGGAGTCCTGGCTGCTGCTCCGCCGAGAGGCCGAGGAAGAAGAGGAAGTGATCGTCCGCGTCACCTTGACGCCGATCCGAAGCCGGGACCGGGTCGCCGGCGCGATCGCGGTGCTGCACGACGTGACGGAGGCGGAGAAGCTGGAGCAGTCGCGGCGGGAGTTCGTCGCGAACGTCTCGCACGAGCTGCGCACGCCGCTGACGACGATCAAGAGCTACGCCGAAGCGCTGGACGACGGCGCGATGGAAGAGCCGGAGCTGGCCGGCCGGTTCGTCGGCGTCATCCGCAGCGAGACCGAGCGGATGATCCGGCTGGTCAGCGACCTGCTGCATTTGTCGCGCTTCGATTCGCGGCGCAACCAGCTTCGCCGGGAGAAGATCGACATGGCCGAAATGCTGGAGGAGGTCGTCGACCGGTTCTCGTTCCAGCTGCGGCAGAAGGCGATCACGGCGACGGTCCGGGTGTCGACCCGGTTGGCGCCGGCTTGGCTGGACCGGGACGGCATCGACCAAGTGCTGGACAACCTCGTGTCCAACGCGATCAAGTATACGCTCGACGGAGGGTCGATCGACCTATCCGCGGACCCCGACGCCACGGGGCATTTGATCATCACGGTGAAAGATACGGGCATCGGCATCCCCAAGAAGGACCTGGAGCGCATATTCGACCGGTTCTACCGCGTGGACAAGGCCCGTTCCCGCAACATGGGCGGCACGGGCCTCGGCTTGTCGATTGCCCGGGAAATCGTGCGCGCCCACGGCGGCGCGATCACGCTCGAATCCGAGGTCGGCGTCGGGACGGCCGTGAAGGTCACGCTGCCGATCGTCAAGGAAGGAAGTGAGCCGGCATGATGGAGAACGTCAAGTCGGCCGTGCTCGGGCTGCTCGTCGCGCTCAGTCTGGTGCAGAGCTATTTCCTGGCTTACAGCATGCCGAGCTTGGAAGCGAGGGTGAAATCCGGACAAGATTACGTGCCGGCGGAGCCGCTCGGCCCCGCGCTCGAGGTGCAGGACCTGCTGTTCCCGGAGCAGATCGTGCTCCATCTGGGGCAAGACCGGCACACCGTGTTCTTCCCGGACAACGCGCCTTACTACGATCTCATTCTGAAAAAGCTGCAGGGACGGGATTTCAAGGGGATTCAGCAAAGCACAGCGGAGGCGGTTAATTGGGATCAAGTCCGGAGGGAGGACCAAGGGCTGGAGCTGCGCTTCGGCCGCCCGATCCCGTTCCAATTGCTGCAGTCCGTGTTCAAGATCGACGCCGATTTCCTGTTTTCCCGCGACGCGATCGACCGGATCTGGATTTTCGTCCGCAAGGACAGCCAGGAGGTTCGGACGTTCTTCTTCAGCTCGGACGGACGGAACGTCTATGAAGCGCAGCGGGCCGACCTGACGGTCGGCGACGTCCAGACCAACGTCGGCTTCGGCGAGTATTGGACCCCTTTCCAGACGGCGAACGGCCAGCTGTACGTGCCGGAGAAGCCTTACGACTGGGTGACGGAGCTCAAGGTCCCGATCACCCGGTACACGACCGAACAAATGCAGCGCAACCTGTTCTTCGATCCCGGGGTGACCCGGGCGATCCAGGAGCAGGGGGACGGCAACCGGATTTATACGGACGGCAAACGATGGCTGAAAGTCGCGGAGAACGGCGGCTGGATGTCGTATACCGACCCGGTGGCCCCGACGGAGGGGCAGACGGACCTCAGCGACAACGTCAGCGCGGCGGTCCAATTCGTCAACCAGCACGGCGGCTGGAACGGGCCGTTCCGGCTGACGCAGACGGGCGCGCCCGCGAGCGAAGCGGACAGCGCGATCCGGTTCCAGCAGTATTACAAGCAGGTTCCGATCGTACCGGGGCAAAACCTGACGTTCGGCTACATGGAGCTGCGGCTGCAGCAGGGAACCGTGACGTCTTACGACCGCTCCCTGCTGATCCTCGGCGATACGCCGGAGAGCCGGACCAGCCGCTCGTTGCCTGGAGGAGACGCGCTTCGATCCATGGTCAGCCAAACGGATTACGGCTCCGCCGTCTTATCGCTGTTCCCGGCTTACCGGCCGGAGCTCGGGAAGGACGCCGTCACGCTGCGTCCGGTCTGGGCCGTGCGGCTGGCGGACGGAACCGTGCGGATATTGGCCAACGCTTCGCATTGAAGGGGCGGTAAACGCGACGAACGGAAGAAACGGAAGTCAGGTTTACCTACGCCGCGGCGGATGGCGGGAGCTTGACTCCGTCGATCTCCCGATGACAGGAGGGACAGGGATGGACTGGGGAAGGGCCAAAAGCGTATTGATCCTGGCGTTTCTGCTGCTCAACGCGCTGCTCGGCTACCAGCTGTGGACCGAATGGCGCGCGCAGGTGAATACGGCCGTCGACTGGACGTCCCTGCCCGACGAGACGCGCCGGATCATGCAGGAGAAAGGCATACGGATCGCCGGCAAAATCCCCGCGGAGACGCCATCCATGCGGGATTTGTCCTTCAAGCTGAAGGTTCTGCCCTCCAAGGATCCGGAAGACCGAATCAAGCTGGCCGTCCCGCAGGAAGCGCGCATCGTGTTCAACCCCAAAGAGCTGGAGGACGCGCTGGGCAAAATCATTTCCGAGCTGAGCCGCTACGCTTATGACGACCCGGGCAGCCGGGAAGGCGTATTCGTGCTCAACCGGATGGTGGACGGCTATCCGATGTTCGACATTCATCTGGAGCTCTACAACAGCGAGCAGAAAATCCAGGCGTACCGCCAGGACGTCGTGCAAGTGCTCTCTTCGGACGTGCCCAAGGAGCAGCAGGTGCTGCCGGCCTCGACGGCGGCGGCCCATCTGATCGAGAACTACTTGCCGGCGGGTTCGGTGATCAAAGAGATTCGCCTGGGGTATCACGGCCAAATCTTTCCGGACGCGGAAACGCAAGTTTCGGCACCCTCGTGGAGGGTTTTGCTGGAAAATGGCGAAGTGTACTATGTAAATGCCATCAGCGCGGAGGTTACGACCGGAAAAGGAGACACGCCCCTGACTCCGTTGTCGAATTGACGCGACCGATTGGGATAGAGAAAGGCGACGAAGTCGCTTGACTTGGGAGAAGGAAAGGAAACCGCGATATGAGCCTTCGGTTTACGGTGCTGGCCAGCGGCTCGACGGGCAACGCCACCGTCGTATCCACGGATACGGCGAGGGTGCTGGTCGACGTAGGGCTGAGCGGCAAGAAGATAGAAGAATTGATGCAGCAGAGAGGCTTGTCGGGGCAAGAGCTCGACGCGGTGTTTATCACGCACGAGCATTCCGACCATATCAAGGGGCTGGGCGCTTTCGCGAGGAAATTCGAGCTGCCGGTGTACGCCAACGAGAAAACGTGGGCGGCCATGGCCAAGATCGTCGGCGAGCTGCCGGACGCACAGCGCAAAGTGCTGGAGACGGACGGCACGATGGAGATCAAGGACTTGCGGATCGAGTCGTACGCGATCTCGCACGACGCCGCCGAGCCGGTCGGCTACTGCTTCCAGGCGGACGGCGCCAAGCTGAGCCTCGCGACCGACATGGGCTACATGAGCGACAAAGTCGTCGGCAAGCTGATGGGTTCAGACGTCCTGGTGCTGGAGTCGAACCACGACGTGGAAATGCTGCGCATGGGACGGTATCCCTGGAACATCAAGCGGCGCATCCTCGGAGACACCGGCCACCTGTCGAACGAAGCCGCGGGCGAAGCGCTGTGCCGCCTGCTGTCCGGCTCGACCCGCAGGGTCTACCTGGCGCACCTCAGCCAGCATCATAATCTTATGGATTTAGCCAAACTGACGGTGAATACCGTATTAGAAGACAACGGCTTTTTCTATCATCCGCACGAATTCGCTTTGTGCGATACGTATCCGGACCGGCCGACGGAATGGGATCTGGTGAACAGCCCGGCCCGGCCGACGGCGGTCAAAGCAACAGCTGGCGATTGAGCTCCGCTTCCATGTGGAGCGACTTGGCCCGGATTTCCTCCGGTGTGAGAATGCCCTTCTCCACCAGCAATTCGATCATCGTGCTGAGCGCCAGAAGCTGGCGGTACTGGTCGTCCTTCAAATCTCCGATTCTCGCAGCCATGTCCAGGTAATGCCAATCGTACGAAGCGTTTTGCATGCTTGTTTCTTCCTTTCTTTACATAGTCGGAGATCCGTTCTCCGGCTTGCCTCGGGGTTGCGTATCTATTAGTATTTTAGTCACAACCTTTGAAAACATTCCGGTTTTCTGCGAGATTTAAGGGCGAAAAGAGAGGGACGGTGAAATCACGATGAGCTTGTTCGACGACGATTTCTATTCGACGAAGGTCAGGCGGAGCTCCCGCAGGGACGGCTGGTCCGGGAGAAGCGGCTCGCGGGGCGGCATGCTGACCCCGGCGCTGCGCGTCGCCATCGTCTCGTCGCTCGTCAGCGCCTTGGCGGTGGGCGGATTGTTCCTTCTCTTCGGCGGCGGCCGGGAGGGCGAGACGACGGCCAGACCCGCGCTTGCCAGCAGCCAGTCACTCGTGGGAACTTCCGAAACGATCATCTCGGCCTCGGCGAAAATCCGTCCGACCGTCGTCAGCATTATCAATATCACGAAGCAGGCCCAGGACCCGCAAAACGGCGATAAGGGCGGGAACGGCGACGGCGGCGGGGATGACGGAGCTTCCGGCAGCGACGAAGGCAGCGAAGGCGCATACGATGAAGGCGTTCCGGAGAACGCCAGCCTCGGCTCGGGGGTTATTTTCGAGAAGAAGGGCGGCAAAGCATACATCATAACCAACGCGCACGTCGTGGCGGAAGCCGCGGAAGTGCAAGCGGTTCTGATGGACGGAACGAAGAAAGAGGCGGAAATCGTCGGGAAAGACACGGTCAGCGATTTGGCCGTGCTCAAGGTGGACGCGGACGGGATCGACGAAGTCGCGGATATCGGGGACTCGGGCAAGCTGCGCGTCGGCGAAATCGTGATCGCCGTGGGCAATCCGCTCGGTTTCTCCGACACCGTCTCGAACGGAATCGTCTCCAATCTGCACCGGATCGTGCCGGTTTCCTTGAGCCAGGACGGGAACTATGACTGGGAGCAGGAGGTCATCCAGACGACCGCGGCCATCAACCAAGGCAACAGCGGCGGCGTCTTGGCCGATCTGAACGGCCGGGTGGTCGGCATCAACAGCATGAAAATCGCGGACATGGGCGTCGAGGGGATCGGTTTCGCCCTGCCGATCGATTCGGTCATGCCCGTCGTGAAGCAGCTGATGGAGCAAGGCAAGGTGCTTCGGCCTTACCTGGGCGTATACTCGGTCGACCTGTCCGTTTATTTGGACAATGCCGCCTTTACGGATCCGAAGGACGCGGAAAAAGGCGGATCGGACGAAGAGATCGCGGGTCCCGTCGTGCCGAAAGGCGTCGAGGACGGCGCTCTGGTGCTGCAAGCCGTCGGTCCCGCCGAGGAAGCGGGGCTGCAGCTGAACGACATCATCACCGCGCTGGACGGCCAGCCGATCAAGGGGACGCTCGATCTGCGCAAATATTTGTATAACAAGAAGAAAATCGGGGACACGATTAAGGTAACCTACTATCGGGACGGCAAGAAGGCGGAGCTGTCGCTCACGCTGGCGGAGAAGGATCAGGAAGAGTAAGCCGGCCGCCGCCGGAAAGGACGAAAAAGCCGAAATGTACTGCGTATGCCGGGAACACGTGGAACTGGCGATCGACAAGTTCGTGGACGAATACGAGGACGCCCCGGATCTCATCAACCTGCAGACGACGACGTTTACGGATTGGACGCCGCCGACCCGCTGCGAATGGTGCGAAGGAGCGGCGGAAATCCTGGTCGTCTGAGCCTCGCATGTAAAAATATCATAAAAAATTCAAAATCATGATTGACAGCCAAAGAAACCCGATGGTAAAGTGACACATATACTTGATGAACGGAAAGGGGGTTGCGTCCAAATGCGGCAACAGACTGAGATGATCGTGCACATCATGCCCAGCGGCTTCGGCCGTATCGTAGGACGTAACCCTCGCGGAAAGACGGCGGCATAAGAACATTCGTTCGAAGCCGACGTGCAGGCGCGTGGTTACGTATCCGTAGCCATGCGCCTTTTCTGTTCCTTGGGAACTCCGCGGCCGTCAGCGCCGCGAAACCGGGAAGGCGTATCGCTCACGCAAGCGGTAGGCCTTCTTTTGTTTTATTTTCCGGTTTTATTTAAAGCGAGGTGTGTCATTCCCATGTTTATCGTTTTGAAGAAATTGAGCTGGTTTTTCCGGGTGGAATGGAAGAGGTATACGGTGGCGGTCGTGCTGCTCGGGATCGTCGGCATCGTCGACATCCTCCCTCCAAAGTTGATCGAATATACGATTGACGGAATCTGGCAGGGGACGCTCAGCGGCTCCGAATGGCTTCTCGTGGTGCTCTATTGGTTCCTGATCACGGCGGCGAGCTACGGGCTCACGCTGATCTGGCTGTACCAGCTGATCGGGGGATCGTTCGTGCTGGAGCGGATGCTGCGGTCCCAATTGATGCGGCATTTCCTGAAAATGACGCCGACGTTCTACGAGCGCAATCGGACGGGCGACTTGATGGCGCGGGCGACGAACGACCTCGGCGCCATCTCCGTCACGGCGGGCTTCGGCATCCTGACGCTGTGCGACTCCACGATGTTCATGCTGACGCTGCTCATCGTGATGGCCGGGACGATCAGCTGGAAGCTGACGCTCGCCGCCATGATTCCGCTGCCGGTGATCGCGGTCGTCCTCAAATATTTCGGCGGCATCATTCATAACCGTTTTATGAAGGCCCAGGATTCCTTCGGGGAACTGAACGACCAGGTGCTCGAATCCGTGTCCGGCGTGCGCGTCGTGCGGGCGTTCGTGCAGGAGAAGGCCGACAAGGAGCGCTTTCGCGCCAAGACGGAGGAAGTGCTGCAGAAGAACGTGCAGGTCGCGAAGATCGATTCGCTGTTCGAGCCGTCGATCAAAATCCTTGTCGGCTTGAGTTACTTGATCGGTCTCGTGTACGGGGCGGTCCTCGTGTACCGCAACGAAATCACGCTGGGGGAGTTGGTCTCCTTCAACCTGTATCTCGGGATGCTGATCTGGCCGATGTTCGCGATCGGCGAGTTAATCAACATCCTGCAGCGGGGCAACGCTTCGCTCGACCGCATCCACGAGACGCTCGGCGTGAAGCCGGACGTGGCGGACGCGGAACGGACGGAGAAGGTGGAGGTGCCGGACGAAATCGCGTTCGATCGGGTGACGTTCCGGTATCCGTCCTCTTCGATCGACAACTTGGTCGACATCTCGTTCCGGCTTCGGCGCGGGCAGACGCTCGGCATCGTGGGCCGGACCGGCAGCGGCAAGACGACGGTCCTGCGGCAGCTGCTGCGGGAATACCCGCTCGGCGAGGGTCGGATCACGATCGGCGGCAAGCCGCTCGGCGAACTCGCCCTGGAGCAGGTCCGCGGCTGGATCGGCTACGTGCCGCAGCAGCCCGTGCTGTTCAGCAAGACGATCCGGGAGAACATCCGGTTCGGCAACGCCGACCGGGAGTTCACGGAGGAGAGGCTGAACCGGGCGCTGGAGCTGGCATCGTTCCGCAAGGACGTCGCGTTCCTGCCGGGCGGGCTGGAGACGCTGGTCGGCGAGAAGGGCGTGGCGCTGTCGGGCGGCCAGAAGCAGCGGGTCAGCATCGCCCGGGCGGTCATTGCCGATCCGGAAATCCTGATGCTGGACGACGCGCTGTCGGCGGTGGACGCCAAGACCGAAGTCGAGATACTCGAAGGCGTGAGGCGGGAGAGAGCCGGCAAAACGACGATCATCACGACGCACCGGCTGTCGGCGGTGCAGCATGCCGACTGGATTCTCGTGATGGATGAAGGACGAATTTCGGAAGAGGGAACCCACGAGCAACTGCTGGAGCGGGGCGGCTGGTACAAAGAGCAGTACGACCGCCAGCAGCTGACGGAAGTTCTGGAAGCCAATTAACAACGGCTTCGGCGTCCGATGAAAGATGAATACGAATGGGGAATGTAGGTGTGAGAGACGATGAATACAACGGGAAGACGGTTGTTTCGATATGCTCTGCTGTACAAAAAGCCGATTCTGGCGGCGCTCTTGCTGCTGGCGCTGGCGGTGTGCGCGGAGCTGGTGGGGCCGATCTACGCGAAGCGGATGATCGACGACCACATCATGGGGATTCAAAAGACGTGGTACGAGACGCAGAGCCGGGATCGGTTCAGCGTCGAGTATGACGGCAAGCGGTATAAGAACGAGGATCATTTCGCGGCCGGGGAGAGCAAGGGAGCTCCGGCGCGCGTACTCCAGGTAGGCAGAGGCTATTATTTCATCCATGATCCGGTGGCGGTAGAAGGCCGAATGGCGGTTCGGGATGGGATATTGACGGTGACGCCGGATCGGGGAGCCGCGGCGGCATATCCGGCCGTACGGCTGACGGCCGGGGAGGTGTACGCGTTCTACCGGCCGGAATTCCGGGGCCTGATGTCGCTCGCCGTGACGTATTTCGGATTCCTGCTCGCGGGAGCGGCGCTGACCTTCGGCCAACGGTATATTCTGCAAGTGTCGGCGAACAAGATCATCTACCGGATGCGCAACGACGTGTTCTCGCACATCCAGCGGCTGCCGGTCCGCTATTTCGATAATTTGCCGGCAGGCAAAGTCGTCTCGCGGGTGACGAACGATACGGAAGCGATCCGCGAGCTGTACGTGAACGTGCTCGCCAACTTCTTCTCCGGCGTCATTTTCATCGCGGCGATCTTGGGGGCGCTGTTCGTGCTCGACTGGCGGCTCGCGCTGATCTCGATGCCGGTGGTGCCGCTTCTCTACTACTGGATCGTCATTTACCGCAAATTCGCGGCCAAGTATAACCACGTGATCCGCTCGCGGCTGAGCGACATCAACGCCATCATCAACGAATCGATCCAAGGCATGACGATCATCCAGGCGTTCCGCCGCGAGAAGCAGACGGAGAAGGAATTCGAGGACCTGAACCAGGATTACCTGGATTACCGCAACAAGCTGCTGCGCCTCAACTCGATCATGTCGCACAACCTCGTCAACGTGTTCCGGAACGCCTTTTTCCTGATCGCCTTGTGGATGTTCGCGAAGGATTGGTTCGGCGCGGCGATGACGATCGGAATGCTGTACGCGTTCATCGACTACATCGGGCGCATGATGCAGCCGGTCGTCGGGATCGTGAACCAGCTGGCCAACCTGGAAACGGCGCGCGTCTCGGCGGAGCGGGTATTCCAGCTGCTGGACGAGGAAGGCGTCGACGTGTCGGAAGAAACGATGCCGCGCTATCGGGGCGACGTTCGGTTCGAGGGAGTCACCTTCGCTTACAAAGAAGGCGAAGACGTGCTGAAAGACATCACGTTCCATGCCCGGCAAGGGGAAACGGTGGCGCTCGTCGGCCACACCGGCTCGGGCAAAAGCTCGATCCTGAACCTGCTCTTCCGGTTCTACGACGTGGAGCGGGGAACGATCCTCGTGGACGGAATGGACATTCGGGACATCCCGAAGCAAGAGCTTCGCCATCATATGGGCATCGTGCTGCAGGATCCGTTCCTGTTCACGGGTACGATCGCCTCGAACGTCAGCCTCGGGGATCCGTCGATCTCCCGGGAGAAGATCGAACAGGCGCTGAAGGACGTCGGCGCGTACGACATGTTCATGCAGCTGCCCGGCGGGATCGACGAGCCGGTGATCGAGAAGGGCAGCACGCTGTCCGCCGGCCAGCGGCAGCTGATCTCGTTCGCGCGGGCGCTGGCGTTCGATCCGGCGATCCTGATTCTGGACGAAGCGACGGCCAGCATCGACACGGAGACGGAAGCGATCATCCAGCAAGCTTTGGACGTCTTGAAGCGGGGGCGCACGACGTTCGTCATCGCGCACCGCCTGTCGACGATCCGCGCGGCGGACCAAATTCTCGTGCTGGATCGCGGCCGGATCGTGGAGCGCGGCAACCACGACGAGCTCATGCGGATCGGCGGCAAGTACCACGCGATGTACCGGATGCAGCTCGGCGGCGCCGAGGTCGTGGCGTAATCGGATGATCGGATGAAGAGGCGGGGGAGTTCGCTTTGACATTGCAGCAGTTGAAATACGCCATCGAAGTGGCCGGGCGGGGATCCATGAACGAGGCGGCCAAACGCCTGTTCATCTCCCAGCCCAGCCTCTCGAACGCGATCAAGGAGCTCGAGGCGGAGCTGGGCATCACGATTTTCGAGCGGTCCAACAAAGGGATCGCCCCGACCAAGGAAGGCTCGGAGTTTCTCAGCTACGCCCGGCAAGTGGTCGAACAGGCCGAATTGCTGGAGAACCGCTACCTGAACGCCAAGCCGGCTCCGCAGCATTTTTCGGTCTCGACGCAGCATTACGCTTTCGCGGTGAACGCCTTCGTCCAATTGGTGCGGGAGCACGGGCTGGACGAATACGAACTCACGCTGCGCGAGACCAAAACCCACGAAATCATCGAGGACGTCAAAAGCTTGCGCAGCGAGATCGGCATCCTCTATCGGAACGAGTTCAACGAGAAAGTGATCAACAAGCTGCTCAAAGCCGCCCATTTGGAGTTTCACCCCCTGTTTACGGCCAAACCCCACATTTTCATCAGCATCCGCAATCCGCTGGCGAAGCTGCCGGTGGTCACGTTGGAGCAGCTGAAGGAGTATCCGTATCTGTATTTCGAGCAGGGGGAAAACAACTCGTTTTATTTCTCCGAGGAAATTCTGAGCACGGTGTCCCATCCGAAAAGCATCCGGGTGAGCGACCGGGCGACGCTGTTCAATTTGCTGATCGGGCTGAACGGGTATACGATTTCGACCGGGGTGCTGAGCGCCGATCTGAACGGCAACCAGATCATTCCCGTGCCGCTGGAAAGCCAGGAGTCGATCCGCGTCGGCTGGATCTCCCACCGCCACGTGCCCCTGTCCAAGCTGGGGGCCGCCTACGTAGAGGCGCTTCGGCAGGCGATCGGGAATTAGGCGGAAGCCGACAAAGTAAAAGCGAAGCCCGCGGTTTCGACCATGCGGGCTTCGCTTTTTCACGTTTTGCGGAGTTATTCCGCGAACAGAGGAGCGACCGCCGGATAAATTTTTTTGAACTTCCCGTATTGTCGGTCGTAATACGCGCGCAACGCTTCATCCGGCGCGAACGTTTCCACGGTGCCCAGGCCCTTGTACTTCCGGCAAATGGCCGCGAAATCCCCGCTCCAGCCGGCATGCCGGAATCCGAGGGCGGCGGCGCCGAGCGAAGGCAAGTACTGCGAATCTTCCGGAACGGCGATCTCGCAGCCAAGCGCGTCGGCCAATATCCGGCACCACGACTTGCTCTTCGCGCCGCCTCCGATGAGCGTGACGCGGAGTGAGGCATCCGACGGTCGTCCCGCGACCAGTTCGAGCAGTTGGCGCATCGAATAAGCCACACCCTCCAGCACGGCGGTTCCCATGCGCTCCTTGGTCGTCGTCGGCTTCAAGCCGATGAAACATCCCGAGGCGTTGGCGTCCTGGACGGGACAACGCTCGCCGTTCAAATAGGGCAGGAACAGCACGTCGTCGGTGCCGCGTTCCGTCTGTTCCACCGATCGGTCGAATTGCTTGTAGGACAACAAGTCCGCCCGGCCGCCTCCGAACGTGCTTACTGCCCACTGGTGCGCGTTGCCCGCGTTGGAGAGCGGAGCGATGGCGATCTGCCGGCCTTCTTCAACGTATGCCAAGTTGAACGCTCCGCTGCGCACGTCGATGTAACCGGACGTCGCGCTTGCAACCCAGCCGGTCGTGCCCAAGTAGGCGTAGATCTCGCCGTCCTCGTACACGCCCGCTCCGAGCGTGGCGGCTCCGGCGTCGCCGATTCCGCACAGCACCGGGGTGCCCGGCGCGAAGCCCGTTTCCGCGGCCCCCTCCGCGTGGATCGTGCCGACGACTTGATCGGAAGGCACGATCGCCGGCATTTTGTCCGCCGTCACGCAGCTGCGGTCCAACCAAGCGTTGACCCATGCGCGGGTTCGCGCATCCATGCAGCCGGTTGTTGCTGCCGATGTCGGGTCCGTCGCGCATGCGCCCGTCAGCCGGGCGACGACATAGTCCTTCGAGCTGACGAGGAAACTTTTGGCCGCGCGGAACGTCTCCTCTTCGCGCTCCTTCAGCCACAGGATTTTGGGGAACGTGAGCGAACCGTCCATATGGTTTTCCGTCCGTTCGTGGATCCGGTCTTCCCCGAGCTCCGCGATGAGGCGCGCGGACTGCTCTGTCGCCCGCCCGTCCGCGTACAGGATCGCGGGTCTCAGCGGCCTCAGGTCGTCCCCGACGGGAATGCAGTCCTGCATTTGGCCGCTGAACGTCAGCACGCCGATATCGCTTGGTTTGATGCCGACTTTGAACCAGGAAGCCGCGATCTGCTTCACCGCGTCGTACCATTGCTCGGGTTCCTGCTCGACGAAGTCGCCGTAGCGCAGAACCTTCAGCTCGACGTTTTTCTCCAGGAAAATGCCCGCGTCCGAAGTCACCAGCATTCCTTTGACGTTCGTCGTGCCGATATCGAAGGAAGCGATATATTTCATCTGTTCAACTCCTTGTCGGATCGCGCCGTCTCCAGTTTCATTTCGGCAACCAGCCGGTACAGGTAATCCTTCTCCCGGTTCTCGCAGCAACGGACGAGAACCGATCCGACGACGGCCCCGTCGAAGCCGCTGTCCACGGCTGATCCTACCCGGTCCGGCGTTCGGAGGCCGAACCCGGCGACGATCAAGCCGCCCGGCAAGTGGGGGCGGATCCGATCGCACAACTTGCCCAAGCCTTGAACGCGGGCGAGCGGATCGCCCGTCGTGCCGGAGTAGGACTGGGCGTAGATGATCGTTGCCCCGTCGCAAGTCCGGCGGATCGCCTCTTCGTCCATCGAGCTGTTGATGAATCGGACGACGTCGATGCCAGCCGGTCCAAGCTCGTTTTGCAGCCGGATCTGTTCTTCCAGGGAGCAGTCCGGCAGCACGAGCGCGTCGATCAGCTTCTCTTCCGCCAAGCTCCGGTACAGCGCCTCCTCGACGAGCTCCCGTTTGTAGCCCATCGCCCAGATCGGGCTCGAAACCCCGCGGCGGATTCGCCTCCAGAGCGGGAGCAGCCCCTCCGAAGCGGCGGCGCCCGCGTCCAGCGCCCGCTTGTGAGCCCGCTTGATGACTTCGCCGTCGACGTAAGGATCGGGGCTCGGAACGCCGAGCTCGATGATGTCGATGCCGGCCTGCACGCTCGCCTGAATCATTTCAAGGGATTCCTCGGCGGTCGGGTCTCCCGCGACCAAATAGCCGATAAGCAATGCTTCCCCTCTCTCTTGGGCTGCGCGATAAGTTTCTGCGTTAAAGGGGTTATGCAAGATTTTCAGCGTCATGCTTTCCCTCGCCCGAGCTTCTGCATGATAACGGCCGCGATCACGATGCAGCCCGTGATGACGTCCTGCATGAACGTCGGCACTTCCAAGATCGTGAGTCCGTTGGCGAGTATGCCGATAATAGCGGCGCCGACGAACGTCCCCCAGATGTTCGGAACGCCTTCCTTAAAGGAGGTCATGCCCAGAAAAGCCGCCGCGTACGCGGAGAGGAACAGCCCGTCCCCGGCCGTCGGATGCGCGGAGCCGAGACGGGAAGCCATCAGGATGCCGGTCAAGGCCGCCAGCACCGCGCACAAAGCGAACGCCATGTTCTTGTTCTTCTCGACTTTCACGCCCGCGACGCGCGATGCGGACTCGTTGCCGCCAACCGCATACAGCTTCCGGCCGAAAGCCATGTGCGACATGACGTACCAGAAAACCAGCGTCAACAACAGCATGATGAAAGACAAGACCGGAATGCCTGCCCACTCGGTCTGCCCCAAGTAACGGAAGCCGTCCGGGATGTTCTCGAACACGGTCGCCCCGCCGGTCAGGCGGAAATTCAATCCGCCGAGAATCGTGCCCATCGCCAGCGTGGTGATGAAGGACAGGAGGCGGAACCGCGTGACGATCCAGCCGTTCACGAAGCCGATCGCGAAGGCGACGGCTATCGGAGCGAGAAAAGCCAGCCAGATCGGATACCCCGCGACCGCCATTTTGGCGGCGAAGACGCCGCCGAAGCTGGCGACGGCGCCGACCGACAGGTCGAACTCCCCTACGGACATGACGAGCGTGGCGCCGAGCGCGATCATGACGAGAAACGAGATTTGGCGGCTGATGTTGATCGCGTTGTCGATCGTCGCGAACGAATCCGGACTGAGCAGAGAGAACGCCAAAATGATCAGTATCCCCGCGGCGACCGTGCCGTAGGTGCGGATGAGCTTCACGTAGGGTATTCCCGCGCGCGCTTCAACCATGATGTCCACTTCCTTTTCCGTGACTGTAGCAATAGCCGAGCACCTGCTCGGCGGTTACGCCGTCGTTGTCCAATTCGGCCACGATACGGCGGTCGTGAAGAACGTACAGGCGATCGGAAATATCCAATACCTCTTGAAGGTCCGAGGATACGAACAGCACCCCGCAGCCCCGATCGGCTTGCGTCTTCAGCAGGCGGTGGATTTCCTCGCGCGTCATGACGTCGACCGCTTGGGTCGGTTCGTCGCACAGGAACAAGACCGGATTCGAGAGCAGCGCTTTCGCGAAAACGACTTTCTGCTGGTTGCCCCCGCTCAATTGGCCGACCGGTTGCTCGGATCCCGCCGCTTTTACATCCATGTGTTGCATCCACGCGGCCACTTCCGCCCGTTCGGCACGGGAACGAAGCTTCAGCCGTCCCGAGAAACGCTTCAATACCGGCAGCGTCATGTTCTCCCGGATCGACATGCCCAGAATGAGCGCGTCGCGCTTGCGTTCTTCCGGAATCAGGACGACTCCGTTCTCGAGCGAGCGGTTCGGCGTCGGCGCGTTCGACCGGCGCCCCGCAATCGCGATGCTGCCGTCCTTGAGTTCCCGCAAACCGTAAATCGCCTCAAGCAGCTCCGTCCGTCCGGCGCCCGCCAAACCGAAAATGCCGACGATCTCCCCCTTGCCGACGTTCAGGCTGACGTCCCGGACCATGCCGTCTTTCGTCGACAGGCCGTTCAGCTCGAGTGCCCGTTCCCCCGTCTGCGCCTTGCCCGATCTTTTTTGCGACTTTTTCACTTCCGCGTTGCTCATGAGCCGGACCAAGCTGTCCTTATCCGTCGTCTCCGTCACGACAGTGGCGACCTTCTGCCCGTTGCGGAACACCGTAATCCGGTCCGAAAGCCGGAAAATTTCATCCATCCGATGGGACACGTACAAGATCGCCGTGCCTTGGGCGGTCAACCTGCCAATCAGGGCGAACAGCCGCTCCGCCTCCTGATCGGTAAGCGAAGCCGTCGGCTCGTCCAATATGAGCAGCTGGCATTCGAGCATCATGGCCCGCAATATTTCCAGCATCGTTTTCTCGGGCGGGGACATCCGGTCCGCGGTTTTGTTCAGGTCGATCTCGACGCCGAAATCGTTCTTCAGCTGTTCCGCGCGCCGCTTCATCGCTTTCCAGTTCACGCCGATCCGCGATTTGTTCGCGGGATAATCCAAGCCGAGGAACAAATTTTCGTACCCGGTGAAAGAAGGAACGAGGTGCCGGTCCTGATGCACGACGTTGATGCCGATTTTCCGGGAAGCCGCGGGGCTCGGGATGTCGACCTTCGCGCCTTTCCATTCGACCGTGCCGGCATCCAGCGTATAGACGCCCGTCATGATTTTGATAAACGTCGATTTGCCCGCTCCGTTCTCTCCGACGAGCGCGTGCACTTCTCCCGGCTCGATCTCGATGCCGACGCCGGAAAGCGCGTAGTGCTGCCCGAACACTTTATCCAGTCCTTCGACTTTCAGCAGGGTCAATGGGTAACCCTCCTTGCTTTACGAATTGGGCGGAACGCCGATTGTTGCCGGTATGCGCAGGTATCGGCGCCCCGCCGCCGGGGCCATGCCTTAAAGCCGATTACCCGTTGTCTTTTGTAATCAGGCTGGCCGGAGCGTACATCTCGGTAGCCTCGGCCGCTTGGCCCGCGAATACCCGTTCCATCTGTTTCACCACGATCTCGGTCATGCCTACGAAGTTCTGCTTCACGGTGGCGACGAGCGGAGAGCCTTTCTTGATCATGTCGACCGCTTGGCTGTTGCCGTCGATGCCGGTGACGACGATGTTCTTGCGTCCGGCGGCTTCGATCGCTTGCGCCGCCCCGATCGCCGGTTCGTCCCATCCGGCCCATACCGCGGTGATGGAGCCTTCGTCTTTGTTGGACAGCAGCAGGCTCTCCATCTGCTTCCGGGCGTTCTCGATCGGGCCCGGCACTTCGACTTGCTGCTCCGTCACTTTGGAGATATTCGGCTTGTCCTTCAGCAATTCGTCCAGTTGCACGGTGCGGGCCAGGACGCCCGGATGCGGACGGTAAGTCAGGATGACGAGCTTGCCTTGGTCGCCGATCGTCTTGAAGAGATATTCGGAGATCATCTTGGACATTTCTTTGTTGTCGCTCGTCGCGTTCATGACCATGCCCTCGATGTAGCCGGAGTCCGCGCCGAATACGGGGATGTTTTTCTCCTTCGCGCGCTGGATTTGGCTTTTCAATTGATTCGGGTCCGTACTGACGAGCACGATCGCGTCGGTCTTGGACGAGATGACGTCTTCCATGCGGCTGGCGAGCTGTCCGACGTCGCCTTTCGTGTCGACGACGTTCGCTTTCCACCCCTTCTCCCCCGCTTGCTTCTTGAGCGACTCGACCATCTCGTTCGTCGTGACGGACGACAGGTAGGGCGTCAGGATCGAAATCGTCTTGGAACCGTCTTTGCCGCCGGATTTTCCTCCGCATGCGGTCAACGCGATCGTCAATAAAAGCGCTGTCAAAACCAAAAATCCTTTTTTCATGAACGGAAATGCCTCCTTAGGATGATGGTGAGAACGATTGCGCCCCCGCGCGCCGCGGGAACGCCTGCCCGGCTTAGCGGGCAGGATGAATGCGATGCCATTCCAACAGATGCTTGGCCGTATCCATGTCCGTGACGAGCACGTCCATGCACTTGCCTCTTAAAGCGGACACGATCGCTTCGACTTTATCGTCGCCGGCGGCGACGGCGATGACGTTCGGGATGGCCTTGATCTCGTCAATGGCAAGTCCGATCATTCGGTTCTCCCCGTCGTAATGGACTCTTTTCCCCGCCTCGTCGAGGAACGAAGTGGAAATGTTGCAGACGGCTCCTTTCCCCTGCACGCCCTTCATTTCTGCGCCGCTGAAATAACCGGACCTGACAATCGTCGCCTGCTCGGTCACCTGACCGATCCCGATCAGCGCCAGCGACGCTTTCCGGGCAGCCTCCAGCACGCCCGCGATCTCCGATTCGTTCAGGAACAAATCCCTCGCCTGAGGCGACGCCACGACGGCCGGCGCGTTCAGCAGCAGATGGCGGGCATTGAAATGGTCCGCGAACATGCGGGCATTCGAATTGGCATGCCAGGCGCCGCCGTCCGACCCGAATCCGCCGATCATGGGCACGAACTTGACGTCCTTGCGCCCGATGTATTGCATTTCCTTGCCGACGGACGCGATCGTGCGGCCGGCCATGATGCCGACGACATCGCGATCCTTGATCGCGCTCTCCAGCAGGGCCGCTGCGGCGCGAGCGACCTGCAGGTCGATTAATTGGCGGTCGGCGTCCGGCACGTGCACGACGATGACGTCGTGGATGCCGAACGTCTCGGCGATGGCCCGCTCGTACGCCTGCTCCTCCGAATACGGGTTGCGGATGTTGATCTGCACGATGCCCTCCGACTTGGCGGCCGCGAGCATTCGGCTGATCTGCGGCCGGGAGATGCCCAGACGCTCCGATATTTCCTGCTGGTTCAACCCGTCGATGTAATACATCGTGCTGACCTTCACCAACAACCGCTTTTTCTCTTGTCTGGCGTCATTCACAGCGCGCCGCTCCCCCCTCCTTTGAACATTTGTTCAAGTATGAATTTTTGTTCTGGATTTATCCTACTACGAAATGAAAGGGGTTGCAATAACAATTTTCGCGAAATGGTTCATGGAAACTTAAGCAGGTCTACAACTTTATGATCGAAGAACTATAGCCTTTGGCTATATCCAGATATAGAAATAATGAGTTACCTTATAACGCGCCGCTCATGCTATTCTTCCTATCAAATCCAGATGAAGGGGTAGATGGGGATGGCGATCGGCAGCGTGCTCGGTTACCCGCGCATCGGCGCGGACCGGGAATGGAAAAAGGCGCTTGAGGCCTACTGGGCCGGCCGGCTGGAGGAATCGCAGCTGCATGGGGTGCTGCGGCAAATCCGTTTGGACCACTTGCGGAAACTGCAGGAAATAGGCGTGGGGCTGATTCCGGTGGGCGACTTCAGCTACTACGACCAAATGCTGGACACGGCCGCCATGCTGGGCGTGATTCCGAAACGCTTCGGGTACGAGGGCCGGGGTGCGGTGCCATTGTCGGCGTATTACGGGATGGCGCGGGGAACGAAAGAAGCCGTCGCCTGCGAAATGACGAAATGGTTCAACACGAACTACCACTACATCGTTCCGGAGCTGGATCGCGGAATCGAACCGAGGCTGACCGAAAACAAGCCGTTGGCGGCCTACCGGGAAGCGAAGGAAGCGCTGGGGATCGAAGGCAAGCCGGTGTTGGTCGGTCCGCTCACGTTCGTGAAGCTGTCGAAAGGTTATGAGCGGTCCGAGACCGATGTCTGGCTGGACCGGCTGCTCCCGCTTTACGTTCAGGTGCTTCAGGAGCTGGAGCGGGAAGGCGCGGTCTGGATCCAAATCGACGAACCGATTCTCGTCACGGACATCGAGGAAGAGGATGTCTCCCGCCTGCGGCGGATATACGGGGCTTTCGCGTCGGCTGCTCCGGGGCTGAAAATCATGCTGCAAACGTACTTCGAGTCGGTGGAGCGCTACCGGGACGTCGCGGCGCTGCCGGTCAGCGGGATCGGCCTGGATTTCGCGCAAGGACTCGAAGGGAATTTGGCGTCGCTTCGCGAGTACGGGTTTCCCGAGGACAAGGTGCTCGGGGCGGGCGTGATCGACGGCAGGGGCATCTGGAAAGCGCCGCTTCGCGATCGGCTTCGGCTGCTGGAGGAACTCGCGGACGCGGCGGACCGCGATCGCCTGATCGTGCAATCGTCCTGCAGCCTGTTGCATGTCCCGGTGACCGCGGCATTGGAGACGAGGCTGCCGGAGGAACTGAAGAACGCGCTGGCTTTCGCGGACGAGAAGCTGGACGAGATCGTGCTGCTGGCCCGTGCCTTGTCACTGGGCGAGGATAAGGTTGCAGAAGAATTGGAAGCGGCTGATCATCTGATTCGCGAGCTGGGCCGGTTGGAGGAACGTTATCGTGCCGACGTCCGGGAGGCGGTGGACGCCATCCGGCAGGAGCAAGGGAGTCGCAGGCCGTTCGCCGAGCGCCGCGGGATCCAGCAAGAGAAATGGAAGCTGCCCTTGCTGCCGACGACGACGATCGGCAGCTTCCCGCAGACCGACGAGGTGCGCAGGGCGCGCCGGTTGTGGCGGAAAGGCGAGTGGGACGAAGATCGGTATTCGGAATTCATCCGCGGGCAAATCGACGAGTGGATCCGCCTGCAGGAGGACATCGGCTTGGATGTGCTTGTGCACGGCGAGTTCGAGCGGACCGACATGGTGGAATTTTTCGGAGAGAAGCTGGCGGGTTTCGCGTTTACGTCGAACGGGTGGGTGCAGTCGTACGGTTCGCGATGCGTCAAGCCGCCTATCATCTATGGAGACGCGGCGTTCCGGAATCCGATGACGGTCGGGGAGACCGCCTATGCGCAGTCGCGCACGGACCGCCCCGTGAAAGGCATGCTGACCGGGCCGGTGACGATTTTGAACTGGTCGTTCGTCCGGGACGATCTGTCCCGCGAGGAGATCGCCTTTCAACTGGCTTATGCGCTCAGGCAGGAAGTCGAGGCGCTGGAGGCGGCAGGCATCGGCATGATCCAGGTCGACGAGCCGGCCGTCCGCGAAGGATTGCCGCTGAAGGAGCGGCAGCGCGGCGCGTATCTGGATTGGGCGGTCCGGGCGTTCCGGATCGCGACGGGCACCGTCCGGGACGAGACGCAAATCCATACGCATATGTGCTACTGCGAATTCCGGGACATGTTGCCGGCCATCGAAGCGATGGACGCGGACGTCATCTCGATCGAGGCTTCGCGCAGCCACGGCGAATTGATCGGCAGCTTCGAAACGTTCGCCTACCGGCAAGGCATCGGCTTGGGCGTCTACGATATCCACAGCCCCAGGGTTCCGGATGTGCGGGAAATGGCCGACATGATCGACCGCGCCCTTCGGGTGCTGGACCCGGGGCTGTTCTGGATCAATCCGGATTGCGGCCTGAAAACCCGCGGGCGGGAGGAGACGGTCGCCGCGTTGCGCAACATGGTGAAGGCCGCCGGGGAAGCACGCGCGAAATCCTCCGAGGAGTCGCAGCGATAAAGAACGGTGGGGCAAGGGCGAACGCCGCGTTTTGCGGATATTCCTTTACAGGAATATTCGAAAAGGTGTATCCTAATAGCATACCGCGAACTCCCGGCCGCGGATCCGCCCGGGAAGATTCCTTAACGCCAGCCTAGACGTCAGGGAACCCAGCGGCCTGGCGAACCTCCCGAGCTCCGGGGGGTCGTTCCCCGTTCTTTGACGACATCCATTGTAAGGAGTAGATGTGGGTATGAACGCTACGACATTCAGCGCGCTTGCCGAGCCGAACCGTCTGGATATCATCGAGCTTCTGCGCGACGGTCCGATGCCCGTCGGTGAAATCGCGGACCGGCTCGAGCTTCACCAACCGCAGGCCTCCAAGCATCTGCGGGTGCTCAGCGACGCCGGCCTGGTCGAAGTGCAGCCGGTGGCGAACAAGCGCATCTATAAGCTTTGTCCCCAGCCGTTCCTGGAGATGGACGAATGGCTCGATTCGTTCCGCCGGGCTTGGGAGGAGCGGTTCGACCGCTTGGACGATTACTTGCGGGAGCTTCAAGGGATGGAGAAGAAGCCCGACAACGGCGGGAAATAACGAGAAAACGGCAGTCCGGGACGGAAATCCGCGGAACTGCCGTTTTTATTGATGTCGCGATACGCTGCGATGAATCGCGGATCGGCTGGCGTTCACCCTAACGGACATAACGGCCGCTATTTAACAAAAAAAGGTCATCCTCGAAATGTAACGGACAGAGTTGTCCTTAACGACAAAGAATCGCTCCGACAAGCAGTGTTTTTTTCAAATAAGGGCTGCTGTGTCCATTAGAACGCGAAAGGTCGATCATTCTCCACAATAGCGTCCGCTATGTCCCTTAGCATGATCGCCAACGGATAAGGGCAGCGAGCAGTTTGTTTATTTGGACGATGGTATCGTCGAACTTTCGCTCTATGACGATGGCCCCGCCAGCTTCTCCTGGATTTGCCCCTCGTATTCGGCGAAGGCCGCCGATCCGTGCCAGCCGCGCTCGGACATCATCGACTGGTAGCGCAGCTTCCGCACCGAGAGCTCGCTGCGGAGCTTCGCGCGTTCCGTCTCGTCCCGGCAAGCGGCAATGAGATCCTCGAGCGTGAGCATGTCTTTGCGCAGCTGCATCTCCTCCGGCAGCACGCCGGCGTTTTTGAGCATTTTGAAGCCGAGGCGAAGCTCTTCCGGCACGCCTGCCATGTCATCCTCCGGCGGCAGGGGCTGGCCCTTGCCCGGCAGACGGTCGAATTCGCCGCGGCGAATCGAATCCTGGATCTTCTCTTCGGCGATCGAAGCGATGAACCACATGTCGCATCCGCTCCTTGGCACGGGAAGCCGGCGATGTCTCCGATCGCTTGCTCCCGCCGTTTATGCCCGCATTATACCACTCCGTAACCGGAGCGGGGAAGCGGCAAGAAACGGGAGTCCGGCGGGGGGCGTCCGGATCAGGCACCATGCGGCGGCTTACGGGGCTTCTTTGCGTGTCTCCCGTGCCAGCCGCATCGCCTCTTCACGGTCCTGCACCTGCAGCTTGTTCAGGATATTCGCGATATAATTCGCGACCGTTTTGCCGCTGATGTCCAGTTTGCTTGCGATGGCGGCGTTGGACAGGCCTTCGGTCATCAAATACAGCACTTCCCGTTCCCGCGCGCTGAGCTCGGGGAACAACTCCGCGCTGGCGGCGGGCCGCGATATGGCGAAATACTCGATCATCCGGGCCGCGATGCCGGGGCTGAAGATCGCTTCGCCGTTGCCGACGGCCCGGATCGCGCGAAGCAGCTCGTCTTTGTCGGCTTCCTTCAAGACGTAACCTTTGGCCCCGCTGCGCATCGCGGTGAAGACGGAGGCATCGTCCTCGAACATCGTGAGCACGAGAATCCGGATCGCCGGAGACTTCGCGGCAATGCGGCGGGTCACTTCCATGCCGCTCATCCCCGGCATGCGGATGTCCATGAGCATGACGTCGGGCTGGAGCGATTCGGCTAAAGCGACGGCTTCTTCCCCGTTCCCCGCCTCGCCGACGACCTGAAGGTCGGGCGTGGTGGACAGCAGCGTCCGGACGCCGTGGCGAAACATCGGATGGTCGTCCACGATGACGATTTTCAGAGGCTTCATGCCGTCTCGCTCCTTCCTTCGGGGGCCGTGGCTTCGCCGTTCGTATGGGACAGAGGAAGCGTAACCCGCACGCGCGTTCCATGCGGCGTCCCCTGCTCGAAACGGCAGGAGCCGCCCAGCTCCTCGGCCCGCTCCCGCATGGACTGGGTCCCGATGCCGCCGGGCTCCGCGGAGGCGCGCCGGCCGTCGCCGAAACCCCGCCCGTCGTCGGAGATCTCGAGCAGCAGCGCCGGGGACGGTTCCCGTACGCAAGCCAGGGAGACCCGGCAACGCTTCGCGCCGGAATGGCGGACGACATTGACGAGCGCCTCCGTCACGATGCGGAAGGCCGCGACCTCCACGGCCGCGGGCAAGGGAGGAAGCTCCTCCGGCGCGTCCAGCCGGAAGTCGATGCCGTCGGCCGGCACTGCTGCGTCCTGGCGGTGCATGGGACGCGTCACGTCGTGGATTCGCTCCCGAATGGCGCCGATCAACCCTAGTTCGTCCAGCGAAGGCGGGCGCAGATCGTGCACGAGCCGCCGAATATCCGTAACGGCCGAGCGGATGGTGGTCTGCAGTTCGACGAGGATCGACTTGGTGCGGGCCGGATCGGACTCGATCAGCGTCTCGGCGGCCGAGGCCGTGAAAGCCAGCGCCGCCAGCCGGGGCGCCAGGTCGTCGTGCAGGTTGCCGCGCAGGCGGCGGCGTTCCTCTTCGCGGGCAAGCACCAGGCGTTCCCGGGACTCCCGCAAATCCTCGGCGGCCCGCATCAGATCCAGGGAGGCCGTCGCTCCCGATACGACCGCGCCGGCCTGGCGGGCGAGCATGTCCAGAAACCGGCGGTCCGAGACGGTGAAGGACTCGCCGGCGGATCGGGGAGACACGAGCAGCTCCCCCAGCTCCTCGCCCCGATGGACAAGCGGCAGGCGGGCCGGTTCGCCTTCGGGGTCCCCGTCCTCCGCGACCACGATCGTCTCTCCGTCCCGGTTCAGCGAGATCCCCGCGTAAGGAAGCTTCAGCGCGTCCTTCACCGTTTGCGTCACGACCCGGAGCGACTCTTGGGGGGACAGCGGATTTTCCAGCTGCCGCCCGAGAACCCCAAGCACGGACAGCGGGTCTTCGCTGCGTCCGTAAATCAGCCGGTTCACCTGGCGCTGCAGCCGCTCTTTCAGCGGTCCGAACAACACGGCGACGAGTCCGGTCGCGATAAGCGAAGAGATCAGGTGCGATGCCGACCTGAATACCGTGCCGACATACCAAACGCCGATTACGTAGACGGCGATGACGAACGCGCTGAGCGCCCCGTACACCAGCGTTCGGCCGACCAGCGCGTCGATGTCCCACAGCCTGCGCTTCAGCAGCGCGAGCAACAAGGTAACGGGGATCAGCATCATCCCGAAGTCGAGGAGCGCTTCCATCGCGAAAAGCAGCATGGGGTTGCCGTTCAAGGCTTCCGCCCGGAGGATGAACACGAGCGTGATGCCGAGCAGGAACGCCATGCCTCCGAACATGCCGAAGAACGCCCATTTGGCCTGCTGCCTCTCGACAGGGTCCAGCACCTTGCGGTAGCGATAGATTTGCACGGCAAGCAGGCTCGTCATCCAGGCCAGCGTCCAGACGAGGAACAAATTCCGGCCCCAGTATTGTAAATCCAAGACCGTGTCGGGAAATAAGGTGCGCAGAACGCCCGGAACAAGCAGCGCGATCAGACCGAATTTCGTCCATCGCGGCTCGAATCGGCCGTTGGGAAAGACGAAGTACAACGTGAGCAAGGAAGAGAATGAGAAAACTTCGAGCACGTGATTCAGGACGGTTAAGGAAGGGTGGACATGGGTGAGGAACAGAGGGAGCGAAGCGAACATATAGCCCTGGGTCACCAAGGCGACCGAAGCCACCAAACCGGTGAATTCGAGCGACTTATAGCGGAAAATGAGCAGGCCGACGCCGATATACACCAATCCGAACAGCGCGTACAGCCCCGTGTAGGCGGACGCGAACGTCGCGCTGGACATGCCGTGCGCGCGCAGCCACTCCGGAGTAGGAGCCGTATCGTAAAACGCGACGCACTCCGCCAGGCCGACGCAGTGGTCCCGCAATTGAACGAAAAACACCGGGACCGAATAGACGAACAGGACGATTCCGCATAGACAGACGAGTCCCGCGATCCACCGCAGCATTTTCAAACGCTTCCCCTCCTGGCCAAAGTATAACAGCCGCCGTTTCGAGCCGTAAACAACAGATGCGGCCGGGGACGGGATTTCCCAATGAGATTCCCGACGTTCGGGAACGCCGCGCTCTTCCTGCCGGGAAACCGGTGCGGGTTATGATGGGGACGGCGGCGCGGAATGCGCCGGAAGGAGAAGGAGAGGACGAAATGAACGTTTTGCCGAAAAGTTATTTGAAATTCGGAGGCTGGACGCTGCTGATCGGAGGGACGATGGGGATCCTGGGCCAGTTGCTGCATATCGGGGACACGCCGGCTTCGCTGGAGGACATCCCGGGTTTCCTGCAGAAAGCGGTGAATACGCACGTGCTGCTGGCTTGGGCGTCGATCCTGATTCTGATGGGCATGCCGGCGATTTACTTGCGGATGGCGGAGCGGCTGAGCGCGTGGGGATGGATCGGGTTTCCGCTGCTGTTCGCGGGGATGCTGCTGGAAATTTTCCACGGACCCGTTCAGATTCTGGCTTACCCGATTATCTATGACCACGTAAAGGACGCGGCAACGCTGCAGACGGTCAACGACCAGGTGAACAATCTGATGGTCGACCGATACCCGCTGTCCCTGGCGGTGCTGATCCCGCTTGTTCCGGCGATTTTGCTGGGCTTGCTGCTGCTCGGAATCGCGACGATCCGGGCCAAGGTTTACCCCCGCTGGCTCGGCGTATTGGCCGTCGTCGTATTGGCGGTCATGATCGCCGGAATCATGGTCCAGACCATTAACGTGTTCCCGGCGGTGCATCTGTTGTTCGCGTTGTTCGGAGCGATGCTGGCGTTCGGGAAAAACGGCGCGGCGGAGCGGGAACAAGTTACCGCGGCGGCATAACGCAGATCGCAGAGCGGCCATAGCGTTGATCGGAGCCCGCAACCCGAGAGGGGGGAGCGGGCTTTCGCCGTTGCGTGCACGCGCTGGGCTGCGGCGGTTAGTCGGATGAGGCTTGCCTGTATATGGTACGATAGGAAAAGGCGTGTCTTCATTGGCGAAAAAACGGATGGGGTGCAAATATGGCAAGCTTTACGGAGTTGGGCATCGGAGAGGAACGGGCGGAGTTGCTGCGAAGGATGGGCATCGTCCGTCCGACGCCGGTGCAGGAGAAGGCGATTCCGCCGATTCTGGCGGGACGCGACGTGGTCGGGCAGGCGCAGACGGGGACGGGCAAGACGCTGGCGTTCGTGCTGCCGATGCTGGAGCGGCTGAATCCGGCGGCTTCGCACGTGCAAGGCTTGATCGTCAGCCCGACGCGGGAGCTGGCGATCCAAATCACGGCGGAAGTGAAGAAGCTGATCGCCGGCACGGATTACCAAGTGCTGGCCGTCTACGGCGGGCAGGACGTCGAGGCGCAGCTGCACAAGCTGCAGCGGAGCATGCAGATCATCGTCTGCACGCCGGGGCGGCTGCTCGACCATCTGCGGCGCGGGTCGATCGACTTGTCGCAGGTGAAGATGCTGGTGCTCGACGAAGCGGATCAGATGCTCCACATGGGTTTCTTGAACGAAGTGGAGGAGATTTTGCGGGCCGTGCCTTACCGGCGGCAGACGCTGCTGTTCTCGGCCACGATGCCGGCCAACGTGCGGGCGCTCGCCGCGCAATTCCTGAAGCAGCCGGAGGAAGTAACGGTCAAGGGGCCGCAGGTGACGGTAAAGGACATCCGCCAGTGGGCGGTCGAGACGACGGACCGCGGCAAGCAGGCGGCCCTGCGCAAGCTGATCGACGAGCAGCGCCCGTATTTGGCGATGATTTTCTGCCGGACGAAGCGGAGGGCCAGCGCGTTGAACGAAGCGCTGCAGGCGCTCGGCTACTCCTCGGACGAGCTGCACGGGGATTTGTCGCAGGCGAAGCGGGAGCAGGTGATGGCGAAGTTCCGCCAAGCCAAGCTCCAGCTGCTGGTGGCGACGGACGTGGCGGCGCGCGGCCTCGATGTGGAAGGTGTCACCCACGTGTACAATTACGATATTCCGCAGGACGTCGAGAGCTACATCCACCGGATCGGCCGGACGGGCCGCGCGGGGGCGTCGGGGCTGGCGATCACGTTCGTCGCGCCGCGGGACCGGCCGGAGTTGGCCGCCATCGAGAACGCCATCGGCATGGCGCTGGAGCGGGTGCGGATGAATAGCGGAGACGGCGGCGCCGGGCCGGCCGAAGGAACAGCCGAGCGTAAGCGGTCCGGCGGAAAACCGGGGGGCCGATTCGGCGCAGGAGGCGGGGCGAAGCCGGGCGGCCGGCCGCCGCAGGGCCGCGAAGGACGCCGGCCGGGCGGCGCTCCCCGCGGCGGAGGAGGAGGCTCGCGTCCGCAGGGTCGGGATTCCGCCGGTCCCGGCACCCGGGGCAAGAAGTCGCCCATCCGCTCTCAACGCAACAAGCCCCGCTGATGCGCAGCAAGCCCAGCGAACGTGCGGCGGCATCTCAGAGAAACGCACAACCCAAAGGTTGTTCCGCAAGGCTTCATCGAGCCTTCGGGGCAGCCTTCTTTTTTTCGCCCTCCGTTTTGTCGGCTTGCCGACTGTTTTCCCTTTCGATCCTGTATTATAATCCTAAATACCGATAAGAAAACTATGATTAATTCGTTTACCCGAGGAGGCGCACCGGCGCATGCGTGAAGCGGAAGGGTTCCTTGATACGGAAGAAAACGCACGGGAACAGGATGAAGCGGAGCAGCTTGCGCTGGCCAAGTTGTTCGAAGAATACGGCTCTTCCCGGAAGATGAAGAAGAACGAATATATTTTCCGGGGAGAGGAGGAAAGCCAAGAGATTTATTTCGTCCGGGAGGGTTTGGTCAAGATTTCGCAATTCGCGGAGGAAGGCCATAGCATCACCTTGTTTCTGCGGCACAAGGGCGAGGTGTTCGGAGCGGCGGAGGTGCTGACCGGACAAAAACGGCAACGGTATGCCCGGTGCATGGCGGACAGCCGCATTCTCTCGATTCCGTCCGTTCAATTTACGAGTCTGTTAAAGAGCCATCCCGATGTCTTGTACGCTTTAACGGTGTCCAACGCTCGTCGGCTTCTGCAGACACAGAGATACGTGGAGACGCTTATCTCGAAGCCGGTCGCCTGGAGATTGGCGCAGCTCTTGATTCAATTGGGCGTCCGCAAAGGGAAAGAGACAGTCGTCATGCTGCCTTTGAGTCACGAGGAGATCTCCTACGTCATCGGCTGCAGCCGGCAGACGGTTACGGAAACGTTGGGCGGCTGGCGGGACGAAGGAAGCATCCGCTACGAGAAGAAGATGGTCGTGATTTATGATACCGGGCATTTTCTGAGTCATTTATAGCTTGGACTTTCAGGAGGGGATTGGATGATCCGGGTTGAGGGAGTCGGCAAATCATTCGCGCAGCGGGACGGAGTCGTCTATACCGCGCTGGAGGACATCTCCTTCGAAGTCGGCCGGGGGGAGTTCGTATCCATCCTGGGTCCATCCGGCTGCGGGAAGTCCACGCTGCTTAATTTGGTAGCGGGGCTTGAGCGGACGGATCGCGGCCGCGTCGTCGCCGGAGGCAAGGAAATCTCCGCTCCGGGGCCCGATCGGATCGTGGTGTTCCAGGATCATGCGCTGTTTCCCTGGCTCACGGTGCTGGAGAACGTCGCCTTCGGTCTGAAACAGAAGGGGATGAAGAAGAAGGAACGCCGCGAGCGCGCCATGGAGCAGATTCGGACCGTCCATCTGAGCAAGTTCGCGGACCGCTATCCCCATGAATTGTCGGGGGGGATGAAACAAAGGGTGGCTATTGCGAGGGCTCTCGTCATGGATCCGGAGATTCTGCTGATGGATGAGCCGTTCGCCGCCCTGGACGAGCAGACGAGGCTCCTGTTGCATAAGGAACTGGAACAGATCTGGATGCATACGCGGAAGACGATTCTGTTCATCACCCATAACATCCGGGAGGCCGTCATGCTCTCCGACAGGGTGCTCGTCATGTCCACAAGGCCGGGCAGAATCAAGAAAGAGTACCGCGTACAGGCCGCAAGGCCGAGAGAACCGGACGATTCCGTTCTGCGCCATATCGAGAGCCGGATCATGGAGTCGCTCGCGGCCGAATTGGAGAAAGTGGCGAAGGAGGAATACGGCAGTGACTACGGTCTGGAGAACCGCGCTCTTTCTCATCCTGCTGCTGCTCATCTGGGAGACGGCATATAGGACGATGGACTGGGGTTGGCGATTTCCGTCGGCGCTGCAGACGGTTCGCGCCTTCTACGACGGGATCGCGAACGGGCAGCTGCTGGAAGCGACGTTCAGCAGCCTGCGGCGCATTCTGATCGCCTTTGCGGTGTCTTGTGCGATCGGCACGACCTTGGGCGTACTGTTCGCCCGTCACCGGACGTTGGACGAAACGATCGGCTTCGCCGTGGTCGCATTGCAGACCGTGCCGAGCATCGCCTGGCTCCCGTTTGCGATCATCTGGTTCGGGTTGAACGATTTCGCCGTCATCTTCATCACGACGATCGGTGCGACGTGGACGATGACGATCGCGTGCCGGAGCGGGATCAAGAACATACCGCCGATCTATTTGAAGTCAGCCCAGATGTTCGGGACGCGGCGCGGGCCCAGCACCTTTTTCCAGGTCATGCTTCCCGCAGCCATCCCTCAACTGATTACGGGGATGCGGATGGCATGGGCGTTTGCCTGGCGGGCCCTCGTATCCGGCGAATTGATCGCCCGCGGCATTGGGCTCGGCCAAATGCTGGAGGAGGGCAGAAGCCTCGGCGACACCTCCCTCATGCTCTGCATCGTGCTCGTAATCGCGATTCTCGGAACGATCTCCGATCATCTCGTCTTTAAGCGCATCGAAGATCGCGTCTGGATGCAATACGGCCTGAAAGCGGCCAAAACATAAGCTTGGCCTGAAGGAGAGGAATCCATGTTCAGAAAAGCGTTTTTTCCGGTTGCTGCACTCGCGGTCGTTTTCATGTTGCTGTCCGGATGCGGCACGTCAGGCGACGGAGGGGGATCGAACACGGCCGACCCGGTCACGGTCAAAATCGGATTGCTTAAGAACGTGACGCATGCCCCGGCGTTCGCGGCGATCAAGAAGGGCTACCTTCAGAAGCGCCTCGGCGACAACGTGAAAATCGAAGTTCAGGGCTTTAACAACGGCTCGGAATTTTCGACCGCCATGGCGACCGGCCAGATCGATATCGGCTACGTAGGGCCGAGTCCGGTCATCAACCAATACGTAAGGAGCAAGAACCTGAAGATACTGTCCGGGGCCAACAACGGCGGCGCCGTTCTGGTGGCGCGGAAGGGCTCCGGCGTGAAATCCGTGAAGGACCTGGCGGGCAAACTGGTCGCCGTCCCAACCAAAGGAAGCACGAACGAAATCTCGTTACGGCTGCTGCTTCAAGAGCATGGTTTGAAGATCGCGACGGACAAAAGCGGCGTGCAGATGATCGCGATGGCTCCGGCGGACACGCTGACGGCGATGAAGCAAAACCAAGTAGACGCGGCGCTGCTGCCCGAGCCGTGGGGCACTCAGATCGCGAACGAAGGCATCGGAGAAATTACGGTCGACTGGGACCGGATTCCTCCGAACGACGGGAATTATCCGTTAACGATCATCGTGGCCGGAGACGGCTTCATGAAGAACCATCGGGATTTGGCGAAGGCCGTCCTTCTGGCTAACGAGGATGCGATCGCTTTTATCGAAGAGAACCCGGACGACGCTTACGCGCTGGTCAGCGACGAGCTGAAGGAATTGACGGGCAAGGGATTGGAAGCCGCATTGATCAAGGCCGCACTCTCCCACCTGAGCTTGACGACGGATATCGACCAGGACGCCCTGAAGACGATGGCCCAGGTGGCGGTGGATGCCGGTTACGTGAAAGAAGTCGGGTCGGAAGGTTTGGATCTGAGCGGATTATATGACTTGTCGCTTCTGCAGGAAATTCAAAAAGGCCAATAGCCGAAAAGGCGTCAAGGAGAGATCCCATGTTTATTCAACCTCAGGAGAATGTGCGATCCGACTTCCATCCCGATCTTACGGTCATTCTGCTCGGAACGGGCTCGCCCCGGGCCTTCTATGGGCGGGCGAAGCCCGGCGCGGTCGTGCTGGCGGGAGACAAAGCGTTTCTCGTCGATTGCGGAGGCGGGGCGGTGGACCAACTGATCAAAGCGGGAGTGATGCCCCAACGGATTTCCGACGTGCTGTTCACCCACCACCATTACGATCATAACGCCGGATTTTTCGATGTGTTCATCACGAGCTGGCGGACGCATATTACGTCGGAACGCGTGTACCTCGGCCGTTCCGTGCCTATGCAGGTGTACGGACCTGAGACGACAAAAGAGATCATCGGAAAAATGAGAGAGTCCTTCGAGTTCGACGTGAGGCTTAGGATCAGCTACAACTTGTCGGATGAGGCGGGATCGAGAATCGAGTACACGGAATGCAACGAGGGCGTCGTCTACGACAAGGACGGCATTCGGATCACCGCCTTCGAGGTGGATCACCGTCCCGTTTATCCGGCCGTCGCTTACAAATTCGAATACAATGGCAAATCGGCCGTCATCTCCGGCGATACGATTCCGGTGGAGAACATGGTGAAACACGCCGCCGGAGCGGATTTGCTTGTTCACGAAGCGTACAACAAGCCCTGGCTGGATGCCCTGATCGCCCGATATCCCGAGCATGAGAAGGCGTTGTCCAACCCGGCGAAATATCATACGACGACGTTGGAAGCGGCGGAAATCGCGCGCCGGGCGGGCGTTAAACACCTCGTGCTGACGCATCACATTCCCGCTCCAGCCGCGGATGAAACGGCAGAGGAAGCGTATATTGCGGGGATGAGGAAGATTTTTACCGGAGCGATCACGGTCGGACGAGATTTAATGGCATTCAGGCTATAGCCGCGTTGCGCAGGAACGGAATGTCCTTCCGCCCTCAGGGGCCGGGAGGACATCTTTTTTCCGGAAACGGGGTATCAATAGAGGAAACGAATCCCTGCCGCAGGGGAGGGCTGCCTCATGCTAATCGCCAATCTTGCCCAGAGTCTCGTTTGCGCGGGCGCGCTGTGGACGCTGAAATGGATGGGAAGTCCGTTCCGCCGAATCGAGAAAATCGTGCTGTACCTGGTTTGCGTCACCGCGTTCGAGCAAGCGCACTCGGCGATTCTGGACAGCCAGAAGCTGATTCGGATCACGCCGACGGGTACGGCATTCGCCTACTTCAAAATGAATCAGCTCATCCTATTCCCCTTGGCTACGATGTGGCTGCTCTACGCGATCTTCCGGATCCGGGATCGATTTCTGGTTAAGGCGGCTCTCGGCACGGCCTGGATGGCGGGATTGACGGCCTCGGTCGGGCTCAGCCAAGCGATCGGCGTGATCGAAGACACGGGGTGGAATGTCGGATACGCCGTGTTTACTTGGACGGTCGTGCTCCTGGCCGTTATGATATTCGCTGCATGGTATCGTAAGCTGCTGGAAAAGAGGGGGGAGGCCGATGCTGTACGCGCCTGAGCGGTTCGACCTCAACGAATGGTTCGACTTGTTCTCCGCGGCGCTTCCGCTGACGATCGCGTTTTTGCTTCCGGGACGTTTTACGCTCATCGCGCTGACGGTATTCACGGTATTCTCGGTGTTCATGGCCCAGACCGTGGATTCCCTCATCGCCGTCAAACCGTACGATCTCTACGATGTCAATGACACCGTCAAATACGATGTGTCGGATATTTTCATTTACTATTTCTCGTATCCGCCGACGACGTATTTGTTTCTCTATTTCTACGATAAATGGAGCCCGAAAGGGTGGCGCCGGGCCGGGTACGTGCTGGCCTGGTCCCTGCTCTCCTGGGGGCTGGAGTGGGCGGCGTATCGATGCCACGTGTTCTACTATAAGGGGTGGAAACTGGCTTATTCACCGATTGCCTATGTGGTGATATACGCTCTATTCATGGCCATGTTCCATATGGTGGAGACCGTCATGAACCGGGAAGGATACCCGATGCGACGATCGGGCCAAGCCCCGCCAGGCGGGTCATGATCGTCGCCATTTCGCGGGCCGTCTTCGTCTTGCCGGTGTCGTACCAATGCTGGATGACGCCTAGGTTGGCGGACGTCATGTAAGCCAGGATGTAATCGAGGGGGACGCCGGCCTCGGACACCCGCGAAGCGTTGAGTACGCCGACCACTTTGCCGTAGATTTTGTCTTTCATCATCTGCTTCACCCGCGGCGCGAACGAGGGGTCGCCTTTGGGGCCGAGCATGGCTTTGAAGAAATCCGCATGGAAATCCCAATACTCGAAAATGGACAACAGCCCGGGATACGGTTCATTGCGCTTCGCATGCGCGATAATGTCCAGGAAATCGACTTCCATGGCCAGCCGCGCCAATCCGTCCAAAATTTCCGACTGCATCTGCTCAAGCAGATCGTAGACATCCTTATAATGTAAGTAGAACGTGCCCCGGTTGATCTCCGCCCGGGTGGTCAAGTCGCTGACCGTGATGCTCTCCAGCCCTTTCTCGTCGATGAGTTCGAGCAGCGCTTGGCGCAGCAGCTTCTTGGTGCGTTGGGTGCGGCGGTCGGCGGTTTTGTCCGTCATGGCGCTCGGGTCAACTCCTTTGGCGGTTTGGCGCGGAAAATGAGCGGGTTTATGAACACTGCCGGTTAGCGGTGTCCATTAATGAACAGTCTGTGCCATACTGATGATTGAAGCTTTTTCTCCCATCATTATAATGAACAGTGTGATCATTAATCAACAACTTGTTCATAAAATGAGAGGGTGGGAGAGAGATGTCGGTATTTTTCAGGCAAAAGTTCGTCAGGATCGCGGTTGGCGCGGCGTTGGCGGTGCTGATGATTTTCGGGCTCGCGATGATGGGATCGGTGCTCGGGGCGAAACCGAAGGCGCTGCCGGTCGTGCTGGCGGTGCTCGACCAACCGGCGGACCTGCCCGGGGGCGGGCAGCTGGCGGTCGGGAAGATGGTGCAGGAGAAAGTCGAGGGTCTGGCGCAGCTGCCGGTGAAATGGATCCGGGCCGACTCGGAAGAAGCGGCGCTTGCGGCGTTGGATCGGCAGGAGGCGTACGGGGCGCTGGTCATTCCGGCTGACTTCAGCGCGGGCGTAATGTCCCTCGCCGGTCCGGAACCGAAGACGGCGAAGGTGAAGCTGTATATGAACGAAGGGATGAATGCGCAAGGCGTATCGGCGGTGAGGACGATCCTGCAGCAGGTCGCGCAGAACGTCGGCACGGAATTAAGCAAGCAAGCGCTGCAGATGGTCGGTCAACAAACGGAGCAAATCCCGGTCGGGAAGGTGCAGGCGCTGCTGGCTCCTTTCCAGGTGGAAGAGGCTTCGGTGCATGCGGTCGGATCCGGCAACGGCAACGGCAGCGCGCCGGTGATGCTGACCCAGATCGCGTGGATGGGTTCGCTCATCATGAGCGTGTTCCTCTTCCTGGCGGGCCAGGGGGCGAGAAGGGCCGGCGGCGCTTGGGGCGCGGCGGCAGGGCAGACGATCGCCGGCTTGGCGCTGGCAGCGGGCGTTTCCGGGTTCCTCGTCTGGATGGCGCATTCCTGGTACGGGATGGAGATGGCCGACATCGGAGCGGTGTGGCTGTTCCTCTGGCTGGCGGCCGCCGCGTTCTTCCTGATGCAGTCGGCGCTGTTCAACTGGCTCGGCATTCCGGCGGTCGCGCTGCTGGTGCTGCTGCTGTTCTTCTCGCTGCCGATTCTGAGTTTGGCGCCCGAGTTTCTGCCGCAGGTCACGCAGGATTGGCTGTATTCCTGGACGCCGTTCCGCTACGTCGCTTCCGGGCTGCGGAGCCTCATGTACTTCGGCGGCGATTCCGGCATGAGTCTGCCGTACGGCGTGCTGTGGGGCATCGCGGGCGTGAGTCTCGTCGTGCTGCTGGCATCGGCGCTGCGGCCCGATAAGGCTCGAGTCGCGAAGACAGCCGAGCTGGCGGCAGCGACGGTTCCGGCGAAGCAGGGGTAAGCATTCATCACTCCACCGATACCCGACCTCCTGATAGGGGTCGGGTTTTTGGTTTTCCGGGGCAGTATGGTACGATATGGGCAAATTGCGAGACGGAAACGGAGAGAGCGCAGGCTATGGCAGGAAGCGGGAAAGTCCGGAGCGCCGTTCGCCCGGGTTTGGAAGTCGACATCGTGCTGAAGAAAGACCAGCGGACCGGCGCGCTGACGCGCGGGATCGTAAAGGATATTTTGACGAATTCGCCGACTCATCCGCATGGCATTAAGGTCCGATTGTGTGACGGGCAAGTCGGGCGGGTGCAGGCGATTATAGGCGGTACGGGAGCGGGAGACAACGGTTGATGCCGTTCCGTACGCCTCCAGGATATCTGCGGAGGTCGTCTGTGATCGTGACGATTAGCGGAGAATATCCCTAGACTGTGAGATTGGGAACTATTCATGACGTTCCATGAATGATAGGATTCGGATTAGCATGGGAATTTCATATCATCACGGCATCGAACGGGTACGAGTCGCTCGGTTCGTTCCGATCCGTGAAGGAGGCCGTCGCTTGCGTCCAGTCTCATTCGGGAAGAGAAACCGGTTATTCTATGGAATTGTAACGGCACTGCTCTTATGGGGCGCGTTATCCGGATGTCAATGGGATGCGGCGGACTCCAAGACAGGGAGTTCTGATCCGTCAGCAACCCTAAGTCCGGCCGCAGCCGCGACGGACTCCGTTATGGAGACCCACCCAGTGCCGACGCCGAGCGGCGAAATTCCCAAACGGAAAACGCTCGATGAGCTCGTTGCCCAATACCGCGACTTCGGCTTGACGGACACGCACAACCACGACGCGAGCGGCGATGCCTATTGGAGGATGATAGGTACATGGGAACGGGACGCCGTTCGCCGCGTCGTCTTATTCGGGGACGTCTCGGAGCCAAGCGCGATGGATACGGACGAAAACGCGTGGAATGCTTACGTGCAGCACCCGGACTTGTTCATACCCTACTTCTCCGGTATCGATCTGCACGATAAGTCCAGCCTGGAGCACGTACGGAGCATGTTGGAACGAGGCTATTTCGGATTAGGCGAGATCGCGGGCGCATCGTCGTATTCCCCGATGGTCTCGAAGGTGGCCTGGAAAGCCAACGACCCGATGGACGGTTATCTTCCTCAAATCTACGAGCTGTGCGCGGAATACAAGGTTCCGATCCTGCTCCATATCGATCCGCCGAACGGTGAACCCGTAAGCAAGCTGGAACAAGCGCTGGACGCTTACCCGAACACGATTTTCATTTTCGGACACATCAATACCTACAATTCGCCTGAGAACATAGACAGGCTGATGGGCGCGCATCCGAACCTATACGCCGACTTCTTCGCCGGGTTTACGGACTTGAGCCCTGATAGCGGCAATACGCTGAAGGATTTCATTCCGGTGATGAAGAAGTACTCCGATCGCTTCCTCCTCAGCACCGATTCGGGATACGGCTTGCAGAGCGAAGAAGCGGCGGTCGAGTCGATGTACCGCGTCATCGACCTGATCGACGATCCGGTTGTCGCCCGCCGCATCGCGCACGACAATTTCGACGCGATCATTCAAGCCGAGCCCGCTTCGAAGACGCAGCTGGAAGCCATCCGCAAGCTGAATTTGACGGGCGATCAGGCACCCGACATGAGCCATCTGACAAAGTTCGAAGCGGGCAAGATTCTGATCGATCATTCCGTGGATATGAGTAGTGGGTAAGCGGCGAAGCCGGCTCCGAATCGGGGCCGGTTTTTTGCTCGTTGTCTGAAGGGTGTGGATTCGGATAAGCTGAGAAGCATAAGGGTGTCATCCAGGAGGATCGGAATTCCATGCACATTCAGGTCGTATGCGTAGGCAAACTGAAAGAGAAGTATTGGTCGGACGGAGTGGCGGAATATGCCAAACGGTTGGGGGCTTACGCCCGCTTGGACATTCGCGAACTCCCCGACGAGAAAACGCCGGACTCCATGAGTCCGGCGGAAGAAGAGCAAGTCCGCGCGCGCGAAGGCGAGCGCATCCTGGCCGCCTTGAAGCCGGACGCGCATGTCGTCGCGCTCGCCATCGACGGCGAGACCTGGTCCAGCGAGCAATTCGCCGCTTATATGGACAAGCAGGCCGTCTACGGCGGCGGTTCCGTCGCCTTCGTCATCGGTGGCTCGCTTGGCCTGTCGTTGACCGTTCTCTCACGCGCGGATAAGAAGCTATCGTTTGGCCGCATGACGTACCCGCATCAGCTTATGCGGGTGATCTTGCTGGAGCAGATTTATCGGGCGTTCAGGATCAATCGGGGGGAACCTTACCATAAGTGACGGCGAAAAATTCGAATGTCAATAAGGGGAAAGAAGACAGCAGAGTCTTGGAGGAAGGTGCTATAGAGACATCCCTCTAGAGATAGGCTCTAGGGGGACTTTTGTATGACCAATACGACAATGTTTTCTATACCCGTGGTATAATTGTGAATACATCGGATTTCGTAAATTCTTTTTCGGATGAGGGTTATTTGCGAACTTCGCAAAATAAACGTTAGGCGGAATGCACAATACACTTATTAAGGAGTTTATCCATTACATGGGTAGAAATCACTTGTCGAGAAATGAAAAATTAACACTTTGGATATCTTTTATTGCTTTATTATTTTCAATCATCTCAGGCATATTCTCCACTTATTATACAATTCAGAGAGATCGAAAGGATAATCAGGAAATTATTGATATCGCACTCATTGAATCATCTCATGATGAGACTGTACTTTATAAAGATTTGAACATCGGAGACACAGGATCAGCGCTTATTCCTTTAAATTATAGTGTTTTACTTTCAAATAATTCAAAAAGAACAATTTCAATTATTGATCACAAACTAACTCAGATAACTAACGGCAAGATGTTTTACTACAGCAATATCGTAAACAAGGTGACCATAAATAACAAGAATGTTGGCTTTCCCATAACAATAGAGGCAGGAGGAAGTATAAAACTTGTGTTCAGTATTAATATCTTATTGAAACCAGTTGTTGATGATCTTATTCAGAAAAAATATAATTATAATACAGAAATTCCATTTAGCGATTTACAAAGATATTTACTCAGTAATGGATATGATCTTTATGGAAATAAGGTAAAAGCAACTTTTTTTAAGGATAATACTTACATGATGGAAGCAGAAGATTATAAAGTACCTACTTATAAGATTACATTTACAACTTCAAAAGGTAACAAATTTACTCAAAGTATTAGTGAAGAAGAATTGCCAGAAAACTTTTAAAGCATTCATTTCACATTTGCGAAGGAGAAATTCCCTTACGCCGACAAGAAGCTCTCCTTCGACTACATGACCTACCCTCAACAGCTGATGTGCGTGCTTCTTCTGGAGCCGGTGTACAGTGCAATTAAATTAATCGGGTAAACAGTGCCATAAGTGACGGAGAAGTTTGGTTGTTGGCAAGGGATGCCTAATACTAGGTTAAAAGTAATGTGTTATAATTAGGAAAAAGCTGAGGAGGTAAAGCATGGCCAAAAAGGAACGAAGTAGGTCTTATCCCAGCGCTAGTCTCGAGAAGGCAATCGAAGATACAAAGCTTGTTAAATCGAAGCTCGGTAGTGGTAAATTGGATCGAGATCAAATTTCTATTGCTTTAGGATACCAGAGAATAAATGGTCTAGCAGGGACAAGAATCTCTACTATGGTTCAGTTTGGTCTATTAGATAAAGATGATGGGTATTCTTTAAGTAAGCTAAGCGAAAAAATAACACATCCTAAAAGTAAAGAAGAGCGAAACGAAGCAATCCTAGAAGCCTTCTTGAAGCCTGAATTATATGCAGAGCTTGTGCAGAGATACCAAGGAGATGGTCGCTTTCCCGACCAACTAGATAATATTCTTTATCGTGATTTCGGAATAACTGCAAACGCTAGCCAGGATGCTGCAAAACTCTTTATTCAGTCAGCGCAATTCGCTAATCTAATTGATGAAGCCAGAGTCTTTTTACATAACGAAACAATTGAAATTCATCAAAACGAAGAAGAGATAGATCAAACAGTATACATCCCTACTCCTAATAAATATCAACAACCGGACATTGTGGATATGATTGCAGTGACAAACTCGGGAACTTATATAAATAATTATTCCATGGACTCGAAACAGACATTTAATTTCTCGTTGAGCGAGGGGAAGTTTGCTCAGGTAATAGTCCCTACTGGGCTAAAAACGAGAGATATACAAATTCTTCGTAAGCAAATTGAATTACTGGAATTGCAGATTGAGGGGGAATAGTTTTTGAACTTTGGCCGTGTTAGCTTGAGTTCTTTAATAGAAGTGCTCGAAGCCATAACATGGAATATGCCTTGTAGCATTAAAGACATCATAGCTTTTACAGGGTTTAGCAGAACAACAGTTAATAATGCCTTGAAAATATCTATATCCCTTGATTTGGTGAATGAATCAGAAAATTTATATAAAATAGTTGAGGAATACGATAAGAATCTTTCATTAAATGATAAAAAGGTAATTATCACTAAACATCTTCAGAACTTAAAACTATTCCAGGTGTTATGTGGATTTTTGCAAAGCTCAACTGTGCATGTAGACGCTATAAGAAAAACGTTAGTCTTTTGTAAAATAGATCATAAGTATTCAGATAGCGTAAAAAACGTACTTCTGTTGGCTGTTGATCTTAATTTAATAACATTTGATGGTACAAATTATTCAATAAGTGAGTCGATTGCGCATCCTCCTCATGAATTAGAAATCGATGAAGTACAATTAAACTCAGAAATCGCTGTTAGATTGTTTTTGTCCAAAAGGCTAAGCCCTGAGTTATTTCATTCCTTAGAGAATCCTGAAAAAGACAGATTAACACTGGCTTTCTTGCATTATAAGAGTGACCCTGAAAGGTCTTGTGAACATTCTGGCCAGTCTTTAGAGAATTATTTGCGGTATATCGGTGTAAAGGAAGGTGTTGACCTAACAAGTTGTGATGGAATTGGACAGATAGCTGACTACTTAAGTGGTAAAGGAAGATTAATAATACATCCAAGGCATAGAGATATTGCTAAATCCATTTCAAGTATCAGAAATAGTTCTGCACATGATAGAGATAAGTTAACAAGTGACCCTTGGATAAAAACATCTGAGATCGCACTTGCAAATGCCTTGTTGGTAATTCAACTTATTAAATCCATTCATGGTTGGGTAACCTCAAAAGCACAAATATTATGATAAATTTTTGGAGATAGCTAATCATAAGACTACAACTACACGCTCCATGCCCCCAGAGATTCCAACACCCTCCGAAGCGCAAAAAACAATTTTTGCTACAGCAGAAGGGTTAAGGACGAAACTTAACTCAACGGCTTCGATTTAGTCAATGGATGACGTGATTTGCTGATTATAAGATTCATCAATGTTTCAGTTGCTCAAAGGTGGATGCATTCATAAACTGGTCGAATTGTTGGATAAGGCTACGTACGAGTTGGATGGAGACCGGTTGTGCGTTTGTCATTGGTCAGTTCAAGTTTCAAGCGGGACCCAATGGAGAACGCCCATCACGGGCGTTCTCCCTTTCGTCACGCATTTTCCTCTTTTGACTCCTTGCTATCTGCTGCGCGTAAGCCTCACCCAAGCCTATCGACGCATAATATTCCTGAGTTGCTTGCTCCATCCGCTCCATCACTGCCGCATGTTGGTCCTCTGGGGTAAACTCAAGGAGAACGGCTAATATGGCGTTCTCCCTTGCGGCTTCGCGCAGCCTGATTTCCTCTATCCCGTAAACGGTATAGCCACCATGCGTCCCATTTGTGATCTTATGCTTCAACTGGATAGCAGCGATGGCGGTAGCAGGGTTGATCTCCTCGATATTCGCAAGTGTCTCGAAGCCTTTTTGAATAACTTCATCAAGAAGCTCTAAATCGTGCTTTACCTTGTCCACAGTCATGTGTGAGGCTTTGCGTTCTTCCCTTTTGGGATTGTTGGCGAAACGTTTTCCTTTAGACTTACCACAGCGCAGTTTATCCGCCTGAACCTCTCCGATAATCGCCGCTCTGCGCCTTCTTGCGTATTCGAACATCGTCGGCACAGAGATATCGAATCCATTCTCCTTACACCATGCCGCACATTTATTTGGGCTTTCCCCTTCGTCCAGCATCTTATCCAACAAGAATGGCCGTCTAGGCCAAATTAGAAGTTGTTTCTGTTTGCCAACTACGGCCATACTCATCATCTCCTTGTAACCGTTACTTAGAATATCGTATTTGCAAACGTTTTTATAAATTTAGATGGCGATTTCGATTTTCTCCCGCTTTACCGGTTGTCTCGGTTGGAATGATTCCGCTGTTACCGCAACAGGAGGCGATGAAAAGTAGGAATCCACGTTTTCGTCAAAGCATAGTTCAATCGTCTCGATCTTCTTGCTTGTATTCATGGTTATCCGCTTGATGAACAGGTGCAACAACGTTTTCCGCTGTTCGAACGGTGCGGTGGTCAGAACCTGATTAAACCCATGAATCAACTCGCGCACTTGTTCGAAGGAGATAGGTGATGTATTGCCTTCGGATAGCTCCATTTCAAGCCGGGACTTCTCCGCTTGTAGCTTGATAAAATCGGCCTGAATCTCCTGCATTCTTCCGGTGAAGAATGATTTGTCCACGTTCCCATGCTCGAATAGATCGAGGTACTTCCGCTTTCTGGACTCAGCCTGTTCTAATTGGCTTCTAATGTGTTCTAGCTCCGCTTGGAGCGGTAATGTTCGGGTCGTGAGTTTGTGGTTAATTTTGTCCACGATGGCCTTTAGAATGCGGTCTTTGGACAGTATTCGTGCTAACCGATTCATCACTTCATCTTCGGCTTCTTGCTTCCGAATGCTATTGGCAGAGCACACGCTGCTCCCCTTACTCCGAAAGGCTCCACACGAGTAATACAGGCGATTCACGATTTCTCCAGTCTTCGTCTTGCTACGGGTACGGCTAGCAACCATCGCCGCGCCACACTTCGGACAGCGGATTAACCCAGATAGTAGGAACTCACCGTCGAAAATACGAGACGGGGTAAAGGATTTCTTCTGGCTCAGGAACTGGACTTTCTCCCATAATGTATCGGAAATAATGGCTTCGTGTTTTCCGTCGGCGATGATCGGGTCTGCGCACTTGCCCCGCCTACGTTTGTTACTCCAGTTCTCATAGCGGTTGTAACGGACTTTACCGTTATAGAACGGGTTGTTTAGGATTTCCTTTATGGCTGTCGTGGAGAAGGTGTTGCCGGTCTTCGTCATATAGCCGCTGTGGTTGAGCTCATTGGCGATGCTCTTCAACCCACTTCCAGAAGCGTAAAGCTCGAATATCTTTCGAACGATAATGGCTTCCTCCGGCACAATAACAACAGCTTTGGAACGCTTGGAAAGGTTGCTGGGGTCAGCAACAGCTCGATAACCCAGCGGTAGCTTGCCGTTATGTTCGCCCTTCTTTGCTCTCTGTTTCATACCCATTTTCACGTTATCGACAATCGTATTTCGTTCAAGTTCACCGACCGCACCCATCATTTGAAGAGCGAACTTCCCCATAGATGTGCTGGTGTCGAAGTTTTCTGAGAAAGAACGGAAGGTGATGTTGCAGGCTTCTAATTGTTCGACGATGTTGAGCAGGTCAACGTTTTTGCGAGCCATGCGGTTAAACTTCCAGACGATAACCTCGTGAAACTTCCTGTTCCCAGCATCTTTCAAGAGCCGCTGCAACTCGTAACGGCCTTCAATACTTTTACCGCTTACCCCCGCATCCACATACTCTTTATAGACCTCTTTTCCATATAATTCGCAGTATTTACGCAAGGTATCGAGTTGGGCATCGATGCTATAGCCTTGCTCGGCTTGGTCTTCGGTGCTCACACGCGCATATATGGCGACTTTCGTTTTATTCGTGATCATTGAGAAAAATCTCCCTTCAAATGGTTAGATGTTTGAGTGCGGCGGTGCCTTGGATGTGCAATTCGGTCACGTCTCGGTTAGGTGGTACATGAACGCTCTGGATAAATCCACGGAGCAATGCATTTCGTTTCCCTGCTTCGATGGTATGGAACGATTTGAACAGCTTCTTCAATGCGCTGCGGACTTCTTTCAGTGATACAGCGCTGCGCTCGAGTTCAGCGAACTTCGATTCCAACTGATTTTTGTTCTCGTTTAGCGCTGCGATAGCTTGTTTCAATGATTCAAGTTTCTCAACAAGCTCCACTTGTCCAATGAACCCATCCTCGAATAGCTCGTAACAGCGCCGCTGCTGCTTTTCCAGTTGTTTTAAACTCATCGCGATCTGAGCTAGCTGTTGCCGCAATGGCGGTCCTTCTTCCTTGTTATTGTGGTTTATTCGGGTGACGATCTCACTTAACAAGTGTTTGTTCGTGAGAATGTGCTGAAACCGGGCCAGCGTTTCATTTTCAACAAGTGAAGCAGGAACTGCATTCGCCTTACATGCGGTCGAACCTTTATTGTTGTTATTCCCACATACGTAATAATGGTACTTGCGAATACTTCCGTTCTTCCGAATAGCTTTTGTGTGCCATGGAACCATGCTGCTTCCGCACACGGGGCATTTTAACAGGCCAGCTAGCGGATAAGGCCGTTCTATGGTTTTTGTCGGTGTTCGGGTACGTTTATTCAGAAACTCTTGAACCTCGTTCCATAACTCCATACTAATGATGGGTTCGTGTGTGCCCTGAACAATCCGCTTCGAACGGTCGCTAATTGCCCCAGTAAACTTCTCATGAACGGTGTACTGAATCTGACCAATATAATTCACGTTGGTCAGAATGCCGCGTACAGCAGAGATACTGAAAGGCTTATTCCGTTTCGTCGTGTATCCAGCGCCGTTTAAATGGCTTGTAATGGCTTTAAACCCTTTCCCGCTCCGATAATGTTCGAAAATCTTTGCACAAGCCTAGCCTCATGCGGAACAATTTTAAGGTGTGGTTCTACGTCTACTCCGGTTACCCATTCGTAGCCAATGACGTTATTTCCACTATTCCAGACACCTTTCTCGCTTCGTTTCTGCATCCCCAAGCGTGTGTTCTGGGCAATCTGCTCCCGCTCCATTTGAGCAATAGCGCCGAGCATCTGCAAGGTGAAGGCTCCTTGAGCAGTGCTGGAATCGAATTGCTCAGTCAGGCTCATGTAACCGATATTGTGCTGTTTGAACAATTCAAGCATCTTGAGTTGATCCGCCAGGTTCCGTGCCAAGCGATTCAACTTCCATGTGATGACGGTGTGAAAGCGACCTCGCTTCGCATCCCCCAACAGTTCCAGCATCGCAGGTCTACCATTTATGGACTTGCCGGAATAACCATCGTCCACGTATTCCCGGTAGATGGATAGATTTTGCTCAGCGGCGTAGGCGCGCAGTTCTTCAAGCTGTCCGGGTTATGCTATAACTCTTTACCTGTTCCTCGGAAGATACTCGGACGTAAATCGCAATTTGGTTCGTATAAACCACCCCAAATGGAAATAAATTGGTAAACCTAGCATAATCCCCGTTTCTGAGCCGTTCAAACGCCAAGGGAGTGAGTTTTCGCCAATTGATTCTTAGGCGATTACAGCCGATCAATCTTTTGCTTGGGCAGGCGACGCTTTACGCTCGGCACAGTCTTTATCGCGGGGGCGTCCCCTTAATTCCATAATATGGTATTATTAATGGGGGATATTCTATTGAACCCTTTATCTTCCATTGAAAGGTTATCAGGAAGAGGAAATAAGTGTAGAAAAGGATGGGACTGTAGCCATTCTATAAGAAGGGATGCGGATTAATGAAGATAAAGCGCTTTTTTGGACTAAAAAATGAAACAAGATGCGATAGATGTCATGAGAAAATAGGCTCTCCCTCCCATACGTATACACTCTGCAAAGAGTGCTTTTCTATTGATCCCAAAAAGGTTAGAGAACATGAAACAAAGCTGGACTATCCTCGCCTAGTCGCAGGTCAAACGTGTGTTTTGTGCAAAAAGAGTCTAGCCAATACGCAACATAATCATACTTGTTACAAATGTGTTTCTCAGCACAACGACAGAACTCACAGCGGATGGTATATTAATAGCGACTATGACGAAGGTACCAAATTGTATCGCAGTTGTATTTGTGGAGATGTCGTTGTCATTACTATTGGCATACCGCATCATTTTGAATATTACAGGGTAGGAGATAGAAGACCAACGACAATACCGTATCCGTGCAGCAGGAATATCAGAAAACATGAACATTGTGAACATAATTGGCTGATCCTTGCAGAAAACGATACTCCTTATGAAGAGGGGTTAAAGAAATACAAGGAGTATAAACAAAATCCTGCTATGGGTTTTCTCTTGGATGGGGAAGATGATTACGAGCATATGGCATTCGGATCAACTAAATTTTGGTGTAGTCGATGTGGATTGTATCATAATTTATCTCCAAGTAAGGTGAAGCTTCTCCCGTCAATTGGTTACATTAAGCATGACTAAATCATCAGTTACATATAAGCGAAGCTCCTATCGGTGGGCGCTTTACTTTGAAGATTCTTATCTCAAACATAGGGTAATCAAGACTAGGAGGACGATTAATGTGAAGATTCACAGACTAACAATTATTTACATGATAATAGTCTGCGTCGCTGCACTTTCATTAGCTTTATTTTTGGATTATAAAGGAGTAAACTTTTGGTCCAATATAGCCGTTGGAATACTATCGAGTGGAGTGCTTGCATTAATAATCTCGGTAGTTGGATACAACGTAGAACGGCGAAGAACATTAGAGGAATTTTATACTCAGGCTTGCAAAGCAGTACGGAATCTTGGGTTATATGAACATGATGAAAACGAAGAGCAAATTATGAGAACAATTATAAAGATGGCAGATTATGATTATAGTGCCTTAAATACTTCCTACGCAAATATAGACTTCATTTGGAATTCGAAGAAGCTGAAGAATCGTATTTATAACAATGTTTATTTGGAAATAGTCACAATTAAAAATGAAATAGCGGACAAGGTAGCGCATTTCCAATGGTATTTAACCGGGAAAACAACAAATCTTCCTGTAATGCAATATTATATTAAGGAACTCGACAAAATCCTCGTAATGAGAAATGATAGCGAATTCCATAATGAAGATGGCAGTGTAACCCAAATGAGTTATGTTTGTAGTAGTACAAGCCGTATTATTGAGGATGAGCTAAACACATGGTATTTTCAATTGATGTATGGGAAACAGGCTAGCACAAAAGTACCAACCAAAGAATAATTCTTGCAATTGTGTTCCTATGCAGTCGCGGCGCACTTTTCGCCGATAGACCCGTTAAGGTGAACCGTATCACAAATAAGGGCAAGTTTTAAATATGCTCCCCTTTAAGTAGACAGGTTTAATAAATAAACCGGCTACTTGCAGAAGAGCATATCAGTTACCGTGGATGCCGAAGTCCTTTCGTGTCCTTTAAAATGGTTTTACCACATCATCTGAATCAGTGGAGTAAGCCAGCTCTTTCTGTGCTTCCAGAGCGGCCAGTCTTTCCAGTAGGGCTGCCCGGATTTGCTCATAGGCGTCACTGCCCAACGCCATACGCGTAGCACCCTCTCCCTGATCGACACGGTGGATAATCTGCTGCGCCATTTTATCCGGATCGCCGACAACCATTTGGTTGAACATGCTCATATCTATACCTGGCAGTTCCCCCTTCATCAGGCTAACGAATTGGCCCGCCTCCGTATCCCGGTATTCGTCCATCCGCTCACCGAATACGGCGTTGCTCGTAATGAAATTCGTTCGGATTCCGCCGGGCTCCACCATAGTGGTCTTAATATTGAACGGAGCCACTTCCTTAGCCAGCGCTTCAAAGGCTCCTTCGACCGCCCATTTCGAAGAACAATACAGCCCCATGCCCGGAACAGAATAATGACCTGCCATACTCGATATCTGTACAAGGTGACCGCCACCCTGCTTGCGGAAAAAGGGCAGGACTGCACGCGCTGCGCGCAGGGAACCGAGCACATTGGTCATAAACTGATGCTCAATTTGCCTATCGCTTGCTTCCTCCACTGCGCCATACAATCCATAGGCTGCATTATTGACGAACACATCGATCGTGCCTAGTTCTGAAAATGCACGTTCCACGACATCAGCAATTTGCTGAGGGTTTGTCAGATCTAAATTAGCCTGCCATAGTTGGGAGCCATACTGTACCTGCAGATCATCAAGCACACCCGGCTTGCGTACCGTTGCGGCTACACGGTCCCCCCTATCCAGCAACCGGCGAGTTATACGTGAAGCCAAGCCTCCTGATGCTCCTGTAATGAACCATGTTTGCATGCCAAACACCCTCCAATCGTTGTCTTCCACTGAATCATACAAGCAACTGGAGGGAGTTAGCCTCAGCACGTCTATTCTATTAACGGGAGTAACAGTCTACGGGAGCTACCTGTCCTGCCTGTCCAGCTCCAGTAAACGCAATAATCTCTCCTCCGTGCCAGAACCGGGAACCGGAACAAAGAAACACCAGTGCAGTCCAGGGTCGTTATCAATGACAGCCGCGGAATGGAGCACGAACTCCACCTCCTGTGCGTCAGGAAGACGAAATAAAGCGGTGGCTACGCGCTTTTGCTTGATTTCATATAGCTCCCAGAAATGCACGAATTCCTCGCTTTCCCGTCTCAAGCGTTCGAACCGTTCCATATATAACGGGTTGTTCTTGTACAGGTCGAAACTTGCCCGCAGAACCGCTACGGAGTAACGGGCAAATCCTACCCAATTCACCAGTCTGTTGCGGTAATCCGGCTTTAAAAACATAATGTTCATCATATTCCGTTCGTTGTCCGGCAGACTGCCGAAATCGGCTACGATCAGTTCTGCAGCCCGATTCCAGGCGATAACATCCGTACCTTCGTCCGTGATAAAAGATGGATAATGCAGTTGATCTACGATTTTCTGCAACACTCCCGTATCCGGCCCTCGGCTATTCGACACTGTGACGACGCTCGCCGCGTCTACATTGGCAAGATCGAACAGATGCTTCTGCTCATCTTCGTCAAGCTGAAGCGCTTTGCCGATACTTAGCAGCACTTCCGGCGAAGGATTAACCTCCTTGCCTTGCTCCAGCCAGGTATAGTAAGTCACGCTTATATGGGCAAGATAAGAGACTTCTTCTCTTCGAAGCCCTGGAGTGCGTCTTCGTCCGGGCAGCGGCTGGATCCCCGCCTCTGAAGGTTGCAACCGTTCCCTGCGCGATTTAATGAATTCACCCAATGCGGATGAGGAACGATTTGTTCTCAAGTAACTCACCTCAAATTACATATATGGAAGAATATATATCGTAATTAACCAAATGAATCAAAAGCGCTTCGTACACGATCATTATAATCTCTGTTAAACGTCCGTTGCCACAAAAGAGAACTATAACGAGTACCGATACTGTTACTCCCGTTAATAGAATAGACATGCTGTGGTTAACCCCCTCCTACCGACAGTACGATTAAGATAATTTACGACAGAGAAGTGCTATCGATAGGAGGTTTTGTATCTTGAACAAGTACGCATATAGAAACAAGCTGGCTGTAGTGACCGGCGCTTCATCCGGAATCGGGAAAGCGTATGCCAAAGAACTGGCGGCACGAGGTTGTCATGTGGTACTGGCAGCGCGCTCCAAGGACAAACTGGATGCAATAGCTGGGGAAATCAACCGCCAGTACGGCGTGCAGGCTTATGCATTGGCTTGCGATTTGTCCAAAGCGAACGCCCCGCGTCAACTGGCTGAACAAATTTCCGAACTGGGCTTGTCGGTCGATATTCTCATAAACAATGCAGGCGTCGGCACTTATGGCCGCTTCGAGGAAATAGACCCGGAGCGCGAGCAGGAAGAGATTATGCTGAACACGGCTGCGTTAGTCGATCTTACGCATCGGTTGCTGCCCGATATGCTAAGGCGAGAGGACGGAGTCATCGTTAACGTGGCATCGATGGCCGCGTTTATGCCTTGTGCTTATTCTACTGTTTACGGGGCTACTAAAGCATTTGTATTGTCCTTCTCTGAGGCGCTATGGGCGGAAACACGCGGGCGAGGCGTTCGCGTGCTCGCACTGTGCCCGGGTGCAACCGAGACGGGGTTTTTCGATGCGGTTGGCAGCGATGAAATGGGGGCGGGCCAAAAGCTCTCGACCCCGGAGAAGGTTGTACAGGCCGGATTTCGTGGGATTGACCAGGGACGCAGCTATATCATCGATGGCCGAAACAATTACTTTATGGCTCAAATGATCCGATTTTTTAGCAGGCGCAGGGTAGCCTTGATCATGGAACGCATGTCAAAGCCCAAAAGGCACTTATAGTTAGTTTAAAAGGGCCATCCCGCAAAGGATGGCCCTAAAACTTGCCGTTACAGACAGCGCGGTGAACCGTACCATAAGTGACGGCGAAAGTGGCTTAGACCGGGAACAGCTTCTCAGCCGGTTGGCAGATCGGGTGTGACGAAGAGTCTCGTAACGTTACAGCCCACATGGCATTCCAGAAAGATTCCACATAATCCTCGCACTGCCCATTCCCGCGAACTTCCAATCCAATAGCCGAAGCGGTCCGTCCTTGATGAAACTGTTGGCAAACGGATCGTTGTGGCAGAATCCCCGAAAGCGGTCCGCTCAAGATTAGTGGAACGAAGAGTGCGCCCATGCATGAGCGAGATGGATCACGGCGAGCCGCGAATGCCGGTAGAACGTCGTCCTGCTCATGTGGTAATCGTCGGCGAGCTGGTTTTTGTTCCGTTCCTTTCGGAGATACGTGTCCCGCAGAATGCTCTGCTCCAGCGGCGTCAGAGGATGCGGCGGTTCCTCGGCCGTCAGCATCTCCCGCACCTTCTCCCGCACCGAAGCCCCGCCGATATTGAGCTTCCGAATCGCCGGAATTTGCGCCAATTTCGCGTTGTCGTACAGGTGTTGGAGAATTTGCTTCATCTGCTCTTCATCGATCGCAATCCCGGCAGGCCCCGGATCAAACCCGAACTTCCCTTCCCGCGCCCCCGGTCCGGTTTCTCGGATCAAGCTCTGCACCCATTCTTCGAACTTCATCTGCCGGAAATCCAATACCCAAATCGTGATGGCGCGTTTTCCGGCATCCGCCGATGCGACCCGCCCGCATTCCCGGAATCCCATCACGAGCAGCAAAGCGTTCAATTGCGGGTCCGCCGAAGCCATTATCGCCCGCAGTCCGCCCGTCATATGGATCAGCCACTGCTGCAGGAGCAAAGCGCCTAATTCTTCCGCCCGGTAAAGAGTTTGGTTCACGTCCACCGCGGCCAACAGCATGAAAAACGTGTCCGCCGCCTCTGGCGGCACCGAGCGCAGCTGTGTCCCTTCTTCGCCCAAGACGGCCAACCATTCGGGCACATACCGCTCGAGCAATGGCACGGTCGAAGCGTGCAGCGGCAATGCCGCGTTGAATGCCAGCGGCGTCCCGCCGTCATCGCGGACGACGAAGATGCCTTCGGGACAATTCCAGGCGATATCTTCCAGCAGATCATGATCGTCCTCTCTCCGTACCAGCTCCGATTGCCAATCGGATTGGGCGAGCGAAACCGAGAGAAAACGATGAAGGCTCGGCAGATCCTCCGGCTGATAAGGCTTGTGCTCACCCGACTTCAGAGTGGAGGAGAAGTCGGCATACGCGTGGGCGGCGGGCAGAAATTCCCGGTAAATCTCCAGCACGTGAGCCGCAATCCGCATTTGCATCCGCCGGTCGACCGCATGAAACCGTTCGGCCAGCAGTTGGAAAATGCGGTGGCGGAGAGCCTGAAACTTGTCCGGGTCCCGGCGGGCAAAATCTTCCCGCAGCAAGCGAGACACGACGTGATGCAATTCGAAACCTTGCGAAACCGCGCGAACGAACGATAATTTTCCGAGTTCATGATAACCTGACGAGTCGATTGGGGTGTCCAGAAAAAAGTTCAGCACCGATTGGTCAGCCGCCGGGAGGAGCGACAGGATCGTCAGCGCTTCATATAAAATCGGAGACGCCGCTTCTCTCAAAATTTCGGCGCTTAACATGGCGGGAATGTGCAGCAGACTGCGTTCGTCCTCTACGTCTTGCCGCGAACGAAGCAAATCCACCGTCAAGGCGAGCAGCAAAGGGTGCCCGTCCGTTTTCCGGGCGATATCCCTTTGCACCTCGGGCGCCAGACCGCTTCCGCGCAAGTACTCATGCACCTGTTCTCTTGTGAAAAGGTTCAACGGAAACGACAGAATGCGGCCGCTCCAATAAGGATTCGTGCGCCATTTGACGGGAAGCCCGCTTCGGGAGGCGATCGCGATCAGCACGCCGGCAGCCGGAAGATGGGGCAGAAAACGGGACAGCAGCCAGCTTTCGATCCGGTCCAGCCGTTCGCAATTATCCATTACGAGAACCGAGCGTTGCCCGGACACCTCCGACAGGATGAAGGGCAGGAGAGGAGTTTCCGGCTTTCTGATCCTGCCGTACTCGCTCTCCAAGCTCATTTCCAGACTCGACAGGAATGCGCCGGACGTCGCCATTTCCCCCTGTCCGTCCAACCACAGCGTAAGCGCGCCGGATTGCCGGCACCGATCGGCGATCTCGGTAAGCAGCGTCGTTTTTCCGATGCCCCCGATGCCCGATATCGAATAAAGCAGCGTTCCCGCGTCCGGATCGTCGAGCCATTCGTCCAAAGCTTGCATCTCGCGCTCGAAGCCGATTACGCGCCGAGGGAAAACGTTGCTGCCTGCTTCAAATGTGGAGTCCATGGAAGCACTCTACTTTCTGCTGAAGAAGTTGAAACAAAAATGAAACATAGGACGGTTTAACCTTATTTTATAATATCTACCGTACCCGAGGCACCCTATCTATCGAACCAAAATGCAGAGAGGACTTCCGCCATGAGACGATTTTCTTCCTTTCTATCCCGGATACTGATTGCAGTCCTGCTTGTACCGTCGGGCTTCGCGCTGCCCGCCGCCATGGCCGCTCCGGATCCGGCCCCTCCCGTCGTGAACGATTGGGTCGAAGTTTCGACCGTGGAGCAATTGGTTTATATGGATACGCATCAAGACGACTACGTTGCCCGCAAGATCCGGCTGATGAACGATATCGCCTTGCCGTCCGATTACGAATGGATCCCTCTCGGAGGCAACGGCCATGCGAACTTCAGTGGCATATTCGACGGACAAGGTTACACCGTCACCGGGGTCAAGATCAGGAACGAATCCGACCACGTCGGTTTTTTCGGGGCCGTCTCCGGTTCAGTCGAAAATCTGGGCGTGGAAGTCGATTTGATAGGCGGCGCCGATACGGGCGGATTGATCGGCGTGTTAGACGGGGGGCACGTCGAGCGTTCGCGTTCTTCGGGAAGCGTAAAGGGAGGCAACGGCTTGACCACCGGCACCACTGGCGGACTGGTCGGACAAGCGGTCGATTCCACGATTTCCCGCTCCTATTCGACGGCATCCGTGACCGGCGGCTCCGCCTACAACGTGTATGCCGGGGGGTTGATCGGAGCGCAAGGCGCGGGGACGATCATCGAATCCTATGCAACAGGGAGCGTGACCAACCTAACGCCCCCCAGCGGCTCCTATATCCGTTCCGGGGCGTTCGCGGCATGGATCATATACGGAACGATCGAAAACAGCTATGCGACCGGGGAAGTCACGTTATCTGCAGACGGCTCATACTCGATGAGCAGCGGTTTCATTGGCGAAATGGCCGCAGACACTGCCGTTCTTGCTTCCTTCTTCGACAACGTTACGACCGGTCAATCAACGGGCGTCGCCTCCAATCCTTTCAACCGTACGGCCGAAGTTACGGGCCGATCTTCCGATCTTATGAAACAGCAGTCGACCTATTCGAACTGGAACTTCACCGATACTTGGACGATCGATCCGAACGTAAATAGCGGCTACCCTTACTTGCGTCCGGAAATCTTGTCGACCGAGCTTCCGCGCGCGGACAAGGATGTTCCTTATTCCGTGCGTCTTACGGCGTTTGACGGGGCGGAGCGCGGCTTGACTTGGAGCGCTTCCGGGCTTCCCGCCGGCCTAAGCCTCAGCAGCTCCGGCGTGCTTCAGGGCACGCCTGGCGAGTCCGGCACGTTCAGCGTGGAGATTACGGCGGCGGATGCCGGTTCGGCGACCGCCATGACGACGCTGATGCTGACCGTGGACGGACCGGCGCCCGATTTGGCGGTTTTGAGCGTTAGCCCGGGCAGTGTGCTCGGGTCCACGAAAGCGACGGCGGAACCCGGCGGTCCGGATCATTCCTTTGCCTATACGCTGACCGAAACGGAAGTCCTACGGCCGCAGATGGCCGCCGAGCTTCCGGACAATGCGGTTCCCTATACGTTAGGCACGGATATTCCGAATGTGAACGCAGGTCAATATCTTTCCGTATATGAAACGGATGCGAACGGCCTCATCCGAGCATGGAGCACGGTGCTGCTTGAGGCGTCCCACATCCGATCCGCGGTTCCGCCCACTGCCGGAACGGTCACGGGAACCGTATACGGCGTCGGGAATTCCCGTCTCCCGGGCGTAACGGTGACGGTGTACGGCGTCGCCGCCGCGACCGACAGCCAAGGGACGTTCACCCTGACGGACATTGCGGCGGGCGTTCGGACCCTCACGGCTTCGGCGCCAGGGTACAAAACGTTCAGCACGACCGTTAACGTCATCGCGGGGGGCAGCGTCGACGCAGGCAGTATCCGGCTGGAAGCCGCCGAGCCGGATCGCGACCCTGTCCGTAATGAATCGTCAAGCCCGGCGCCCGATCCGTCTTCGAAGATGACCGTGCGCATCAACGGCAAAGACGTCGTGTTTCCTATCGTAAGAGAGAAGGAAAGCGACGGCCGTTCCGTCATCCGGCTCCGCTTGGACGCCGGTATCCTAAGTTCCATTTTCGACTCGGACAGCGAAGAAGCGGTCATCGATATTCCGAATACGGAGGCGGATCCGATCGTCAAAGTCGATCTGCCCCTTGCGGCGATGCAGGGATTATTCAAATCGCGGACCGACGCGGTCGTTCGGATACGGGTCAGCCGGGCTGGCTACGCGCTTCCGCTGAGCTTGTGGAAGTCGGCTCCGAGCGGTACGACGGCCACCGTCGCCATCTCGGAAGCGTCGCCTGCCTTCATCGGCGAACTGAACGGCGATTTGACGGATCAAGGCTATCGGATGCTGACTGTGCCGATGGACTTCTCCCTATATGTCGACGGTAAGGAGTGGACGTACTTCGGGACTCTTTACACGGAGCGGACCATCGTCTTGGATGAAGCGGCTAGTCCCGGCGTCTCTACCGTCGTTTGGGTGGATTCCGAAAACGGGCTGCACTTCGTTCCCGCAGTCTTCAAGACGGAGAACGGAGCCGCCTGGGCCGTCTTCTACGCCCCGCACAATAGTCTGTACACGGCGGTTCAAACCGGCAGCGCATTCGCGGATTTGAAGGGGCACTGGGCGAGAGACGACATCGAGACCCTCGCGAACAAGCTCGTCGTCCGCGGAGTCTCTGAGAAGGTCTTCGATCCGGACGGCCGGGTCACTCGCGCCGAATTCGCTGCGATGCTCGTTCGCGCGCTCGGACTTTCCGACAAACGCGGCGAACCGCTATATTCGGATGTCCGATCGGACGATTGGTATGCCGGGTCGGTGGGGGCGGCGCGCGAAGCGGAATTGATCTTCGGGTATGAAGACGGTACGTTCCGTCCGAACGCGCCCGTCACGCGCGAGCAGATTGCGGCCATGATCGCCCGGGCGATCGGGTTCGCCGGAGGGACGTTGCCGCAAGCGGACGCTTCCGCGCTGGAGCGCTTTTCCGACAGCTCCGCGACGGCCGGCTGGGCCTGGGATTCGGCGAGCCGGCTCGTAGCCGCGCACATCCTTGCAGGCGTGTCTCCGGCGGATTTCGCCCCTAGGGCGTTCTCCACGCGCGCCCAAAGCGCCGTGATATTGAAACGGATGCTGACGTATGTAAAGTTCATCGATTGACGCAAAATGCATGTACCGGGAGTGGTCACATTCAAGGTGAATGATTAAGCAGGAGGTCTCCTAGAAAGAGGTCTCCTACTTTTTTTATGTGTTCAAAACTTGCCGTTACAGACAGCACGGTGAACCGTATCACAAGTAACGGCAAGTTTTAAGAAGACAGAAGGCCGGATTAGGAATTAATTCGTTCGAATGCGAAGGGCCGTCCCACATAGGACGGCCCAAAATTGCCACTAGAGATAACAAGGTATTTCAGTTGTTGAAGTAGTGGCCCTGTTCAAGGTCCGCGATCAGAGAAGGGTACACCGGCTGCCATCCTAAACGTTCCTTAGTCAGTGCGCTCGAGGTAGGATTATCGGTGGAAGCGGCGAAGGAGAGCCACCCGAAGTGAGCGTCTGCCTCTTCACGGGTTATGCTGCGCACCGGCAGGTTTAGTTGACGGCCGATGACGCCGGCAATATCCCGGAAGGGCACTCCTTCGTCGGCGACCCCGTGATAGATGGCTCCCGTGTCGCCCTTCTCGAGCACCAGTCTGAAGAGACGTGCCGCATCCAACCGATGTACTGCCGGCCACCGGTTGCGTCCATCCCCCACATATGCCGAAAACCCTTTTTGGCGCGCGATCCCGATGAGGGTCGGTACGAAGCCCTGCTCGCCCTCACCATGGACGGACGGTGCGAGACGGACGATCGATGACCGCACACCGTGGCCAGCCAGTACAAGCGCCGCCTCCTCGGAGCGTCGAGGCGTAGACTGCGTCGACGCCTGCTCTTCCGTCCCGAGGATTCCCGGCATGAGCATTAACGTGCCCGAGGTGGCCACGAACGGTTTCCCGGTGCCCTTGAGCGCCGCTCCCATTGCCTCGATTGCCAGGCTGTCGGCGGCTGCGGCTGCCTCAAAATTGGAGAAGTCATGTTTGAAGGCCAAGTGAATGACGCCGTCCGCCAACCCCGCGCCTTCTCGCAGGCTGTCAAGGTCATCGAGGTCGCCGTGGTGTACGTCGGCGCCGGCTTCCGCTAACGCAGCGGCGGACTTATCAGAGCGTGCGAGTCCAACTACCCGATGCCCAGCATCGAGAAGTTCGCGTACGACGGCAGAACCGATGAAACCCGTTGCACCAGTTACAAATACACGCATCGTATCCATCCTTTCACCTCAGTGGCATGATTAGGTACAGGAGAGATTATACAGCAGGCAATCAACAAAGTAAACTAATTTAACTGAAATAGTAAAGTTAATAAAATTCGTTAATGAAAATTGTGAAAACATCGGTCTTGCTATACTATTGTGGAGTAAGCAGCAAAGGAGGCTTAAGTCGTGAGGAAACCGATGAGCGCCAATCACTACTTGAACAAAATTAAGCCGATCGTTCGAAAAACGAAGTTCAGCCAATTGAGAATAGACGATATCGCAAAATATATGGATATTAGTAAAGTGACGCTATATAAACATTTTTCATCCAAAGATGATATCATCGAACAGGTTGTCGAATATGAAATTCAGTACTTGCAGCAGGCTGATCTCGTTGTAAATGACGATTCCCTCTCTTATGTAGATCGCTTCCAAAAAACATTTCTGCAGTCGCTGCTGTGCGTTGTTTATTTATCCGACCTGTTCCTGCAAGATCTCAAGGAATTCTATCCGACGCTTTATGATAAGCTCGTCATGGCCCAACAAAATCGAAATAAGAATTTACAGGCTTTTTTTGAAACCGGGATGGACCGGAAGGTTTTCAACAGAATGAATCCTGTGCTGCCCTTGATTCAAGACGACGCCACACTGCGGCGCTTCATGGAACCGACTTTCAGTATTCAATGGTATGATCTCACGTTGAAACAAGCAATAATCGAATATTATAGGATGAAACAATATCAAATGATTAGGCCGGAACATCTGGATACGATTGACGACTCCAATTTTGAGAGTCAGGTAGCGGAAATTTTACTAACAATTTCGTAGCCGCAAGCGGAGAAAATCGGGGAAACCTCAATTGGATTTTGCACTACCTTGCCAGCATAGAAAAATAATCCGAAAGGCCATCCGTGTGTGAGATGCTCCCCCTAGGCTAAAAGCCGGTGAGAACATATAAAAGCCGCCCACATCCTATGGCGGCTTACGATGGCACTATGGTTCGTCATTGTCGGTCGTGTTCCCGCCGCCCTCTTTCTCCAATTCATTTTCACCCGTATTTATGATCTAGTTAAATTATGATTCGCCTTTGTAAGCTTTTTCGAGTTCGCTTATATTCAGTTTACCCTCCATACTAAGCATAGCAGCGCTAACCCGATCGGCTTTAACAGGGTCTGGATCCCGCATCATAATGTCTAGGCTTTCCGGCATAATCTGCCATGTCAATCCATATTTGTCCTTGAGCCAGCCGCATGACAAGACTTCGCCGCCTTCGGATAGCGCTTCCCAAAGAAGATCAATTTCTTCCTGAGTTTTGCAGTTTACCGCTATTGAGATAGCCTCACTAAAAGTATACATCGGGCCGCCATTTAGCGCGGTAAAGTTTTGGCCATTCAGTTCAAAGTCTATTGTTGATACATCTCCGGGTTTCTTTCCGGCTGCTTTGGCCACTGACTCTGTGAGATACGATGTGTTTATTATTTTTGCATTTTCAAACAGCGAAACATAAAGATCTACCGCTTCCTTTGCCTGGTCGTTAACCAAAGAAAAGTGACTATTTTTCTCATACGAACCTCCTTAGTTAGATTGGTAATTACTACAATAATGATAGTAATAGATTCAGTTTATCATAGTGAATTTGATAATCGAAGTCATATATGCTAATTTTTGCTATGCTATTTATCATGAAGCGAGCAGATAACGAAACACAATGTCCCTTGAAGGGGGATGCGTTCATGAATCCGAACGTCAGCTCTTCCATGCTGACTTACCATAAAAGTATCTTGGATGGTGTGGAAATCAAACGGTGCCGGCAAACCTATCAAAGCTACAAGCCGCACGTGCACAACGAATTGTCCATCGGCTATATTGAGGAAGGCTCCACGCATGTGGATTTCGAGAGAGAAACCATTCCTTTTAGGAAAGGCGACGGGATTGTCATCCCGCCGCTTACGAGTCATTGCTGCTCCCCGACAGACATTCGGCAGTGGCAGTTTGTGATGCTCTATATTGAACCCCGATATTACGAGGGCAGCGTGAGATTCGATCAAGTCATGAAGCTATACGGCGATCCCCTTCGGCAAGTAACGGACTTCATTCGGCTGCTGGAAACGGAAGAGGATAAAGATATTCTGGAAAGTCGATTGATTGAACTGTTGTTGGAGCTTGGGGAGCCCATAACGGGGGACACCCATCCAAACGATGAAGGCCATCAAGCGGAACGGATCATGGAAATACGGAATTGGCTGGTTAATCGGTTTCAAGAGAATTGGACGCTGGAGACGCTGGAGGATACCTTCGGTCTCAGCCGGTTTACCATCATCCGCCAGTTTAAACGGAGATTCCATACCACGCCAAGGGCGTTCCAACTGCAGTTAAAAGTCGCAACCTCCAAAAAGCTGCTTGCTGAAGGAGTTGAACCATTCGAGATCCTGGAGCAGGTCGGATTTTATGACCAGGCCCATTTTATAAGGGAATTCAAGAAGATGAACGGCGTCACGCCCATGGGTTATCTGCAAAGCCTATAGAAAGGGCATGTTTCGTCAATTTCATACAATACGGCCTCTTATGGATCGGATACGATGGGAGTATTCTGGAAGTAAGGGGTTTTTGAATGGATCGGTTGAGACTGACGCTTGTCATGGTCGTATGGGGAAGCATTGGGGTTTTTACGCGGCATATTGAGCTGTCCCCTTTTGTGCTGGCTTTCTTAAGGGCGGTGATCGCCCTGCCGGTATTGTTGATATTTATAAGAATGAGGCCGGCAGGCCAACGGATCTCGTTCCGCCAATCAAAGCCCTATCTGATTTCCGGCGCACTGCTCGGATTAGCTTGGGCCGCCCTCTTCTACGGGTTTCAAAATACGAATATCCCTACAGCGGTCATCATCTATAACATGTGCCCGGTGTATGTCATGCTGGCGGCCCCCTTCGTCCTTAAAGAACGACTGACCCGACTGCGGGTGGGCATCGTTGGAATCTCGTTAATCGGATTATGCCTGGTTGTAGGTACGGGGGGGTTCGGCCCTGCCGGATTTTCGTCTCAGGGGATGTGGGGCATGATTCTCAGCGGCGTGTCCGGCATGTTGTACGCGTCCATCGTGATCATCAATCGCAGAGCGGCCAATCAAGTGGATCATGCTCTCGCTACATTCCTCCAAATGGGCGCGGCTAGCATGGTGCTATTGCCGATCGTGCTGGCTGAAGGGGAATGGAGGCAGGTTCTGGCCGCGGATGGAACGGGGATCCTGTTGACATGCATCCTTGGGGTGGTCCATACTGGCCTGGCCTATAACCTGTATTTCTCAACCTTTCACCGTGCGTCATCCATCGAGATTGCCTCTTACGGCTATTTGGAGCCGGTGTTTGGCATCGCGTTCAGTGTCCTCTTGCTGGGAGAGACCTTAGCTATGACGCAGCTGATTGGTGGTTTGATGATCCTGGGATCTACCTATTTGGGGGAATGGATGCATTCGGTAAATCCTAACGCAAGCAAGAGCAAGCCGACTTCTTGATAAGCTGCGTGAATGGTTTAAGGTAGCTGGCATGCATACTAGACATCTGTTGCGTCAAAAGGCTAGTCTGGACGAGAGGCTGGCAGGATAGTTGGTCAAAGCAAGACAGGCAACACTCATGTACAGCATTACGCTTCAAGGGGGCAGTCCATGAACAAAACAGATCGTTTGTTGGCCATCGTGCTGGAGCTGCAAGGCAGGCAAGTGGTACGTGCCGAAGATTTGGCGGCACGATTCGAAACCAGCGTGAGGACCATCTATCGAGACATTCAGGCGCTCAGCGAAGCGGGCGTTCCGATTACAGGCATTGCAGGCACAGGGTATTCCTTAATGGAGGGATATTTTCTACCGCCGATCCGTTTTACGATAGAGGAAGCCGTGACCTTGCTTATCGGAACAGAATTTATCGAGCAACGATTCGATGATGATTATCGTGATAGAGCTATTGTTGCCAGGAGGAAAATCGAGGTCACTCTATCAGACAGCGTCCGCAGCGAGACCTCCCGTATACGCAAGTCGCTGCGATTGCTCGCTCCTCGCAAGCCGGCAGCTCTGTCAAACGAAAGGGAAAATTTCGATAAGATCCGCCGAGCGATATCAGATGGGCGAAAGATCAGCTTTCATTATTCGAAAAAATTGACGGATTCCACGGGGAGCCGCCATAGCGAACGCACCGCCGCTCCCTATGGCCTCGTACTCGTTGAAGCGTCTTGGATGCTTGTAGCCCGGTGCGATCTGCGTCAGGAAATCCGCCATTTCCGGTTGTCCCGAATGGCTGAACTGATCGAACTGGACGAACGATTCGAACTTCCGGAGCATTTTGACTTAAGGGAGTATACGCCTTTAGATGATCGCCGCTTGCGAGTATGCCTTCGATTTAACCGTGACATCGCGGATAGGGTGAAGGAATCGAACTATCATTACGTAGAGGATATGAAAGAGCATCAAGATGGATTGGATGCGGTCTTGCGCGTTCGTCAGATGGATGAATTGCTGCAATGGGTGCTTGGCTGGGGCGCGGATGTGATCGTGCTGGAACCCGAATCGTTCCGGAATCGGATTCGTGAGGAAGCCCGCAAAATTCTAGAACGCTACTGACATAACGTTGTCAGCAGCGTTTTTTTATAATCGGACATGTAAACGAAAAAGAGATAGCTATTAGGAAGGATGATCTCTTGTGAATTTCGCTTCCGTACGCATCATTACGGATGACGTGGATCGTCTCGTCGAGTTCTATGAGAAAGTCATGGGGGTTTCGGCGGAGCGACCCGCGCCCGTATTTGCCGAACTCGTCATGCCATCATGCACCCTTGCAATCGGCCACTCCCAGACGGCGCAGCTATTCGGCGCCGGTTCCGTTGTGGGCGCCAATAATCGCACTGTCATTATGGAGTTCCGGGTCGACGATGTCGAAGCCGAATACGTGCGCTTGAAGCCATTTGTGGATCATTGGGTAATGGAACCGACCATGATGCCGTGGGGGAACCGTTCTATGCTGTTCCGCGATCCCGACGGCAACCTTCTGAACCTCTTCCAGCCGGTGACCGAAGATGCGATTAAACGGTTTAGAGATAGGCCTTGACGGTTTGTTTGATGCAGAAAGAAAAGGTTAAATAAACCTCCATTAACACGGATGGTTTGCCCCGTAACCCACTGCGATTCTTCGCTCGCAAGAAAGAGGATCACGCCTGCAATGTCTTCGGTTTCCCCGAGTCGTCCGAATGCGTTCATGTTGGCAAGCCCTTGGATTTGTTCGGGTGTTTTGCCAACCGTGAAAAGTTCGGTATTCTTAGGGCCTAGCGCTACGGCGTTAATCGTGATGTTCCTCTTTCCAAGCTCCTTAGCCAATTGACGCGTGAATTGTTCGACGGCTCCCTTCGAGCCAGCGTACGTTTCCGCTATGTCAAAGGAGACCAATGGGTCAAGACGGCACGATGAAGAAGATGCAGCGGCAAAAGATTTTCATAGGAGTGATCCAACAAAGGAAAAACTCCCGGAAGAGACCTTCGACCATGCCCCCGGAATGACTCAGCTTTCGTAGTCGGCTAGCCCGAGGTAATGCAGCGAAAACAGGATTTCGAAGCCGTTCGCGGAATACATACCTTCAAATCCGAACAAAGTCCGAGGAGTATTCTTGTTGGCCACGGTCAGGGCCGCGTAGGCGGCGTCCGCCTCGAAGAAGCTCTGCAGGCGGGTCTTGCCGCTGCCGATCGCCTCGTAGTACTTGTAGACGAAGAAGTACGGATTGTCCCACTTCAAATGCTCCTTGTCCACCGCAACGAAGTCATTCCAGTCGTCGCCCGTCTCTCCTTCCGGCGCGGGGACAGGAAGCCACAGGTAATTGATGTCGCCCCTGCCGAACTGCGGGATCGTATGGGCAATGGGGTTGATCATTTTTCCTTTCGCTAAGCCGTCATGGACGATGTTATCCACGGCCAGGCCCGCAGCGGCGTCGAAGTTCCAGAGGAAGGCCGTATAGTAGTTCGCGTTCAGGCCGACGACGCTCTTGCGGTCGAAGAAATATTTCATATCGTCTTTTTTCAGGGAAGCCCCGTTCTTGTCGCCCCGGCTGCCCACCACAAGGTCCACGATTCCGGTCTTATTCTCCTTAGCCAAGTTCGCGGCGAAATCCTTATAGTAGATGCGCTGGTCGGTGTTCTTGAACAGATCGAATTCTTTATCCTCCTTCAGACGTTTCATGAAGAATGCGATGTCGTCCTGGGCTGTGTTCAGTCCTTTTTGAAACTCGACAGGGGCCGAAAGGGCAACGGTCGGAACGGATTTTCCCTCGATCTGTTTGCGGTAGGCGTCGTAATTGCCGATGTACTTGGCGATCTCGCCCTTCGTTAGCGGCAGGCGGGAGACGGGCCATTCCGGGATGACGCTGATCGGAAGATTCCGTTGAACGATGCCGTAGACGGAGATGTCCTTCAGGTACTTGCTGTCGTTATTGAAATTGGAATAGGGATAGTCGGATAGGAACTTCTCTTCCTTGTTCTCCTCGACTCCGTCCCAGCCGGATTTGCCGGGGAAGAACTTCATCTTGTGGGTGTAGGTGAAGGAAGGCACATCGCTGGCCAAGCCGAAAATCTGGATCCCGGCGACCCTTCCGCCGCGTTTCTTCTGGTCGGCTTTCAGGGCGTCGTAGAGCTTGGTCGCGTCCTTATACGCGATGGAGTCGAATATGACGTTCTGGGTGTTCTTGAACTTGTAGATGTACTGCTTGATCGCGGCGAGGTCTTTGCTGTCCACCCTTCCGCTATTGTATATGAAGTAATAGTTGCTTTTTTCCGGAGCTCCGCCACCGGCAGCGCTTGCGAAAGAACCAAACGGGATAACGGTAAGGACAATAAGAATGACGATGCATCTAACCCAATGGAATCTGCTTATCATGTAAGCCCTCCTAAATTATTCTTTTGTTATGTTACATCAATGAAGTGGCTGTTGTCTTCTACGGACCTCCTGCTGGCCGAATCGGCCGACGGCGTATGTTGACAAAACCAAAAACCCCCTATATAGTGTAGACATCTACACGAATAGAAGGAGAAATTTATGCCAAGCGTTTTCGACAAGTACCCCTATAGCCTATACATTAAGCTTATCGCGCAGCGGGTCCGGGAAATCATCGACCAGCTTCTGAAGGATCATGGCTTGAACAGCTCGCAAGCGATTCTCCTGTCGCATATTCATCAATCCATAGAGGAGCATATAGAAATCAACCGAAAGTTTCTTGAAAAAACGATGGCTCTAAGCGGTCCGTCTGTGACGAACTTATTGAACGGTTTGGAGAAATCCGGATTTATCACGCGCAGCAGCAACCCTGACGACGGACGCAACCTCCGTATCGATATAACGCCCAAAGCCAAACAATTCCTTAGCGAGAGGAGTGATGCCTTCTCGAAATCCGAAGAATTGATCACGCAAGGGATGTCTGATGCCGAAAAAGCCATGTTTGCTTCTTTGCTGACCCGTGCTTTCGAAAACGTCGAAAAACAGCTGCCGAAGTCATGAATTTGCCATGCATATTTTTTTAAACAAATATGTAGATGGCTACACAATTTTTATTCTAAAATCAGGAGGTTTTCATGATGATCGATCAACAAAACGGACTGGAGCTATCCAGAATCGGACTCGGCTGCGGCCATATGTCAAATGTCGATGAAGCCGTCAAAAGTGCTGGCATTGCCACCATTCATGCCGCTTTGGAGAGTGGAATCCATCATCTCAACACGGGGGACTTTTACGGTGCAGGCCGAAGCGAGATGGTCATCGCCGAAGCTCTCAAGGGGCGCAAAAGGGATGACTATTTTATATCGCTGAAGTTCGGGGCATTGAATGCGCTGGACGGCTCCTTATACGGACTGGATGTCTCTCCCCATCATGTTAAGAACTATCTTGCCTATTCGCTCAAACGCCTCAATCTTGACTACATCGATCTTTATCAGCCCGCAAGAATCGATCTGGGTATCCCCGTCGAAGAAACGGTCGGCGCCATTGCCGATCTGGTTAAGGCCGGCTATGTCAGGCAGATCGGAGTCAGCCAGGTCGACGCGGAGACGCTGAGAAGAGCGCATGCCACGCATCCGATCAGCTGGGTGGAAGTCGAATACTCGCTTTTTAACCGAAGCATCGAGAAAAATATTGTGCCGACTGCGAGGGAATTGGGTATCGGCGTTGTCGCTTTTGGGGCGCTGGCTCATGGTCTTCTAGCAGGCCAGTGGACAGACGAGCGAATCCAAAAGAGCAAAGGCGGCTACGTTCCGTTGTTTTTTGAAGAAAATATCGAAAAAAACGTTGCCTTGTCTCAAAAGCTGGGCGAGATCGCCGCAAATAAACAAATGACGTTATCCCAATTGGCGTTTGCATGGATGTTATCCAAAGGCGAAGACATCATACCGCTTATCGGTACCATCTCGCCGGCTCATCTTCAAGAAGCTTTACAGTCGCTTGATATTCAACTGACTGAAGATGACGTCAGAGAAATCGAAGACGCGATACCGGAACGGGAGATCGCCGGCGCTTCTTTCCCCAACATGCAATTTAGAAACGGGAAGGTTGTTCGCGTATAAACACGATACAAATGAAAGGATGTTGTTTGCCATGATTATCGTGACCGGAGCCAACGGGAAATTAGGGCGGGCCGTGGTAGAACAGCTGCTGAAGCGCGTACCTGCCGAGCAGATCGGCGTCAGCGTCCGCGATCCGAATCCAGCACGAGAGCTTCGGGAACGCGGAGTTCGTGTCCGTCGGGGCGACTTCGACGATGCCGAGAGTTTGCGCCATGCCTTTGAGGGGGCATCGCAGGTTCTCATCGTTTCGTCCGGCATCATGGGCGAGGCTGATATTCCGCATGGTATTCAGCGGCATCGAACCGCGATTGACACGGCAAAGAAAGCAGGGGTCAGCCAGGTGTTATACACCAGCCATATGGGCGCTTCCCCGACCTCTCGCTTCGCCCCCATGATTCACCATGCGGCTACCGAAAAACTGCTGGAAGCCTCGGGTATGGCCTTCACGTCGCTCCGTAATGGTTACTACACGGCATCGGCACTCATGATGATCGGCGAAGCATTAAAAACAGGGGAATTGATCGCGCCTGAGGACGGTCCGGTTGCCTGGACAGCCCACATCGATTTGGCCGAGGCTGCGGCGGCGATCATAAGCGAGCGGCAACTGCATGGCACGACCCCCAATCTTACGGGATCCGAGGCCATTGACATGGAAGGGATAGCGGCAATCGCTTCCGAGGTTTTGGGGCGGACCATCCGCCGGATCGTTGTGTCGGATGAAGAGTTTCGGGACCGCATGATGTCTCGGGGCGTGCCGGAAGCGAGCATCAATATGCGGATGGGGATGTTTCTGGCGAGCCGTCAGGGAGACTTCGCGCAAGTCGATCCTGCCCTTGCTCATTTGATCGGCCGGCCTCCGAAAAGTTTTAGGGAGGTCCTGAGAGAGTCGATTTCTCATTAATGTATTTTCAATTTTCGATTTTTTCCTCCCCCCGGGCAAATGAAAGGAAATGGCGAGGATTAGCAACCAAAAAAGGAGCTGCCGCGGCAAGCTCCTTTCGCATTTTTCGCCGTAATGATCGTTAAGCTGAACCGTATCGCAAGTTTGACCAGTCTAGATCCGTCCCAATAACCTCGATGATTTCTTCCACCATCCATTCCACCGAGCGGTTTTGAGGGTTCCGGCTCCACTGCAAAGCCGACCCGAATACCCCCCAACTTACGACGAGTGCCTTAGTTTCCACTTTATCGCGAGAAAAGCCCTGCGTATTCGCTTCCTGTAACCATTTAAGCAGGAGGCGATGAAGCTCCTTATGAATGGCGTTTTCGAATATGGCTTCGAACTGCTTGTCTCCTGGCGTACTGTACTGTCGGGCCTGCAACAGAAAATCGAAGACCGTATGAATAAGGATTCGCAAATTGTCCGCATGGAAGCTTGCATCTTCCGGTAGTCTGCCATTTACGAAAATTTTAAACTTCTCTGTCTTCCAATATTCAAGAAAATCATATTTATCCTGGAAATGCGCATAGAACGTTGTTCGATTTACGCCCGCCTGGGTTGCGATATCATGTACGGAAATGGAATAAAAGTTTCTCTTTTCCCCAACCAACTCGTTGAACGCCTGCACGAGCTGTTGACGTGTTCTTATTACCCGCGGGTCATCAAGATTGACTGGCATGGAGCCCCCTCTTTCCCTTGAAATCAAATAACGGACAAAAGAACTTATATGTAGGTAACACAACAAAAAGAGCTTTTTGCAGGTTGTTTGCACAACGCGATCCTTTTATCTTCTACCTATACGATTATGATTTCACAAACCCAATCGTATGGCAAGAAACCAAACGAAAGGATGCATGCAGTCATGATAGTGGTTACCGGAGCCAACGGAAATTTAGGAAGGAAGATCGTTGAGGAACTTCTCGGGCGTATTCCCGCGGAGGAAATTGGCGTGAGTGTCCGGGACGTGAGCAAGGCACAGGATCTACAAGAGCGCGGAGTTCGCGTTCGGCAAGGAAATTTCGACGATTCCGAAAGTCTCCTTCACGCCTTTGAACAAGCGTCGCAAGTGCTTATGGTCTCTTCCAACGCTTTGGAGGGAGAAGAGGCGGTTCGCCAGCATCAAACCGCCATTCAAATGGCAAAGAAAGCCGGGGTGGGCCGAGTGCTGTACACGAGCCATATGGGTTCATCTGCGACCTCTTATTTTCCCCCCATGCTCACCAATGCAGCTACGGAAGAGCTTCTGAAATCTTCAGGGATGGCCTTCACGTCGCTGCGATGCGGTTTTTTTGCCACTTCGGCGTTATTGATGATCGGCGATGCCTTGAAAACAGGGAAATTCATCGTCCCGGAAAGCGGTCCGATTGCCTGGACGACTCACTCGGACCTGGCTGCAGTTACAGCGGTTATCTTAACTGAAGGGAAACTCGACGGGATTACCCCTCCTCTTACGGCCTCTGAAGCAATTGACATGGAAGGGATCGCATCGATTGCTTCCGAAATCTTAGGCCAGCCGATTCGGCATATTGTTGTGTCCGATGAAGAATATCGGAAACGCTTGGCGGCTCATGGAATGCCGGAAGCGATCATCAACTTGCTCACGGGTATCTTTCAAGCAAGCCGGCAGGGAGATTTCTCGCAAATCGATCCCGCTTTGCAAAACCTAATCGGACGCCCTCCGATCAGCTTCCAAGATTTTTTAAAAGACTCGATTCTAAGGGCAAAATAAAATATGAGGCTTACAACCAAAGAGGCCAGCCGTTCAGGCGGCTGGCCGGTTTCCGGATCCATTTATTTTTTGACCACGGGAACCCAAAATTCGCCGTAGAAAGTGCCGTCACCGCTGTCTTTGCGATAAGTCGCATTGGGACCGCCGATGTAAGCATAGTCGGTGACTTGCGACAAAACTTCGCCGAAAGCGCGGTAAGTCAACAGATCAAACAATGCTTCCTTGTCGCCGGTTCCCGCGACCACAATGTACTCGCTCTCCGGAAACTCGATGATGCGCGTTGCGTCGGCCACCGATTTGCTGGCTTCTACCGCGAAATAATTCCACGGTCTGCCTTGATAAACCTCGTTGACGGACCACTCGCGATCGTCTTTCGCCGCCGCTTTGAGTTTATCGAAACGCCCGTCAGCCTTGAGTCCTCCCCAAAACGCCGCTTTCTCCTTTTGCAAAGCCGGCACGTCTTGGAAATTGGATTGAATCGAAAAACCATAAGCGGTCAATGTAAATGATTTTTTATGTTCAACCGTGTAATTTGCCATGGGGAGTGCTCCTTTGACCGGGATTAGCCTACTTTTTTTGCGCGAAGCCACATTTCGCCGTAGAATTTTCCGTCTTCGGTTGCTTTGACGAAGGTTGAGTTACCGGGCCCAACGTATTTGTAGTCCGTGATTTCTTGCAGCAGGCCGCCGAAAACTTTGCCCGTGATTTCGTCGGCAAGACGGTCTTTGTCAGCGCCCGTGCCAGGGACCACGAGGTAGTCCCCAGCGAGGAAGTCGAGAACGACCGCGCCTTCCACGTCGAACTCACCCATTACGCCGAAGCCGCGCCATGCCTTGCCGTCGATCACGTAGTTGATTTGATATTCTTGCCCGTCTGCGAGCGCGAGAAGTTCGGCAAGCTTGCCGTTTTCGGTGATTTCGGCTTTTTTCGCCGCGGTTTTCGCTGCATTGCCTGCCCAGTCGTTGTAGTCTTCAAGTGTAACACCGAAAGCCGTCATTTTGAAGTTTTCCGGGATTGCTTGGATGGAGTAGTTAGACATTTTGATCATCTCTCCTTAGAGGATTTGTTTTTACAAGATTGATCCTATTCGCTAAATGTATCAAAAAGCGATACCTTTTATCGTGTGCGGGTGATACATTTCTGATACAATAAAATCATGAAGAAGACGGAACGAGTGAACCTGATCATGCGCTTCATCAATAACCGCGCGCATTTTACGATTGCGGAGATTCAGCGGGAGTTCAAGATTTCCCGCGCGACGGCGATCCGCGACATTAACGAGATTCAGGCGATGGGTTTTCCGCTGACGACCGAGCTTGGGCGCGGGGGCGGCTACAATGTCCTGCAGAATCAGTATTTGTCCGCCGTCCGTTTCACGCCGGAAGAGCTGAAGGCGATATTTATCAGCTTTATCGCCTCGAAAAATTCGCAGCTGCCTTATTTGCAAAATCGCCGCTCCATCACGGAAAAACTCATCGGCATCGCGTCGCAAACCCAGCACGACGAGCTGATCGAGCTGAATCATCTCTTGCTTTTTGAAAATACGAATCCCGCGAATCCGAATCTTCTGGAACTCGATGATGCGGCGCCCGCGGAGTTGAACCAGTTGATTTCGCTTGCTGCGCGGGATAAGCACTTGCGCTTGACGTATGAGCCGAGTCCCGGCTGGCCGCAGTTGATGGACGTTTATTTGCTTCATATTTTGAACTCCAACGCGCGTTGGCTGGTCGAGGTTTATGATCTTGATATGGATCAGTTTCGTTATTTGCCCGTTGAGATGCTGCGGGATTCGGCCATTTCCGAGCGGAAGTTGAAGCGGACCGAGCAAGAGATTTTAAGCAAAAAACGGCTTGTCGCACGTGAGTCCAATCTGGTCGTAAAGCTCGATACGACTGGAATTCAGCGCTTTAAGCGCTTACACCCGCCAGGGATTGTTTTGTCCTTTACAGGCATGTTCCAGTCGAGCGGGATTTTCAATGTTCAACTGGACGTGGCCGATGTCGAGGCGCTGGAGTATTATGCGGATTGGCTTTTGTTTCTGGGCAAAGGGGTCGAGTTCGAACGGATTCCCGACGAGCTGCGCCTGATTTTGGAAGAGCGGTTAAAGGGAAGTGCCGACGCTTTAAAAAAATTCACGCTATAGCGAAATCAGCGAGGTATCTAACCGTTGGTCGATATTCGAACGGAATAGACTGTCAAGATTCCGAATACACGGGAGTTGTCATAAAATCGATGAGAATGCTAAATGAACATGCGGTTTCATCGGCGACCAAGAACGTTGAGGAATCGCTTGATGCAACAACAGCCCGGCTGGCAAGCTTGATCTATGCCCATACACCGCATGACGGCGTTTTTAGCCAGCGCATCTCCGGTTTGTATCTCAGTCGCTTCTCGCAAATAACCATGGACAGCGTGAAATCCTACTACTTGCCTTCTTTGTCAATCGTTGCACAGGGGGCAAAGAGCATCTCGATGGGGCAGGAGGTTTTTCCGTTCGGCAGGTCGCAAATGTTCGTGTTTCCCGTTGCCCTGCCTATCGCAATCAAGGCTACGCAGGCGAGCGATTCCGAACCCCTCCTCGGCTTTCGGCTGGAACTGAGCCCACAGAAGATTGCCGAGTTGGTCCTGAAAGTGTTTCCGAAAGGATTGCCTCCAGTTCGCCAACGGAGTGCGGGTTACGTTACTTGCGCCGACTTAGGCGTCGTTGACGCGGCGAAGAGGCTGATGGATTGTCTGTCCAATCCCGGCGATGGTGAATTGCTTGCCCCACTCGTGATGGATGAGATTTTAATACGAGTACTGCGCAGCCCGATCGGCGTTCACGTCGCTGAAATGGGTATTACGGATTCCGGCGTGCAACGTGTTGCGAAGGCGATTGCTTGGCTCCGCGAGAACTACTCCCATCAGATGAAGGTCTCGGAATTGGCAGAGCTGGTGCACATGAGCGAGTCTTCGTTCCGCGAGCATTTCAAGTCCGTTACTTCGATGAGCCCGTTGCAATACCAAAAAGCGCTGCGCCTTCATGAAGCGAGACGTCTGATGGTCACCGGTTCAGTGGATGCGACTACTGCATGCCGGTTAGTGGGGTATGTTAGCGCCTCTCAATTTAACCGGGATTACAGCCGTTTTTTCGGAAGCCCGCCAAGGAGGGACGTCGCCAGATTACGTTGAAGAAACTTAGGTTTGGATCATACTGCAACCCGCTGCCATAAGGCTAGCGGGTTATATTTTTTTACCTTTCGGTGAATCAGGCAAGAAGGGAATCGGAACAGGCAAACATTGGAATGGAGCGCAATATACAATGAGTCTAGCCTTGAGGTCGGTGGTGATGATCATTGACATGCACCGCAGGTGTTCAATCGTTGTACGATTTAACGGCTTAAGGAGGAGTTCATGTTGCGCGTTTTTGTCACAGGAGCGTCCGGCTTCATCGGCTTCGCCATCGTGCGAGAACTGAAAGAAGCAGGGCACGAAGTACTTGGCCTTGCACGTTCGGATGAGGCCGCAGCCATGCTAGTCGCGGCGGGAGCCGCAGTTCACCGGGGCTCTCTAGATGATCTAGACAGCCTTAGACGCGGAGCCGCTGCCTCGGATGGCGTCATTCACACCGCCTTTATTCACGATTTCTCGAACATTGCGCCCTCCGGCGTGGCCGACAAGCTCGCGGTCGAGGTGCTTGGTACCGAGCTTGCGGAAACCGGCCGCCCCTTGGTCGTCACCTCCGTGATCGGACACCTCACGCCAGGCCGTCTTGGGACCGAAGAAGATGCTCCCGATCCTAACTCCGCAGTGACGCACCGCGCCGCTTCGGAAGCGGCAGCGCTTTCGTTGGCGCGGCATGGTGTGCGAGTGTCGGTGGTGCGGCTCCCGCACTCGGTGCATGGTGATGGCGATCGCTGGTTCGTTCCGGCCTTGATCCAACTCGCCCGCCGCACGGGTGTCTCGGCCTATGTGGGCGATGGCTCGAATCGCTGGCCTGCCGTGCACCGACTTGATGCCGCGCGTCTTTACCGGCTGGCGCTTGAGGCGGCACCAGTGGGTACCAAGCTGCATGCGATCGGCGACGAGGGCGTGCCGTTCCGCGATATCGCAGGCGTTATCGGCCGCCGCCTGGGCGTACCGACCAAGAGCATGGCGCCCGAGGAGGCAGCTGGTCACTTCGGTTGGTTGAAGCACTTTGTTTCGGTGGACCTTCCGGCATCAAGCGCTCTGACACGGGAAAGATTCGGATGGCGGCCTATGCAACCATCTCTCCTTGCTGACCTTGACCGGGAACAGTATTTCGCAACCAAATGATTTCGGCAGATCAGCTTTATGAAACATGTAAATCTCATTATTGAATGTTACTTTAACGGGATGAGGAGCGAAGTCTAATGACTGCACTAGATGGAAAAACGGTTATCATTACAGGAGCAAGCAGCGGAATCGGCGAAGCAACAGCCCGTGAGCTTGCACGCGGGGGGGCCAATGTGGTGATCGGGGCCAGGCGCGTGGAGAAACTTGATGCCCTGGCATCGGCCATCCGCAAGGAAGGCGGTTCAGTTGCCGTTCAACAACTTGACGTGACGGAACTCCCTCAGATGCAGACGATCGTCGAATTGGCGATGAACCGTTTCGGGCGTCTGGACGCTATCGTGAATAATGCCGGCGTAATGCCGCTATCGCCATTGGCAGCTTTGAAGATCGAAGAATGGAACCGGATGATCGACGTTAATATCCGCGGCGTTCTTCACGGCATTGCCGCCGGGCTTCCAGTCATGAAAGAACAGGGATTCGGGCAATTCGTCAATGTGGCCTCCATCGCAGCCTACTCGGTATCCCCGATGGCATCCGTATATAGCGCGACCAAGTACGCCGTGCGGGCCCTTACCGACGGATTGCGGCAAGAGGTTGCCGGACAAGGCATCCGCGTAACCCTTGTCTCGCCAGGCGTCACGGAGTCCGAGCTGGCCGATAGCATAACCGACAACGGAGCGAGAGAGCGTATGAAAGAATTCCGGCGCATTGCGCTTCCCGCTTCGGCCATCGCCCGCGCAATCGCTTATGCCATTGAGCAGCCGGCCAACGTCGATGTGAATGAATTGGTCGTCCGCCCGGTCATGTAGGTTCTAATTAACGAAAATACAAGCAGCCATCCTGATGCTGTATGGGCTGATCTGTACATTGCGGAAATCAGGACGTTTTTCTAACAGCCGCAGTAACAACGCAACGCAGCGCACTCATCATGGAGCATAAAGAAACTGCGCTCGCTAAGCTGGAAGAAGCCAAACGGCACGTTGCCCATTTGGAGGAAAAAACGGCCCTGTATCAGGCCATTCTTGAGCATCGCTCTCCAGACACGAATCCTCATTCATTTGGGTGAAGGGATTCAATATGTTTATTCTTTTGCTTTTCGAGATCATAAAATCGATAAGATCTATAATGTCGCCAATCCGGAAAAATTAAGACATCTATAGAATCGCTGCATAAAAGCGCGAAAGGATGTCAAAGAATGGGCCACCTCGCTAAGGGTGGCCCGTTATTTCATCATGCAACGTGGGGCCGGGTCGTGTTGATCGGAAACAATGAAGACCTTTCTAAAGGGAATCGGCATGCCCGGCATATTCGTTGGTGCCGACGCAAATCATCGTAGGCGAAAAGAGCCCGGACGGTATTCGCGATGCCGCAATCTTGACGCTGGGCGCCGGGAAGATCATGCGCAGCTTGATGGCGGAAGCCCAGTTCGACGACGGCTTCGCGCGAATATTCCGCGAGAGGTTCATCTCCTCCCGCAGGGAAACGCTCATCGCTCTGCTGCAGCGCGGCGCCGCAAGAGGCGAGCTGCCGAAGGACGCCGACCTGGAACTGCTCGCCGACCTCTGCTACGGGCCGATCTGGTACCGGCTGCTGAACGGCCACGCGCCGCTCGACGAGCCGTTCGTACAGGCCATTACGGCTCGTATTTTGCGCAACTGACGGATATGCCCGGCGCCCCAAACGATTTTGGTTTTTTGGGTGTTGACATTAAAAGGATGATCGAATATATTGGTTACATACCAACCGAATGTATGAAAGGAGGAGGCGAGTGGCAAGGAATAAATATCCTGAAGAAACGATCAACCAAATCCTAACCGTGGCGATTAACCTGTTCATTCAAAAAGGATACGAGCAGACTTCCATTCAGGATATCATCAACGAACTGGGCGGGCTGACAAAAGGGGCCATTTACCATCACTTCAAATCGAAGGAGGAAATCCTGCAGGCCGTCACCGACCATTTGTTCAAAGGCGTTGACGAAATGCTGTCCGGTGTCCGGGACGACAATGAGCTGAACGGACTGGAAAAGCTTCGCAAGATTTCCCGCGTCTCTCTCGACAATCCTGCCCAAGACGAACTGGCATCGGTGGCACCGAACCTCTTACGCAATCCGAAGATGCTGGCGGCACAGATCGAGAGCATCATCGATAAAGCCGTGCCCGTCTATATCCAGCCCATCGTCGAACAGGGTATACGAGACGGATCGATCCGAACCGACTATCCAAGGGAGCTTAGCGAAGTGTTGATGATTCTCACCAACATATGGCTAAACCCGGCGGTCATCCAAGCTTCGCCCGAGATGATGTTGCGCAAGTTAAGGTTTTTCGATGAAATATTGAAAGGCCTGGGGCTTGACCTGTTCGATGAACAAATGTTTCAACGATTCGAGGAATTGTTTCGATTGTCAGCTAGAGAAGTCAGCAAAGAAAACTAAACTGCCGAAAGGCAGCTTATTTTTAAGCCTATACATACCATCGGTTGGTATGAATAGGTGATCAGGGTTCGAACGCGTGATAGAAACATGATGATAAGGAGACGTGAATGTTATGAATCAGAAATTGACCATGACCACCCGCTCGTCGGAACGGCAAGTAGTGACAAACTTTAGCGCAAGCAACCTGGTGAAAAGCGACTTTGCAGGCGTTACGGCCCATAAAGGACAGTTTAAAGGCAGCGCGCTCTCCGGTTCCGACTTTTCGGGCGCGGATATGACCGGCAGTACGTTTAAGAACAGCGACGTACGCGAAGCCAATTTTGACGGCGCGAATCTGACGGACTGCAACCTGTCCGCGCTTGACCTGACGAATGCAAGCTTCAATAAGTCGATTCTTGTACGTACCGATTTCAGCAGCGCGAATCTTAACGGAGCCCAATTCACGGGCGTAAGGCTGACCGACGTCACGTTAACGACGACCGATCTTAAAACAACGGTATTTAAAGACTGTTTATTTGACGGGGTTGACTTCAAGTACTCCGATCTGAGCGGGCAGCGTTTCGACGGACAGACGTTTATCGGCGTGAAGTTTGACAGAGCGGCATTAATCAACGCTTCGTTCAAGGGCGCTGCGTTAAGAAACGTTTCTTTCCATCCGGGATTTACCTTTACCAAGAAGTACTACCGCATGATCAAGACGGTCTGTTTTGACGGCGCAACGATGGATAAACTGACATTCGCTCAACTCAAAGGCATGGAAGTCAATTTATCGAAAGTTACGGTTATATAAGGGAGGGAATCAAATGCAGAGCGAGAAAACCAAGATGATTCAAGTAAAAGGACTGCAAAAAACCTACAAGCAGCTTCAGGTGCTAAAAGGCGTAGATTTCGAGGTGGAAAAGGGCAGTATTTTCGCCCTCCTCGGCTCCAACGGCGCGGGCAAGACAACGACTGTCCGAATTCTCTCCACGCTGCTCAAGCATGACGGCGGAGTCGCCGCCGTGAAC
>NZ_JAQZSJ010000013.1:1311-141017 GCF_029360585.1 Cohnella caldifontis | reverse complement strand
CGCACAGATCAGATGTTGAACGTTTCGCTATCCGGTTTTCAGGGTACAAACCCATTACGTACGAAAGCACCTTCCACATCCAACGGAAGGTGCTTTTTTCATGCCTTAACGTGCTGCCTTTTTCTTTTTGCCGCGGAATTCGAATTCATCTTCGCGCGGCGGGACGACGCCGGGGCCGTACGGAATGGCATGACCGTACCCGAATCCGTACGGATGGAAATAGGGGTGGTGCGGATGAAGAAAGTAAGGATGGTAGTGGGCGTAGGGATGATAATAGTGCGGCGGATACGCCCCCGGTTGATAAGGTCCAGGATAAGGAGTCAGTGCCAACTTCGGATCCTCTCCTTTGGTTGATGATGATGCATCGTATTCGGTTTTCGCCCACCGGGTTGCTTGCCCAACGGAAGATGGGCGGCAAGATGGGCTGGTATCTGTCGTCCGGGGCACCCGTGATAAAAATATAATAGCCCCTGTCCGACTCGAAAATGAGCGGCAGGGGCTGTTTCGATAGTTACGCTATTCCTTATCCCTTGATCCAATCCGCGAAGCTGAGCGGCGACCAGCCGACGAGCGGAGTACCGGGAAGCGGCGGGTTTTGCGGCATCGGGCGCAAGCTTGAAGTAGGGGCTTCGGGCAAGCGCGGCGGGAACTTGGGTTTTCGGTGCAGGGAGGGATCCCCTATAACCTTCTGGCCCAATCCCCAAGCTACGACCCGTCCGTCCTTATCCATGCAGATGACTCCGTTGACGGGCCCGATCCATTTCAGATCCAGGGTCCAAGCTTGACGGTTGTCCACGAAGGCGATCCATTCCAAATCCGTATTGAACAAATATCGGTTGCTTCCGAGATAGGCGACGAGATTGCAGTAACGGTCGAAAAGAGGTTGAAGCATTAAAAAATAAGGCCTCCGCATGTTGTGGAATGAATCTAGCATAACCCGAGAAGAAACGAACATCAACCGTTTCAATCAATTTTTTCGTGCATTTTCGACACGTTTTTAGTACCACGGACTCCAATTTGGTAAAATTGTCCTATTCTACTGGAGGATGTTCGCCCATGCGATTGGTTACCCGCTCGGATTTCGGCAACAATAAGGCCATAACCGGATAAAAGGTGGTCCCGGATTCAATGAATGACTGCGACTATACGGGATTAAAAGCGGACATCCGCAAACGTCTGGGGTCCATGCAGATCGAGTTAAGAAGGCTGCTGGACGGGTTGGACAGCGAGAACCATTGCCTGCTCACGGATTTCGAAAGTTTTGGAAGCCGATTCAGCGAAATCGAGGCGCTCGCCTCCAGTTTTTATTTGCGATGTTATTTGGCTTCATTCACGAATCGCTATCATGAACTCGCGCTGGCGGTGCGGCACTTATCTGCGCGCAGGCACGGTGCCTTGGCTGTCATACAGAGGGGAGACCCCGTGGACGAGTGGATCACTCCCGGCATTCCGATCGAGGCCGAGCTCACGCATTCCTTGCTGGAATCGATCTTCTTTCCGGGAAGCCCTCTCCATGATGGAGCCGCCGTCATTCGAGGAGATCGGATTTCTTCGGCCTCCAGCGTCCTGCCTTTGTCTTCGCACGGATCGGGAACCGGCAAGGAAGGCACGCGCCATCGAGCGGCAAGGGGATTGTCCGAAAAGTGCGACGCGCTCGTCATCGTGGTGTCCGAAGAGTCGGGTAAATCCTCATTCGCCATGGGCGGCAAGCTCTATCCCTTCAATTCCCCGGTGTGATCGTTCATTAATTTGTCAAATGTGAAAAAAAGTTGGCCGTGCTTGCCGGTTTCGTGTTGAGTTCAATTGCTCCTTTTAGGTAATATAAGAATTAGACATTTTTATGAGCAGGGGGAGCAATCGACGATGTACAAATGGATCATGTCTGCGGTCTTGACGATCGCCTGCCTCTTCGGCGTTTACTTGCTGGCGCAAGGTCTTCCGCAGAAACCTCATGAAGAAGCTTTGCCTCCTGGCCAGGAGATGCTCAAGATTACGGCCACCAATTTCAACTTCGATCAACAAGAGTACCACGTGAAGGCCGGTACCACATACCTGGTCAAGTTCTCCAACAAATTGGGGAAACATGGAGCGGAGATCAAAGATCTCGGCATCAACTTGACCGAATCCAACCCGTCCCAAGTCGTCACTTTCGATAAACCCGGCACCTATGAATTGCACTGCTCCATCATGTGCGGTCAAGGCCATGCTGATATGAAATCGGTGGTTATCGTTTCATAATGCCAAAAGGAGCCGCAAGGCTCCTTTTTTCCAGAATCGGGTGATGCCGCTTCGCTTAGGCTTGCTTCTTCGTGCGAACGCGATGGATGCCCAAATCGACCAAGTACCCGATCAAGACGTAACTGGCCACCGTCAGCGCATACATCGACCATACGTTTACCCGATGGATATCCGTGAACAGCTCAACGAACCAAATCGGAACGCTGAACATGAAAAGGAAAACGTTGTGGGGATCGTAACCGGTGGAATTAAACAAACAGAGCGCGATACCGAATAGCGCAAAGGCCAGTGTGGCGGGATAACGCATGGCGGAGCTCCCTTCAGCCAAGAGTTGCTCGTAGTATGCGCGATTGAGATGCCCGAAATACCATTTCTGAAAGGGGATCCCTAGATGCTCACCCATATCGTGTTGTTTAAATTAAAAGACCGTTCTCCGGAAAATATCGAAAATACCGCACAAGTGTTGCGTGACATGGAAGGGAAAATCGAGGAACTGCTGTCCATCGAAGTCGGTACGGATGTCGTTCATTCCGAGCGTTCTTACGATATCGCGCTGACGACGAAGTTCGCGAATCTGGACGCGCTCAAAGCCTATCAGGTTCATCCGGTTCATCAAAAAGTCATCGAACACATCGCGTCTGTCCGGGATTCCCAGGCCAGCGTCGACTACGAAAGCTGATGTCTTACGTCGCGCTGCTCGCTGAAAAAACGGATATGGGCGAAGGCGATCTGTACGAAATGATGACGTATTTGCTGGTCGTGATTTTCAGCGCCGTCATCATGATCGTATGGTTGAAGCGCAGGGGGAAGCGCAGTCGCAAATAAGGAGGCGTGTAATCGTGTACTATGTCAACCGGGAAAGCATCGATACCCGCTTGGCCTGTATCCCCGAAATCGCACAAGCGCTCGCGGATATCGCCTCCGATTGGAAAGGCACGATCATTCATGGACTGGCCCAAGAACGGGCTTTGCACCTTGCCGTCGAAATCGTGACCGATATCGGCAGTTCCTTGATCGACGGATTTTTAATGCGGGATGCCAGCAGCTACGAAGATATCGTGGACATTATCGCCGGAGAAGGGGTGCTTTCCGCCGATCTCGCGGAACCGCTCCGTGAGCTCGTTAAGCTGCGGAAGCCCCTTGTTCAAGACTATTTCGAGTGGCCTCGGCGGCAGCTCCATCCTTTAACGCCGAAACTGCCGGAGTTGCTGACGCGGTTCTCCGAACGGATTCGGGATTATTTGCGGCAAGAGCTGGGCGATTGAAGGAAAGTCGGCGCGGCGATTTACGCGGGGCTTGGGATCCGGTAAAATGGGAGTATCCTTAAGGGTCGTGCCGCACGGCGTCAAGGGGATCACGGATCAACAGGAGGGATGCTCATGCAGCCGCAGGAGGAACGCTCGACGCGCAGCCAATTGCTTCAAATGCTGAAGACCCAAGGAAGCTGCAGCACCAGCGACATGGCCAAAGCCATGGGCATCACCGAAATGGCGGTACGCCGGCACATCCAAACGATGGAGAAGGATGGGTTGATCCGATCGACGCTCGTCAGGCAATCCATGGGCCGGCCTTCGTACCGGTATTCGTTGACGGAACAAGCGGACGATCTGTTTCCGAAAAATTATCCGCAGTTGACGTTGGACTTGCTGAGTGAGCTGGAAGAACAGCCGGGCGGCAAGGAATTGATCGGACGGATGTTCGAAGGCCGCCGCGACAAACTGGGCACGAAATATCGAGAGCGCATGCACAATCTTAGCCTTCAGGAACGGGTGGCGGAGCTTGCGGAAATCCAGAACGTCGGCGGATATATGACGGAATGGCTGCAAGACCCGAAAGATCCGGGCACGTACCGGCTGTACGAGTACAACTGCCCGGTCGCCCAAGTCGCCAACCGTTACCGTCAGGCTTGCCAGTGCGAACGCCAGCTTTTCGAACAACTGCTGGAGGCCGACGTGGAGCGTACGGAGTGTTTGGCGGACGGGGGACCTCGCTGCACCTATCAGATCCGTCAAAAGAAGGATGGAGAGTCTTTACGCATTTCTGCAAGCCAATAAGTGGTCATTCTGATCCGGCCCTTTCGAGGCCGGATTTTTCTGTTCCTCATGGATAAGAATAGCGATGGAACGGCCGTCGAAAGGTGATCGGAGCGGCACAGCATCGCAGTTTCCGGATTCGCATAAGAACCGTTCACGGGATTCACATAAAAACGTTCATTGGATTCACATAAGAACCGTTCACAGTATTTTTGCTCGATGCATCCTACACATTCCGACTTGTAGCCATTATCCCCCTCGCTCAGGAATAGGCCGCAAAGCCCCAAAGCCCCAAAGCCCATCCCGCTGTTATGAAGCCGATCTTCCCCGTGAACCCGATCTCCCATTCGACCGTTCCAATCTCATCACACGATCGTACTCCGCAGTCACGGGGATGAGTGCCGGGCGTGCCACGAGCTGGCGCAGGGTGATCCTTTTCATTTCCGAGCAATAAGCAAGTCCCTGATTAGAAATTTCTTGCCTTCGGGTTCGGGAATTCTCATAACAGCAAAACTGATCCAAATAAAGTTGAAGATGCTTGGGCCCGATTCCTCGGAATGTGCCGTTCAACCAGTTGAAAGCTGCTTTGCCCAAATGGGACAACAATTTCGAACGCTCGCCCAACGGACGATTTAAATCCGAGATGATTTCTCCAGCCTCGTTTTTCGCGTGGGTTTTGATGAATTTCATCAGCCCGCCGTATCCCGCAGACCGAATGAGAATATCTTCACTCATGACTTGTTTGATTTTCACGTATTTAGCTTGTCCGTTCGCGGTTAATGAAGCGCCGATTAATACGGGATGCTCCTGCGGGTGGCGAAAAGCAGTGGGATTGTAAACACGCCCGTATCTCCCGGGAGTAATTCGGATTAAACCGGTCAATTTCCGAAGACTGTCCTTAGTGCTCATGGCGTGACGGATTTTATGGCCCATGAGCCATGCGGTTTTGTAGGTGATCCCGAGCATCCGAGACAGTCGAACGGTACTGATCCCGCCAGGTTGGAAATACAGAAAAATCGCCCGAAACCATTTTCGCAGAGGCACTCTGCTTCCCTCCAGAACGGTTCCGGCGACCAAAGACGTCTGATGGCTGCAGTTGCGGCACTCGTATAACGGCAATCGACGGGTTTGGATCGGGTAGGCATGACCGTGCCCGCAACGGGGACATCGAAAGCCGTTCGGCCACCTTGCTTTCGCGAATGCTTCCATGCAAACTTCTTCGTGCTCAAATCTTCGGCAGAAACCCTCGAACGTCTCGGATTTCATAAGAATTCACCTCAGAAAACGGAACATATGTTTGCCTACGCTTTATTTTACCAAACAAACGTTCGCATATCAACATATATTTACCATTTTTTTGGCGGGAATGGAAAGGGGAGCGCAAAAGGCGGGGAATTGGCCCAAGCACTCCTGAGCGACGGGGATAGCGGCGATAGGGCGAGCTTTCGGCAGGCCTCTTTCTGAGTGACGGGGATAGCGGATAGAGTTAAGGATTACGCGACACGACGATTCCTGAACGACGAGGTAGTGGAGAGCATGAGTGGTGTTGCGGCTGCCCCCAACCTGACCGAAGGGGATAACGCCTACAAGGAAGTTCGAAGGAACGAAACGGCCATGCTTCGGTCCGGAACGCGAAAATCCGCAGTGTCAAAATGGGCGCCCGCTGCTTATATTGTCATTAACCGCATGGGCATTCGCCCGGGTGACCGAAAAAGAAGGGAGGAAATCCGATGGCGTGGGAAGCGGCGGGATACGCGGCTGCGATGGCGTTCGTCGTCACGGCGTTTTGCATGACGGCTTTGGCGCTCAAGGCGATTCGGACGCTGAGCCGGGTGGAGCGTCACATCGATCGGCTTGCCGGCAAAGCCGACAACGCGCTTGATCAGCATGCAAAATTGGCGCAGGAGGCTTGCGAAGCGGCCGTGGAGGCACGCAGGTCGTTGGAAGGTTTCGCGCGGTTCGCGGAGGGGGCACGGGCCGTAGGGCAGGCCGCGGAGTCCGCGGCATTGGCCGCCGCAAGCACCGTAAGCCGCTGGCGGGATCGGATTTCCTCCTGGGCCCCGGGAACGAGTGCGGATCCAACACAGGAGAGTGAATAGCATGGCTGACAAGAAAGTAGTGAAATCCTTTATGTGGGGAGCTTTGACCGGCGCGGTCACGGGCGCGGTTTCCGCGCTGCTGCTGGCTCCCAAGTCCGGCAAAGAGCTCCGCAAGGACATCGCCGTAACCGCGCAGAAGATCGGGGACAAAACGGCCGATGCGGGCCGGCAGGCAGGCGCGGCCGTTCAGTCGTTCGCGAAGCGGACTTCGGAAGTCGCGTCGGAAGCGAAGCAGGCAGCCGGCCGCTTCGTTACAGACATCCGCTCGTACAAGGGAGCCGAATCGGAATCGAAGGAAAAAGCCGCCGAATCCTCGGCGATCCAATCAACCGAGGAAGAAGAAACCTACGTCGCAAAATAAGGGCCCGTTCAACGCGAAAGCGCGCAGCCTTCTCCCGCGAAGCTGCGCGCTTTCGCGTCGCCTTGAAGCGGCTGGGGATATCGGCTAATATGGAGTTACCTTTTTCGAAATAGCTTCATAATGTAACAGGAATCGACCCATCAACATGAAAAGAAAGCGGTGTTCCCGTGCAGCAGGCGATAGCGATCCTGGACTCCGGTGTGGGCGGTCTGACCGTCGTCAGAGAAGTCATGCGGCAATTGCCCCGTGAAAACATTTTGTATTTCGGCGACACCGCGCGTACCCCCTATGGTCCCAGGCCTGCGGAGGAAGTCGTTCGTTTTACCCGTGAAATCGTGGATTATTTATTGCAGTATCATCCCAAAATGATCGTGATTGCATGCAATACCGCAACGGCGGCTGCCTTGGAGGACATCCGCAGCCGAGTCGCCGTTCCTGTGATCGGCGTCATCAATCCCGGCGCCAGGGCGGCCATCGGGCGATCCAAAACCGGCGTGATCGGCGTGATCGGGACGGAAGGCACCATCAAGAGCAAAGCCTATGAGACGGCGCTGAAGAGGCTTTCCCCCCGCCTCCAGGTGATCAGCCGAGCTTGTCCGGAATTCGTGACGCTTGTCGAAAACGGCAAATTCCGTTCGGAAGAGACGCACAGGGTCGTGTCCAGTTCCCTTGAGCCCATTCGTCTGGAGACGTTGGATTGCCTGATTCTCGGGTGCACGCATTACCCTTTCTTGGCCGAGACGATCGCCGAAGTCATGGGGCCCGACGTCGCCTTGATCAGTTCGGCGGACGAGACCGCTCGCGAGATCAGCACGGTGCTGCAGGAAAGCAACCAGCTGGCGAGAAGCGACGAACAGCCCGTGCACCAGTTTTTTTGCAGCGGGGATCCCCACATGTTTCAAAAAATCGCCCAAGCTTGGCTGGGCGAACAGATCCGCCTGACGCCGGTCGTCTGGCGGGTTCCGCATATCGGAGTTTGACCGCGGAAACATAGACGGCCGTTCGCCGACATACCCTCTCAATATCATCCGGCATGGAAACGGGGGAGAGGGATGAAGGCGAACGGCTGCTATACGAACGCGGAGTTGACGGAAGACATCCGCCGGTTGGCGGAACGCTATCCGTTTATTTCCGCCGGCACGATCGGCGCAAGCTGGCTTGGGGCGCCGATTTATTGGCTCCGGATCGGGGAAGGCGCCTATCGTTGGCATTACAACGCATGCTGCCATGCCAACGAATGGATCACGGCTCCGCTCGTCGTTCGTTTCGTGGACGAGTATGCACAGGCACTCTTGGCTGGAGGATCGGTCGGCGCGAAATCCGCTGTTTCCCTTTATCGCAAAGCCTCGCTGTGGGTCGTGCCCATGTTGAACCCGGATGGCGCGGAGTTGGCGCAAAAGGGACTTGCGCCGACTCACCCCCTTTGCCGTGAGTTGCGCGAATGGAACGGCGGTTCCGGCGATTTCGCCGATTGGAAGGCAAACGCCCGGGGCGTGGATCTGAACGACCAGTTTCCCGCCCATTGGGAGGAAGAGCGCAGCCGGCGGCAAGTGTCCGGACCCGCCCCGCGGGATTTCGGCGGCTATGCGCCGCTCTCCGAGCCGGAAGCTTGGGCGCTGGCGAACTGGACGCGCTGCATGGATTTCGATGCCGTGCTTTCCCTTCATACGCAAGGCGAGGAGATTTACTGGAATTACCGGGGTCACGAGCCGCCGTACGCGGAGGAGTGGGCGGGCCGGATGGCGGAAGCGGCCGGGTACCGGGCCGTCTATCTGGAAGGCAGCGATGCCGGGTATAAGGATTGGTTTCTCCAAGCTTTCGGCCGGCCCGGGTTTACCGTGGAAGCGGGGCTTGGACGAAATCCATTGCCACTGGCGGACTTCGAAGCCATTTCCGAACGCTTAAACCGGTTGCTGGCCCAGGCGCTGTATCTTTCTCCTTAAGTTTCGATTCGGCGGCAGCAGGGCAAACTGGGGGCATTCGGTATACATCCCATATGGAAAAAGGAGAGTGCCCCCGATGCCCAAGTCCATTCGCCGCTTATGGAGCCGTCTGCCCTCCCGCGTCTGGAACATCATCCGTTCGCCCCAGGTATCCTTGCGGGACAAGCTGCTGTTCGTCATCCCGGTAGGTTTGTATTGGGTGCTTCCGGACGTCATGCCTTTCGTGCCGATCGACGACGCGGCCGTTACGGTTTTGGCGGCGATGTGGTACGCCGGCAGGATGGAGCGCAAATACGGTCTGGAAAACGGTTCGGGAAACCATTACAATAAAACGAGACCATGACGGGAGTGGAACCGAAATGAACTGCAAAATTACGCGCAATGCCGCCAAGGTGCTGCAACGCGAATTGGACAAGCCGGAGAACGAAGGAAAGAAGCTGCGCGTCGTGATTACGCACCGGCACGGCGATCACGTACACTATGGGCTGGATTTGGACGAGCCGACGGACGGAGACGAGATCGTATCCACCGATAAAGGTATTGACGTCATTCTGGCCAAAGGCGACGAGTGGCTGGACGGCGTGAAGATCGATTACCTGTACTTCCCCCAGGAAGGCTTCGTAATCACCAATCCGGGCAAGGGCAACCATGGAGACCACTAACGACATCCGCATATGCGATAAATGCCGCCATGTTCGGGTCAAAACGATGGTGTCCAAGCTGCAGAAAATCGCTCCCGGATCCGAAGTGAAGGTCGGCTGCAAGTCCTATTGCGGGCCCTGCTCGCTCTACGCCTTCGTGTTCGTGAACGGCCGGTACGTGACGGCGCCCACGGAGGACGAAGCGGTAGAGAAAGCCCGCAGGTTCATCAAGTAAGCCGGACGGAAAAAGACCGCTCTGCCAAACCGCGATCGCGGGATGACCAGAACGGTCTCTTTTTTGTTACGGTTTAGATGCCCGATCCTTCAATACAGGCACCAGATCGTGTTCTACGATCCGGTCGGACATCTGGAGCTCGGTCCGGGCTTCTTTGGCGCCGGGCTGGCATGCCGCCAAGTCCGTGACCGATCCGTCTTTCATCGAATAGCAGGTGCCATGGCCGAGAATCCCGTCGTTATTCGGCACGAACCAGACGTTGCCGTCCGTGAAGCCGCCGTTGCGGAACACGACCGGCTTCGCGGCCGACGAGAAGGCGCTGACGCCCATCAAGTCGTAGGGTTGCGTCGAAATGCCGAGCAAATGGAGGATCGTCGGTTCCGTATCCATTTGGCCGACGGCTTTCTCGTACACGCCCGCATGCTCGTCCCCAGGCAAATGGACGATGTACGGTACCTTTTTCAAAATCGTGCTTTTCTCCAGCTCGGTGACCGGACGGCCGAACAACTTGGCGTAATCGTCCCAAGTGTTGATGGAGTTGTCATGGTCGCCGTAGAAGACCAAAATCGTGTCGTTCCAAAGGTTCGCTTGTTTCAGCTCGTCGATCAGCACGCCGACCGCTTCGTCTACGTAATGCGCGGCCTGCACGTAATCGCCGAGGAGAGTTCCGTCCAAGGAACCGACGTTGAGCTCATGCTGGCCGATGGCATACGGATGGTGGCTGGACAACGTGATCGCCATCGCGTAGAACGGCGATTTTCCTCGTTCCGCGATTTGCTGGACGGTCTGCCGCAGGAACGATTTGTCGCCTAGTGACCAGCCGAGTGGCTCGTCGATTTTGAAGTCTTTGATATTGTAAAACTGGTCGTACTGCATGTTATGGTACATATTATTGCGGTTCCAGAAGCTGCCGTCGTAGGCGTGATGCACGGTTGCGTCGTAGCCCGCGGACTTCAGGACCTGCGGCAGGCACTCGAACTCGTGGGAAGCGAACCGGATGAACACGGAGCCCGAGGCGACCGGATGCAGGGAGCAGCTCGTCGAAAAGTCGGCGTCCGACGTGCGTCCGTTGGCGGTTTGGTGATAGAAGTTCGGGAAATAGGCGCTTTGTCCGATCAGCTTATTCAGGTTCGGGGTGATTTCTTCGCCGCCGACCTTCCGGTCGATCAGGAACGTTTGGAACGCTTCGGCTTGAATGACAAGTACGTTCTTGCCTTTATAAGCGCCGAACAAAGGATCCGTCTCCGCTTGCTGCTGCAGGCTGCGGCGTTGATCCATCCAGTCGGCCGCCTCTTGCACCTGCTTGTCGTTCAAACCGCCGCCCAGCCAGTTTTCCTTGGCGTAACGGTACGCGTCGTACCCGTGGAATCCGAACAACCCCGTTACATTGTAAATCGGGATATTCCACCAATTGCCTTCGAACAAGCCTGCGGCCCAGCCTCTCTTCTGCTCGGCAACCGGAATGGCGATCAACTGGTAGCCGATGATGAAAGCCAAAATCCCCGTCGCCAAGCGGATCGAAAGGCGGACGCGCCGGGTACCGGGCGGCTTGGGGTTCCGCCTGGGGCTGTTTCGGCGGTAAACCCATATGGCGATCAGAATCGCGAAAGGCAAATCGGCGAAGTAGATCGCGTCCTTGTAAATGATCAAACTCGAAATGCTGTCCTCGAGCGAGCTGACTTGGCCTGCCTGAAGCAGAACCGGCACGGAAATGAAGTCCTTGAAATACCGGAAGTAAACCAAATCCGAGAAAATGACGATGGAAAGAATCAGATCCACGACGACCAGCGCCGTGATCCGGGCTCGCGGACCCAGAAACGCAGTCCAGCAGGTGGCCAGCAGCATGGCACCCAGGTTGACTTCCCATTTCCAATGGTTCATGCCCCCGACGTTCAGGTGGCGGTCCAAGTAATAGAGCTTGAACAGCATGCCGGCAATCAACAAGAGGGCCGCCCAATAAGGAAAGAACCGCAGGGCGTTCAGCGTAAGCCGCGTGCCTCTGCGGAACGTGGTCTCCATTTGCGTATTCATTATGCCGTAACTCCTTATGATTATGTTTTGACAAACAAAATCCAGTATAGCCCGAACGTCCGGGCATTGACAAACCGCAAATGATGGCGATTGACGGAGGAAGAAGCGGCGTTGCACAGACATATACGATAAAATGGAGGCACGAGTTGCGCAAACGCGGAAAGAAGAAAGGAGCGAAGTGAAAAATGGAAACGGTCGACACCTATTTGGAATCGCTGTTCGAACCTGATGCCGATTTGGAGAGGGTGCTTAAAGGCATCCGCAGCCGGGGAATGCCGGAAATTTCCGTGGCGCCGGCTTACGGACGGCTGCTCACCCTGCTCGCTGCGGTGAAACAGCCGAAAGAAGCGCTGGAAATCGGGGCGCTTGGCGGGTATAGCGGCATTTGCCTGCTGCGAGGCATGCCCGCCGATGGCCGGCTGACTTCACTGGAAATCCGGGAAGATTACGCGGATCTGGCCGGAAGACATATTCGGGAAGCGGGCTTTGGGGACCGTTCGGAGATCGTCGTGTCCGATGCAGCCCGTGCCCTGGAGCGTATGACCGAAGAGGGACGCCGCTTCGACTTCTTCTTCATCGACGCGGATAAGGAGAACTACCCGCTGTACCTGGAGCAGGCGATCCGGCTGGCGCGGCCGGGCGCGCTGATCGCAGCCGACAATACGCTGCTCCGCGGCCGGACGGTCAATCCGGACAAGCAAGGTCCCTCCGTTCAAGCGATACGCGAGTTTAATCTCCGTATCGCCAGGGATCCGCGCTTGACCGGCGCCCATCTTCCCGCGTACGACGGCCTGGCTCTCGCCGTGGTGAAGTAGGGCCGCGCCAGGCGGATTGTCAATCATTTGTCATACTCCCCGTCCGGATTCCGGTTGTGGCGGCTTTGCAGAAAGGGCATAATGAAATGAAAAGTAAGAAAACCATTCCAGATCAGCAAAAGAGGATGCCGGATGGCTTATAACGACCGTTTTCTCCGGGCTTGCCGCAAGGAGCCCGTCGACCGGGTGCCCGTATGGTACATGAGGCAGGCCGGGAGATACGACCCCGATTATCGCAAAATCAAAGAGAAGTATACGCTGCTCGAAATTTGCCGGCAGCCCGAGCTGGCGGCAGAGGTGACGATGCTGCCGGTGAGAAAGCTCGGGGTGGACGCGGCAATCTTATATTCGGATATTATGAACCCCGTTGCTTCGATCGGCATCGATTTCGACATCGAGAAGAACGTCGGGCCGGTCATCCATAATCCCGTAGCGACCGCGGCGGACGTGGACCGATTGAAGCCGATCGACGTGGAAGGCGATTTGTCCCACGTGCTGGAGACGATCCGGATTTTGGACCGGGAACTTCAGGTGCCGCTCATTACGTTCGCCGGCGCCCCATTTACGCTGGCCAGCTATATCGTCGAAGGCAAGCCGACGCGGACTTACCTGAAGACGAAAGAACTCATGTACGGCAATCCCGGCGTGTGGCACCGCCTTATGGGCAAGCTGGCCGATATGGCGGCCGCTTACCTGCGCGCGCACGTTCGTGCCGGTTCCAAATCGGTTCAGCTGTTCGACAGCTGGGTCGGCGCGCTCTCGCCATACGATTTCCGCGAATACGTGCTGCCTCATATCGAAAGCATTTTCGCCCAGACGTCCGATTTGCCGGTTCCGAAAATCTATTTCCCCGGCGTAAGCTCGGGAGAACTTCTTCCCGATCTGACGGGCTTGAAGGCGGATGTGATCGGGCTGGATTGGCGCGTTCCGCTGGCCGAGGGCAGGAAACGGACGGGAGGCAAATTCGCGATCCAGGGCAATCTGGATCCTTACGTGCTTACGGCTCCGATCGAGGTGATCCGCAGCCAGGCGGCGCGTTTGCTGGACGAAGGCATGTCGCAAGACGGTTTCATTTTCAATCTCGGCCATGGTTTGTTCCCGGAAGCTTCGCTGGATAAACTCCGGGCTTTGACCGAATTCATTCATGAATATTCCGCCGGCAAACGGCTTTCGGAGGTGAAACCATGACGGAAACGCCGGCTTCCCCGATCGGGGTGCTCGTCATGTCTTACGGAACGCCCGAATCGATGGAAAGAATCGAAGCTTACTATACCCATATCCGCAGGGGCCATCCTCCGACGCCGGAGCAGCTGGATGATTTGACCCGGCGGTACGAAACGATCGTGGGCGGCGTGTTCCCGCTGCGGGAAAACACGAACCGCCAGGTGGAGGCGCTGCAACGGACGCTCGACGAATCGGCGGGTGCCGGCCGATACGCCTGCTATCAAGGCTTGAAGCACGCATCGCCGTATATCGAGGACGGGGTAGCCGCCATGGCCGCGGACGGCATCCGGGAAGCGGTCGGCATCGTCCTCGCGCCGCATTATTCTTCCATGAGCGTCGGGGGGTATATCAAGCGCGCCCAAGAAGAAGCGGAGAAACGGGGCGTAAAGATGGCGTTCGTCCGGCAGTATCATCTCCATCCTTCGCTGATCGAGGCGCTCGCCGAGAGAGTCTCTAAGGGACTGGACAAGTTCGGGGCGGAGCGTGACCGCGTGAGGGTGCTGTTCAGCGCCCACAGCCTGCCGGAGAAAATTCTCGAGATGAAGGATCCGTATCCGGAGCAACTGCTGGAAACGTCGAAGGCGGTAGCGGAAGCCGCGGCCGTGCGGGAATGGCAGTTCACGTGGCAGAGCGCGGGGCAAACCGGCCAGCCGTGGCTTGGACCCGATATTCTGGAAACGCTGGACCGTTTGGCCGCGGAAGACGTGAAGAACGTGCTGGTCGCGCCGGTCGGATTCGTCTCCGATCATCTGGAAGTGCTGTACGATCTCGACTTGGAAGCGAAGAAGCATGCCGCCGGGCTGGGAATGCATCTGGAGCGGATCGACATGCTGAACGACGATCCCCGGTATATGAAAGCGTTGGCCGATCATGTACGGGAGGCGTCCAAGGAGGTTCGACCATGACAAGCGGAAAAAGAAACGTTCGCGACGTGGCGGTGTTGGGAGGCGGTTTGACCGGCCTCACCGCCGCTTTTTATTTGTACCGGGAAGCCGCGGACAAGGGCGTACCGGTTCGCGTCACGGTGTGGGAGGCGTCGGACCGGCTCGGGGGGAAGGTGAATACGCTTCGCCGGGACGGCTTCGTCATCGAGCGGGGACCGGATTCGTTCCTGGCACGCAAACTTCCGATGGTCCGGCTGGCCGAAGACTTGGGACTGACGGAGCAGCTGACGGGAACGAACCCGGCGGCCAAAAAAACGTATATTTCCCGGGACGGGGTGCTCCATCCGATGCCGGCGGGCTTGAACCTGGGCGTGCCGACCGACCCGGAAGCTTTCTTGTTGACCGGGCTCGTGTCCGATGAAGGCAAGCGGAGGGCGCTGGAAGAAACCAGGTTGGAGTCTGCGCCCGCAGGACAACCGGACGAAACGGTGGGCGCGTTCCTCGAACGGCATTTCGGTCCCGAGATGGTGACCCGGATTTTCGAGCCGCTGCTAGCGGGGATTTACGCCGGGGACCTGTATGCTTTAGGATTAGAAGAAACGTTCCCCCAATTCCGGGATTTGGAACGGCAGTACGGCAGCTTGATCCGCGGCATGACTGAAGCCCGCCGCGCCCAGTCCGAGCGGCAGCCGGACGACGGAGCCAAGGAAAGGTCCATCGGTTCCGCTTTCCTGACGTTCCGCCGGGGGCTGTCCACGGTGACCGAAGCGTTGGAGGAACGGCTGCAGGCTTATGGCTGCGAGATTCGGCTCGGGACCCGAGCCGCTTCGCTGTCCGTATTGCCCGAGCAGCGTTCGGAGCGGCTCCGCTACCGCTTGAACGCGGCCGACGGACGGCAAATCGAAGCGGACGCGGTCGTGCTGGCGCTGCCGGCCCCCGCGATCGCCGATTTGCTGGAGCCGTATGCGGACGTGGCCTCCATGCGGGGAATCCATAGCGTCTCGGTGGCGAACGTCGTGTTCGCGTACGACCGCGCCGACATCGGACATCCCCTGGACGGATCGGGTTTCCTCGTTCCCCGCGGAGAAGGGCGCCTGATCACGGCCAGCACCTGGACTTCGTCCAAATGGCGGCACACGGCGCCGGAAGGCAAGCGGCTCATCCGCTGCTACGTGGGCCGCGCCGGCGAGGAGGGCAACGTGGAGCTGTCCGATGCGGAGATCGTCGCGGGCGTCCGCCGGGATTTGCATGAGCTGATGGGCGTTGACGCAGAGCCGGCTTTCGCGGAGATCACCCGGCTGCGGCATTCGATGCCGCAGTATCCGGTCGGCCACCGGCGGGCGGCATCCGCGTTCCTGTCCGAGCTGGGCGAGAAGCTGCCCGGGGTGTGCCCGGCCGGCCAGCCGTTCGGCGGCGTAGGCCTGCCGGATTGCGCGGCCGAAGGCCGGCGGGCGGCAGATGCGCTGCTAGGGCTTTGGAGAGGGAGCGAAGACTGATTCGGGAGGGGCGGCCATGAAGACGTCCGCTGTCATCTTGGCGGGGGGCCAAGGCCGCCGAATGGGCGGCGTCAACAAAGCGCTTCTGACTTGGGGACAGGAGACATTCCTCGAGCGCCTTCTGCAAGAGTGCCGCGCTTGGACGGACGATATCGTCATCGTGGGTTCAACGAATGAGAGCGCGGGAATTCTCAAGGAATCCTTGCCTGACGTTCGGATCGTTTCCGATTTGTATCCGGGAGAAGGACCGATGGCCGGCCTTCATGCCGGACTATCCGCGGTGTCGGGCGACATCGCCTGGGTGCTCGCCTGCGACCAGCCGTTGGCGAGCCGTGAGGCGGCCGCCCTGCTGCTCGACCGGCTGAGCCGCGAGCCGGAGGCCATGGCGGCGCTGCCCGTGCTGTCCGGGCGGCCGCAGCCGCTCCATGCCGTATACCGCAAGGATGTTGCCCGGTTGGCGGATACGCTTTTGCAACAAGGGGAGCGCAGGCTATCCTCCTTGCTGTCCCGCGTGCCGTGGATTCCGGTCGAACCGGCAACGTTCCTGCGAAACGGCATCCAGCCGATTTTCGCGGACGACGTCGATACGCCGGAGGATTACGCCCGTCTGGAGACGAAGGCGAAGAGAGGAGAGGATCTGCCATGAGCGGCGACGTAAGCCGGCCGGACCGGTTCCGCCGCCGCGCGGTGACGCCGGACGAAGCGGTCCGCAGAATCCTGGAACGCATCCGTCCTCTTGATGCGGAGACGGTGCCGCTTCCGGAAGCGTGGAACCGCAGGCTCGCGGAAGCCGTGACGGCTCCCCATCCGTACCCGCCTTTCCGGCGGTCCGCCATGGACGGTTACGCCGTGCGGGCCGAGGATTTGCCGGACGAAACCGGGGGCTCGGCGGAGCCAGCGGTCCTGCAAGTGCTGGAAACGGTGCCAGCGGGCATGGTGCCTCATCGGCCCGTCGGTCCGGGCCAAGCGTCCCGCGTCATGACCGGCGCCATGCTGCCGGAAGGCGCGGATACCGTCGTCATGCTGGAAATGACGGACGCGGGGGATCGCCCCGACGCGGAGACCGTGCGGATCGGCAAGGCGGTGCCGAAAGGACGCAACGTGGCGGAAGCCGGCAGCGAGCTTCAAGCCGGAGACCTGCTGGCGGCTGAAGGCTGCCGGATCGGCCCCGGCGAAACCGCGCTGTTGTCGGCTTTCGGTTTGGCTGGCGTTCGCGTCGTCCGGCGTCCCCGCGTCGGCATCCTCTCCACCGGAAGCGAGCTGCTGGAGGTGCACGAGCCGCTGGCGCCCGGGAAAATCCGCAACACGAACGCCTGGATGCTCGCGGGATCGGTAAGCGACGCGGGAGGCGAGCCGATCTTGTACGGCCGGGTGCCCGACGAGCCCCGTGAGGCTTACGCTTCCATTCTGAAGGGACTGGCCGAATGCGATCTGCTCATCACCACGGGCGGCGTCTCCGTGGGCGACCGCGACATTTTGACGGAAATCGTGTCCGAATGGCAGGGCGACGTATTGTTCGACAAAGTCGCCATGCGGCCGGGCAGCCCCACGACGGCCGCCGTGCGGGACGGCAAGCTGCTGCTTGCGCTGTCGGGCAATCCGGGCGCCTGTTTCGTCGGCTTCCATCTCTTCGCGGCTCCTGCCATTCGCGCCATGCTGAAGTGCGGACAACCGGTGCCGCAGACGTTCCAAGCCCGGACGGCAGAGCCGTTTCCCAAGATCAATGCCTACGCGCGGTACGTCCGGAGCCGAATCGAGATCCGGGAAGGCACGATATGGGTCCGGCCGACAGGGAACGACCAATCGGGGCTGATGGCCACGATCGCGGGCGCGGACTCCCTGATGGTGGTGCCCCCGCTCAAGACGGGAATCGAAGCGGGCGAATGGATGACCGTATTGCCGCTTCGGGAAGGGGGATGGCCATGAAAATCCTGCAGATCGTCGGCTACAAAAACGCCGGAAAAACGACGATCGCCCGCGAGATCGTCTCCATGCTGACCGCCGAAGGCTTGCGGGTCGGCACGATCAAACGCGATGCCCACGACGCCGATCCCGAGCCCGACGGCGCCGATACCCGCCTTCTCCGGGAAGCCGGCGCGCTCGTCTCCGCGCTGTCCTCGGACGCCCGTACGCTCTGGGTGCGGGAGCGGCCTGCCTCCCTGGAAGAACTGCTCGCCGCCATGCAGGAGGAAGCCGTTGACGTTGCCATCGTCGAAGGCTTCAAGTCGGCGCCCCATCCGAAGCTCGCGCTGCTGCGGGACGAAGCCGATCTGGAGCTCCTCGGCTTGTCCGGGCTTGCGGCCATCGTCCTTCCCGGACCGTGTCCTGCCGCGGAACAAGCCGCATTACCCGCCGGCATTCCGGTATTCCGCACGGACGGCCGCCGCTTCGGCACCTTGCTCGAATACGTGCGAAGCCAACTCCTCGATTAGACGATTTTATCCCTCTTTGGCCGGATTCCTCACTACTGCCGAACTCCTCCTCTCCTTATAATGGATCTCGAGAAGCCGCGTTTTTCCACGCCTCGTCCCTTGTCCTTGCTATAATGGACCTGGAAACGATCCTACGGGAGAGGACGGAACCGAGCCCCATGAGCTTGTCCAAACGCATTTTCGCCGCTTTTATCGCCTTTATCATCGTGCCGATGTTCGTGCTGGGCAGCGTTTCCTACCTGACGTTCCAGCATATCAACCAGGAAAAGTACGCCGAGCAGACGGAGTTGACGCTGAAGGCGGTAGGCCGGAACATCAACAACATGATCAAAGAGGCGAACTACTTCTCCGACTTCTGGGTCACGACCAAGGACAGCGTGGAGAGCGTGGAGGAGTCCCTCAACCCGAACGCCCCGGCCGCCGGCGCGGGATTGACCGGCAATCCGGAATACGACAGGCTGCTCGAAAAAGAACAGCTGCAGCGCAAAACGCTGCTGACGTATCCGGCCATCCGGTCCGTCACGCTGTATCGGAACGACGGCCAGACGATCGACGTCAGCTTCAACAACGTCAAGCCGATTCCGATCGAACGGTTGAAAGCCGACCCGGTGTATGCCGAAGTGATCCGCAAGAACGGCGTTCCGGTCTGGATCGGCCCCAACGAAAACCCGTCGCTGACCGGCAATGCCCGATTGTTCACGCAAATCCGCGTGCTCCTGGACATCGACACGCTCAAGAGCAAAGGGATCCTCGTCATTCGGTTCGAAATGAACGAGCTCAGCCGCATTTTCAACTTTTTCAGCAGCGAGGGCAAGCTCGACCGGCGCTATTTGCTGGTCAACAAAGCAGGCACGATCGTCTACGACAGCCAGGAAGCTTTAAACGGGAAAAACGTGGCCGATTACGCGGATGTCCGAAGCGGCATCGATTTGACGAGCGAAAGCTATCAGAGCAAAACGATGAAATTCCAAGGCCGCAAAAGCCTGGTCTCCGTGTCGGACTTACCGGAGCTGCGGCGGCTCGGCGTCGGAGAATGGAAGCTGCTGTCGGTCACCCCTTGGAATTATATTTCCGAGGACATGGCGGTCGTCCTGCGCTGGACGGTGCTGATCATCCTGGCGTCGCTCGCCTGCGCCATCGCGTTCAACCTGCTTTTCGTCCGCCGGACGGTCGCGTTCATCGAACGCGTCGTCAAAGCGATGAGGCGGGTAGAGCGGGGGGACCTGACGACGCAGGTTCCCGTGGTCGGCAACGACGAGACGACCGCCCTGTCCAAGGGCTTCAACAGCCTCGTCTACCGGGTGTCCGATCTGCTCGAGGACGTGAAACGGGAGCAGAGCCGCAAGCGCAAAGCCGAAATGATGCTGCTCCAGGCCCAGATCAAGCCCCATTTCCTGTTCAACGCGCTCGAATCGATCAATATCTTGGCGGTGCAGAACGACGGCCGCAAAGTCAGCAAAATGGTGCAGCTGCTCGCGAAAATTTTGCGCATCAGCATTCAGCAGAAGGAAGAAATCCGGATCGAGCAGGAGTTGGAACATCTCCAAAGCTACTTGGAAATCCAGAAATACCGCTTTGAAGATTTGTTCGATTACGAAATCGACGTGCCTCGCCATTTGCTGCCGAACCCCATCCTGAAGCTGACCCTCCAGCCGCTCGTGGAGAACAGCATCCAACACGGTTTCGAAGGGATCGGCTACATGGGAAGAATCCGCGTCACCGCGAAAGAGGAAGGCGGCGGCATCGCCTTCTATATCGAAGACAACGGAATCGGGATCTCGGCGGAGCGCCTCGCCAAGTTCGCCGACCAAGGAGTCACCTCGCTGGAGGAGATGTACGAGGAATCCCCCGAGACCGGCGAAAGGCGCGGGCTCGGCGTCGGCAACGTAGCCGACCGCATCCGCATCCACTACGGGGTTCCTTACGGTCTCATGATTTGCAGTTCTCCCGGACACGGCACGGCGATCAAATGCCTCATTCCGAAAACGGCGGGAGGTATCGCGCATGCGCATCAAAGCTCTGCTGGTGGATGACGAGGTCAATATCATCAAAAATTTGCAGTCGGTTATCCCGTGGGAGTCCATGGACATCGAAGTCGTCGGCACGGCCCGCAACGGGGAACAGGCGCTTGAGATCGTCCGGCGGGATTCGCCTCACCTCGTCCTCTGCGACATCCGCATGCCGGTCATGGACGGGATCCGCTTCCTGGAGGGTTTGAGGGAACTCGGTTCGGAAGCCGAAGTGATCATGATGACGGGTTATCAGGATTTCAGCTACGTGCGGTCCGTCATCCGCTACGAAGTGAAGGATTACATCCTGAAGCCGATCGATTACGAAGAGCTCGCCCAAACCGTGGAGCGTCTGGCCCGCGGCATCCGCAGCCGAAGCGAGGAGCAGCAACAGGTGCAGCAGGAGTGGCGTCGCGTATTCCATTTGGCGTATGAGAAGGTACTTTACGACCTGCTGGTCGATTTGGGAGGCGGGGCGTCCCGCTCGTTTCTGAGGGAGCATGAGCGGGAAACCGAAGGGCTCGCCTTCGCCATGATGCTGATCGACGTGGCGGATTACACCAAGAAGGAGCATCTATGGGAGGAGAAAGAGCGGAAACTTTGGAACTTCGCCGTGCAAAACATTTTGCAGGAAAGCTTGGCCCAGCTCGGCGTGCCGCATTCGGTGCTGCAAATCCGCAGCGGGGAATGGTGCGTCCTGATCGAGAGGGTGCCGCCGGAAACGTTCGACCGGCGCTTGGTGCTCGAGTGGGCGGAAAAGCTGCGCTTCTCCGTGGAGAGCTATTTGAAGCTCGGCATCCGTGCCGCCGTCCATCCGTTTCCCGTGCCGATCGAACGGTTGTCCAAAGCTTATAAAGGCCTCCAACGGATTCTCAACCTGTCTCCGTCCACCGCGGAAGGGATCATCGTCCCGGAGAAGGACCGCGGCGGCCAGGAGGTCTCCACCCACAAGCTGTGGGATTGGATCGAGGAAATGGTGACCGGACTCAAGCGCTGCGACAGAAGGCGGACGGAGACGGCGCTGCGCGAACTGAACGACAGCTTCCGCAGGCTCCCGGAGGCCTCGTCGGACCGGGCGGAGCCGATTCTGCATTACCTCTGCCTCCATTTGCTGAGGGAAATGCGGACGATGGACGTGATGACCCGCGAGGAAGAAGCGGACATCTGGCAGCGCCTCGACCGGAATCCGGGCGTCCGGGATACGCTGGCCGTCATCAACAAGCTGGTGGACCGGTCGCTGGACAGCGTCATGAAGAAGAAGACCAGCGAAGTGTTGATGCTGTCCGCGAGGGATTACATCGAGCGCAATCTGCCCTCGGATCTCAGCATCGACGCCCTGGCCGAATACCTAGGCATCAGCGGGAGCTACTTCAGCCTGTTGTTCAAACAGCATTTCGGCGAAACGTTCGTGGAATACGTCACGAAACAGCGGATGGAGATGGCCAAGTCGCTGCTGGCCCTCAGCGATAAAAGCGTGACGCAGGTCGGCGGCATGGTCGGGTATTCCGAGCGGCGGTATTTTACGCGGGTGTTCAGCAAATACACCGGCATGCTGCCCTCCGAATTCCGGGAACGTCATCAGAATCGAAAGGGCTTGGCGGAAATTCCGTCTTGGTCCGCGGGAGGAGAATAGTAAATCGTGTTAGCCGGGTTGGATTGGCGGTCGTTCGGGCTCAAGGAAAAAATCGGGCAATTGTTCATGTGCGGTTTTGAAGGCACGGAAGCGGACGAAGGCATTTTGCGGCTGATCCGCGATTACGGGCTGGGCGGCGTCATTTATTTCCGCCGAAACCTGCGGAACGCGGAGCAGGTGGCCGCATTGTCCGCAAGGCTGCAGAAGGAGGCACGCGTGCCTCTGTTCATTTCGATCGACCAGGAAGGAGGCATGGTGGTCCGCCTGGAGGAAGGCGTAACCGTCATGCCGGGCGCCATGGCGCAGGGAGCGGCCGGCGACGAGACGCTCACCCGCGAAGCGGCGAGACTGGCGGCCGGGGAGCTGCGGCAAGCCGGGATCAACATGAACTTCGCGCCCTGCCTGGACGTCAACAACAATCCGCGGAATCCGGTCATCGGCGTACGTTCCTACGGCGAAGATCCTCATCTGGTGGGCCGCTTGGGCACGGCCGCGATGGAAGGATACCGGGAGGGCGGGGTGCTTCCCGTCCTGAAACACTTCCCGGGACACGGGGATACCGCCGCGGATTCGCATTACGAATTGCCGGTCGTTCCCCACGCCCCCGATCGCTTGGAGCAAGTCGAACTGGTGCCGTTCCGCCAGGCGATCCGGCAGGGAGCCGGAGCGATCATGACCGCGCATGTCGTCTTTCCCGCTTTCGAACCCGAAGGGGTGCCTGCGACGCTGTCCGGCCGGATCTTGACGGGCTTGCTCCGCGAGCGGCTCGGGTTCGAAGGGGTCATCGTGACCGACTGCCTCGAAATGAAGGCCATTTCCGAGACGATCGGCGTCGCCCGGGGGGCCGTGCAAGCGATCAAAGCCGGGGCCGACCTGGTGCTCGTCAGCCACCGGATCGATCGCCAGACGGCCGCCTTGGAAGCCGTTTACGAGGCCGTGCTGGCCGGCGAGATCCCGGAATCCCGCATCGACGAATCGGTGGAACGGCTTTGGAACCTTAAAGCGGCGGGAGGCCTTTTCGATCGGGCCGTCCCGGAAGCCGACCGGAAATCGGCGGTGGAAATCTCTCGCCGATTAAGCGAGAAGGCCGTAACGGTCGTGAAAGGCGCCGCGGAGCTGCCGCTGGCCGCGGACCGGCCCGTGACGGTCATATGGACGGAACCCCGCGTGGGCACCGAAGTGATCGAAGCCGTCCCGCAGCATTGGACGCTCGGGGAAGCTTTGAAAGCGGAGGGTTACCGGGTACGGGAGGTGCGGATCGGCCTCGATCCGACGGAAGAGGAGGCGGACAAGGCCAACAAGGCCGCGGAAGGAAGCAGTACGATTCTGTTCGTTTCCTACGACGCGGGATTTTCGGCCCGGCAGTCCGGCCTGATCCGGCAGCTCGCCGCCCGCCCGGAGGGCCGCTTCGTGCTGATCGCGGGCAGGACGCCGTACGATTTGCTCGAAGCTCCCGATGCGGATGTATGGATTTGCACGTACGAAAACAAACCCGCGATGATGGACGCCTTGGCCGGCGTCTTGTCGGGCCGCCTCCGCGCCGAGGCCTGCCTTCCGATCACCATCGGGGAGTACGCACGGGGCAGCCGGAGCTCGCTTGGCTGAGCGGGCGGCATCTAGGGTTTCGCCGCCTTATAGACACTATCCCCTTCGCTCAGGAGGGGGCGGCACGAATCCGGCAGCCGGAAACCGTATCCAGCAACCGGTATTTAACCTACATCACTCGCAGCCTCAACACGCATCAACCAACACACAGTATCCAGCAGTACCTGGCACTCAACACGTACCTATGGCCGAGCGACCTTTACTGTCTGACTGATCGAAGGGGATAACGGCAATAAGCACGCTTTCCTCGAATCATCCTGAGCGAAGGGGATATTGGAGATAGACGAAATGAGACGCGCGATGCGGCAACCTGAGCGAAAGGGATAACGTCTATAAGGGCGGAGGGGAGAGACGTTCGATCATCCGCCCGCGATCAAGACCAGGGAATGGCGGCCGATCGGCCGTCCTTCCCTGGTCTTTTCGGCCATGCCGATTGCCGCGAGGAGTGGTATAATGGCCCAGAAGAACTTCTTACCGGAGGTTAGATCGCCCTCATGTCCTACTCGCGTTCCCGCACGCACGAAAAGAAAAAGGCGCGCCGAAGCCGCCGCGTCCGCCAATTGGCGCTGCTCAACGTGTTCCTTCTGGTACTGATCGCGGTTGCCGCGATCTGGCTGCTTAACGGGAGGGAATTCCCGCGGACGGGAACGGCCGCCGGGCCCGGAGCGGCGACGCACGCCTCCGAACCCGGGGCATCAGCGTCGGCAGACCCATCGGCGTCCGCGCCAAGGGGTTCGAAGGCTCCGGCATCGTCGGGATCGGCGTCCGGGGATTCCGCGTCCGGTGATCCCAATTCCGATGCCTCTTCGTCCGACGCCTCTTCGTCGGACCATCCGTTACCGTCAGGGACGGATCAGCCGAACGCCGGGGGCGAAGACGGGGACAAACTGACGCTCGCGTTCGTCGGCGATCTGTTGCCGGCGGGATCCGTGGCCGGCCTGATGCGGAAAAACGGATTCGACTATCCGTACCGGGAAGCCCGGAGCCTGCTCGAGTCCGCGGACATTACGGCGGGCAATCTGGAGTCCCCCATCACGGACCGGGGAACGCCGGAGGACGATAAGCAGTATTTGTTCCGGGGGCCCGCGGAAGCTTTGCCGGCATTGAAGGAAGCCGGCTTCGACGTTTTGAACCTGGCCAACAACCATACGCTGGATTACGGCTGGGTCGGCTTGCAGGATACGATGGACGCGCTGGACGATCAGGGGCTGCGGCATATGGGGGCCGGGATCGACGATCAAAAAGCGTTCACGCCCGTTTACGTTGAAGCGAAAGGGATGACCGTCGCTTTCCTCGGCGTGACCAACGTCGTTCCGAAAGTATCGTGGAAAGCCGACCGTCAGCACCCGGGCGTGGCGGAAATCTACAATGCGACCCGCGCGATCGCCGCGGTCAAAGCCGCCAAGGAGAACGCCGATCTCGTCGTCGTCATGGTGCATTGGGGCGTGGAGAAGAAAGATACGCCGATCAACGACCAGGTCGTGAAAGGCCGGCAATTGATCGACGCGGGCGCGGATTTGGTGATCGGCAGCCATCCCCACGTCCTGCAAGGCTTCGAATCGTACAACGGCAAATGGATCGCCTACAGCCTCGGCAATTTCGTGTTCAACACGACGGCATCCCCGAAAACGTCCGAGACGGGCGTCTTAACGGCATCTTGCGCCAAGGGCGGCGGCTGCGACCTGCAATTCCATCCGATGTTGGCCCGCAATTCGCAGCCGGCGCCGATGGACGAAACGGCCGGCCAAACGCTGCTTTCCCGGCTTGCGGCGGTGTCGGCGACAGTGAACGTAGAGGAGAACGGCGATATTGTGGAGAAGCGTTAAATACGGCATGAAACGGCTGTGGGACCGGCGCAAACGCTGGCTCCGGGAAAGGGTGGATTCGATGATTTCCCATAGCGATACCGAGCGGATAGCCCTGCATCCGTGCGTAGCCCACCGCGGTTGGTCCGGCAAGGCGCCGGAAAACACGATGGCCGCCTTCCGCCTGGCGATGAGCGAGCCGGCCGTGCAATGGATGGAGTTCGACGTCCATTTGTCCCGGGACGAAGTGCCGGTCGTGATCCACGACCCGACGCTGAAGCGGACGACGAACGGGCGCGGCCGGGTCTCCGAATGGACGGCAGCCGAGCTGTCGCGGCTGGATGCGGGCAGTTGGTTCGACCCCGCGTTTGCGAAGGAAGGCGTACCTACCCTCGACGAGGTGCTTGCCCTCGCGGCGGGCAGATGCCGTCTGAACATCGAAATCAAAGGGGAGGATTCCGCTCCCCCGCTCATCGCCCGTAAGGTGATCGAACTCATCCAAGCTCGCCGGCTGGAATACGACGTCGTGATTACTTCGTTCCGACCGGAGGTGCTGCTGGCCGTCCGCGAGTTGACGACGGTGATCCGGACGGGGCTGATCATCGACGACCAGCCGCCGGACCTGATCCCGAACGTCCGCTCGCTGGGCGCTTCGTTCCTGTCGATCGGATTCCGGCATTTGACCGGACCGCTGCTGCAGGAAGCGGAAGACGCCGGCGTGACCGTGATGGCCTGGACCGTCAATCAGCCGGCGGATTTGCAACGAATCGTAAGCCGGCCGGAACCGATCATGGTATGCACGAACTACCCCGACCGCTGGCTGGCGGCGATTACCCGACAGGAGGACCGTTAACCCGAATGGACATTCTGAACGTATACTGCGTGGGCCGCAATTACCGGCAGCACGCGGCCGAGCTCGGCAATGACGTGCCGGAATCCCCGATGCTGTTTCTCAAACCGTCGCATGCGGCGGTGCAATTAAAGGACGGGCTCCTTCGTCTGCCCGGCGGCCAAGGGGAAGTCCACTACGAAACGGAGCTGGTTTTGCGCGTCGGCTCTCCCTACCGGGAGGGCATCGCGCCGGACGAGCTATTCTCCCATGTCACGGTCGGACTCGATTTGACGCTGCGCACCGTGCAGGACGGCTTGAAGGCGAAAGGATTGCCGTGGCTGCCCGCCAAAGGCTTCCGCAATTCCGCGCCGCTCGGCGAATGGCTGGATTACCCCGGGGAAACGGCGCTTGCGGAGCTCGAGTTCGGTTTGAACCTGAACGGGAGAGAGGTCCAGCTTGGCAACATCCGGAACATGGTGTTCGGGTTAGCGAAGCTGGTCGAATTCGCGGGCCGCGCCTACGGGCTGGGACCGGGCGACCTTCTCTTCACGGGCACGCCGGGAGGCGTAGGACCGCTGCATGACGGAGACGAACTCGCCTGGCGGCTCGGGAACCGGACGCTGGGAAAGGCGAAAGTATCAATGGTCTGACGCAGCATACTCAACGAAAAAAAGCAGTCTAGCGACGAGATCGCCAGGCTGCTTTTTTGCAAGAATTGCCGGGGGATAAATTTTTAGTGCGAAGCTTCTCCGACGTCCGTCAGCCGATCGCGGATTTCCACCAGCTTCGGCAGCTCGCGGAAAAACACGTCCACGACGTCGGGGTCGAAATGCCGGCCGCGCTCCTCGCGGAACAACGCCTCGATTTTCTCGAGCGGCCAGGCCGGCTTGTATACCCGTTCCGCGCTGAGCGCGTCGAAGACGTCCGCCACCGCGGTGATGCGCCCGTAAATGTGGATGTCCTCGCCGCTGAGTCCGTTCGGATACCCTCCGCCGTCCCATTTCTCGTGGTGCTGTCCGGCCACGATCGCCGCGGCGCTGAGCAGCTTGCGCTTCGAGCCTTTAAGCAGCTGGTATCCGATCTTCGTATGGGATTTGATGATGTCGTATTCTTCGTCCGTCAGCTTGCCCGGCTTGTTCAATACGGCGTCGGGGATCGCCACTTTGCCGATGTCGTGCATCGGGGAGACGGTGCGGAGCACCTGCGCTTCCGCTTCGTCCATGCCGAGGCCGAGCGCGAGCACGTACGAATATTCCGCCACGCGCTTGACGTGGTTGCCCGTTTCCTTGGACCGGATTTCGCCGATTTCGCCCATCGTCGCGATGATCTCGCGCTGGGTGTCCACGATCTCCTGGTGGAGCATGACGGATTCCAGCGATTTGCCGGCGTACGATGCGGCGAGGGTGAGCAGTTCCAGGTCCCGCTCGGTGAAATAGTCGACTTTCGTCATCTTGTTGACCGCCTGGTAGGCGCCGATGATTTCGCCGTCGTTGTTCCGGAACGGGACGGTGATGATCGATTTCGTATGGTAACCGGTCCTCAGGTCGTTGTCCCGATTGTGCCGGGGATCGTTGTAGGCGTCTTTGATGATGATGGATTCTCCCGTGGCGATGGCGGTGCCCGCGAGCCCGGTGCCGTATGGAATCCGGATCTCGTCCACGCCGTGGGCGACGGTCGTGTACAGTTCGCCCCGCACCTCGTCGATCAGCCACACGGTGCAGCGGTCGGACAAAATCATCTCGCGCCCCATGTTCGCCATGAGAACGAGAACCTTCTTCAGCTCCGTTTCACTGACGATTTTGGCCATATAATCGAAGATGATCGTAAGCAATTGGTCCGAGGTGAGTTCCTCTTTGTACACGCGCTCCACTCCTTACCTGTTCCTAAATCTTATTCGCGCCGGATCGTGTCGAATCCTGCTGGTTTCTGTATTTTTCCAAGGAGGGTTCGGAGCGGCCTTCTAGAGAATTCTATCCCTCTTTATGGGAATGACTCCCTTACGCCGGCGGGGATTGCTCTTACAATGAGAAGTGTAAGCAACGCAACCATTTCCTTATAGGAGGGTCATGCAGTGAAAAGAAACCTGGTTCTCGTCTTCACGCTGCTCATGTCCTTGTCGCTCGTACTCGCGGCCTGCGGCAGCAAAAACAACGATTCCGCCGGTTCGTCCTCGCCCCCCGGCTCGCCGTCGGCATCCGCTTCCGAGTCGCCGAACGCCTCTCCTTCGGCCTCCCCGAGCGAAACGAAAGTCGAGCCGTTCACGATGTCGCTGCGGCACATCCAGATCGGCGATCCGCAGAAATTCCGCAAGGCGATTCTCGACGAAGTCGTGAAAAGAACGCAAGAGGAAGTGCCGGGCTTAACCATCGAGCTCGACGGCGTCGAAGACTCCGTCAACCGCTTCACGAAGCTGCCCGCCGAAATGGCCGCCGGCAATCCTCCGAAAATTTTCGACGTGTTCGGCGGAGCCGCCGACACCCAGAAGTACGCGAAGGCCGGCCGGATGCTGGATCTGACGCCGATCCTGGATGAACTCGGCCTGAGAGACAAGTTCCTGAGCGGCGTGCTCGATCCGTTCTCCGTGGACGGCAAAGTGTACGGCCTGCCGATCGGCGGCAACACGGAAGGCATTTTCTATAACACGGAAATTTTCCAGCAAAACGGGCTGAACCCGCCGACCACGTGGGAAGACCTGATCAAAGCGGCGGATACGCTGAAAGCGAAAGGCATCACCCCGTTCGCGACGGGCAACAAAGCCGCCTGGGTCGGCAACATGCTGGTCAACACGCTGATCGGCCGCATGGCGGGCGAAGGCACGAATCCCGGATTCATCACGGGCGCTTCCAAATGGAATTCGCCGGACGTCGTCGCCGCCTACCAAATCATCGCCGATTGGGAGAGCAAAGGCTACTTCACGAAAGGCGAGCTCGGCAAAGAATACGGCGACATGCTGAACGACTTCGTCGCGGGCAAAGCCGGCATGATGTTCGACGGTTCCTGGCGCTCTTCCGCCTTCAAGGATGACGCCGTGGGCAAGGCGATCGCGGGCAAGGTAGCCTTCGTGGCGCTGCCGCCGGTACCGAACGGCAAGGGCAACCAGACGTCCGTCAACGCCAACTACGGCGAAGGTTACGGCTTCTCCTCCGATCTGAACGACAACGAGAAAGCAGCCGTCAAAGCCTTCATCAAAAACATGTACAGCGACGAAATGCAGCTGCGCGGCCTGCTGGAAGACGGCGTGCTGCCGTCGATGAAGCTGGGCGACGATTCGGTCGCGAAAGTCACGGACCCGCTCGTCAAGCAAGTGCTCGACGTGCTGAAAAACGCGGGCGCATCCTTCCCGCACTTCGATTCCATCGTGCAGTCCAAAGTCAACGCGGAAACCGAAGCCCAGCTGCAAAAGCTGATCGCGGGCAAGGCGAAGTCCGATGCCGTCGGCGCCGCGATCCAGAAGGTGCAGGACGCGGAGAACGCCGCATCCGCGAAGTAATCCGCCGGCAACATGGACGAAGAAGGCGCCGCCCGCCCCGATCGGGCGGCGCTCTTCCTTTTCGAAGGGGGCTTTCCGCCGATGAAGACGACGCTTAAAAATCCCTACGTATACCTCGGTTTCGTATTGCCGACGATCGCGCTCTATTTCCTGTTTTTCATCTATCCGATGCTGACCTCCGCCGTTTACGGATTCACCGACTGGAACGGTCTGGACAGGCGCAATTTCATCGGCTTCGACAATTTCGCGAATGCGTTCGGGGATGCCGATTTCCAGCATTCCATGTACAACAACCTGTATTTCATCGTGTTTTCCGTTTTCGTCCAAATTCCGCTGATCGTCGTCTTTTCTTTGCTGATCAGCGGCGTCAAGCGGCTGCAAGGCTTCTACAAAACGACGGTGTTCCTGCCGTCCATCCTGTCGACTTCGGTCATCGGGATCTTATGGGGCTACATCTACAATCCGGATGTCGGCCTGATCGCCAGCATACTGAAAATATTCGGCGCGGAGCCGATTTACTGGCTGGGAGAGTCCAAATGGGCGATGTTCGCCATCCTGATCACGAACGCGTGGCAATGGATGGGCTTCTACATCGTGCTCATCCTGGCGGCCATCCTGGCCATTCCGAAAGAAATCGACGAGGCCGCCCGCATCGACGGGGCTTCCGGCGCGCAGCGGGCATGGTATTTGACGGTGCCGCTCATCCGGCCCGTCATTAACGTCGTCGTCATGCTTTCCATCGCCGGAGCGCTGCGCGTGGTCGACATCGTGCTCGTCATGACGGACGGCGGTCCCGCGGGCGCGACGGACGTCATGGCGTCCTACATGGTTTCCAAAGCGATCAAGTTCGGCGACTACGGCTACGGCACGGCCTTATCCATCATCATCTTCGCGTTCGCGTTGCTGCTGACGGCTCTGTACCAATTCGCGTTCGCCAGAAGACAGGAAAGGGTGGAGTACTGATGCCGGCCGCTTTGCGCAAATCCGTTCCCCATGTCGTCATGATGGTCTATGTCGTCGTCATCCTCGTGCCGTTCCTGTTCGTCCTGTTTTCTTCGTTCAAGGCGAATAATACCGAAATCGCGCTGCACCCGTTCGGACTGCCGAAGTCCTGGAAATTTTCCAACTACCAGGAGGCCTGGGTGAAAGCGAAAATCAGCGTGTATTTCTGGAACAGCCTGTACCTGGCGGCCGCCGCGGCCGCGGTCGGCGTGCTGCTTTCGGCCGCCACGGCTTTCGCGCTTACCCGGATGAAGTTCCCGAAAACGAGCGCGGCCATCTACCAATTCGTGCTGATCGGCATGCTGATTCCCGGCAACGTGCTGTTCATTGCCCAATATTTGCTGGTCCGAAACCTGCACATCCTGAACACGCACTGGTCGCTGTTCCTGCCCTATGCGGCCGGAGCGCTGCCGTTCAGCGTGCTGCTTATTTGCGCGTTCATGCGGGCCATCCCTACCGAGCTGGAGGAGGCCGCGGTCATGGACGGGATGTCCGCGCCGGGCTTGTTCGCGCGGATTATCCTCCCGCTGACCGTGCCGGCGCTCGTCACGGTGTTCATCGTCAATTTCCTGGGCAACTGGAACGAGTACCTGCTGGCGCAGTTTTTCATCAGCAAGGACGCGCTCCGCACTTTGCCGACGGGCATGGTCCAGTTCCGGGACGCGTTTCAGACGAACTACGCGCTGGTGTGCACGGGGATCGTGTTCAGCGTCGCTCCCGTCGCGGTGTTGTACGGTTTCCTGCAGAGAACGATTATCGAAGGCCTGACGGCCGGAAGTTTGAAAGGATAAATCCGAATCAGCCCAGAATGATTTTGCCTTCCGGATAACGGAAAGGCTCTTTTTTTGCCTTCGATTGGAGCGCGAGCGCGATCGTGAACGGCCCGAGCCGCCCCGCGAACATGAGCAGGATGATCACGGATTTGCCGAACGGGGTGAGCTGCTGGGTAAGTCCCGCGCTGAAGCCGACCGTCCCGAAAGCGGAGGTCACTTCGTAAAGCACCATAAGGAACGGCTGCCTCTCCGAGAAGGACAAGACGATCGTGGCGCCGACGACCACGAACAAAGCCACGAACATGACGGTGATCGCTTTGTACACCATCACTTTGGCGATCCGCCGGCGGAACAAGTCCACGTCTTCCTTGCCGCGGACCATCGTGAAGAAGGCGGCCGTCATGATCGCGAAGGTGGTCACCTTGATCCCGCCGCCCGTCGATCCCGGGGCCGCTCCGATGAACATCAGGATGACCATGAAGAAATGCGTCGCCTGCCTCAAGGATTGGGTGTCCATGGTGCTCGTCCCGGAGGAGCGCAAACTCGTCGATTGGAACAGGGAGGCCAGCATTTTCTCCCAGACGTTCAGCGAGCCCGTGGACAGCGGGTTCGTGTATTCGAAAATGAAGATGACGACGGCGCCCGCCACCAAGAGTCCTCCCGAGAAGGAAAGGACGACTTTGCTGTGCAGCGAAAGCTTGCGCAGCTTCGGATAATCGATCAGATCGGACAAAACGATGAACCCGACGCTGCCGAGAAAAATGAGCACGATCGAAACCGCGTTGAAATAGACGTCTCCGACGTACGGCGTGAGTCCGCCGATCAGGTCGAAGCCGGAATTGTTGAAAATGGAGACCGCGTGGAACAGGCCGTAGTACAGCGCTTGGGCCGGAGGCATCCGGTCCAGCCAATGGGCGGCGAACAGCAGCGTCCCGATGCCTTCGATCACCATGGAATACTTCAGCACTTTGCGGATGAGACGCACGATGCCTTCCGTGTTATGATGATTGAAGGCTTCCTGCAGCACGAGCCGCTCTTTATAGGAAATCTTCTTGCCGATCATGAGCGAGAACATCGTCGCCATGGTCATGAAGCCGATCCCGCCCGCCTGGATGAGCACCAGGAGAACCGCTTGCCCGAACCAAGTGAACGTCGTGCCGGTATCCGTCACGACGAGGCCGGTCACGCTGGCCGCGGATGCCGCGGTAAAGAGCCTGTCCTGGAAACCGAGGGTTTGGCCGTCCTGGACGGAGATGGGAAGCGAGAGCAGGGCGGTGCCCGCCGCGATCAACAGGGCAAAGCCCAGCACCAGCACCTGCTGGGGCGTGCGGCGGGAGATGAAGGTACGATTTTTCAAAAAAAGACAACCCGTTTCTATCGAATATAGGAAAAACTACCCCTATTGTAACGGAAACGATCGGGAGGGACCAGCCGTGATTGTCCATTCCTTCCCGCCGGCGGCGGACGAGCGTTCCCGGCTGCTCATCCTGGGCAGCATGCCGGGCGTCGCCTCCTTGCGGGCCCATCAATATTACGGGAATCCCCGCAACCACTTCTGGCCGATCCTGTACCGGCTGTTCGCCGGGCGGGAGCCGGACGCGGCTTACGAAGAGCGGCTGCGGTTCGCCTCGGAACACCGCATCGCTTTGTGGGATTCCATCGCCGCCTGCGAGCGGGAAGGCAGCCTGGACGCCGACATCAAGAACGTCGTCCCGAACGATATCCCCGGGCTGCTCCGCCGGTTCCCGCGGATCGCGACGATCGTCTGCAACGGAGGCAAATCGTACGCGGAGCTGATGAAGCACCACGGTTCGTCGCCGGAAGTGGCGGAGCGCCGCGTAGTGAAGCTGCCGTCGACCAGCCCCGTGCCGACGCCCCGGTATCGGAACCTGGAGGACCGCCTCGAAGCATGGCAAGTCATCAAGGAATTCGTCTGAAACGCAAAAGGCTTGGAAGCCCTGACCCACAAGGGTCGGGACGTTCCAAGCCTTTTATCCGCCGGCCGTCGGCCGCCCTGGCGATTATTTGCCGGAAGTGAGCTGTTCCATTTGCTCGATCAGGTCCTTGAACACGCTCATCGCCTGCCGGATCGGCTCCGGAGAGGACATGTCGACGCCGGCTTTTTTCAGGATGTTGATCGGGTAGTCGCTGCCGCCGCTTTTCAGGAAGCCGAGATACCGGTCCACCGCCGGAGCGCCTTCTTCCGTGATCTGCTTGGCGAAGCTGGTCGCCGCGGAAAAACCGGTCGCGTATTTGTAAACGTAAAAGCTGGTGTAGAAATGGGGGATGCGGGCCCATTCCATCTCGATGTCTTTGTCGACGACCATTCCGTCCCCGTAATATTTCTTGTTGAGGTCATAATAGATGCCCGACAGCTCCTGCGGCGTAAGCGCCTCGCCCTGCTCCGCTTTTTCGTGGATGATTTTCTCGAACTCCGCGAACATCGTCTGGCGGAACACCGTCGTGCGGAACTGGTCGGCGTAATACGTCAGCAGGTACATTTTTTCCTTCGGATCCGTCGATTTCTCCAGCAGGTAATGCATGAGCAGCGCCTCGTTCAGCGTGGAGGCGACCTCCGCCAGAAAAATCGGGTATTGCGCGTCACGGTAATTATTGTTCGCGTCGGAGTAATACGAATGAAGGGCGTGGCCCATTTCGTGCGTCAGCGTGAACATGCTGTTGAGATTGTCCTTGTGGTTCAGCAGCACGTACGGGTGGGTGCCGTAGGCGCCCCAGCTGTAAGCGCCGCTGCGCTTGCCTTCGTTCTCCTGCACGTCGATCCAGCGGCTGTCGAAACCTTCCTGCAGCGCTTTCCGATACTCCTCGCCGAGCGGGGTGAGGCTGTCATAGACCGTTTTCTTCGCATCGTCGTAGCCGATGTCCATATCGAATTCCTCGACGAGCGGCGTGAACAGGTCGTACATATGAAGCTCGTCGACTTTCAGCAGCTTTTTGCGCAGGGCCATGTACCGGTGCATGAGCGGCAGGTTCTCATGGATCGTGGCGATCAGGTTGTCGTATACCGATTTCGGGACGTTGTCGCCGAAGAGGGACATTTCCAGCGCCGAAGGGTATTTGCGCGCCCGCGCGTAGAAAATGTTCTTCGTCACGTTGGCGCTTAAGGTCGAGGCCAGCGTGTTTTTCCATTTGCCGTACGTATCGTAAACCGCTTTGAACGCTTCGCGGCGGACTTCCGGATTGCGGCTTTCGAGGAACTGGATATAGCTGCCGTGGGTCAGCTCGACTTCCTCGCCCTTGTCGTTTTTGACTTTCGGGAACTTGAGGTCCGCGTTGTTCATCATGCTGAAAATGGTATTCGGCGCTTGCGACACGTTGCCGACCTGGGCGAGCAGCGACTCCTCGCTTTTGGAGAGGACGTGGGGCTTCTGGCGGAGCATCTCCTCGAGCGTCCGCTTGTATTCGGCCAGCTTCGGATCTTCGGCGAGCTTGCGCAGCTGCTCCTCCGGCAGGCTCAGGATTTCCGGCGTGACGTAAGACAGCGCTTCGCCGACCTCGACGCTGAGCTTTTTCGACTTTTCGGACAAGGCTTGGGGGCCCGGCTCGGCCGTATCCTGGTGGTGCAGCATGTTCGCGTACACGTATAGGCGTTCCGTCAGCAAGGAAATTTCGTCTTCCATCGCGAAGCAGCGGGCGATCGTGTCGGCGTCTTTCAGCTTGCCTTGGAATTCGCCGGCGCGGCCGATCAGCTGCTTCACCTTCGCGTACTCCTCGTTCCAGGCCGCTTGGTCCGGGAACAGGTCTTCCAGGCGCCAGGTGCTTTCCACCGGGACTTCGCTTCTTTTCAATACTTTGTTCATCGCGGGCATTTCCCTCCTTGGTAAAATCGACATGCTCGATAAGGACAAAGCCGCCAAGGCGGCGGCGATCGGCAGGATCATCCGTTTCATGGCGCGGCCTCCGGCTGGTTGGAAATGGTTGCCGGTTTAGTATGGTCTCTGCCGCCCTTCATTATGATGAACGCGCCGAACGCCGCCGCGCCGGTCAGGCGCCTGCCGTGAAGAAGCTGTACACGATCAGGAAGAACGCGAACAGGATCAGCAGGATCGAGACGATCGCCATGCCTCTCCGCAGCTGGGGCGGAATCCGCTCCCGGCTCAGGATCAGGATGACGCCGAGCGCGAAGGCGGAGATGATGAAAATGAGCGTGGAGCTGTCAGCCAACGGGTCGTGCCTCCTCAGCCGCGGATTAGATGGAGCGCAGGGTATCCATCACTTTCCGGTATTGTTCTTCCCCTTCGGGGAAATCCTCGGGACGGAACCGCCGGTTCGCCCAATCCATGAGTTCCGGACGGCTGAGGAACTTGTGCGTTTCCTCGCCCCACTGATCGGAAATTTCGCGGACGACGATCGTTTTGCCTTGCACTTCCACCGTCAGCATATTGTAGGGATCCAGCTTGTATACCGTGTGTTTCTCGAACATCGGTTCGCTCCTAAGCTTTGGCAGAGTTTGCCGTTTTCCCCATCATAGAAGAGATGGGCGAAGAAATCAACGCCGCGGGTACGCCGAATGCGGCTCGGAAGGGGATGTCAGGGGCGGGGCGATCGACAGCGGCTAGGGCGGGCCGGATGGGAGCGGAATCGGCGGCCGAGGTTATTGCAACTTCAGGCGGATTCGGTTATAATTACCTCATTCGCCGATGACGGCGAGATTTTAGGAGGTTTTTCATTTGAGAGGAACAGTTAAGTGGTTTAACGCAGAGAAAGGATACGGTTTCATTTCCGTAGAGAACGGCAACGACGTATTCGTACACTTCTCTGCCATCCAAGGCGAAGGCTTCAAGACCTTGGAAGAAGGTCAAGCGGTTGAGTTCGAAATCACGCAAGGCAACCGCGGCCCGCAAGCATCCAACGTGGTGAAACTGTAAGTCTGGCAACGCCGGACTGATTTCATATCACGAACGAAGCACGAAGCCCCCGGCATCCGCCGGGGGTTTTCGGCTTCTTTCCGCATTCTCCGGGTCCCGAAAAGACGGCGGAGCCGGTTTTCGTTGGCTTGTTTTCTTTTTCGGATCTTCTGTTAAAATAAAAAAAGATTGTTTCGATAAGCCTAGCATAGAAAGCGAGATTGGAACCATGGGACGCAAATGGAACAATATCAAAGAGAAAAAAGCGTCGAAGGACGCGAACAACAGCCGGATCTACGCCAAGTTCGGCATTGAAATCTACGTCGCGGCCAAGAAGGGCGAACCCGATCCGGAAGCGAACCGCGCCCTGAGAGTCGTGCTCGAGCGGGCCAAAACGTACAACGTGCCCAAAGCGATTATCGACCGGGCGCTCGAGAAAGCGAAGGGGGCCGCCGACGAGAACTACGTGGATCTCCGCTACGAAGGCTTCGGCCCTAGCGGATCGATGGTCATTGTCGACGCGCTGACGAACAACGTGAACCGGACGGCGGCGAACGTCCGCGCGGCGTTCAACAAAAACGGCGGAAACATGGGCGTGAACGGCTCCGTCGCGTACATGTTCGACGAGACCGCCGTGTTCGGGGTGGAAGGCAAGTCGGCGGACGAGGTGCTGGACCTGCTGCTGGAAGCCGACGTCGAAGCGCGGGATATCGTGGAGGAAGAAGGCTCCGTCATCGTCTATGCCGATCCCGAGCAGTTCCATGCCGTGCAGGAGGCGTTCAAGCGCGCCGGCGTGACGGACTTCACCGTCGCGGAAATCACGATGCTGCCGCAGACGGACGTCACGCTTCCCGAAGAAGCGTTGGCGCAGTTCGAGAGGCTGATCGACGCGCTGGAAGATCTCGAAGACGTGCAGCAGGTGTACCACAACGTCGACCTGTGATCCGTTCCGCGCAACAACCGCAACAACCGCAACCATTCAGCGCGTGAAGCACACGCCGCTTGTATCCGGCCCTCCGGTACAGGCGGCGTTTTATTTTGGAAGGAGGAGATGGAAGATGAACAAGTTCGAAGAAGCGTGGGAGACGTTTTTGGCGTGCCAGAAGGCGGAAGCGACCGGCATGCGCCGGGAGANGAAGGAGGAGATGGAAGATGAACAAGTTCGAAGAAGCGTGGGAGACGTTTTTGGCGTGCCAGAAGGCGGAAGCGACCGGCATGCGCCGGGAGATGCTGGACCGCGATCTAACCGGCACCAAGAAACTGTGCGAGGCGCTGTGGCGCGTCTTCGGTACGTTCGAGGATTTGGAATTGGAGCATGAGCTCGTAAGCGAAACGGGAGTGAAAATTTACGTGGACGTATACCACCGCAAACTTGGAATCGCGTTCGAGGCGGAAGGTTACGTCGTACATGCCGAAAAGATCACGCGGGAGCGTCACTCCTTCGAGCGGATGCGCGTCAGGTCCATCGCGAAACTGAACTTGAAATACATGCCGTTCAGTTGGGACGAATTGGACAAGAAACCGGAAGCCTGCGTCCGTTCGGTATATGAAGCTTTGGGAATTTGGGGGAGCGGACGGGGAGACAAGTGGATGGAACTTTCCGTATACGAAAGGGAGCTTATCCGGTGCGGTCTCGCGCATACGGGGACATTTTCGATGACCGAAGCTTGCGAGTGGCTGCAACTGGCACCGTTCTCTACGCGCAAGGCGGTACGGGGGCTTGTCGACAAACATTTATTGATCCTTGAGGGCGGCGGTCCCAGACGATTTCACAAACTCCGCGTCTCCCCTGAAGCTGTCCGTCTTTTGCAGGGAAGATAGGAAAGCCGCATGAATGGATGGGGTAGCCGGTTTCGCCTGTTCCGAGGGAGTTATGTAAAAAAATTACATAAAAGCGCTGCGGTGGCGAGATTTCGAAGGAGTTGTGTAAGAAAGTGACACAAAAGCGCTGCGATGGCGGGTTTTCGGAAGAATTGTGTAAGAAAGTGACACAAAAGCGCTGCGGTGACGGGATTTCGGAAGAATTGTGTAAGAAAGTGACACAAAAGCGCTGCGATGGCGGGTTTTCGGAAGAATTGTGTAAGAAAGTGACACAAAAGCGCTGCGGTGACGGGATTTCGGAAGAATTGTGTAAGAAAGTGACACAAAAGCGCTGCGATGGCGAGATTTCGAAGGAGTTGTGTAAGAAAGTGACACAAAAGCGCTGCGGTGGCGGGATTTCGGAGGACTTGTGTAAGAAAGTGACTCAAATGCGCGGCGGTGTCGGGATTTCGGAAGAATTGTTTAAGAAACTGACACAAAAGCGCTGCGAAGGCGGGTTTTCGGAGGTATGGTTTTAGTCTGTTACAGAAAAGCGCTGCGGTGGCGGGATTTCGGAGGACTTGTGTAAGAAAGTGACACAAAAGCGCTGCGATGGCGGGTTTTCGGAGGAGTTGTGTAAGAATGTTACATAAAAGCGCTGCGGTGGCGGGATTTCGGAGGAATTGTGTAAGAAAGTGACACAAAAGCGCTGCGGTGGCGAGATTTCGAAGGAGTTGTGTAAGAAAGTGACACAAAAGCGCTGCGATGGCGGGTTTTCGGAGGAGTTGTGTAAGAATGTTACATAAAAGCGCTGCGGTGGCGGGATTTCGGAGGACTTGTGTAAGAAAGTGACACAAAAGCGCTGCGGTGGCGAGATTTCGAAGGAGTTGTGTAAGAAAGTGACACATAAGCCCTGCGGCGGCGGGTTTACGGAGGGATGTGAGGAGGGGCGGTCAGATACGGGGTGCGGAGACAAACAAAAGGACTGCTCCGAGAGCAGCCCTTATCGTATCGTAATCGCACGCCTTCGAAGACAGTGGAAGCGACTTACACCCCCGCGGCCGACGGCTCCAGCTTGAACACCTTGTCGATCGTGCCGCCGCCGAGGCAAACTTCGCCGTCGTAGAACACGACGGCTTGGCCCGGCGTGATCGCCTTCTGCGGCTCGTCGAAATCCACGCGGAATCCCCCTTCTCCGAGCGGCGTGACGGTGACGCCTTGGTCCGGCTGGCGATAGCGGAACTTCGCCGTGCACCGGAACGTCTCCCGGCCGGACGAGGCCCCGATCCAATTGACGCCGGTCGCGGTCAGCGCGACGGAGTACAGGCTCGGGTGCCGGTCGCCTTGCACGACGTACAGCACGTTGCGCTCCAAGTCTTTGTCGGCCACGAACCAAGGCTCTCCGGTGCCCGATCCCCCGATGCCGAGACCTTGCCGCTGGCCCAGGGTATAATACATCAGCCCGTCGTGGCGGCCCTTCGCTTCGCCGGTCGCGATGTCGACCATATCGCCCGGTTGAGCGGGCAAATAGTGGCTCAGGAACTCCTTGAAATTGCGTTCGCCGATGAAGCACACGCCGGTGCTGTCCTTCTTCTTCGCCGTGTACAGACCCGCTTCTTCCGCGATGCGGCGGACCTCCGGTTTCGTGAGGTGCCCGATCGGAAACATGGCGCGCGAAAGCTGCGATTGGTCCAGCTGATGCAGGAAGTACGTTTGGTCTTTGTTGCCGTCGACGCCGCGCAGCAGCCGGAACTCCCCGTCCTGCCGTTCCACCCGGGCATAGTGGCCCATGGCCACCGCGTCTGCGCCCAAAGCCAGCGCCTTCTGCAGGAATTCGCCGAACTTGATTTCCCGGTTGCACATCACGTCGGGATTGGGCGTCCGCCCCCGGCGGTATTCTTCCAGGAAATATTCGAACACTTTATCGTAATACTCCCGCTCAAAATTCACGGTATAGTAAGGGATCCCGATCTGGTCGCATACGCGGCGCACGTCCTCCGCGTCTTCCTCCGCGGTGCAGACGCCGTTCTCGTCCGTGTCGTCCCAGTTTTTCATGAATACGCCGATGACGTCGAAGCCCTGCCGTTTCAGCAGAAGCGCCGTGACCGAAGAGTCGACGCCGCCCGACATGCCGACGACGACGCGGACTTTGGCCGGATCCGGAAATCTCGTGTCGCTCATTCCATCCACCTCCAACCTTGCGGACTTGCCGCAGGCGTACTTTATTTTATCACATTCCCGGACGATTCTCACCGGATCGCGCAGGGATCGCGGAGATGTCCATGAAGATGTCAAGTTTCTATGCCCCAAAAGGGAAAAGTTATGATAACATAGATTGGGTATGGGGATACTCTCCTTTTTTCTGGAAATGCTTGAATATGTGCCGCCGGCAAGAAAGCGGGTGTTCACTTTTGAAAATATCGACGAAGGGCCGCTACGGTCTGACGATTATGATGGAACTCGCGGCCAATTTCGGCGAAGGGCCGACTTCCTTGAAAAGCATCGCGGAAAAAAACGGACTTTCCGAGCACTATCTGGAGCAGCTGATCGCCCCGCTGCGCAACGCGGGGCTCGTGAAAAGCGTACGCGGCGCGTACGGAGGCTACGTCTTGTCCAAAAGCCCGGACGAAGTCACCTCCGGCGACGTCATCCGGATTTTGGAAGGGCCGATCAGCCCGGTCGACTTCACCGAGGAAGACGATCCCGCCAAGCGGGACTTATGGCTGCGCATCCGGGACAGCATCGCGGAGGTGCTGGACTCCACCAGCTTGTCCGACTTGATCAACTACAAAGGCGAGAACGAGGCGGACAGCTACATGTTCTACATCTAAGAGAGGGAACGGCATGAGCTCCTTAACCTCCATTTATTTGGACCACGCGGCCACGACCCCGATGCTGCCCGAGGCGATCGCCGCTTATGCGGAAGCCGCCGGCGCGGGGCCCGTCAACCCGTCCAGCCTGCATGCGTTCGGACGGAGCGCCCGAAGCCGGGTCACGGCCGCCCGGGACGCGCTGGCCGAAAGTCTCGGCTGCTCTCCGGCCGAGATCGTGTTTACCGGCAGCGGCACGGAAAGCGACAACGCCGCCCTGTTCGGGGCGGCGGAGGTGCAGCGTGCGCGCGGCCGCGACGGCATCGTCGCGACGGCGGTGGAGCACCCTGCCGTATTGAACGCCTGCCGCGCCCTGGAAAAGCGGGGCTTCCGCCTGACGCTCCTTCAGCCGGACGAGACCGGGCGCGTCTCGGCGGAGGACGCCGCGCGCGCCATCGACGGAAGGACGGCGGTCGTCAGTATCATGGCCGGCAACAACGAGACCGGTACCCGGCAGCCGTTCGAGGAGATCGGCGAAATCGCGCGGACGCAAGGCGCCGCCATGCACGTGGACGCGGTGCAGGCTTTCGGTTACGAGCGGTGGGATCTCCAGAAGCTGCCGGTAGACTTGCTCAGCATATCCGCGCATAAAATCGGCGGCCCCCAAGGCGTCGGTCTGCTTTTCATCCGCCGGGGCACGCCGTTCGAGCCGCTGCTGCACGGAGGGAACCAGGAGCGGTCTCGCCGTGCCGGCACGGAGAACGTGGCCGGCATCGCCGCCTTCGCGGCGGCGGCCCGCTCGACCTTCGCCGGATTGGAGGAGAAGGTTCGCCGGGTGGAGGCCGTCCGCGCCGCCTTTCTGTCCGGGTTGTCCCGTGAGTTGGGCGAAGAAGCGTTCCGGATCAACGGAAACGAACATTTCCGTCTCCCCCATATCGTCAACGTAAGCTTTCAGGGAATTTCCTCGGAGACCATGCTCATGAATTTAGACCTGGCGGGCGTCGCCGCATCCGGCGGTTCGGCCTGCTCGTCGGGCTCCCTTCAGCCTTCCCACGTGCTCTCCGCCATGAAACTTTCCCCCGATCGGGTGCGCAATGCCGTACGTTTCAGCTTCGGTTTGGGCAATACTAGGGAAGAAGCGGAAAAAACGGCGTTGATCATTGCAACCATTTCGGCGCGGCTACGTATAACTTAACAGGCGCCTGCAAGAAAGGGGTGCCGGACATGCTTCAAGTCCAATCCTTGCTCGGCCTGCCGGTGCTGCTGGACAGCGGCCGAAGGGCCGGCCGCGTCAAGGACGTCTGGTTCGACGAATATTGGAGCCTCTCCGGGGTCGTCCTGGATCAAAGAACGTGGAATCGCAAAACGTTCAAAGGAATCCTCTGGCGGGACATCGCGGCATGCGGGGAAGACGCCTTGGTCATCCCCAGCCGGAATGCCGTCGCCGACATGGACAGATCGTTGTTGATGCGCGGATTCCTCGGCGGCACGGTCCGTTTGAAGGACATGCCGGTTTATACCGTGAACGGGCAGGAACTCGGCCGGATCACGGATGTTTATTTTAAACCCTCCGAGGGTACACCTTTAGTAGGGTGCGAACTCACGGACGGATTTCTGTCGGATGTGCTCGAAGGCCGCAGGCGGCTGCTGCTGCCGGACGGACCCGGCCAGCTTACGCTGGGCGAAGACGCGATTTTGGTGCCCGCTTCCTACGAAAGGGTGCTGACGAAAGACCATACGCTGAACGCGGAAAGTGATAGGTGAAGACGGATGATGAGATGCCCGAACTGCAATTCCAAGGATATCGGGAAGATCGGTTCCCATCAATTTTACTGCTGGAGCTGCTTCATCGAGCTTACGGTGAACGGAGAAAAAATGTCCGTCTACCAAGTGGAAGAAGACGGTACGCTCAGTTCGCTGGACGACTTGTTCGCCAGCGAACCCGTATCCGAGCCTCTCCAGGCGGGCGGGATGTAACCCCCCGGAAGACGGCTTGACGCGCCCCGATTTCTCGACGACGAGAGATCGGGGCTTTTTCGGTTTAATCGGTGGGACAAGTACATATACTGGAAAAGGCATGCCGTTTGGCGGGGGTGGGGAAATGAACCGGTTTGCCCAAAGCCGCGCGTTCGCCGCGCTCGTCTATCTCATACTCGGTCTCGCCGCGTTGTACCTGCTGATGCTCGTGCGGCCGCTGCTTTGGTCGGTATACGGCTTTTTCAAGGCCGTGCTCACCCCTTTCGTGGTCGCCCTGGTCATCTCCTACGTCCTGAATCCGATCGTCAATTTGCTGCACGTCCGCAAAGTGCCCCGAACGGCGGCCGTTCTGCTCATCTACGCCGTGTTCACCGCGAGCTGCGCCGTCATCGTCATGAACATGATCCCGATGTTCATCGGCCAGGTGCAGGAGCTGAACGAGCACGTTCCCGAGCTGACGATGCGGGTGCAGTCGCTGGCGGACCACTATAACCGCAACGTCGTGCTGCCGGACAGCGTGCGTGACGGGATCAACCGGGCGGTGGAAGGCTTCGAGAAGCGGTTTTCGACGGCCGTATCCGACTTCCTGAACAACTTGGACGCCGTGTTCAACGTGCTGTTCCTGGCGATGATCGTGCCGTTTCTCGCGTTCTATATGATGAAGGACATGGACGTGTTCGAGAAAGCCGCGCTGGAATACTTGCCCCGAAACCGCCGCAAGCAGGCGGTTCGGCTCTTGAAGGATATCGACGCCGCGCTCGGGAGCTACATCCGCGGACAATTCCTGGTGTCCGTGTGCATCGGGATCCTGGCGTACGTCGGCTATTGGATCATCGGGCTTCCGTACCCGCTCTTGATGGCGGGTTTCGTCGCCCTGTTCGACATCGTCCCGTATTTGGGCCCCTTCCTGGGCGCCTTGCCCGCCGTCGTCGTGGCCAGCACGATCTCCTGGAAAATGGTGCTGCTCGTCGCGATCGTGAATTCGCTCTGCCAGACGCTGGAAAGCAACGTGATCAGCCCGCAGGTGGTCGGGCGCACGATGCACATGCACCCGCTGACGATCATCTTCGTGCTGCTCGTCGGAGGGGAGCTCGCCGGGGTCGTCGGGCTCATTTTCGCGGTGCCGGTGTACGCGGCGCTCAAGGTGATCGCGCAGCACGTTTTCTCGTATTACATCCGGCGAAAAACCGTTTGACAGCGGGGAAACCGGCTCGATATAATGGATTACAATGGGAAAATGCGAATGCGTTGAAGAAACACGAGTACTTCGCAGACCGCGCGACAGAGAGAAGGTTTCGCGCCGAACCCGTTTCCGGGGGCGGCGGCGGGTGGAAGAACCTTCGGCGCGAAGGGCGCAAGGAAGCCGGTTTCGGAGCGCGGCCTTGAACAAGCCGCCGGGAGGGCCCGTTAACGCCCGCCGAAGGAGATCGCGCTTGGCCGCTGCAGCCGACGCCGCGATAACCAGGGTGGTACCGCGAATACAATTTCGTCCCTGACTCGCTCGGGGATTTTTTTATTTTAAGGAGGACGAATAGAACGATGAAACCGCTCAAAGCCGCCGAAATCCGTTCCAAATGGCTGGAGTTTTTCGCCAGCAAAGGCCATCACATCGAGCCGAGCGCCTCGCTCGTGCCGCACAACGATCCGTCCCTGCTCTGGATCAACGCCGGCATGGCGCCGCTCAAGCCTTACTTCGACGGACGGGTGAAGCCGGAGAACCCGCGCATCGCCAATTCGCAGAAGTGCATCCGCACGAACGACATCGAAAACGTGGGCAAAACGCGCCGGCACCATACCTTTTTCGAAATGCTCGGCAATTTCAGCATCGGCGATTATTTCAAGGAAGAGGCCATCACGTGGGCGTGGGAGTTCCTGACCGGCCCCGAGTGGATCGGCTTCGAGCCGGACAGGCTGTCGGTGACCGTCCATAAGGACGACGAAGAGGCGTTCCGGTATTGGAACGAGAAAATCGGCATTCCGGCCGAACGCATTTACAAGCTGGACGAGAGCAACTTCTGGGATATCGGCGAAGGACCTTGCGGACCTTGCACCGAGATTTTCTACGACCGCGGCGATAAATACGGCGACCTGAACGATCCGGAATGCTGGCCGGGCGGCGAGAACGAACGTTTTCTGGAAGTTTGGAACCTCGTTTTCTCGCAATTCAACCACAACAAGGACGGCAGCTACACGCCGCTTCCGAACAAGAACATCGATACCGGCGCGGGCCTGGAGCGCTTCGCGTCGATTCTCCAGGACGTCGACTCGAACTTCGACACGGACCTGTTCCTGCCGCTCATCGAGCGGACGGCGGCGATCGCCGGCGTGAAATACAAAGCGGCGGAAGAGACCGACGTCGCGCTGAAGGTCATCGCGGACCACGTCCGCGCGGTGGCGTTCTCGGTCGGCGACGGCGTGCTGCCGTCGAACGAAGGCCGCGGTTACGTCATCCGGCGGCTGCTGCGCCGGGCCGTCCGCTACGGCAAAGTGCTCGGCATCGACCGTTCGTTCCTTTGGGAGCTCGTCTCCACCGTGGGCGAAATCATGGGCGGGTTCTACAATGAAATCGTGAACGGCCGCGAGTTCATCGAGAAAGTGATCCGCACCGAGGAGGAGCGGTTCCACGAGACGCTGAGCGACGGACTGGCGATCCTGTCGGATATTTGCGCGAAAGCGAAGGCGGATGGCAAAAAGGAAATTTCCGGACCCGACGCTTTCAAGCTGTACGATACCTACGGCTTCCCGTTCGACCTGACGGAAGACTACGCCGCCGAGCAAGGAATGACCGTGGACCGCGAAGGGTTCGAGGCGGCGATGGAAGAGCAGCGCGCCCGCGCCCGTTCCGCCCGGCAGGAAACGGAGAGCATGAAAGTCCAAGGCGGCGCCCTGGCCGATTATACCGAAGCCAGCGCGTTCGTGGGTTATGACTCGCTGACGGCGGAAGCCCGCGTGCTGGCCATCGTCGCGGACGACCGTTTCGTCGACGCCGCGGGCGTGGAAGAAACCGTGCTGGTCATCCTGGACCGCACGCCGTTCTACGCGGAAAGCGGCGGCCAGGTGAGCGACCGCGGCACGCTGACCGCCGGCGGGGTGTCCGCGACGGTCGTCGGCATGAGCAAAGCGCCGCACGGGCAGCACGTGCATCAGGTCGTGATCACGTCGGGCTCGCTCAAGAAAGGCGACGCGGTCAAGGCTTCGGTCGAGAAGGAAGAACGGAGCGACATCGTCCGCAACCATACGGCGACGCACCTGCTGCACAAGGCGCTGAAGGAAGTGCTCGGGACGCACGTCAACCAGGCCGGCTCCCTGGTCGAGCCGGAGCGCCTGCGCTTCGACTTCAGCCATTTCGGCGCGGTCACGCCGGAGGAACTGGCCGACGTCGAGCGCCGCGTGAACGAGCAAATCTGGCTCGGCACGGACGTGGATATCAGCCTGAGGCCGATCGACGAGGCGAAGGAGATGGGCGCGATGGCGCTGTTCGGGGAGAAATACGGCGACATCGTGCGCGTCGTGCGCGTCGGCGACTATTCGCTCGAGCTGTGCGGCGGCTGCCACGTGCGGAACACCGCGCAGATCGGCCTCTTCAAGCTCGTGAGCGAGAGCGGCATCGGCTCCGGCGTGCGCCGGATCGAAGCGGTCACCGGCCGCCACGCCTACGCGTACCTGGATGAACAATTCGGCACGCTGAAAGCCGCGGCCGGCCTGCTGAAGAGCGCGCCGGGCGACGTGCCGAAGCGCATCGAGGCGCTGCAGGCCGACATGCGCCAGCTGCAGCGCGAAGCGGAGTCGCTGCAGAGCAAGCTGGGGCGGCTCGAGGCGGCGGAGCTGGCCGGCCAAGCCAAGACGGTGGGCGGCGTCACGCTGCTGGCCGCCCGGGTGGACGCGGGCGGCATGGACGCGCTGCGCGGCGTCGCGGACGAGCTCAAAGCGAAGCTCGGCTCGGCGGTGCTGGCGCTGGGCGCCGTCGACGGGGACAAGGTCAACCTGGTGGCGGCCGTCAGCTCCGATTTGACGGCGCGCGGCCTGCACGCGGGCAAGCTGGTGAAGGAGCTGGCCGTGATTTGCGGCGGCGGAGGCGGCGGCAAGCCGGAGTCCGCCCAAGCGGGCGGCAAAGACCCGTCGAAGCTCGGCGAAGCGCTGGCGGCCGCGGAACGGGTCGTGCTCGCCCAGCTCGGAGGCTGACCGCAGGCCGATCCCGCAATTCTCCGGCCATTCGACGAAAGTTCCGGCCATTCGTCAAAGGTTCCCACCCTCCATGAATTTCCTGTCTGTCCTTGAATGTGATATGATGGAGTGGAAGAGAAAGCGAGGTGCCGGAGATGAGCACGGCGGATAAAAACCATCTGGACAAGACGGTCCAGTTCGACGTCGTAGCCGATCCGCAGGAAATGTCCGCGAAGGACATTCTGCTCCAGGTGCACGATGCGCTGGTGGAGAAAGAGTACAATCCGATCAATCAGATCGTGGGTTACCTTCTCTCGGGCGATCCGGCTTACATTCCCCGCCACAACAACGCGAGAAGCGTGATCCGGAAGAAGGAACGCGACGAACTGATCGAAGAACTCGTCCGCTTCTATCTGGAACAAAACCGGCGGTAACGATGCGGATTCTGGGACTCGACTACGGAGACCGGCGCATCGGGGTTGCGCTCAGCGACGCATTCGGCTGGACGGCGCAAGGCTTGGAAATGATCGAGAACGGTTCGGAGGAAGCCGTCCTGCGCCGCATTTCCGAACTGGTGGAGCAGAACGGCGTGCAGACGATCGTCGTGGGGCTCCCGAAAAACATGAACGGCACGATCGGCCCTCGTGGGGAAATTTGCATGGCATTCGCCGACAAGCTCAGGGAGACCCTATCCGTGCCGGTCGATCTCTGGGATGAAAGGCTGACCACGGTAGCGGCCACCCGGGCGCTGCTCGAGGCCGACGTCAGCCGGCGCAAGCGCAAGCAAGTCGTGGACAAAATGGCGGCGGCCCTGCTGCTGCAAAACTATTTGGATGCCCGAGGGAAGTGAGGGAGACGAATGACGGACGAATTGAACCCGCAGGAAGAGGCGGAAATCATCTATATACCCGATGAGGACGGCAACGAGGAAGCGTTCGAGGTCATCATGCGCTTCGAGTTGGACGACGATTCGGGCCGCAAATACCTGATGGTCGTGCCGGCCGAGGAAAACGAGGATTCGGACGAGGAGCAGGAGGTTTTCGCCTTCCGTTACGAGGAAGAGGGCGAAGAAATCAAACTGTATCCGATCGAAGCCCAGGAAGAATGGGATATGGTCGAAGAAACGTTCAACACCCTGATGAGCGAGTTCGGGGAAGCCGAGGAAGACTCGGGCAAGATCTGAACGGCGGGAGGTAACCCGTGACCCAAGAGAATCGAGTGGAAGGACGGTCTTCCCTGAAGGACCGATACGGCAGCGAAGTGGAGCTGCAGGGGCCGGAGGGGAGCGCGGAAGCTTACCGGATTCTCGCCGAGCTCGCGCTGGACGGTCGGCGATACGCGATTTTGCAGTCCGAATCCATGCGCAAGGAAGGCGATATCGAAGTGTTCCGCGTCGCCGAGGATGGCGACGGGAACCTTCATCTTGCGACCGTCGAAGACGACGAAGAGTGGGAGAAAGCTGCCGAAGCATACGACGATTCGTTGTTCGGCGGCGACGAACGGCCTTGAATCGTGTACAATGAAGAGCGGGAAACCGCTCTTTATTGCCGTTGACCGACGATTCGGAATGATTCGGTCTTACGCATGCTCGCTTGCGGATTCGCAGCTTTACCATGGGGGGAGAACGGAGTGGACAGAGAAGGCGGGTCGAACGGATGGAACTCCATCTACGGCAATGAGCCGTCTGGCGGCCGTCAGAACAAAGAAGAGAGAGAGATCGGAGCCCGCGAACCGCGTCAACCGTCGGTTCCGGAGGAACGGGGTTCGGGACGGTCTTCGCCGATTCCGGAACCGCGGGCGTTGAAGGAGAAGCCGGCTTCGAACGAACCGCCGGATGCGCATGAACCGCCGGCGTACCGGCCGAGACGCAAACCCCGGGTCATGCTCTGGTCCTTCTTGATCGCCCTGTGCATCGTGCTGGCGACGGCGGGGGGAGCCCTGCTGTACGTGTGGAACGGCCTGCGTCCCGTATACGCCTCGAGCACGCCGATCCAGGTGACGATCGAGAAAGGCATGCGGGCGCAGCGGGTCGCCGAGCTCCTGGAGGAGAACGGGCTGATCCGCGACGCCACGATTTTCGGCGGCTGGCTCAAGCTCAAAGGCGAAGGCTCCAAGTTCCAGGCGGGCGTCTACGAATTGACGCCGGGCATGACCCGCGAAGAGATCGTCGCCAAGCTGAACAAAGGGGACATCGTGGCGCCGGCCACGTTCCGGGTGACGATCCCGGAAGGTTTCACCGTGGCGCAGATCGCGGATCGGCTGGCCCAAAACGGCGGCGTCAAAAAGGAAGATTTCCTGGGCGCGGTGCAAAATCCGGCGCTGTGGTCCGGATCGGAATGGACCGCCCAAATTCCGCAAGACCGGAAGCTCCGGTATTTGCTGGAAGGCTATCTGTTCCCGGAAACCTACGAGATCAAGGCGGGCAGCACGGCGGCGGATATCGTGAACCGCATGCTCGCGGAACTCGACAAGAAGCTGGACGCACTGCCGGAAGATTGGCAGGACGTCATGCAGGAACGCGGCCTTACGCTGCATCAGCTGCTGACGATCGCTTCGCTCGTCGAGCGGGAAGTCGTCGTCGACGAGGAACGCCCGATCGTGGCTTCCGTCATCGAGAACCGCCTGAAGAAGAAAATGCCGCTGCAAATCGACGCGACGATCCAATATTCGCTCGATAAGCCGAAGGAAAAACTGACGGAAGAGGACCTCAAGGTCGAAAGCCCGTACAACACGTATCTGAACCCGGGGCTTCCGCCGGGACCGATCGCGAATCCGAGCCTCAAATCGATCGAAGCCGCGCTTTATCCCGACGATACGGGATATTACTACTACGTGACGAAGAAGGACGGCTCGAACGAGCACCTGTTCGCCGTCACCTTCAAGCAACACCAGAAGAACATCCAGACCAGCAACCAGAACGCCAAAAAACAATAAGCCCATTTTCGCCCCCGAGAGGGACGCGAAGCGGATTGGAGGTGCCGTGCGTGTCTGCAGCGGCAATACCCGAGCTCCTCATCGCGGCCGGTTCGGCCGCGCAAGCGGAGCGTTACATCCAGGCCGGCGCCGACGCCGTTCTGATCGGCGAACCCCGTTTCGGCATGCGCTTGCCGGGAACCATCCCGGCGAGCGAATTGGCCGAAGCGGTCTCCCGCATCCACGCGATGGGCGCCAAAGCCTACGTGAGCGTGAACAAGCTGTTCCGGAACGGGGAACTGCCCGAACTGCCGGACTATCTGCGGACGGTATCGGCCGCGGGAGCGGACGCGATCGCTTTCGGTGATCCGGCGGTGCTGCTGAGCGTCCGGGAATACGCCCCGAACATGCCGCTCCACTGGAATCCCGACATGATCGCCACCAATTCGGCGGCGGCGAACTATTGGGGCCGCAGGGGAGCGGTGCGGGCCGTTCTGGCCCGCGAGCTAAACGAAGAGGAAATCGCCGGATTCCGGAAAGGCACGACGTTGGAAATCCAGGTGCAGGTGCACGGAGCGACGAACATTTACCATTCCCATCGCAACTTGCTGCTCAGCTACATGGAGCATCTGGGCAAGGAAGCATCCCTCGTCGACCGCGGTCCCGGCAAAGGGTTGTACCTGGTCGAGACGGAACGGCCGGACCTGCGTTTTCCCGTGTACGAAGACGAAGGCGGCACGCACGTGATGAGCGCCGACGACATTTGCCTGCTCGAAGCGATTCCGGATCTCGTCTCGATGGGCGTGAACAGCCTGTACGTCGAAGCTCTGCTGAAGCCGGAAGCCTACAACGAAACCGTGCTGCGGAGCTACCGCGCCGCGCTCGCCCGCCTGGCGGCGGACGGCGGCGATTATGCCATGGATCCGGACTGGCTGGAAGCGATCCGGAAGCTGCAGGATCCCGAAAGGGAGCTGAGCTTCGGCTTCCTGTACAAAGAACAAGTTTATTAAGAGGAGAGAGTTTGACTCCGTCAAACTCCCGATGAAAGGAGTTGGGTGCCGTGAGTACCCTGCTGGAAACCGCGCCCCGGCTTACGGGCGCCAGACAGCGGCTGGCCAAGCCGGAGCTGCTCGCTCCCGCAGGCAGCCTGGAGAAGCTCAAATTCGCGGTCCATTACGGGGCCGACGCCGTGTACATCGGAGGCCAGAAGTACGGCCTGCGCTCGAACGCCGACAATTTCAGCATCGAGCAGATGCGGCAAGGCGTGGCGTTCGCGTCCCGTTACGGGGCCAAAGTATTCGTGGCCACGAACATTTTCGCCCATGAAGAGGATTTGCCGGGCATCTCGGACTACCTGAAGGAGCTCGAAGACGCCGGCATCGCCGCCATCATCACCGCCGATCCCGCCATCGTGGAGACGGCCCAGCGCGTCGCGCCCGGCCTCGAAGTGCATCTCAGCACGCAGCAGTCCACGATGAATTGGCAGGCGGTCCGATTCTGGAAAGAAGAAGGGCTTCCCCGCGTCGTGCTCGCCCGGGAAACGACGATGGACGAGATCCGGGAAATCAAAGCCCGCGTCGGCATCGAAATCGAAGCGTTCATCCACGGCGCGATGTGCTCGTCGGTGTCGGGCCGCTGCGTGCTGTCCAACCATTTTACCGACCGGGACTCGAACCGCGGCGGCTGCTGCCAGTCGTGCCGGTGGAAATACGACCTGCACGCGGAAGACCGCTCCGTCGCCGAGCCGGGCCAAAACCTGTTCACGATGAGCTCCAAGGACCTGTGCATGATCGAGCATTTGCCCGCGCTGATCGAAGCCGGCGTAGACAGCTTTAAAATCGAAGGGCGCATGAAAAGCGTCCACTACGTCGCCTCCGTCGTGAACGCGTACCGCCAGGCCATCGACGCCTACTTCGCCGACCCGGCCGGATACGAGCTGCGCCGGGAATGGGTGGAGGAGATCGGCAAGGCCGCGAACCGTCCGCTGAACACCGGCTTTTTCTTCGGCACGCCGGGAGCGGCCGAACACATCTACGAGCCGGAAGAGAAGCCCGCGCCTTACGACTTCGCCGCGGTGGTAACGGATTACGACGCCGAAACGGGGATCGCCACGGTCCAGCAGCGCAGCAACTTCAAGCCCGGCATGCATGTGGAATTCGTAGGGCCGGGGGGGCGCAGCTTCACCCAGGCGATCGGCGAACTGACGGACGCGGACGGCAGCCGGCTGGACGCCGCCCGTCATCCGCTGCAGGCGATCCGCCTGCGGACCGATCATCCCGTCGCTCCCTACGACATCATGCGCAAAAAAACCGGCTGAATGCGGACGCAACGGTCGAAGGCGCAAAAAAACTCGGGTTTTCTGAGAAAAAATCCATTTTTGGTCCCGATTTCTAAAGGATTTTTTAACAAACTGTCGAAATTACACTGAAGAGAACCTGCTTGTACCGGCAGGTTCAGTGTTTTCGGCAGTTTTTTTCTGCAGCCGACCGATTCGTCACATTAGAAGCCGGAGGGAATCTCATCACATGAAACAATCGTGGCGCAAGGGATTGGAAGCGGTTCAATGGAAAAAAGGCGCCCAAGCGGCTCTTGGGGCTTCCCGCATGTTCGGAGAGCAGCTGAAGGCGAACCCGATCCGCTCCGTGGGCATGAAGCTGTTCCTGCTCATCATTTGCAGCATACTGGTCTGCGTGTTGCTGCTCGGCCTGTTCTCCTACAACAAGTCCCGGTCGATCATTCAGTCCAAAGTCGCGGAGGCCAGCACGCAGACCGCCGAGCAGACGGCCGGCAAGCTCAATTTGCTGCTCGCCGGTTATGAGAGAACGACGCTGCAGTTCATCACGGACAACGACTTCATGTCCTATCTGAACACGTTGGGCGTGGCCTCCGACGATTTCGAGAAATTCGACACCAGCCGCCAGCTGACCGAGAAGCTGAGCCAGGTGGCCATGTCGGATTCCACCATCGAGTCCATCACGCTGCTGTCCCTGGATCCGGCGGACCAGCTCATTACGACCGGCGGTTCGGTGGACAAAGACAGCCTGCTGAAATCCCCCTTTATTGAGACGATCAAGAACGGCAACGGAAAGGCCGTATGGATTCCCACCCAGCCGAACGGGCTGGACGGCAAACGGTCCGCTCCCACGTTCGGCGTAGGGCGTTTCCTGAACCAGGGCAAACCGACCCTTCTTCTGATGGAAGTCAAAATGAAAGTGATCGAAGACCAGATGCAGTCCGTCCAATTCGGGGACAAAGGCTCCGCTTACGTGGTCGCGCCCGATAAAACCGTCGTGTACAGCCCGGACGCCGCCCAATACGGGACTCCTTACGCGAGCAAGGTTCCGGAAGGTTCCGAGACGATGACGGTCAACGGGATCAAATCGTTGTCCTCGGGCGGCGTCATCGACACGAACGGCTGGACGCTGATCGGCAACATTCCGGTTTCCGAGCTGGTGAAAGACGCGAAAGCGATCCGGACGCTGACCATCGTCATGTCCGTCGTCGCCATTCTGATCGCGGCGGCGATCGGCGGGATCGTGATGCTCACCGTCGGACGTCCGCTGAGCCAGCTGCGCAACCTGATGAACGAAGGCGAGAAAGGCAACCTCACCGTCCGGTCGACGCTCCGCAAGAAAGACGAAATCGGCCAGGTGGCCGACAGCTTCAACCGCATGATGGAGGAAATCACGGGACTCGTCCGCAAGACGAACCAGTCCGCGGTGGAGGTGCTCGAAACCGCGACCGCCCTGACGGAAGCCTCCCGCAAAACCGCCGGAGCGGCGAAGGAAATCGCCATCGCGACCGAAGAAATCGCGACCGGGGCGACGAATCTGGCGATCGAGTCCGAGAAGGGCAGCGACATGACCGCGCAGATCGGCGAGCAGGTGCAATCGGTCATTTCCTCCAACGCCGAAATGGGCCATGCGGCGGGAGAAGTCGAGGAAGCCAGCCGCAAAGGCTCGGACTATATGAGCACGTTGATCCATAAAACGGGGCAGACCGAGGAAATGACCCGTTCGATGGTCGACAAAGTGGACAAGCTGAAAGACAGCACGCGTTCCATCAGCAAAATTTTGGACGTGCTCGGCAACGTCTCCAAGCAGACGAACATCCTGTCCTTGAACGCGACCATCGAAGCCGCCCGGGCCGGGGCCGCGGGCAAAGGCTTCATGGTGGTGGCCGACGAGATCCGCAAGCTGGCGGACCAGTCGCGCCAGTCCATCGGGGTCGTCGGCGAGATCGTGGATAAAATTTCGCGGGAAATCGACGAGACGGTCTCCGTGCTGTCCGAAGCGTATCCGATCTTCCAGGAACAGATCGAATCCGTCCGCGAGGCCAACCAAATCTTCTTGACGGTCCAGGAGAATATGAACGGCTTCGTAGGCCGCCTCGACGAGGCTACCGAGTCCGTCCGTCACCTGGAGGAAGCCCAGACGACGCTGTCCCTCGCCATGACCAACGTCAGCGCGGTGGCGGAGGAAGCGTCCGCGACGTCGGAAGAAGTGGCTTCGCTCAGCAACGAGCAGCTCAGCGTCAGCGACGGTCTCGTCCAGCTTTCGAACAAGCTGGAGACGGTGTCCAACCAGCTTCGCGAGTCGCTCTCCCGGTTCACGGTCTCCTAAACGGCTAAACGGACGTTTCGCCCATATTCGATCCACCCGGCCGCAGGGGTTGCCCTGCGGCTTTCTCGTGCCGTTTTCCGGTTTAGGCATCGAACGCCCATGGAAACAATAGGGAGAGAACGATGCAACGGATGCGCGGGGAGGAGGAGATCGAATGCGGAAACGGGGACGCCGGAGCCGGATGATCCGCTTGCTGCTGCTGCTGACGCTGTTATTCGGGCTGGCGGAAGTCCGTCTGGCTTGGGTGCAGCTGGGACGCTTCCCGGCAGCGGCTCCCGGGTCGGGTATACCCGAAGCGGCCTTCGCCCAAAGGTCGGACTCGCTCACCGTCGACCCGGGCAGGGGGGCTTTTCTCGACCGGAAAGGACGTCCGCTCACGAACGAGCCGGTTCGGACGCTCGCGGCTTTCCCGCTGAACGGCATGCCCAGAGGGCCTGAGCAGGCCGTGCGACAAGCGGCGGAATCGATCGGGGCCTCGACGGGACAGCTGGAGGAATGGCTGCGGACGCTTCGGTCTCCCGACGTCTGGCGGCCGCCGGGCACGCGCCGGGCATTGGCGCTCACGCCGGAGCAGCAGTCGCGGATCCGGGCGGCCGCCCTGCTCGGCGTGTACGTCCTGCCCTATTCGAATCGGTACCCTTCGGCCATCGAACCGCTGCACGCGATCGGCTACGTCTCGCAGGATCCCGAGCGGTTGTCGCGGCTTTACGCCGACCGCCTTGCCCAGCAGCGGATGAAGCGGTCCGACCCCATCGGCGGTTCGGGGTTGGAACGGTCGCTCGACCGGTTTATTCGAGGCGCGGGACCGACCCGGGTCAGCCAAGTCACCGACGCGGGCAGACGGCCGCTGAACGGCCTGGGGCTGCGGACCGAAAGTCCGGCCAACCCGCATTATCCGCTGCGGGTCGTGACGACGCTGGACCTGGACATCCAGCGGGAGGTTCTGGAGACGTTAAAGGCAGCCGGCGTGAAGGAAGGAGCCGCGGTCGTCCTGGACGCCGCGAACGCGGACGTGCTCGCGATGGCGTCGCTGCCCGGTTTCGATCCGGAACGGATCGGGGCCCCGGGCACGGACGAACGGAACCGCGCGATCACCGCTTACGCGCCGGGATCGGTGTTCAAGACGGTGACGCTGGCGGCGGCGCTGGAATCGGGAACCGCGGATTTGGACACGGAGTTCCGCTGCGACGGGGCGTACGGCCGTTACGGACTGCAATGTTGGAAGCCGGAGGGGCATGGGGTGCTGACGCTGGAAGAAGCGTTCGAGGAATCGTGCAACGTCGCGTTCGCCGAAGTGGCGGAGAAACTCGATCCGGCGTGGATCCAAATCACGGCCGAACGGCTCGGGCTGGGCCGGCAGGTCGGGTGGTCGGCGGCGCGTTTCTTGGACGGGAAACCGCTAAGGCTGCTTGGGGAGGAAGAAGCGGGCGCCGTTTTCGCGGACAAAAAAACCGCCCGGGACGGCGGCGTGCGGACCGGCACCGGCATCGGCCAGCGGGATGTCCGCGTCACGCCCCTGCAGGCGGCGAATCTGGTCGTTACCCTGCTGCACGGCGGACGGGTATCGGCTCCGCGCGTCGTGTCGGAGATCCGGTACGCCGACGGTGGCCTTGCCGCGAAGCTGGAGCCGCAGCTCAGCCCCTCCAAATACGGGGTGATCCGCCCGGAGACGGCATCGGCCGTGCTGAAGGCGATGCGAGGAGTCGTGACGGACGGAACGGCGAGGCGAGCCTTGTCTTCCGCGGCTTGGCCGCTCGCCGGCAAATCCGGCACGGCGGAGCAGGAGGGCGAATCCCGCGGGCGCAACGACCATTGGTTCGTCGGGTACGGCCCGGCGAAAGGCAAGCCCCGCTACGCGGTCGCGGTCCTCATCCGCGATCAGCCGGCCGGGCTGCGCAACCGCGCGGGCGCCGCGTTCGGGCAGATCATGGAACGTCTGCGCCTTCGGGAGCTTCGCTCCCGGCAGGCCGCGGCTGCGGTTCCAGCGGCGAAACCGCGAATTCCTCGCGGGGCAGGCGGATCCAGCGCTTGAAATAGCCTTGGTCGTACAAAGCTTTGAGGAGAATCATCAGGATCGGCGCCAGAATAAGGCCCGCGACGCCGAACAGGGACATCGAGATCATCGCGAACGCCAGCATCGTAAAGGCCGATACGCCGACCGTCTGGCCGGTGATGCGGGGTTCGAGGAACTGGCGGGTCACGTTGACGAGCACGAGCAGGCCGGTCAGCCAGAGCGCGAGATCGTTGTCCCCGACGATGAACAAATAAATAATCCAGGGAATGAACAGCGTCTGCACGCCGAGCAGCGGCAACAGGTCGAAAATGCCGGCGATCAGCGAGATGGCGAACGCGTTCGGAACCCGCAGGATCAGCAAGGCGATGAAAATGACGGCGAACGTGACGCTGATCAGGATGCCCTGCGCCTTCAAATAGGAAGCGATGCCCCGAAAGACGTTTTCCTTCAGGAAGGCGAAGGCGATTTTCAGCGTTTTCGGCGAGCGCTCCGATCCGAGCCTTTTCCACGTGTCGATCTCGAGGCTGAGGAAATACGCCAGGATGAGGGCGATCGAAACGTTGAATACGAAGGAGGACGCGGACATCAGGGAATCGATCAGCCATTTCAGGAAGAGGCTTGCGGCTTCGCTGCCCCATTCCGTCACCTTCGAGAAGGCGCTCCCGATCCGCTGGGTCCATTCGGGCGGCAACGAATTGAAGCGCTGCTGCCAGTCGGCCGCGATGGCCGAGGCTTTCCGGGCCAACTCGTCATGGCTGGTCTGGAGGTTCTGGCTCAACTCGCTGATTTCGTTGTAGAAAATATACCCCAGGCCGGCTAAAATGCTAAGCACGACGAGGATGAACAACAGCATGCTGATGCCCGTGGCGATCGATTTTTTGAGCCCCCACCGATGCAGCCGTTTGGCCAGCGGCTCGATGCAGATGAAAATCAGGAAAGAAAGGAATACCGGAGTCGCGATTTTGTAAAGATAGCTGAAAACGAACATGACCAGCCACACCGTAAAGGCGATGACGGCCAAGTCGAACGCGGTCCGCCAGTATTTCTGGTAAAAAGGGAGCATGCGGCAAAACTCCTGTCCGATTTGGATTAAGAAAATGATACCAGTTTTGCTTCCGATAAAAAAGATGTCGGCCCGGGGTCCATTCCGCGGCAGGTATGATAAAATAGGACTAGGCACGAACCGCTTGCTTTTACGTATCATATCGCTGCGAGATGGTGGGGAAGGCATGGAATACGTTTTATGGATCGGCTTTTATATCATGACGTTTTACGCGTTGCTGCCGGCTCTGATCAGCCGGATCTTCGGCTTCCGGGTGTTTCAGCGGGGGAGGGCGGACCAGGAAATCGCCTTGACGTTCGACGACGGACCCGACCCGGTCTATACGCCCAAGTTGCTCGATTTGCTCAAGAAGTACGGTGCCACGGGCACTTTTTTTCTGGTCGGCTCCCACGCGGAGAAGTATCCGGAAATCGTCGCCCGCATCCACGACGAGGGGCACGTCATCGGCATTCATAACTATTTGCATCATTCCAATTGGCTGATGCGGCCGAAAACGGTCAAAAAGCAAATCCTTCGCACCTCCGACGTCATCAAGCGGATCACGGGCATCCGTCCGAACTATTACCGGCCGCCGTGGGGCATCGTCAACCTGTTCGATTACCGACGGCTCGGGCACCTGCAAATCGTGCTCTGGACCGGGATGTTCGGAGACTGGAAGCTGCGGGTCGGGGCGGAGAAGCTGTACCGGCGGATGCGGCGCAAGCTGAATCCGGGCGAGGTGTTCGTCCTGCACGACTGCGGACGGACGTTCGGCGCGGACGAGGACGCGCCGGGCGAAATGATCAAAGCGCTGGAAAGAATCCTGGTGGACGGGAAGCAGGAAGGCTACCGGTTCGTGGGGGTGGACGAGATGATCTCGATCACGGAGGAAAACAACCGCAGACCGAAGTCCGAAGCGTCGTCCGATCAGGGAGGCGAGGAAACCGCTTCGCGCTCGGCAACGAGTTCCGGACGCGGCTCCACCCGGCGGATCGGGCCGTTCAAGCGGGCGTTCGTCTCCCTCTGGATGTTATGGGAGCGGGCGTTCCACGTCCTGTTCCGGCTTCGGCCGATCGGCGACGGATCGAAGTACAATTACCGGATCCGCAAGTACGGCGGACCCGAAATCCGGCTGACGGACGGTTCAAGCTTGCGCAGGGGCGATTCGGTGCTGGAATTGCACTTCGACAACGAGATGCTGTTCAATATGGGCATGAACGCCCGTTCTGCCGTCCATACGGCGATCCAGCTGATCCGCGACATGGAAAAAGGACTTCCGGAGATCGCCCGGACGCTGGAGAACGCCCCCGGCGGGGAGAACGTCAAGGCCTTATACGGAGTATCCATGATTCATCGAGGCGCGGAATCGATGGGGTTTCAAGTATACGACCTGCCGAAGGGCCTGTTCGCCTGGTCGTCCAACCTTTATCTGAAGTTCCTGTTGTCCGTCATCCACCCGGAAGGCGGCAAACGGGTGCGCGAACACGGCGACACCCTGTCGCCGAGAATCATCCTGATGGAACGCGGCGATCTGCTCGCCTGGAAAGACCGGTCGGGCCGTCAGCGGCCTTCGCGGATCAGCCGCAGGGAAGCCGCCGGCCACGAGCCGGAAGAGGAGGCCGCGCCCGCCTTGAGCCCCGACCAGGTCGGCGTGTGAGCGCTCATCAGGCATGTGAAAAAGGACCGCATCGGAGATCCGTGATCCCCGATGCGGTCCTTTTCATAACGCGGCGCGGATTACATCTTCATGACGCCGCCGGTGCTGGCGGAGGTGACGAGCGCCGAGTAGCGGGCCAGATAGCCGCGCTTGATTTTGGGCTCGAAGCCTTTCCATTCGCTGCGGCGGCGTTCCATTTCCTCGTCGGAAATTTCCAGCGTGATTTTGCGGTTGTTCATGTCCAGCTCGATCATGTCGCCGTCTTGGACGAACGCGATCGGTCCGCCTTCGGCGGCTTCCGGGGACACGTGTCCGATCGAGATGCCGCGCGATGCGCCCGAGAACCGTCCGTCGGTCACGAGGCCGACTTTCGTGCCGAGGCCCATGCCGACGATCTGCGACGTCGGGGCGAGCATTTCCGGCATACCGGGGCCGCCTTTGGGTCCTTCGTAGCGGATGACGACGACATGGCCTTCTTTGACTTTGCCGTTCGCAATGCCGGCGAGCGCTTCGTCTTGGGAGTCGAAGCAGATGGCCGGTCCGCGGTGGTAGCCGCCGACGGATTTGTCGACCGCGCCGACTTTGATGATGGAGCCTTTCGGCGCCAGGTTGCCGAACAGGACGGCCAGACCGCCGCGTTCGCTGTGCGGATTGTCCAGCGTATGGATGACGTCCGTGTCCTTGATTTCGCAGCCGGCGACGTTCTCGCGGATCGTCTTGCCGGTGACGGTGACGCAGTCGCCGTTAAAGGCGCCTTCTTTCTTGAGCAGCTCGTGGATGACGGCGCTGACGCCGCCCGCGTTGTGCACGTCCTCGATGTGGTAATCGGAAGCCGGGGCGATCTTCGCCAGGTGAGGCACGCGCGAAGCGACTTCGTTGATGCGCTCGATCGGGTAATCGATGCCCGCTTCGATCGCCAGGGCCAGCGTGTGCAGCACCGTGTTGGTGGAGCCGCCCATGGCCATATCCAGCGCGAAGGCGTTGTCGATCGCTTCTTTGGTCACGATATCGCGGGGCTTCAGGTCCATCTTGATCAGTTCCATCAGCTGGCGCGCCGACCGTTTGACGAATTCCTTGCGCTCCGGATCGACCGCCAGGATCGTTCCGTTGCCGGGAAGCGCCAAGCCGAGCGCTTCGGCGAGGCAGTTCATCGAGTTGGCCGTGAACATGCCGGAGCAGGAGCCGCAGGTCGGGCAGCCGTATTGCTCGAGCTCGAGCAGCGACTGGTCGTCGATCTTGCCGGCCATGTGGGCGCCTACGCCTTCGAAGACGGACGTCAGCGAGATGGCGCGGCCGTCCTTCGTGCGGCCGGCTTTCATCGGGCCTCCGCTGACGAAGACGGTCGGGATGTTGACGCGCAGCGCGCCCATCATCATCCCCGGGGTGATTTTATCGCAGTTCGGGATGCAGACCATGCCGTCGAACCAGTGCGCGTTGATCATCGTCTCGACGGAGTCGGCGATGATTTCGCGGCTGGCCAGCGAGTAGCGCATGCCGATATGGCCCATCGCGATGCCGTCGTCGACGCCGATCGTATTGAACTCGAACGGCACGCCGCCGGCTTCGCGGATCGCTTCCTTCACCAATTTGCCGAACTCCTGCAAATGCACGTGTCCGGGAATAATGTCGACATAGGAGTTGCATACGGCGATAAACGGCTTGCCGAAGTCCTCTTCTTTCACGCCGGCTGCACGCAGCAGGCTGCGGTGGGGAGCGCGGTCAAACCCTTTTTTGATCATGTCCGATCTCATTTTCGATGCCATGGGAATCCCCTTTCTGGTCGCGGTGTCTCGATTACCTATACTATATGAGTCTAGCATAAACGGGTCGAAAAATGAATCAGCCGCCTTCTTCGTTCCTTCCGGGAAACAGGTTCGCCAAACCCGCGAAGGGCAAGTTTTCGAAATGCTCCGTTTTGTACACGACCTCGGTCTCGACCCGGGCCTCCTCGCTGATCTTGTTCCGTTTGAACTGCAGCTTGTCGAACAGCTTGATCAGGATTTGGGCGGTGTTGAGCGCGTCGTCCAGCGCCCGGTGGTGGGAGCCGGAGAACGGGATTTCCAGCATTTCCAGCGCGTTTTTCAGCCCGAGCTGCTGATGCTTGTCTAGCTTGTATATTTTCGACAGCATCTTCTGCAGGTTGTTGTGGTTGACGATCCAGTCGGTCGATATCCCGTGCTGACGGCATTCCTGAACGAGCTGGCGCAAATCGTCGGGTCCCCAGGCGCACATGAAATACTCTTCGGGCCCCATCCAACCGGCGAATTCGCGCACCACTTCCTCCAGCGTGCCCGCGGCGCCCACGTCCTGCTGGCTGATGCCCGTGAAAGCCGTCGTGTCGGGCGTCAGCGTCGGGACGACCACCGGCTTGACGAAGGATTGGAAGGTGGACGCCACGACGGGCGCTCCGCCGTCCAGGGCGAGCTTGACCGCGCCGATCTCGATGATTTCCGCCACCTGGCCTCTTTTGCGCCGCACCGTCATTTCCAGATCGTATACGATATAAGACAAGGAATCCACCTCGGGGTTCGTCCGCAGACCCATTTCTTCTTGGGAAGACGATCATACTTTCTTTATCTCTTGCCTTAGCTATTATAGTCCCCGTTTCGGGATTTGTCAGGCTTCTTTCCGATATCCGCATCAGCAAAAGCAGCCCCCCGTTTCCGGGGGACTGCTCGGGGGGCGAATCTCGGATCTTACAGAGTCGGTTTGAAGAACATCAGAACGAACAGCAGGACGCCGAACACGGTGGCGATCCAGTTGATGTTGTTGATCTTGGCCGTTCCCGCCGCGATCTCAGGCGAGACCGGCTGGTCGGCCGGATCGGCGGAACCGAACACCTTCTGGCCCAGCTTGGCGGCCGCGGGAGCCATAAAGCCGATGACGACGATCTGGATGATGACGTAGTCGGCGATGGAGGCGTAAATCCAGAAATCCTGGAAGCCGTAGTCGCCGAGCCATGCGAGCAGCAGGCCGGTGAGCACCGCCAGCGAACCGCCGATTTTCGGGAATTTCTCCAGCATCTTGGCCGTGCCGAGCGAACCGCGAAGCTGCCCGTACGTCTGGCCTTTGCGCATCAGCACGTGGCTGAAGAAGGTCGGCCCGACGCCGACGATGGCCGAGACGACGTGGATGAAGACGAGGACGTTCAGCCAGCTTTCGGGCAAATTCATATATCCGTTGAGTGACATGACAATCTCCTTCCATGTTATGGATGAGCAACCATTTCCGATGGTAGCACGAATGGGCAGGTTTCGACAATCCTAGATTTTTTTTCCTGCATGAATCATCGGAAAATGTCAACGTATGGCGATTCGGGCGGCGGCGAATCCTAACGCCCGGAGGTGCGGTCATGACTGCGACGAAGGAAAATCTGTTCGAAAAGCTGGGCGGCGAAGAAGCGATCGCGAAAGTGGTGGACAAGTTTTACGACAAAGTGATGGCGGACGGTACGGTGAACGGTTTTTTCGCCCGCACGGACATGGAGAAGCAACGCCGGCATCAAGCCGACTTCATCGGTTATGCGCTAGGCAGCGGGAAGAAGTATACGGGGCAGTCGATGTCCAAAGTGCATGCCGGCATGAATTTGCAGCCGAAGCATTACGACGCGATCGTGAACCACCTCTCCTCCACGCTGCGGGAATTCGGAACGTCCCCGGAAGATATCCGGAAAGTCGAGGATACGGTCAATACGCTAAGGGACGATATCCTGTACAAGTAGTTAAATCAAGAAGGATGGACCATCGAACGGCCGGTTCCGCGCGGAGCCGGTTTTTTTCGTCGTTTCTCGGGGGCTCCCCCAAAAGGGATCGGAATATTCCGCAGAGCTTCGCGTCAATTTTGGGGGATTGTTAAAAATGTTTCCTGGCCGCCCGCCGTCCCGAACTCTTGCTATAATAGAAAAAACAGCGTGCGAGGAAGGAGCCGGCGCATGAAGTTCTTCCATACCGCCGACTGGCATTTGGGGAAGCTCGTTCAGAACGTTTATATGACGGAAGACCAACAGTACATATTGGAGCGATTCCTGCGGGATATCGAATCGGAGAAACCGGACGCCGTCGTGATCGCCGGGGATTTGTACGATCGGGCGGTGCCGCCGACCGACGCCGTGCAGCTGCTCGACCGTACGCTGAAGACGATCGTGCTCGATCTGAAGACGCCGGTGCTGGCCGTCTCCGGCAACCATGACAGCCCGAGCCGGCTGCAATTCGGCAGCCGGATCATGGAAGCCGCGGGGCTGCATCTGGCGGGAGAGTTCGCCTATCCGTTCAAGCAGGCCGCGCTGGAAGACGAATTCGGTCCGGTCTATTTCCATCTCGTTCCGTACGCCGATCCGTCCGCCGTCCGCCAGACGCTGCAGGACGCGGACATCGGTTCCCACGACGAAGCGATGAAGGCGATCGTCGGCCGGATCCGGGAGACGTTGCGGCCGGGCACGCGGAACGTGTTCGTCGGGCACGCGTTCGTCACGCCGCGCGGCGAGGCGGAGCCGAATACGAGCGACTCGGAGCGGCCGCTTGCCGTCGGAGGCGCGGAGCACGTGAGCGCGGCCCATTTCGCGGGCTTCCATTATACGGCGCTCGGCCACTTGCACCAGGCCCATTCCGTCGGGCGCGATACGATTCAATATGCCGGGTCCCCGCTCAAATATTCCGTTTCCGAAGAGTTTCATAAAAAAGGTTATCTGGTCGTGCGCATGGACGGGGAAGGCCGGACGACGGTAGAGAAGCGGCAGCTCGTTCCCCGCAGGGACATGAGATCCGTGGAAGGGTACATAGAAGAAATCGAACGTCGGGAGAAAAACGAAGATTACGTGTTCGTGCGCCTACTGGACCGCCATCCCGTGATGTCGCCGATGGAGCGGATCCGGGCGGTCTATCCGAACGCGATGCACGTCGAGCGGAAAGACGCTTGGATCGGACTGGGCGCGGAAGCGGAAGTGGCCGCGGGCGCGGAAGGGAGCAAAGCGGGCATGGACATGCTGTCCTTGTTCCGTACGTTCTATAAGGAAGCGAAAGGCGAAGAAGCCTCCGAGGAGACGGAGGCGCTGCTGCTTACGGTGCTGCGGGAAATCGACCGGGAGGAGGGCGAGCGGGTTGAGACCGATTCGGCTCACGATGACGGCGTTCGGGCCGTATAAAGACCGGGAAGTCATCGACTTCACGGAGCTCGGCGGGCATCGTCTGTTCCTCGTCTCGGGCAACACGGGGGCGGGCAAAACGTCCATTTTCGACGCGATCTGCTTTGCGTTGTACGGCGAGGCCAGCGGAGAGGACCGGAGCGACGTCCGCTTGCTGCGCAGCCAATTCGCGTCCGACGACGCGTACACGTCCGTGGAATTCGAATTCGAGCTCAAACGGCGGACGTACCGGATTTTGCGGCAGCTCCCGCACGTGAAACAGGGGAACAAAAGCGCGACGGGCGAGAAGTACGAGTTCGTCGAGACGACCGGCGGCAAGGAAACGATGATGGTCGACCGGTATACGGTGCGTCAAATTAACGAGAGAGTGCATGGCCTGATCGGTCTCACCAAGGACCAGTTCAGCCAGATCGTCATGCTGCCGCAGGGGGAGTTCCGCAAGCTGCTGACGTCGGACACCGAGAACAAAGAGGAGATTTTGCGGAAAATTTTCCGGACCCATCTCTATAAGCACGTAGCCGAGCGTCTGAACGAGAAACGGAAGGAAGCGCAGGGGGCCTGGGAGCTGGGCAAACACGACTTGGACGTCCAGATGCTCAACCTGCGTCTGGCGATGGCCGAACGGGAAGGGTCGGAGCTGCACCGGGTGCTGGCGGAAGACAACTACAACGCGTTTCAGGTGTTGGAGGCGTTAGACGCGGAGTTGGCCTGGTACGAGGAAGAGACCGTGCGCCGCAAGGCCAAGATGGACGAGGAGACGCGGCTGCTCAAGGAGAAAGTGGAACGTTACCACCAAGCGGTACAGTTGAATGAACAGTTCGAGGATCTCGCCCGGAAACGAGGGGACCGGGAGAATCGGGAGCGGTTGGCGCCGGAGGTGGAACGAAAGCGCGAGCGTCTGGCGCTGGCCGGGAAGACGCTGCCGCTGCAAGTGCTGGAGCGGAACGTCCTGGATGCCGGGGAAGAGGTACGGTCGAAGGAGCAGTCGGTCATGGCGGCCGGCGAAGCGTTACGCCGGGCCGAAGCCGGGCTGCGGCTCACGGAAGAGACGTACCGGCAGGAGGAGCGGCAAGGGGAACGGCGCGAGGGGCTCGTCCGGGAGCTGGAGCGGCTGGCGCGGGATTTGCCCAAGGTGCAGGCGCTCGAATCCCGCAAAACGCGCTTAGGCGAGTTGGAGCGGGAGCTGGGGCGGGCCGCGGAGGACCTGAAAGCGGCGGAGAGCCGGGCGGCGGCCTTGCAGGAGGAACGGAAGGCGGCGGCGGAGCGCATCCGCAAGCTGGAGGAGAGCGTCCGGCGCCTGCCGGAGGCGAGCGAGAAGCTGGAGCGCCTGCGCCGGGAGGCGAAGGTGCTGCAGGATGGCCTGAAACTGGCCAAGGAGCTCGAGACGCTTCGCCCGGACGAGCGGGAGCAGAAAGAACGGTACGACCAGGCTTCGATGGCGTACGCCGAATTGGAGGCCCGCTGGCTGGAGGGACAGGCCGGACAGCTCGCGCTTCATCTGCATGACGGCAAGCCTTGCCCCGTCTGCGGCAGCACCGAGCACCCGCATAAGGCGGCGGCGGAAGGCGAGACGCCTTCCAAGGAGACGCTGGAGCTTCGCCGCAGGCTTAAGGCGGAGTCGGAGTCGGCTTATTTGGCCGCGCGGGCCAAGCGGGAGCACCAGGAGGCGCAGCTGAAGGCGATCGAAGAGGAAGCCGCCCTGTTGGGCTATGCTTCCGCGGAATTCGCCGGGGCATATGAGGCGCTGGTGGAAGAAGGCAAACGCACGAGCGCCGACGTGACGCGGATGAAGGAAGAGCAGACGGCGCTGGATAAGCTAAGGTCGGAGCTGGAACGCGCGGAGAAGAGCCTCGAGGCGGCCATGGCGGAGCGGGAGAAAAACGCGGAGAAGCATGCCGGGCTGCTGACGGCCTATTCGACGGAGAAGGCGCTGTACGAGGAGACGCTGGGCAGCGTGCCGGAGGACATTCGTTCGCTGGCGTCGCTGCGGCAGCGCGTCTCGGCGGCGGAAGCGGAGAAGGCCCGCCTGGAGTCGGCTTGGCGGTCGGCCCAGGAGTCGTATCGGCAAGCCGGCGAGAAGCTGGCGGCGGCGAAAGCGCATTTGGCCGGTGCCGAAGGGCAGCTCGTCGAAGCCCGCGGCAAGCGGGAGAAGGCGGAGGGTGAATTCCGCGCCGAGCTTGCGCGGGCAGGTTTCCCGTCCGAGGAGGCTTACCGGGGGGCGAAAATGCCGGAGGCGGACCGGGAAGCGCTGAAGCGGGAGATCGAGCGGTTCGACGCCGAGCTCGCCGCGGTCCGCAAGCAGGTCGAAGAACTGGAGGCGCAACTCCGGGACAAGTCGCCGGCGGATCTCGCCGCTTTGGCGGAAGAGGCGGCGAGCCTGGAGCAGCGGACGGAAGCGGCCCGGCAGTCGCTCGCGCAAGCGCAGGATCAGCTCGCCAAAGGGAAGGAAGGCCGGGAGAAGCTCGTCCAGGCGGAACGCCAATGGAAGCAGGCGGAAAAGGCGTTCCAGCTGGTCAAAGACTTATACGACGTCGTCCGCGGGGAAAACCGGTTCAAAATCTCGTTCGAACGGTATTTGCTCGTCGAGTTCCTGGACCGCATCCTGCAGGCGGCGAATCAGCGGCTGCAGACGGTATCCGGCGGCCAGTTCTATCTGGCGAGAAGCGGGCGGGTCGAGAAACACGGCCGGCAGAGCGGGCTTGGCCTGGACGTGTACGACAACTACACCGGCCAGTTCCGGGACGTGAAAACGTTGTCCGGCGGCGAGAAATTCAACGCCTCGCTCTGCCTCGCGCTCGGCATGGCGGACGTCATCCAGGCTTATGAAGGCGGGATTTCGCTGGAGACGATGCTGATCGACGAAGGCTTCGGCTCGCTGGACGAGGAATCGCTGGGGAAAGCGATCGATACGCTCGTGCAGCTGCAGAAGACGGGGCGTCTGATCGGGATCATTTCGCACGTGCAGGAGCTGAAGCAGGCGATCCCCGCCGTGCTGGAAGTCAAGAAATCGGCGGAAGGGTACAGTTATACCCGGTTCCGGGTCGGTTGACCGGCGGAACGGCCGAACCGCCGAACCGCCGAACGACCGACCGAGTGACCGAACGACCGAACGGACGAACGACCGAGTGACCGAACGACCGACCGGACGAACGACCGAGTGACCGAACGACCGACCGGACGAACGACCGAGTGACCGAACGACCGACCGGACGAACGACCGAGTGACCGAACGACCGACCGGACGAACGACCGAGTGACCGACCGACCGAACGGACGAACGACCGAGTGACCGAACGAACGACCGAACGAACGAACGAACGACCGAACGAACGACCGAACGACCAACCGAACGACCAGCCGAACGACCAACCGAACGACCAACCGAACGACCAACCGAACGACCGAACGGACGAACGGCTGAACGACCGAGTGACCGAACGACCGAACAACCGAACAACCGAACGACCGACTGACCGCCTTCCCGACTAAAACACGCCCCCGGTTCATATACATGGACCTAAAGGAGCGTGAATTCGGTGGACAAGGCGGTCGGTCGGTATTTCCAGCTCAAGCAGAAACAGCGGGAGATCGAGCAGGAGCTTTCGGAGCTGCGGCAGCAAATCCTGGACCATTGCGCGGAGTCGGGGGTCACGGACACGGAAATCGGGCGGTACCGGGTGCGGGTGATCGCGCAGGACCGGAGGGAGTACGACGACGAGAAGCTGTACCAAGCGTTGCCGGACGCGGAGGTCTGGCGCCTCGTCTCCAAGGCGGATCCGTCCAAAATCGCCGGGTTGGTCAAGCTGAACGTCATCTCCGAGGAGAAGCTGCGGGAGACGTATACGATGAAGAAAATCTCATCGCTTCAGGTGGAGCGCCTGTAGGCGGTGCGGGAGCCGCGGTTCGGCGATCCGGCCGTCTACAGCCGGTACGGCCGCGGCTTGACTTCGATCTTCACGTGTTTCGGCTTATGCTTGCTCAGCAGCATGAACATCCGGACCGATCCGATGGGGTTGGCGCTGTGGATGATGATTTTATCGGCGAACCGCTTGGTGCGCACGATGTATTTGGCCACGTCGTACCCCGTCGGTTTTTCATACCCGAGATCGTGGTCCAGCGATAACACTTTGATTTTATGGCGGGCGATGAACCGCATGCACGCTTTCGCCGTTCGGGCCATACGGAACCCCTTCGGACAGGGGCGAGTGTCGTCCAGAAAAACGTTCATGAAGAAGACAACCCTTTCCAGCCCATGATTTTTCCCAGCAAGGCCTGAGTTATCCTATGTCGGATCGCGCGATTCTCCTAGGTGAACGCACATCGGCGGCCGCCTAATTCTGGCTGGGTCCACGCGGCAAAACAAAGACCTTCCGTCCATGTTGACGGAAGGTCTTACGATTATGGCGAATTCGCTGGAATAACGTATGACGTACGCTAATTGAGCGGCTCGGTGCAGATTTCGGCGAAATAGCGTATGACGTACGCTAATTGAGCGGCTCGGTGCAGATTTCGGCGAAATAGCGTATGACGTACGCTAATTGAGCGGCTCGGTGCAGAGTTCGGCAGAATAACGTATGACGTACGCTAATTGAGCGGCTCGGTGCAGAGTTCGGCGAAATAGCGTATGACGTACGTTAAATGAGCGGTTCGGTGCAGATTTCGGCAGAATAACGTATGACGTACGTTTAATGAGCGGCTCGGTGCAGAGTTCGGCAGAATAACGTATGACGTACGCTAATTGAGCGGCTCGGTGCAGAGTTCGGCGAAATAGCGTATAACGTACGTTAAATGAGCGGTTCGGTGCAGATTTCGGCGAAATAACGTATGACGTACGCTAATTGAGCGGCTCGGTGCAGAGTTCGGCAGAATAACGTATGACGTACGCTAATTGAGCGGCTCGGTGCAGAGTTCGGCGAAATAACGTATGACGTACGTTAATTGAACAGTTCAGTTCGAATGTCTGATCCACCAGTTACGAAGAAGGATTCCAGCCGTCGTCTCCGCCCAGGATCCGGGCTACAGTGTACAAGCTGGCGTCTTCAGGCGTCAGCTGCCGGGACCAGTCGACCCGCGTGCCGCCGTCCGAAGCGCCGGGACCCCGATTGCCGTACTCCGCGAATTCGACCGACGCCACGCTTTCCGACGCGTTCCACCGGGACCAGCCCTCGGGATGAATGTGCTCGCCCATCCAGCAATCCAAGAAAACCGTTTTCGCGAAGTTCCGCCAAGGACGGCCTAGATAAACCGATCGCGCCGCCGCGTCGCCGATCAATGTGCAGCCGATAAACACGTATCCGAAAGGCACGCCTTCCGGCGTGGAAGGAGCCGAGATCCATCCGCCGCGCTTGGATACGATGTCGCAGCGGTCGAACACCGCCGTGGCCGAGCCGAAAATGAAATCCACGTCGCCCTCGATATGACACCGCTCATAGTATTGTCTCGCGGGGCGCGTCGGCGCCCCTTCGCGCGGGCCGCCGAAGGACGCCCGGTCCCGCGGCCGAGGCGGAAGCGGACCGGTGAACAACGTATCCTGAAAGCCGAGAAACCGGCATTCCCGGAACACGGCCCGGTCGGCATCGACGTAAGCGGCCAACGCTTGCCCGACCTGCTCTCCCGGACCGGCCGCATTCTCGAACGTAATCCGCTCGGCCGTAAAATCGTCTCCGCCGATAAACGCGGTATAGGCGTTGAACGTATGGTACGGCTCCCCGTTCGGAAACGTCTTCGTCGCATGGTCGCCAAACGTCACGATCGTGCGGGCCGGATCTTCGCCGATGAGGCGGACGAACGGCTTGCCGATGAACAGTTTCTCCCGGTAAATGCCGTTCTTGACGAGGATGGTCGTCGGTTCCACGATGCCGTCCGGGATGCGGTCGACCGCTTCCTGGATGCTTTTGCAATCGCCGCTGCCGTCCGCAGCCACCGTCACATGCCTCATAACGCATGCTCCAGAAATTCCGCCGTCCGCTCGCCGTACCACCGATGTCCGCCCCGGCAGAACGCATGGACGAGACGGTCCTCGCTTCCGAACAGCGCATAGGCTTTCCGCGTTACGTCCAACTGCTCCGTCACGTTGGCGAGCCGGCGGGGCCCGCTGTTGCGGTCGTCGTCCCCGCTTTCCACCAGCATCGGGCGAGGCGCGACAAGCGCCCCGATATCCCCGTAATCGGCGTATTCCCAGAGACGGGGGACGTAATTGCAGCCGCAATGCGTACCCAGCAGCAAGACGTCGCGATATCCGCTGAAATAGCCGCTGACGACAACGGCGCGCACGCGTTCATCCATCGCCGCCAGCCATAACGCCTGCATGCCGCCGCCGGAAAATCCGACGCAGCCGATCCGGTCGGCGTCGGCATAGGGCAAAGAGGGGATGAAGTCGATCAAGCGCTGCAAATCCCACGTCAGCCAGCCGATCAACGCATGGCCCATGGCAACGGCCGCGTGGTTCAAGTGATTGCAGGAGGCGCCGAGCACTTGGGACGCTTCGTCGCCTTGCATCCAATACTCCCGCCGTTCCCCGAACCCGCGCGCGTCCGGGCAGAGGACGACATAGCCCTGCCGGACCAGCTGCACGCCGTAGTCGTATCCGTATTCCTCGATCGCCTGACGGACGGCCGGATGATCCGCGACTCCCGCGACGGATTCCTTGCCGCCTCCCAAATGGCCGTGGGCCGCGATGACGACGGGCCGCTTCTCTCCTTCCTCCAATCCGTCCGGGACCAGCACATAGAACGGCATCCAGACGTCCGGCTCGGTCTGGATCCGCAGCTTCTCCCGCCGGTACCCGTCCAACAGCCGGGGCTCCCCCATTTCCTGGGGCAACAAGTCGCAAGGGATCATCCGCCCGAGGCCCGTCAGTTCAGCCAGTTTCTCCCGAAGATTTCGGCGCCACTCCACGTAAGCATCCCTATCGTGCGCCTGCAGGCCCAGCGCCCGGCCGGTTGCTTGCATCCGGTTCATCATCGAGGGCAGAGAGGGATAATATTCGGTTCCGATGGAACGTTTCGCACTATCCATGCATCATCAACTTCCTTTCGTCAACGGTTCGCGGAATGGAAGGCATCGAATTGCTCCTGCAGCTCGGCGGCTACGTGATCGATTCCGGCATCCTTCAACTTTTCCCGGAATTGCCGCATCGTCCCGTCCCAATCCGTCCGATAGTCGTAGAGCTTTGACAAATATTCGGAAATGACCACGTTCAGTTGGGCCATCTCCGATTTGATGGGGGACAGATCCGGCACGAAGCCGAGCGTGGGCGAGGAGACGGCCTCAAGGTCCCAGTTCCGGAGCTCGGCCGCGTATTCCGGAGAGATGTAGCGGCTGAACCGGGCGAACCGGATGTCGTCCCAGGCCCAGCTGATCGGAACGTATCGCTTGTCCGCGGGGATGCCGTCATAGGAGAGGGCGTCTCCCTCCAGCTTGTAATTCACGTCCCGAATGCCGTACGTGAACAGATCGTAATTTTCCTGGCTGCTTCTCACCCAGTTCAAGAACGCGACCGCCTCGTTCACGTGCCGGCTGGTCGAAAACACGGAAAGAATGTTATCCGCCCCGGTGAACAAATATTTCGGCTTCTCCGGATGCAGATACACGTTTTCCAACTCGCCTTCCGGCGACGCGGCTTTGAAAGCGTCGATCCTCTCCGTCTGTTTCATGACCACGCTCCACGTGGCGGCGATCTTCCCTTCGTAGAAAGCTTTTTCCGGATCGGGCATTTCCTCCGTGGCCGCGACGAACGTCGGCGTGTAGCCTTTCTTTTGCCATTCGTGCAACTTGCCCATGATATTGCGGAAAAAATCGGAGTCATACGTGATCCGAACCCGAAGCAAGGGGTCCGAGGGATCGATGTAGACGGGGGAATTCAAGTAATTGCCGGCGAGAAACGCGACGTCGCCGTATTCCCGCAGCAGAAAGCGGCCGGAGTCGTAAAAATAGGGAACGATGCCGGGTTCGTGCTCGGAAATCGCTTGCAAATAGGCGTCCATGTCCGCCGCTTTCCGGATTTCGGGGATCCCGTACTTGACGCGCAGATCGGAACGGATTTGCACGAAGCTCTGGAATTCGGCAATCGGCATGACGCGGGGGATCCCGTAAATCTTCCCGCCCACGGTCACTCCTTGCATGGCGTAAGTCGGGCTGTTCCGCAAAATTTCGCGTCCAAAACGCGATAACGCTTCGTCCAAGGGAGCCAGCGCTTTCTTCGCGACCAGGCCGGCCAGATCGGAAAAGGAAGTCAGCCCGATATCGTAGGTCTCGCCGGTCGCGTCGAGCAGCCATTCCTTGTTTCCGTATTGGCCGAAATCGACGAACGTGAAGGAGAGTTTAAACGGCAAGCCGTCCGCCGCCAGCTTGGCCTCGACCGCCCGGGTCACTTCGGCGAGATCCCGCGGCGGTTCTCCGGGAAACAGAAGCTTGAGCTCCGCGGGTTGCAGTTCGGATGACGCGGTTAACGAGGAAGCGGGAATCGGCCAGGCCGGGGAGGAGGCTGTCTCGCGATGCGGGAGACTCGTCCGGAACGCGGCGAATGCCAGCGCGGCCGCCGCAAGGATCGCAAGCGAGAGGAATAGGGTCGATTTCTTCATGCGGATTTCTCCTCCAAGCCGTAACCGTTTTCAAACTCACCATAACATAGACGAACACAACAGCGCCAGATTCCGCTGCTGTGTCCGTCGATTCCGCAAGTTTATTTGCCCGCGGCCAAATACCGGTCGTACTGGGCCTGCCTGCCCTTGAGGACATCTTCGATGCCCATGCTTTTCAGCGTGCCCAGGTACTTGTCGAAGTTGTCGAGGCTCTCTTTGCCCGTAATGAACTTGGCTTCCATTTCCGTGGTGTAGGTCGTGATGTCCGGCATGATCGTATTTTCTACGGAAGCTTCTTCGGCCAGCGCATAGATGAACGGGTATGGCGGCTTGATGTATTTCTCCATCTCTTTGTCGAGCTGAGCGTGCCATGGCGCTACCAGGACGTCGGTTGCGTCGACCGATTGCTCGATCGGCATGTTGACGGGATTAATGCCGAATTGCTGGATGAAGTCGTTGTCTTTGCCCTGCTCCGTGAACTGCTTCTTGCCGTCCGCGACCGTGTAGGTCTGGCCTTCCAGCCCCCATGCGTAAATCTCCTTGGCTTCCTCGCTGCTGGCGTAATCCAGGAATTTGAACGCGAGCTCCGGATCCTTCGCGTCCTTGGACACGCCGAAGATGCCGGTGATCGGATTGCGGCCGAGATAGAACGCGTCCCCGTGCGGTCCTTTGAGCGGCGCGATTCCTTTGATCAGGGGCTTGCTCGGATCGTAATCCTTATACAGCGGGCTGTAGGTCATCGACTGATGCCAGCTGAAGTTGAAGGTGACGCCGCTGATGTCCTGCGAGAACTTGGACGTGACCTGGTCCGACGTCGTGCTCGCGTAGTCGGATTCGAGCAGTCCTTCCTTATAGAGGCCGTTCAGGTAAGCGAGATATTCTTTGTAGGCAGGCTCGTAGTACGAGTAGTGGACTTTGCCGCCGTCGTCGGCGTAGAAAAGGTTGGACAAGTCCAAGCCGAACGAAGTGCCGAACGCCATGCCCAGGAATTTCGGATCCATCGTCATCGGGATTTCGTCCGCCTTGCCGTTGCCGTTCGGATCCCCGGTTTTGAATTTGCGCAGCATCTCCGTGAATTCGTCCAGCGTGGCCGGCTCCCCAAGGCTCAGCTTCTCCAGCCATTTGACGTTCACCATCCAGAGCGGCATGTAATTCTTGGTCACCGCGAGCTGCGGCAGGTAATAGATTTTGCCGTCCGGCGTCGTCAAGCTGGCTTTCAGATCCGGGTATTTCTCGAACATCTTCTTGACGTTCACGCCGTATTTGTCGATGTATTCATTCAGCGGGACGAACAGACCCGCCTGGATGTTTTTCATCGTCTGGTCTTGATCCGTATTGTATACGATGTCCGGCAAGTCCCGGCCGGCCGCCAGCCGGGGATTGATCGCGTCCTGATACGTTCCGGGCGCGAGCAGCTCCCAATCGACGGTGACGCCGGCCCGCTTGGCGATTTCCTGGACGATCGGCGCCTTGGCCAAATCCACGTTGTTGTACCAGGAGTTGGTCGCCAAAATCTTCAGCGTGCCCGGCTTGTCGGTAACGGGTCCTTTCCCGTCATACGCGAAGCCGGCGGACGTTGCCGCCGATGGACTAGCCCCTCCTTGTGCCGCTCCGGCGCCGGAACTTTTGCTCTCGGAACCGCCTCCCGAGCAGCCTGCCGCAAGCAGCGCGATCACGGCGCCCGAGATCGTCAAGCTTGCCCATTTCCGTACTCTCTTTTTCACGTGCGTTACCTCCCTTGAGTATTGGAAAACGACATCTATGCAGAAAGGAACTACCCTTTTACTGCCCCGAGCGTAATCCCCTTCACGAAATACTTCTGGATGAAGGGGTAAACCATGATGATGGGCACGATGCTGACGACGACGGTGACGTAACGCACTTGCAGCGTCGATACCGCGAGCGACGCGGCTTCCGTCTGTCCGCCCATCTTCTGCATGACTTCCGGCGAAGCCATGATGAGCACCCTGCGCAGGAAAATCTGCAACGGCTGCAGTTCCTGCCGGCCGAGATAGAGAAGCGCATTGAAAAAGTCGTTCCAGTGCCAGACCGCATAGTAGAGGGCCAATACGGCGATCGTCGGCTTCGCCAGCGGGACGGCCATCCGGGCCATCAGCGTGAAGTCCCGGGCCCCGTCCATGGCGGCGCTTTCAAAGATTTCCTCCGGAAGGTTCTCGAACGCCGAACGGAGAATCATCACGTTGAACGTGCTGACCAGCACCGGAAGCACCATGACCCATCTCGTGTTATAGAGGCCGAGATCGGTGATCACGATATACAGCGGAATCAGCCCGCCGGAGAAATACATCGTGAACGCGATGAAGAAGTTGAGCTTCCGCCGCAGGAAGAACCTTCTGCGCGACAGCGGATACGCCGCCAGGCATGTCGCCAAGAGATTGGCCGCCGTGCCGACGACCGTGTACCAAATCGTGTTGTAGTAGGCGCGCCACAGCTCCGGATATTGAAGCACCATTTTATAGCCGGAGAGGCTGAAATCCACCGGGAACAGCGTCACCAGCTTGCGGTTGATCGCATCCACCGAACTGAAGGAGACGCTGACGACATAAAGGAACGGGTACAGCGTGACGCATACGGCCAGTATCGTGATGAGGTAGACCAATGCCGTGTAGCTTTTGTCCGCCCAAGAACCTCCGCCCCGGGTCCGGCCGACGGCCGGCTCGCCCCGATTCGCCCAAGTTTTTTCCATACCGTTCTCCATTCTCCGTTCTCCGTTTCGGTTACCACAGCGACATTTCGTTCCAGCGCCGGCTCATCCGATTGGCGAAATAGACCAGAACGAAGCTGACGAGCGAATTGAACAAGCCTACCGCGGTGGCGAAGCTGAAGTTTTTGGATTCGATCCCTTGCCGGTACACGTAAGTCGAGATGACGTCGGCCGTCTCGTACGTGGAGGGGTTGTACAGCAGGTACACTTTCTCGAAATTGACGCTCATGATGCCGCCGATCGAGAGCAGCAGCAGGATGACGATCGTCGGCTTCAGGCTGGGCAGGGTGAGATGCCAGAGCTCGCGGAATTTGCCCACGCCGTCGATCTTGCCGGAATCGTAGATTTCCGGATCGATGCCCATGATCGCCGCGATGTAGATGATCGAGCTGAAGCCGAAGCTCTGCCAGATGCCGCTGGCCGTGAAAATCGTCCGGAACCAGTCCGGCTCCATCATGAAGTTGATTTTCTCCATGCCGAGCTTCACGAGCCACGCGTTCACGACGCCGTCCGAAGGGGACAGGAAATTGACGATCATGCCGGCGACGACCACGGTGGAGATGAAATGCGGGAGGTACGTCACCGTCTGGGCGAACCGTTTGAACAGGCCGTTCTTGATTTCCACGACGCAGATCGCGAACAGGATGGGAATCCAGAACCCGAACAGCAGCGGGTAGAAAGCGAGCAGGAACGTGTTCCGCAGCAGCCGGAAGAAGTACCGGGAATGGGCGAATTGCTCGAACCATCTGAGCCCGACCCAATCTCCCCCGAACATCCCGTGCCCCGGCACGAAATTTTTGAACGCGATCAGCACCCCGGGCATGGGCAAGTAGCAGAAGACGAAGTAGTACAGGAAAATCGGCAAAAACATCAGCAGCAGCCATTTGTCCCGTCGAATCAGCTTGCGCAGGGGAATCCCCTTGTTGTCCACGTCGTTTCTCCTTTCCCTCAGCGTTCAACCGTTTGACAGCCCCAGTGTAGCAGAGGTCCCGAAAGCGCTGAATCCAACGATTTTTCGATCCGTATCCCTTTCTTGCGCTTTTGAAGCCGGCTTCCGCGAACCTAAAATCCGAACAAGATTCGCAAGAAAATGTCATACTCGCGGACCCGGGAATTTTGTTAAAATGGGTGGAAACGGTTTCTTCGCGCGCGAGAGGAGGAGTCCCGTGTTCCGGATACTGGTCGTGGACGACGAGCATATCGAACGGAGGGGGATCCGGTTCCTGATCCGGAAATACGGGCTGGAGCTTGAGGTGTTGGAAGCGGACAACGGCGAAGAAGCGCTGGACGTTCTCGAAGCCGAGCCGGTCGATATCCTGCTCACCGACATCAAGATGCCCTTCATGGACGGACTGGAGCTGTGCCGGAGGGCGCGGGAACGGTTTCCCGGGCTCAAAATCATCATTTTCAGCGCCTACGGCGAGTTCGAGTATGCCCGGCAGGCGATCGAGCACCATATTTTCTCCTATTTGCTCAAACCGATCGACGTCGGCGATTTCACCCGGGAGTTTGCCCGCGTATTGGAAACCTGCAGGCAAGAACAAGAGGAGAAGGAAAGGGAGAAACGGCTCCTCGAGGGGTATGCCAAAGGAATGGAGCACGAAAGGGAGAACCTGCTCCTCGGGCTGCTGTACGGCACGCTCCATCTGTCCGCGGATCAGCTGGCGCAGGCGGGGTTCGGTTGGGACGCCCGGAACGTCCGTTTGGTTCTCGTCGATACGGAGGATCCGGTATTCGGGGCGGCGGACGATCGGTTCGCGGCCGCAGTCCGGGCCGTGTGTCCCTCAGGCCTGGAGATCGTCAACCTGAACGAGCACCAAAGCCTGTTGTTCCTGTCTTCCGAGCCGAATGAAGAGCGGGAGCCCAGCGAGTTGGGCCGCCGGCTCCAGGAGGAACTCGCCGCCGCGTTAAACGCCGGGAACGTGACGATCGTCATCGGGCGGCCGGTATCGGACCCTTGGGGGATCGCCGAGGAATTCCGTTGCATGGAATCCACGGCCGAGGAGAAATTCTTCCATCCGAACGGCGCGGTCCTGTATACGGACGAAAGCCAGGCGAAACGCGATCTGTCGGCCGTGCTGCCCAAGCTGGTCGAGACGGTCAATTGGCATCTGGAGGCCCAAGACGGGTTCGGTTACCGCAGGGGAGTCGAATTGTTCTTCAAAACCGTCGAAGGCAGCGGGCAGCATTCGCAGATTTTCGTCAAGTATTTATGCGCGGAGATGGCCAAGAAGCTGCTGCAGGCCCGGGGGAAGCATGAAGCGGAGGAGCTCCGGCAGTGCGTCGAAGAAATTTTCGGGAGCCCGACGCTGGCGAGCCTGGAGCGGAGTTTTACCGGTTGGATCAGTCGAACGGGGGATACGGAAGAATCGAGTCCCGATCATACGAAGAAAGCGATCAAAGACATCGTGAAGCTGATCGAGGAGCATTACGCGGAGCCGATCAGCCTCGGCTGGCTGGCCGACCGGGTGTACTTGACGCAAACCTACCTCAGTTACTTGTTCACGAAGGAAATGGGCCAGCCGTTCGTTAAATATTTGACGCAAGTTCGGATACGGAAAGCGGCCGAGCTGCTGCGGTCCACCCATCTCTCCATCGCGGACATCAGCGCGCAAGTCGGCTATCCGAACGATTCGTACTTCTGCAAAATTTTCAAACACCACCACGGGATCAGCCCGGCCAAATACCGGGAAGGCAGGGGCTGACATGGCGTACGTGCTGAACCGGTTCAAAGACCTGCGCTTCCGCCATAAGCTGATCTTGTCCTATCTCATCGTCTCGCTGATCCCGCTGCTGATGCTCGGGGCATTCTCCTACGCGCAAGCGAGCCGGTTCCTGATCCGGCAGGCCGAGCAGAACCTCGACGGTTCGATCGGCCAGCTCGCCACGACCATCAATTACCGGGCCGAGCAGCATGAGTCGATCATCAACTCGATTACGCAGAACGTCGTGTTTAAGCAAATCTTCGTCGCCAATAACGGGGATTTCCCCTTGCTGTACCGCGATTACGTCGACCCGTTCTTCAGCAACATCCTGGACTTCAACAAAGACCTGCTGCAAATCTCGGTCTTTACGGATAACCCGAACATCCTGCGGGGCGAATACATTTTGCCGCTGGAGCTGCTCGCCAACATGCGCTGGGACGGATCCGGCCTTCGGGCGTCGGCCACGCAGTGGAACCTGGTAAACGGCAAACTGTTCGCGGCCAGGCCGTTCGAGGACGGACGCGCGGAAGCGGAAGGCCGGAAGCCCGCGCTGCTGTTCCTCAGCATCGACGCGGACGGCATGTTTCAAGGACTGGAGGACCTTCAGGCCGACGCCTACGGCGTTCGGATCGTGGACCGGCAAGGGCGGACTTTGATGACGAAGCTCGTGAACGCGGAAGGAAAAGAGTGGAACGCGAACGACGGCGTCTTGTCCATTACGAAAGACATCCCGCTGACGGGTTGGAAGCTCATGATCGACACGCCGAAATGGAGTCTGGCCGTCAACGCGAACAGCATCGTCGGCGCCACTTTGCTGATCGCGGTCGTCTGCCTGCTGATCCTGCTGCTGATCATCGGGCTTTTCTCCAAAGGGTTCGTCAAGCCGATCGTCAATCTGAACAAGAAAATGCTGATCGTGGAGACGGGCAATCTGAAAGTCGACGTCGGCAGCGTATCGAAAGACGAAATCGGCCAACTGACCAACCGGTTCGGGAACATGCTGGCCAATATCAACCGGCTGATCGAGGAAGTCTACCAGAGCAAGATCACGCAGAAGGAGGCCGAACTGCGGGCGTTGCAGACGCAGATCAACCCCCATTTCCTGTATAATACCCTCTCGATCATCAATTGGAAGGCGCTCGAAATCGACGCGATGGAGATCAGCCAGCTGACCCATTCGGTGTCGCGGTTTTACCGGACCGTGTTGAACAAGGGCCGGAGCATCATTGCCGTGGCGAACGAGCTGGAAAACGCCTCGGCGTACATGGAGATTCAGCTCGTCATGCACGACCATAACTTCGATTTCGTATGCGAAGTCGAGGAGGAGCTGCTGCAGTATGATATGATCCATCTGGTGTTCCAACCGGTTTTGGAAAACGCGCTGGAACACGGCATCGACCGGCTGCGCAAGGGAAGCCGCCGGGGCCGGATCGTCCTGCGGGGTTATTCCGCGGGCGGCGATATGGAATTCTCGATTTCGGACAACGGTCCGGGCATCGAGCCGGAAGTCGCGGGGGAGATCCTGAACACCGCGTCTACCGCCGGATACGGCCTGAAAAACGTGCATGACCGCATTCAACTGCGCTTCGGTCCGCCTTACGGCGTTCGAATCGCCGGCGAACCGGACCGGGGCACGACGGTATATTTGCGATTCCCGAAATACCGGGCGGCGGGATCGGCCGAATGATCGGATGGCGCGATGGGTTACGAGCGGACCGCCGGGAGATCGGCGATCCTTTCGAAGATCCGTTTGCCTTTCCTGCGGGCGGCGTCGACCATCTCGTCCGCGCCTTTCGAAGGGCCGCCGACCCGCAGCACGGCGTCGCAATGTTCCAGGAGCCGAACCGACGAAGGGTGGAAGATCCGGTCGAAAATTTCGTCGCCCAGACGTCTGGAGCCCGCCGTGGCGAGAAGGGGCAGCGCATACCATTCGCCCAACACGGGCATATGGCCGGCTTCGTATACTTGAAGGGCGATTTCGTTCATGTACCGGAGATTCCGTTCGATCTTCCCGGGGTCGTCGCCCGTTCCGGAACGGTAGGGACCGGCGATTAGGATGTGCAAGGGTTTCGACTCCGTTACCGGCTCCGGTTCAGGCGCCAGCAAACCGTGAATTTGCGCGTATTGCAGCAGCAGGATCGTCTTGGCGTCTTTGATTTCGCCGGTGTCGACCATGTTCAGCGCCTGCCGGAACGGAAGCTCCAGCACCTCGATGTTTTCCTGCTCCTCCTCCAAACCGCCGCCCTGGCCGACATTCATCCCGGAATCGTACTCCGCCGTGAAGAAGTGCAGGATTTCCGTGACGGATCCCGGGGACATGTAGGCTTCGCCGATCTTGCGCACCTTGTCGATCCGGTACCCCGTTTCCTCCTCCGTCTCCCTCCGAATGCTCGCCTCCGGCGTATCGGAATCCAGAAGGCCGGCGCACGTTTCGATTAACATCCCCGTCTCGTTGCCGTTCTTGTAGGTCGGCATCCGGAATTGCCGGGTCAGGACTACCGTCTGCTTCTCGCGGTTATAAAGGAGAATCGTCGCGCCGTTGCCGCGGTCATACACCTCGCGCGACTGCGTCTCCCAAATTCCGTTATCTTTCCGATAGTCGAAGGTGACTTTTTTCAATACGTACCAATTGTCCGATAAGAGTTCCTCGCGTACGTTTCGCACTCTGGCATTCCGCTGTTCCGTCATTATGGTTATTTCCTCCCGATGAACATTCCGTTTTCTTTGGTCATTTCGATGACGCCTTTGTTTTGTTGCAGGGCATGCTCGACATGTTTTCGAAACTTTTCCATGACCGTTCCGGCGAGCAGTAACCGGGCGTTCATGGGCGTCGAAACGACGTAATCGATCAGCGCCTCGGCTTCGGTGACAATCAATCGATCTTCGTAACGCAATAGGCGTACGTCTTGAAAGACCGGAAAGAGCCGCTCCTCGCCGTTGCCGAAATGGAAGCGGTCGATGGCGTCATCGAGCACGTGCATGCCGGGATCGAACGAGACCGCAAGCTGCTCCAATTCTCGCAAATGCGCTTGGCTCATCGTCGAAGCGTACAGCAACCCCCCGGGTTTGAGCACGCGATGGATTTCCCGAATGGCCGCTGGAAGATCCGGAACGTGATAGAGCAGATTGTTGGCGATGACAAGGTCGAATTGCTCTTCATGGAACGGGATCCGCTGCGCATCGGCCGTCAGAAATTTGAATTGCGGCCGTTCCGCTCCGATGCGGCGCAACGCTTCGTCGATCATGCCACTGGAAACGTCCGAAAGCGTGATCCGCCAGTCCTCCGGGATCCGGTCCGCGTTCCGCTCCCAGAGGGTGCCGTCGCCGCAGCCGAGTTCCAGGATAGTCGCGCGGGGACGCGGCTCCAGCTGCTCGAACACCCAGCGATGCCATCCATGCGGATTCATGCTGAAGCGATCATAGAGGTGCCTTCGGGTCTGCAGGCGGGCGGCCGTCCGGTACTGCTCGACCCCGCGCTGTTCGAATTGCACGGCTTGTATGATCTCGAGCAATCGGTCGGGGTCGGGGACAGGGTTCTCCCCCGGGGGCTCGCCGGGGACGGGATCCAGGACTTTGCGGATCGCCTGGATGATATTTTCCTCGTGGGCGATCTTGCGGCGGAGCACCTCGACTTGCGCCTGCAGCGAGCTGCGGAAGTCGCGGCCGGCCGCCGAATCCTCGGATAGCACCTCTTGAATCTCTTGAAGGGACATGCCGGCATACTTCAAAGTCTGGATTTTCTGCAGGCGGTTCAAATTTTCCTTGGAATATCTGCGGGCGGAGGAGGCTTCGTGACGGTCGACCGGAGTCAATAGGCCGATCTGGTCGTAGTACCGCAGCGTGCGCAGGGTGATCCCCGTTTGCATGGCGAGTTGGCCCGTCGTCAGCAAGTCTTCGTTCTGCAGCGTGGTCAGTCCCCCTTACCGATTGTTGGAAATGCGGCCGTTGATACCAAGTATATCGGGTGACGTTGCGTCACCTGCAAGGGGAATTTTGCACGACTATCGAAGTCCGGACGATTTGATTGTCGGTGACGCGTTAGATAGGTTGAACTTTATCGAAATAGGAGGAATTTTGATACTTATATTTAAATCTTATATATAATTCTAATGTTTAAGGGTTGGAGTGTAACGATGAATGAGGAAATCGTGAATGCCGTTCTTGGCTTCCGGCAGAGCCGCAATTGGGAGCAGTTCCACAATCCGAAGGACATAGCCATCTCGCTTAGCATCGAAGCCTCCGAACTATTGGAAAATTTCCAATGGAAAACGTCCGAGGAAGCGCTGGAAGGAAAGATAGAGAGCATTGCGGAAGAACTGGCGGATGTCCTCATCTATGCGATTTATCTGGCGGATGCGTTGGATCTAAAGATTGAGGATGTCATTCGGAACAAGCTCGCACAGAACGAAAGAAAGTATCCGATCGAAAAGGCTTTCGGACGGAAGGACAAATATACGGAACTGTAGAGGGTGCGGACGTTGATCATTTATAGCAGCAGCGCTCGTGAATTTCGGGAAAAAGTCGATAGCAACCTGCTTACGGTAACGATCGAAGAGGCATTCGTCAAAAAAATGGGGAAACAGCCTAGCTCCGGAGAGATTCGAGCATGGAATAACTCGATGCAATTCATGGAGCGCGTCATCCGCAATTCCAAAATCGCGGACGATTGCGGGATCCTGATCGAATACAACATTCCGGCTACCAGCAAAAGAGTCGATTTTATCGTGACGGGACAGGATGAGTACGGAAATAACAATTTTATTATCGTGGAATTGAAGCAATGGGACTCGGCTAAAGCAACGGACCGCGAGGACGTGGTTCTGGCATGCGTCGGGGGCAAAGAGAGGGAAATGACGCATCCTTCTTATCAGGCATGGTCCTATCGACAGTATTTAGAAGATATGAATGAGGCCGTCCAATCCCATCAACTCCGCAGTTACTCCTGTGCCTATTTGCACAATTACAGAACTCCGCAACCGGATCCGCTTCAGAGCAAGCAATATCAACCCATCATTCAAAAATCGCCTTTATTTTTATCCGAAGATACATTCAAGCTTCAGGAGTTTATCCGTAAGCATACGGGCCAAGGCAATGGAATTAATCTGCTGTACTTGATCGAGAACGGGAAAATCCGCCCTTCCAAGAAGCTCATCGACCATATCGACGGACTTTTCAAAGGGAATGCGGAGTTCACCCTATTGGACGAACAGAAGATTGCCTACGAATCGATCTTGAGCGCTGCGAAGGATATCGCGAAGAAGAAGACGGTGATCGTGAAAGGCGGCCCCGGCACCGGCAAGTCGGTCATCTCGATGAATGCATTGGGCGGTCTGCTCAAGCACAAATTGAACGTGAAGTTCGTGGCTCCAAATGCTTCTTTTCGGTCGGCAATGGTGGAAACTTTGGTGAAGCAGCAGCCCAAGAACAAAACGAGGGCTCGAAATTTATTCGTCGGCTCCGGTCAATTTTTCGATTCGCCTTCCGACTTCTTTGACGTCTTGATCGTGGATGAAGCCCATCGGCTGAAGGGGAAAGGCGCCTACATGTACCAGGGCGAGAATCAGATCGAGGATATCATCAAAGCGTCTAAAGTTAACGTGTTCTTTATCGATGATTTCCAGCGCATTCGCCCGGACGATATCGGCACCGTCGAAGAGATCAAACGCATCGCAAGGTTGAACGGTTCGGAAGTCCTCGAATATGCGTTGTCGGCGCAATTTCGCTGCTCGGGGGCGGAAGGTTTCCTGAACTGGATCGATCATATTTTTCAGATCCGGGAGACGGGCAACTTTAACGGATGGGATCAGGATGTCTTTCAGTTCGTCCTGATGGACAGTCCCCATACCGTTTACGATCACATCAAGGAGAAGGTGCACGAGGGCTGTAAAGCTCGCATGTTGGCCGGATATGCTTGGAATTGGACGGACGCGAAGAACGGCAACCCGAACGGAGAGATCGAAGACGTGGACATCCCCGAGCATCAATTCAAAATGCCCTGGAACGGGAGAGCATTGTCCACCTGGGCGATCGATGAGAGAGGAGTTGAGCAGATCGGGTGCGTTCACACCTCGCAAGGACTGGAATTCGATTACGTGGGCGTCATCATCGGCAACGATCTGAAGTATGATCCGAGCGAGAAGCGGATATATGCGGATTACGAGGAATACAAGGACAAGCTTGGAAAAAAGGGACTGAAAAACGATAACCAACAACTGACGAAGCTAATTAAAAATATATACAAAGTCTTGATCTCAAGGGGCATGAAAGGTTGCTTCCTGTATTGCCGTAATCCTGAGCTTCAAGCGTATCTGAAGGCTCAGTGGGGCCGGATTTTGATGATGGATGCGCAAAGTGAAACTCAATCTATATAGAATTCAAGACGAATTTCGAAAAGATGCATTTATTTCAATGGATGATGAAAAGCAATAGTAGATAGTCCAAAGGTTTCAATATATTTATAAAAATTTACTTGCATACTAGGCAAGAGGCATGGAAATTGTTACTCTTTACCTAATTAATAACATTTATTAGGGAGAGAGAAACTTGGACATTACTTTGAAAGATGTTATCGGCTACATTGTTTCATTTTTAGCCGGGGCTACTTTAAGTTTTGTCATCATGAAAGTGAAAATAAGCAATAGAAATCAAATTACTCAGTCACACAACCAAGTGAAGGGTGACTTTGTGGGACGTGATAAGATTGGCAGGTAATATAGAGCAATCCCACAATAAAGTCGGTCGTGATCTAATTGGCAGAGACAAAATCGATAAACAAATCGTATATCAAGAGTACGAATCTAAAGCAACTAAGCCTATACGAAAAGAACCTACATTTGACTTGGATAAGGATCAAGACAATTCTACTTTACTCAAAAAATTGATCGCCGGAAAGATGAACAGTCAAATGCGCCTTAGAGCAATTTCTGCAAAGTTGAATGCACTTAGTATTATTTTTGACTTGAAAAAGTCCGAACATGGAAAACAAATTTTATCAGATGTGTATGAGAATCTTTTGACGGCGGTTTCGAAGGTTGTAATGCCCCTAGAAGATGGGGAACTTTTAAAGTACAAAAGTGAAGATATATTTAGAGAATTCCCAAGGATTATTAGTCGATTTGAAGATATTTTAAATATTGATGAGGCCTTTCTAGAGGGTCTCCTTTATATTGCAACATCAAACTGCGCATTAAGATGGAAGGTTGATGATGCGTCATGAATGTATTAATGTTTATAGATCGTCCAAAAGATTGGTTTTTTGATGAAGATGTTGAGTTAGATCCTTTTCTTTGCTCAATTCAACTATTGGAAAGACTGTCATCCAGACAAACTTTTGGTTTGAAATATAATCGAATTTCATTGGTTCACAATCTTATAGGCAGACGTTCTAATGAAGCAATAAATTCTTTAGACACAGCCATTGTGATTCTGACAAGTAGACGATTGATCAAGATAGAGAATGAATCAGAATTTAATTCTCAGATATTAATTACTAATGAAGGTCTCCATGTTCTGAAACAGTTCAAGGAGGCAATGACTGATGTTCATTGAGAAATTAACGGTAAAAGGAACTCTTGGTTTATCTATTACCTTTGGTAAAATAAATTATATATTGGGTGAAAATAACACAGGAAAGACAACATTAATAAAATTAATTCTGTATGCGTTGGGTACTAATATTGAGAACTTTATTGACGAAATCTCAAAACACAATTTAACTACAAATGTAGAACTTGATGTTGAACTAAAAAATGGAAATATATATCGAATAATAAGAAAACTGCCATTTTCAGAAACGATAATTATTGTTCCGATGAATCAAGATAGAATGCTTCTAGAAGAAGAAGTCCAGATCATGGAATTAGATGAGTTTTCTGATTTTTTGCTTGAAAATGAAGGCTTTGAAAAGCAAGAAATTATTTATGGAAATAATAACAAAGCCAGCATGAGATACTACTTCTTATTAAGAGCGATAACTGCTGACCAAGATACACCGGCGTTTAAAATTATCGCTGACCTCGGCGGAGTAAAGAAGAGCTATATTAATAATCAAGAACTGATAAAAAAAGCCATTATCGAGGCAATTCTAGGAAAAGATAATAATGAAGTACAAAAAGCGAGGTTTAAGCTACAATCCCTACTTAAGGAACGTTCAAACGTTAATGCTAAGCTAGATATGCTTGAAGAGGTAAATGCGGATGAACATTCTGAGTTACAAAAGATAAGAGACACTAACAAAATCAAGGGAAAATTACAAAAGATTTATGAAGAGAAGGAAAAGCTGTCAATTGAAAATGCTAAATATCTTTCCTCACTCGAAAAATTAAATATCAAAATAGTTGACAATGAAATGATAAAGTTCAAAGAAGAAATCCTTGAACTTCGCAACAAAATAAGGGATTTAACTCTTGAACGCGACGATGTGACAAATATGTCAAATACTCTACAACTAGAAATAAAAAAATTAAAAAAAATGATTGTAGCTAGACAAGTAATCACTCATATTCCTGTTGAAAGGTGCCCTGTCTGTCTAAACATTATTGATTCACACACCCACAATCTTAATGAAAATGAATGTTCATTTTGCAAAAACCCTATTGGAGCAAATGATATAGAAAAGGTTTCGCAATACAAAAGAATGTTAGAAGAGTCATTTTACGAAGCAAGTAATTTACGGAAAGAAATCTTTGATCAGATTAAAGATTACGAGAATCAAATGAAGAATATTGAAAGTAAATTAGCGAAATATAGATTTGATTTTTTGAAAAAACAAAAAGAAATCCAAAATCCTGTGGAGGATTTAATTGAATCTATAAAAGTTCGTTTAGCAGTTTTGACGAAGGAAGAACAACAATTAGAGTCGTATTTAAAATATTTAGAACATCGAAATAAATTAAGAACTGAAAAAAATGAAATTGAAAGTAAGATTGCTGAAGCTAGGGAAGTATTAGACGATTTAGAGAAAACAATTAAGTTTACAGACAGTGAAAAGCTAGATGAATGGATAGATTTATTTTCAAATCAACTAGATTACATTTTTGGAGAAAATCTAAGTGCTTCAATTGATTCAGAATACTCACCTGTAATAAGTGAAACTGAAGTAAAAAATATTTCATCGGCAAGCTTAAAAGTGGCCACACGATTAACATACATTAATTCGTTGTTTCAAGTTAAGGATATTGTTGACATAAATCATCTAGGATTCGTTTTATTTGATTCTCCAAAGGATAAAGATTTAGATCATGATAAATACAGTAGATTTCTTGAATTAGTTGAACAGACAGAAACAGGTCAAGTATTCCTAACGGGAAGTATTAAGGAGAGTCAGCTTTACAATGAGGACAATGTAATTTTGACTTTGTTTAAGCATGACAAACTTTTGAAAAGCTAAGGAGATGTTAGTTAAATTAAAGGAACCAGCCCATTCGGTGCGGTTCCTTTGTTTTTAATCACCCCTGATTAAAATCTCGTTTTTGATACAGCGCACCGCAAACGTCGCGGTCTTCGTGTCTTTGCTCACTAACATCCGGGCCATAAAGATTCAAGATTTACTTCTTGCGCTTACTTAATCGACCACTTAATTGTTATTGATAACTTTCATGCGAAGGGAGAGATTGTATTGGAGGCGAAACACAGCAAGTTTATGTATCGTACAGAAATTGATACCGCACTTGGTTGAATATACCGAACAGAAAATAGGCACAAATAATGTGCACCAACCGAAAACACGCAATCCCGCCACGCTACCGCACGGCGGGATTGCGCATCTCTAGAAGCCTATCACTTCTTCGCCTTATAAAACTCATGGTACAGCTTCATCAGCGCCCGCTTCTCGATGCGCGACACGTACGAGCGCGAAATGCCGAGCTCCCGCGCGATCTCGCGCTGGGTGCGTTCGTCCCCGCCGCCGTCGAGGCCGAAGCGTCCCCGAATGACTTCTTGCTCCCGTTCATCCAGGATATCTAAATTCCGGTAGATTTTGCTCTTCTCGATTTTCAGCTGCACTTTGTCCACGACTTCGTCGGTCTCGGTGCCGAGGATGTCCTGCAGCGTGATTTCGTTGCCTTCCTTGTCCGTGCCGATCGGGTCGTGCAGCGAGACGTCTTTCCGCGTCTTCTTCAGGGAACGGAGGTGCATCAGGATCTCGTTCTCGATGCAACGGGCGGCGAACGTCGCGAGCTTCGTGCCTTTGCCGACCTGGAAGCTCTCGATCGCTTTGATCAGGCCGATCGTGCCGATGGAGATCAGATCCTCCAAATCTTCCCCGGTGTTGTCGAACTTCTTGACGATGTGGGCGACGAGCCGCAGGTTGTGCTCGATCAGCAGGTTGCGGGAGTGCGGATCCCCTTCGCCCATCCGCTGCAGGTGCAGGGCTTCTTCTTCATCCGTCAGGGGCTGGGGGAAGGCGTTGTTTTTGACGTAGGAGACCAGGAGCGAGAGCTGTTTCAGGAACAGCGCAATCGAAGCGATGAAACCGGGCACGCGCAAGCCACCTCCGCTGTGTAGGTCGATGTTGCGAACAGAACATTACCATTGTATGAGGGTAAATGCCCATGCGTGCCAGTTTCATTCCGTTGGGACGACTCAAATCGGGGAAGTTTACCTGCCGTCCTTCAGAAGCTTATCCTGCTGGGCAACGAATTCCTCCGGCGTGATCTGCTTGCCGAACAGCGCCTGCACGAGGTTGCGGTGGCCTTCGGCGGCGACCGGCTTCATCTGGACGTCCAGGTAATTCGTGACCTTCTTGGCCGAAGCCAGCTCGTTCAGCAGGTCGATGTACATCTGGGGGAGTTGGATTTTGCTCGTATCCACTTTCGTGGCGGGCACGATGCCGGCTTCGGTGACGGAAGCTTCGCCCCAACGTTTCGTGAAGTACGTGACGAACTTCTTGGCTTCTCGGACGTGTTTGGAGTGGTTGGCGACGAAGAGGGCGACGCCCGGTCCGCCTACCCAATCGTTGATATCGCCTTTGCCGCCTTTGATCGTCGGGAATTTGAAATAGCCGATGCTGTATTTGACGGACTGCGAAGTGTCCGGGCTCGTCGTGTAGTTCGGAACCTCCCACGTGCCCGCCATATACATGGCCGCCAGCCCGTTCATGAACAGAGGTTTCGCTTCGTCGTTGGACATGCCGATAAAACCTTTGCTGAATGCGCCCTGGTCCACCAACTCCTGGGACATCCGGGCGGCTTCGATCAGATTCGGGTCCGTGAAGTCGTTGTTCGCCACCGCTTGGTCGAGCAGATCCGGCCCGCCGAGACGATCGGCCAGATACATGTACCAGAAGGATGCGGTCCAGCCTTCTTTGCCGCCCAGAGCAATCGGCTTGACTCCGTTCGACTTGAGGATTTTGATGGCGGACATAAAATATTCGAAATCGGTCGGCGGCTGCAAATGATATTTCGAGAAAATCGCTTTGTTGTAATAGACCGGAACGATGTTGAGCTCGACCGGAAGCGCATAGGCCTTGCCATTGTACGAGTATGCCTCGACCGTGCCTTTCACGAACTGGTCTTTCAGTTCGCCGTCTACGATGTCGTTAAGCGGAGCGAACATGTCCGCTTTCACGTAGGGTTCCATGAAGCCGGCCGCCCACGTAAAGCCGATATCGGGAAGGGAATTGGAAGCCGATAGAACCTTCAGCTTGCTCTTGTACAGCTCCGTTTCGAGCACCTGGTTTTCGATCGTGATATTCGGATTGGCCCGTTGGAATTCATCGATGATTTTGTTGGCCAGGTTGAATTGCTGCGGCGCGCCGCTTTCATTCCATTGCGACATCATCCGCAGCGTGATTTTCTCGGCCGGTTGCGGCGTGACACCGGAGTTCCCGGCTCCGCAGGCGGCGACGGCGAATGCCAGGATCAACGCAATCGGGAGCGCCGCGTAAGTACGAATTTTCATGGCTCAAATCCCCCCTCGGACAGTGCCGCGATTACTCGATCATGTTCGCGCGGTATTGACTCGGGGTGTCCCCCTCGTACTCTTTGAAGATTTTGTTGAAGTATTTGGCGGAATTATACCCGACCTGTTCGGCGATCTCCGCGATGGGGAGACGGGACTGGACCAGCAGCTCTTTGGCTTTCTGCAGCCTCCGGCGGGTGAGATACTCGCTGAACGTCATCTGCATTTGATCCTTGAACAAGACGCTGAAATAGCTCGGGTTCAGATGGACGTGCTCCGCCACATCCTGCAGGCCGAACGACTCGGAGAGCCTTCCGTCCACGAACCGCAGCGCTTCCCGGACGGATTCGCCGATCTCGGCTTGGTTGACGCGGGCTTCTTCCAGCACCGGGTCGATGATCCGCTCCAGCCTGGCGATCCGGCTCTTTTTCTCCGCCGCGATCAGCGCCTTCTCCACCGCTTCGATCAGCTTGGCGTTGCTGATCGGCTTGAGCAGGTAATTCACCACGCCGATCCGGATGGCGCGATGCGCGTATTCGAACTCGGAGTACCCCGACAGCAGGATGACCGGCGGCATGCGCTCGCCAAGCCGGTTTTCCAGCCTTTCCGCCAGATCGAGTCCGCTGATTTCGGGCATGCGGATATCCGTGATCACGAGGTCGACCGGCTCCCGTTCCAGCAGTTCCAGCGCAGCGTGGCCGTTATCCAGGGAAATGACGGTGCAGCGTCCCGCTCCCCAGGACTCGAGCGTCTTCTTCAAGCCGTCGCGGGTCATGGGCTCATCGTCGACAACGAGAATGGTGGTCGTTCGATCCTTATTCATGGCGAGTTCCTCCTAATGGTAGGGGAGCTGGATTCGCACGAGGGTGCCTTCGCCCTCGCGGCTGGAGATCTCGATCCCCACGGCCGGATCCCGTTCATCGTAGTATAGCTGGATTCTCCGCTCCACGTTCGCGATGCCCATGCCGGAGCCTTTCGCCGAAGGGACGTTTCCGCTCGTGAGGGCGTTTTGGATTTTCGAAAGCGTCTCTTCGTCCATCCCCCTGCCGTCGTCCTGCACGGAGATGATCAAGTATTCCTCGTTTTCCGAAAGAGTGACCGCTACGGAAATGTTGCCGGTGCCGATCCGCCGTTCCACGCCATGGGTGATGGCATTTTCCACGAGAGGCTGGACGATGAGCTTCGGAATGGGATATTCGGACAAGAAAGGAGGCAGGGAAATGTCCCACCTCAGCCGATCCCCGAGCCGCGTCTTCATGATCCGCAAGTAACGTTCGATATGGTCCATTTCCTCCCGAAGCGCCACCCATTCGTCATTCTTCGGATTCGTGATCGTGTAACGGAACAGCTCCGACATGGCGAGGACGAATTCCGCCAGTTCCTCTTCGTTCTTCTCGAGCAGGGAGCGGTAGAGCGCCTCCAGCGTATTGAACAGGAAATGCGGGTTGATCTGGGCTTGCAGGGCTTTCAATTCCGTACGGCTTTGCAAAATCTCCTTCTCGTACACGAGCCGGATCAAATTGTTGATATTGTCGACCATTTCGTTATAGGTTCGGTTCAATTCCCGGATTTCGATCGTGGAGGACAGGTTGTCCACCTGCTTCAGTACGCCGAGCCTCGTGCTGCGCATCGAACGGATCAATTTGAAAATGGGCTTGGCGATGACGGTCGATAACAGCAGGGAAATGATGACGTACAGCAGCGAGCCGACGCCGGCCGATACCACGATGACGTTGCGCAGCACCGAAATGCCGTTGGTGATTTCGCTGATCGGGGTCAGGATCAACAGCGTCCATCCGGTGATTTCCGAGGTCGTGCGGACGACCATGTACCTTCTGGATCCGATGTCGGCCGTCTTGTCCCGCGACCGCATGAGCTCGGCCGCTTGATCGGGCGTAAGCCCGGGGACGCTGGAGGTGATGATTTCCCCGTCGTTGTCCGCCAGCAGCATGCCATGGCTCCCTTGCAGCACGGAGTCCCTGAGCTCGAATACTTCGCGGTTGATGCGAACGAGCAAATACCCGCCCGTCTCGAAATTTTGGTTCACCATCGTGACGAGCCGGATGGCCAGCAAGGCGTTGGGGTCGGCCGGATCGATCCCGAACCACACCAGGTCCCCCTTGGCATCGATCGTGCGCTGGATCCAGTCCGGTTGGACTTCGGCTTCCAGGAGGTTATTGTCCAGCGGGTATAATCGATACCGGTTGTGGTTGAACAGTTCCACCGACATCACGCCGTCGGCGTAGATCGGGACCGTGTTGATGATCGCCGGCAGATTCTGCTTCTCGGTGAAGGAGGCCGGTTTGCCGTTCAATTCGCCCAACAGCAGATTTTGGACATAAATATTCGTAGCGACCTGCAGGGAAAGCGAATTGATCTGCTGCAGCACGCCTTCCAATCTGCCGTTGGCTTGGACGGCCGTCTGCTGGATATTTTTCTCGGCGTTGTTGCGGAGCATGTCGGAGACCGAGGCGAACGTCACCGACGCGACGAAGCTCAGAATCAAGACCATGACCAGCAGGTAGCCGATCAGCATTTGATTCCGCAGCGTATTGTATTTGGAAAAATTCAGCCGCATCCCATTCCTGTCCTTCCCGTTAGATCCGGGCTGCCGGATTGCCGCCCGCGCAAGGCTGACGGCTGCCCTTTCATCATAGCAGAGGTTCGTTCGGAGCGGAATGACATTCTTCGACCGGCGAAGACGGCCGCTCCGGTACATAGTCTATCCGGCCGCGGCAGATAATGAATGGGAACCGATGCGACATCCATGTTCAAGGGAGGGCGAATCGTCATGGCCGTGAAATCCTCTTCGGGCGGCGGAGCCGGCGCGAAGCCGTACAAGCCGCTGTCCATGTCCGCGAAAGAGTATCAGGCGTTCGCCAAAGCGCGCGAGCCGGCCCGATCCGTATGGGCCAATGCGCTGCGGGCTTTCCTGACGGGAGGGCTGATTTGCTTGATCGGCCAGGGAATCCAGCAATTTTTCATGGCGGCGTTCGGCATGACCGCCAAACAGGCGGGCAGTCCGACCGTCGCCGTCTTGATCCTGGTCTCGGTCATCCTCACCTGCCTCGGCGTGTACGACAAAATCGCGCAATGGGCAGGCGCGGGCACCGCCGTGCCGGTGACCGGCTTCGCGAACTCGATGGCTTCCGCGGCGATCGAACACCGCAGCGAAGGGCTCGTGCTCGGCACGGGCGGCAACATGTTCAAGCTGGCGGGATCCGTGATCGTCTTCGGCGTCGTCGCCGCCTTCGTCATCGGCATCATCCATTGGCTGATCGGGGTCTGGAGCTGATATGATCCGGCAGGGCGACAGAAGCTGGGTGTTTCCGAAGCCTCCGGTCATTCTCGGAACCGGCACGGTGGTCGGACCCGACGAAGGGGAAGGGCCGCTGGCCGCGGATTTCGACCTCGTGCATCCGGACCTCGAGATCGGCCAGCCGAGCTGGGAAAAGTCGGAACGCGCTTTGCTCGAGCAGGCGGCGGACATCGCCTTGCAGCACGCGGGCGTCCAGAAAGGCGACATCCAGTTTTTCGTGGGCGGGGACCTAATGAACCAGATCATCAGCAACACGTTCGCCGCCCGTACGCTGGGCGTTCCTTATCTCGGGGTATTCGGCGCCTGCTCGACCTCCATGGAATCGCTGGCCCTGGCTTCGCTGCTGGTGGCATCGGGCGCGGCGGACCGGGCGCTCGCGGGGACGTGCAGCCACAACTGCACGGCGGAGAAGCAATTCCGCTACCCGACCGAATACGGCTCGCAAAAGCCGCCGACCGCGCAATATACGGTGACCGGCGCGGGAGCCGCCGTCGTCGCGTCCGAGGGGACGGGGCCCGTCGTCACCGCGGCGACGATCGGGAAGATCGTCGACCTGGGCATCAAGGATCCTTTCAACATGGGCGCGGCCATGGCTCCCGCCGCCGTCGACACGATCCAGGGGCATCTGCAGGATACCGGGAGATCGCCCGGGTATTACGACTTGATCGTCACGGGGGATTTGGCCTCTGTCGGCCATCCGATCGCGGCGGAGCTGCTTAAACGGCATGAGGTTCCGATGGAAGAGACGCAATTCCAGGACTGCGGCCTCATGATCTACAACGTCGCGAAGCAGAACGTGCAAGCCGGGGGGAGCGGGTGCGCCTGTTCGGCGACGGTCGCGTACGGCCATCTGCTGAAACGGATGGCCCGCGGCGAGCTGAAGCGGATGCTCGTGGTGGCGACGGGGGCGCTGCTCAGCCCGTTGTCCTACCAGCAGGGCGAATCGATTCCGTGCATCGCCCATGCGGTCGCGATCGAAGCGCAAGCACCCGGACAAGGAGGAGTTTGACCATGATGCAGTATTTATGGGCGTTCTTGATCGGCGGAGGCATCTGCGTCATCGGGCAGCTGCTGTTCGACGTCGCGAAGCTGACGCCCGCGCATACGATGTCCCTGCTCGTCGTCGTCGGGGCGATCGTCGACGGGCTCGGGTGGTACGATCCGCTCATCAAATTCGCCGGCGCGGGCGCGACGGTGCCGATCACGAGCTTCGGCAATTCCCTCGTGCACGGCGCGCTGACGGAGCTGCAGCGGGACGGGTGGATCGGCGTGATTACCGGCATCTTCGAAGTCACGAGCGCCGGCATCTCGGCGGCGATCATTTTCTCGTTCCTGGCCGCGCTGGTGGTCAAGCCGAAAGGCTGAATTTACCTTTATTTCGCTATGTAATTGCTGGATATCGCCTATATTACGGCCAAACCGGTTTAACCGGTTTGGCTTTTTTGCTATTGTTTTTTGTAGGATTCTAAAATTTACGGCTACATCCAGAATTCGGTATAATAAGAGAAATCGTTTCATAATCAACGGATTCCATAGGAGGAAAGCGGCAATGGACCATCGCGAAGCGGCTCAGTTGTTGGATCGAATCAGAGCGAATATGGAATCTTGCATTTACGGTAAAAAGGACGAGATCGCCTGGATGCTGACCGCATTGCTGGCCGGCGGTCACGTATTGATCGAGGACGTGCCCGGAACGGGCAAAACCCAGATGGTCAAGGCGCTCGCCATGTCCGTCGGCGGCGTGTTCCACCGCATCCAATGCAATCCCGACCTGCTGCCGACCGACATCACCGGCGTCTCCATCTATCATCCGAAACAAGAGGAATTCGTGTTCCGGCCGGGTCCGGTCATGGCGAACCTGCTGCTCGCGGACGAGATCAACCGCGCCACGACGAAGACGCAGTCCGCGCTGCTGGAAGCGATGGAGGAGCACCGGATTTCCGTCGACGGGCAGACGTATACGCTTCCGCATCCTTTCATGCTGTTCGCGACCCAAAATCCGATCGATTTCGAAGGCACTTACAGCCTGCCGGAAGCGCAGCTCGACCGTTTCCTCATGAAAATCAAGCTGGGCTACCCGGACGAAGCGTCCGAAAAAAGGCTCGTGCTGGAGCCTTCGGCGGGACGTTCGGCGGAATCCCTCAGCGCGGTCGCGACGGTGGAAGACGTGGCGTCGCTGCAGCGGATGGCCTCGGAAGTCCACATCGAATCCGCCGTTGCCGATTACCTGATCGCGCTGGTCCGGGGCACGAGAACGCACGCTTCCGTGCTGCTCGGCGCCAGTCCGCGCGCCGCTGTCGCGCTGGCCTCGGCCGCGAAAGCGTACGCGTTCCTCCAGCATCGCGCCTTCGTGCTGCCCGACGACGTCAAAGCGATGGCGCCGCTCGTGCTCGGCCATCGCCTGCATCTGCGCTCCGAAGCGCGGATGCAGGGGAACCAGGCGGCCGGCGTCCTGCAGGAAGTGCTCGGCAGGCTGCCCGTACCGGTCGGGCTGGAGCGCTGACCATGAACCGGTTCGCCAGGAGTCGAGTCTGGCTGCCCGGGACGGTATTGTACGCCTTTTCGGCCTTCTATCTGCTGTTCCAGGGCGGTAAGACGTCCCTTATGCTGTTCGTGATCCTGAACGCGCTCATTCTCTATTTGGCGCTTGGCCGGTGGAGCGGAATCGGCGGCGTCCGCGGGACCCGGTCGGTCGAAATGGACGGTCCGTCCGCCGCGCGCCTGACCGCCGGCATGCGCATCCGGATCCGCTTGAAAATCCAATTTCCCGGTTTCTGGCCGGTCCCCTACGTCATTGTCCGCGACCGTCTGCTCCGCATCGCCGCCGACGAATCGCAAATCTACGAGCTTTCGTTCGTTCCCGATTACCGCCGCCGAGGCGAAGTGGTCTACGAGACGGCTCCGCTTCGGCGCGGCCGGTACCGCTTTCAGACGACGGAATGCTCGACGCGGGATATTTTCGGCTTGTTCGAGCATCAGGGGAAATTCCACGAACCGCTGGACCTCCAAGTGCTGCCCCGGATGATCGCGCTGCGGGATTGGCAGCTGCTGAGACGTTCGCAGCGCGGCGTATTCCAGCATTCGTTCACTTCCAAATGGGCGAAGGAGACGACGCAGATCGACGGCGTGCGCGAATACATCCACGGGGACCGGCTGTCCAGGGTGCACTGGAACGCGACGGCCAAGACGGGGCATTGGAAGTCCAAGGAGTTCGAACGGGAAGCCCTGCCCCGCATCGTCTTCCTGCTCGACCGGAACGCCTCGTCGTACCGGACCGCGGACCAATTCGAACTGGCGGTCTCCGTCGCGGCGTCCCTGATCGAGCTCGTCGTGCAGCGCGGCATGCCGGTCGGTTTCGTGTCCGCCGGGCGGAAGCCGGGCTGGTACGGGGCGGACCGCACGCCGGTCTCCCGCGAGGAAGTGCTGCGGCATCTGGTGGACGTCGACGCGGACGGCACGGTCCCGCTCGGCCACTGGATCGCCGAAACGTCGGACCGCTTCGAGCCCGGCGTGCAGATCGTCGTGATCAGCCCGCAGGCCGACGAGTCGCTCGCCGGAGCGTTCGCTTCGGTGGAGGCGCGGCGCATGATCCCTTCGCTGCTCCACGTCGGCGAGGCCGTGCCGACCGATGAGCAGCAACGCAAACTCCGCCAATGGCAGCAGCTGTGCAAATCCAAAATGTGGGATCAAGTTTCCGTGACCCGCTTGGAAGAGCTGCCGGTGGCGCTGGGGGTGGCATCCGCATGAGTTTGATGCCCAAGAGACAGATAGGATTCCGGACCGCGGCGGCCCGGGCGGACTACTGGGGACAGCTGGCGCTTGACCGCCTGCACCGCTTGTTCGCGATCGTGATCCTGCTTCAGCTCATCCAATGCTTCCGCGGATATTGGTGGAGCGAGACTTACTCCGTCATATACGGCGTCGTCACGGCGATCGCCGTGTCCGAGCTGCTCTTCACGCGATGGCTCGGCATCCGGCTGGCGCTGCAGGCGGCAGCGGCGGTCGTCCTGTCCGCCGCCTATTCTCCTTTCTTCGAATGGGCCGGATGGCCGTCCGATTGGAAGGATCAGCAGCAATGGAGCCTATTCTACGATTTCCATATCGCTTCGCTTCATCCGTTCGTCGAACTGGCTGCCGGCGCGGTGCTGGCCGTGCACGTCATGACGTGGTTCGCGCGCACCCGGACTTCGCTGGTGTCGCTGCTCATGGCCGCCATCGGAGTGATGGCGACGGTCGATTCGTTCTTCCCGCTCGAGCTGTGGCATAACATCGCCTGGATCGTCGCGGCGGGGCTCGGCTGGCTCGTCATCCTGCACTTGCGGGAGCTGCGGGCGCGCCATCCGGACAGCTGGGAAGCGCTCGCCGAACGGCCGATCGACCTGGCGGTTCCCGCCGTGATCATCATCGGGCTGCTGCTTTTGACCGGCATCTTCATGCCGCGCGCGCCCGCGATCCTGGAAGACCCGTATACGATCTGGTCCGAAGCCCAGGGCCGCTCCGTGCCTTCCGCCGCCGGCGAAGGCGGGCAGCTCACGACCAGCATCGGCGCCAGCTCCGTCAAGAACGGATCGTCGTCTTCCGGCTACGGCCGGGACGATCGCACCCTCGGTGGGGGCTTCGATTTCGATTATTCCCCCGTCATGACCGTCGCCACCAACCGGCGGAGCTATTGGCGGGGCGAAGCCAAGGCGGTCTACACCGGCCAAGGCTGGGGCGATGTCCGCAGGCCGCTCAGCCTGCTCGGAGCGGGGGTTGACACCCGATTCGGCGTTTCCGAACGCGCGGAAACCGTCAAGACGGAGAAGCTGACCCAAACCGTCACCATGCTGCGCAAAGACCGGGTGCCCGTTCTGTTCGGGGCGGGTCCGGTCAGCAAAATCGACGAGCTGGAGAGCGACAACAACGGCGGCGTGCAACTGAACCCGGAAGATTGGGAAGTCCGCTTCAACAAGCCGTCCCGCGTCACGACGTACACGATCGAGTCCGACGTGACGGTGTTCGACCCCGCCGCGCTGCGCGCCGCCGCCGTCCCCGCTCCGGACGCGGCCTCGATCGATTTGTCGCCGTATCTGCAGCTGCCGGGCGAATTGCCGGCACGGGTGAAAAACCTGGCGTTGCAAGTGACGGCGTCCGGAGCCAACGAATTCGACAAAACCGAATTGCTCGTCAAATATTTGAAGGAAACGTATCCCTATAACAACAAGCCGGACGTCAGCAAGCGGAAAAGCTCCGATTTCGTGGACGCGTTCCTGTTCGAAATCAAGGAAGGCTATTGCGACTATTACTCCACGGCGTTCGTCGTCATGGCCCGTTCCGTGGGCATACCGGCCCGCTGGGTCAAAGGGTACACGTCGGGGGTTGACCCCGCCCAAGCCGAAGAAGCCAGATACGCCGGCGCCCCGGTGAATACGGACGGACCGGGAACCTACACCGTCCGCAACTCGGACGCCCACTCCTGGGCCGAAGTGTATTTCGAAGGCTACGGGTGGATCCCGTTCGAGCCGACGGCCGGATTCAGCGTCCCGCAGCCGGTGCCGGTCGATGCTCCCGCGGATCTCTCCGCGGAACCCGTCGACGCCCCGGAAGCCGATGAAGCGGACAAAGCGCCGGTCGCGATCGGCTGGCAAATCCCGGCTGCGGGAGCGGCCCTGTTGCTCGTCGCGGCGATCGCCGTGCTTCTGCGCAAACGCCGGGGCATCCGGCTGTGGAAGCGAATCCGTTACGCCGGCGCGTCGCCGGATCAACGGATCGTGCGCGAAACGGAGAAGCTGGTCAAGTTCCTGGGCAGAAGGGGAATGAAGCGCGAGGACCACGAAACGATGCGCGAATCGTTCAACCGCTGGGGGGATAAATTCACCTCCTTGCGCCCCGATTTCGACCGCGTGCTGATCCAGTTCGAACGCGCGCGTTACGGGCGGGGCATGGGCGCCGAACAAGACGCGAAGCAGGTGGAGGAAACGGTCGCCCGGCTGCGCAAAGCGCTGTAAGCCGAGACGATGTACGTTCCTTGACCGATCGAAGGGGAGCTCCTGTCGGGGCTCTTCTTTCATTTTGCAGGGCCGCGCGGGGTATGGTATATTTTGTTCATCATTTTGTTGCGAAGGCCATGCCGTACGACAGGAGATGTCCATGGGATTTTTCGAACGCTTGCTTCCCGATCAAATCGTCAAAACCGTTTACGATATCGACTTGGACGAACTGAAAACCCGAGGCGTTCAGGGGATCATCACCGACCTGGACAACACGCTGGTCAGCGCCCGGACGCCGCTCGCGACTCCGGAGCTCGTCGCCTGGCTGGACGCCGTCAGGGAACGGGGGTTCAAGGTCGTCATTTTATCCAATAACAACCTGCACCGCGTGGGGAAATTCGCGGAGCCGCTCGGCATTCCCTACGTGTACATGGCGCGCAAGCCGGCGGTCCGGGCGTTCCATCGGGCGCTGGAGAAGCTCCGATTGCCGCCGGAGCAGGCCGTCGTCGTCGGAGACCAAATGATGACGGACATGCTGGGCGGACGGAGAGCGGGCCTGCGCACCATTTTGGTCTCCCCGATCGCCATGGCCGAAGAAGGGATCATGACCCGGATCAACCGGCGAATCGAGAACATCGCGCTTAAGCGATTGAGACGCAAAGGGCTCTGGCCCGATCAAGGAGGGAAATGGCGATGACCGCCGTCCATGAAGGTGCCGGCCGGTGCGCCGGCTGCGGCATTCCGCTTCAGACCGGGCACCGCGACCGGCCGGGCTATTTGCCGGAGTCCGCGGCCGGCCGGGAGCCGGTCATTTGCCAGCGCTGCTTCCGGATCAAAAACTACAATGAAGCTTCCTCGGTAACCGTGGATCAGGACGAGTTTCTGAAACTGCTCGGCGGCATCGCGTCGACGGACAGCCTGGTCGTGCACATCGTCGACCTGTTCGACTTCGAAGGCAGCCTGATTTCCGGGCTTCAGCGCTTCGTCGGCAGCAACGAAGTGCTGCTGGTCGTGAACAAGATCGACTTGCTGCCGAAAGTCACCAACTGGAACCGGCTGCGCAATTGGGTGCAGAGGCAGGCCAAGGAAAACGGGCTGAAGGTGGCCGATATCGTGTTGTGCAGCGCCAAGCGCGGCGCCGGCTTCGACCGCGTCGTCGAAGCGGTGGCGCGGATGCGCGGCAACCGCGACGTGTACGTGGTAGGTGCCACGAACGTCGGCAAAAGCACTTTGATCAACCGGCTGATTTCCGATTACAGCGACCTGGAGCGGGAGCTCACCGTGTCGCGTTATCCCGGCACGACGCTGGACGCCGTCCGCATTCCGCTGGACGACGGGCGGTTTATCGTGGATACGCCGGGGATCGTCTACGAGTCGCGGCTGACGGAGATCATCCCCCGCCGCGATCTGGCGGCGCTGCTGCCGGACAAACCGCTCAAGCCGCTGACGTTTCAATTGAACGAGCGGCAGACGTTGTTTTTCGGCGCATTGGCGAGGTTCGATTTCGTGGAAGGGGAACGGCAGTCGTTTACGGCGTACGTGTCGTCCGGCATTCCCGTCCACCGCACGAAGCTGGAGCGGGCCGACGAGCTGTACGCGGAGCACAAAGGGGAAATGCTGGCCCCCCCGAACCGGGAGGACCTGGAGACGCTCCCGGCCTGGACCCGCCACCGGCTTCGCGTCCCGAAGGAGGAGCGGCTGGACGTGTTCGTTTCGGGCTTGGGGTGGATCAAAGCGAACGGAACGTCGGGCGCTTTGGTCGATTTATTCGCCCCGCGGGGCGTGAAAGTCATGCTGAGGGAATCGTTGATTTGAGAAAGTTCGCCGGAGAGGAGAACGAAGATCAGCCGCATGGATAACCAAACCGTCGTTTACGGGGTCATCGGAGACCCCATCCGCCATACGAAATCGCCGATCATGCTGAACCGGGCGTTCCGGGAAACCGGGGTGAACGGCGCTTACGCCGCTTTCCACGTGACGCCGGACCGGCTCGAAGCGGCGATCGGCGGCATTCGGGCGCTTGGCTTCCGCGGCCTGAACGTCACGATTCCCCACAAGGTCGCCGTCATGACCTGGCTCGACGAGATCGACGAAGGCGCCCGGGCGATCGGGGCCGTGAACACGATCGTGAACGAGAACGGCCGGCTGATCGGATATAATACGGATGGAATCGGCTACGTCCGTTCCCTTAAAGAGGAGGCCGAGCCGGAGCTCGCCGGGCGCCGTATCGTCGTGCTCGGCGCGGGAGGCGCCGCCCGCGGCATCGTGTGGGCGCTCGCCCGCGAGTTGCCGGCGTCGGTGAAGATCGCCAACCGGACGTGGGACAAAGCCCGGGACTTGGCGGCAAGCCTCGGCGGAGACGGAGGACCGGTGTCGGCGATCCGCTGGGAAGACCTGCGGGACGCTTGCGGCGAAGCCGACGTCGTCGTCAACACGACTTCCGTGGGCATGTCGCCGAACGTGGACGATACGCCGATCGACCCCGCTTGGCTGAAGCCCGGGGCGGTGGCCAGCGACCTCATTTACAATCCGCTCGTCACGGCGTTCTTGCGAGGCGCCCGGGAGCGGGACTGCCGCATTCACGGCGGACTCGGCATGTTCGTGTACCAAGGCGCGTACGCCTTCGAATATTGGACCGGCCTGCCGGCTCCCGTCGCCGCGATGCGGGACGAGGTGCTGGCGTCATTTTCAGGAAAGTAGGGAAACCGCATGTTGACCGGTAAACAAAAACGATACTTGCGCTCGCTGGCCCACCACTTGGATCCGATTTTCCAAGTCGGCAAGGGCGGCGTCAACGACCATCTGATCCGCCATATCGAAGAGGCGATCGAGACCCGCGAGCTGCTGAAAGTATCGGTGCTGAACAATTCCTTGGAGGAAGCGCGGGAAATCGGGCCGGAGCTCGCGGAGAAGTCCGGCTGCGAGCTCGTGCAGGTGATCGGCAAAACGATCGTGCTGTACAAGGAATCGAAGGACCATAAAACGATCGAGCTGCCTTAACGGGCGGGGATGAAGCGGGAGAGGCGAAACGATGCGGAAAACCGGTTTGTTCGGAGGCACGTTCGACCCGATCCATTACGGCCATCTGCTGGCCGCCGAAGCGGCGCGGGAAGCGGCCAAGCTGGAGGAGGTCTGGTTCATCCCGACCTTCGCGCCTCCCCATAAGGCGAATCCGGGAGCGGACGCGGAAACCCGGCGGCGCATGCTCGAGATCGCGCTCGAAGAGACCCCCGGCTTTCGGGTGGAGGATCTCGAGCTGCGGAGACAAGGCGTCTCCTATACGATCGACACGGTGAACGCGCTGCTGGAACGATACCCGGACCGTTCTTTCTATTGGATCGTCGGTTCGGATATGGTGAAGGACCTGCCGAATTGGCGGGATTCGGAGCGGCTGGCGGAGCTCGTCACGTTCATCGGGCTGGACCGTCCGGACGATCCGTTCGGCGAAGCCGAGCTTCCGATGTACGTGCGCCGCAAGCTGCTGCGGGCTTCCATGCCGCCGATGGGGCTGTCGTCGACCGATATCCGCAGGCGCGTCAAGGACGGCCGGTCGATCCGGTTCATGACGCCGGACCCGGTATGCGATTGGATACGGAGGAATGGCCTGTATGGATCTTGAAAGGTTAAGGGAAGCGACTCGGCGCCAAATGCCCGAGAAACGGTGGGTGCACACGCTCGGCGTCGTATCCGAGGCCGCAAAGCTGGCGAAACGTTTCGGCGGAGACCGTTCGAAAGCCGAGCTCGCCGCGTTGCTGCACGATTACGCGAAGGCGTGGCCGATCGAGCGGCAGGGCCAAGCGATCCGGGATCACGGACTGCCGGCCGAGCTGCTGGAATACGACAAGGAATTGTGGCACGCGCACGTCGGCGCTTGGGCGGTGCAGGCGGAACACGGCGTGGACGACGAGGAAGTGCTGGACGCCATCCGTTACCATACTTCGGGCCGGGAACGGATGACGCTGCTGGACAAAATCGTCTGTCTGGCCGACTATATCGAGCCGGGCCGGGACTTTCCCGGGGTGAATAAGATCCGGAAGTTGGCGGAGCATAATTTGGAAGAAGCGCTGGTCGCCGGGTTCGACGCCACCATCGCGTTCCTGATGGAGAAGGGCAAACGGATTTTTCCTTTGACGGTTATCGCCCGCAACGGGCTGATTGACGAATTGAAGGATCGCAAAAAAACGGGATCGGCGGGAGGCTGAGGCATGGCGGGAAAATCGGAGCAATTGCTGAAAGCGGTCATGGACGGAGCGGAGGACAAAAAAGCGCATGAACCCGTGGCGCTGAACCTGCAGGGCATTTCGCTGGTGGCGGACTATTTCTTGATCTGCCACGGCAACTCCGACACGCAGGTGCTGGCGATCGCGGGCGAGATCCGCAAACGGGCGGAAGAGCTCGGGTTTCGCGTCCGCACGGAAGGCGCGGATACGGCCCGCTGGGTGCTGATCGACATGGGCGACGTCGTCGCGCACGTGTTCCACAAGGACGAGCGGGAGTATTATCACCTGGAGCGCCTCTGGTCCGACGCGAAGGTCGTGGAGCTCGTATGACGCTGGAGGCGGGAACGACCGCGCGGCTGCGGGTGCGCCGGGAGGCGCCGCCGTACGGCTGGTTCGTCGCGGAAGAGGGGGAAGGCGGGCCCGAAGTTCTCCTGCCTTACGCGGAAGCGGTCGAGCGGCGTCCGGAGGCGGGAGACGAAACGGAAGTCTTCTTGTTCCACGATGACAAGGGACGGATGACCGCCACCCAGCGGAAACCTTTGATCCGGCTGGGCGAGCTTGCCCGGCTGGCCGTCGCCGATTTCCATCCCCGTTTCGGCTATTTCCTCGAAATGGGCATCGGGCGGCAGCTGCTGCTTCCTTTGAAGGAGCTGCCCGCCGAACGGCGGAACGTCTGGCCCGAGACGGGGGACGAGCTGTTCGTCGTCATGAAGCACGACAAAGAGGGGCGGATGCTCGGGCGGTTGGCCAAGGCCGACGACTTCGCCGGGCTCGCGGTCCGGGCGCCGAACGCCTGGAAGAACGAGTGGAAGGAAGCTTGGGTGACCGACGTGTTCCGGGACGGCGTTTTCGCGCTCGTGGAAGGCGGGGTGATCGGCTTCGGCGTGCTCGGCTACGTGCACGAGTCTGTCATGACCCGCCCGCTGCGGATCGGGGAGAAGTTCAAAGCGCGCGTATCCGCGGTGCGGGACGACGGCCGGGCGAACTTGAGCATGCGGCTGCCGAAGGAGAAGGGGCGGCTCGAGGACGCCGACCGCCTGCTCGCGTTCCTGCGGGATCGGCCGGGCGGGGGCATGCCCTACTCGGACGAGACGCCGGCCGACATCATCCAGAAGCGTTTCGGCTTGAGCAAGGCGGCGTTCAAGCGGGCATTGGGCAAGCTCATGAAGGAAGGGCTCGCGACCCAGCAGGGCAGTTGGACGTATTTGACCGAGACCGGAAAATCGGCGGCAGTATCGGCGGGAACCGCGGAGGAAGCGGACGGCGGCGACGGCTGAGTCGGCCGGACCGGTCCCGCGTTGGCAAGGACCGCGCTCCATAGGCTACACAAGACATTGCAAACCATAGGAGAGACGTCAATGCGTTCTTACCGCGAGTTCGCCTCCGTATACGACCGGCTGATGGAAGAAATGCCGTACGGGGAATGGATGAGCTATGCCCGGCAGTGTTTCGGGAAATACGGCATGCCCCGTTCGGTCGTCGACCTCGGATGCGGCACGGGCAATCTCTCGATTCCGCTGGCCAAATCGGGTTTCGAGGTATTCGGCATCGACCTGTCCGCCGAGATGCTGGCGATCGCGCGGAGCAAGTGGGACCAGCCTCCCGTGCGGGGACAAGGCGGCACGATCCGCTGGCTGCAGCAGGACATGCGCGACTGGGAGCTGCCGGAGCCGGTCGACGCGGTGCTGAGTTTCTGCGATTGCCTGAATTACCTCACCGAAGAGGCCGACGTCGCCGCCGCCTTCCGGTCGACGTACGCGGGGCTGGCGCCGGGGGGGTTATTCGTTTTCGACGTGCTCGCTCCCCGAACGCTGGAGGCGTATGCCGAAGAGCAGCCGTTCGTCTACGACGAGAAAGACGTCGCCTATCTATGGACGTCGGAATACGACGCCGCCGAGCGGGTCATCCGGCACGACCTGACGTTTTTCGTGCGCGACGATGCCGGCGGGCCGGCATCCGGCTTGTACCGCCGGTTCACCGAATCCCACACCCAGCGCTCGTATGAGCCGGATTGGCTGGCAGACCAGCTGGCGGCAGCCGGGTTCGAGCTGCTCCACCGCAGCGCCGATTTCGGCTGGGAAACCCCGACGGAGACGTCGGAACGCCTGTTTTACGTCGCCCGGAAGCCGCGCTAAACGAATCTCGGGCAAGCGGATCGCATATCGTTCTCGTCTGCCGCTGAGAGGAATAGCCGTCCCGGGTCGAGTCGATCAGGACGTTCGTTTTCGTCATTCGATTTCGACCGTCGCTTCTCCGGCCAATTCGCTCGGTTCGGGAACGCCTTCCCGCAATTCGGCCATCAGGTTCCCCCGGACCGTATATTCGCCGGGCGGCACCCGGTTCCCCTGCCGGTCCAGCAAATCCCACTCTTCCCGGTAAGACGCGGTTTCCGACGGGCGCATTTCCGCGTCGGTCACGACTGCGATAAACGCTTTATTATCCGACCAGGTGTAAATTTCGTTTCCTTCCTGATCGAATATCCGAAAATCATACCGCTGACCGCCGTACCGAACCTGTACACTTTTGCCCGACACGTTGGAGACGGATATTCGGAGCTTCAGTTTACCGTCCTCCATCTTGGCGTCCACCGCCGTTTCGAACAAGCCGGCCATCGTCGGAATTTCCTTCCGCTTGGCCGGAAGCCGAATCGAGTCGGCATCGAGCTTCCGCGCGGGAATCGCCGCCGCGGGGGCCGGCTCCGTTGCGGCCGATGCGGCAGGCGGCGGATCCGCCCATTCCTCCCGCGCCTGGTCCGCCGCTGCCGGCAGTTGGCAGCCGGCCAGCACAAGCGGCACGACCAATAGGGCCCAAGCCATCCGGTACGGTTTCGCCATCTCTCCCCCACTCCCCGTCAACCCATTTTCCGAAATAGACGGAACGGAGTCCCATTATGTTCCAGTCAGATCCCAGATCCGTAAAAAAATGAAAACGGTCGGTCAGGAATCAGCGCCTGAACGACCGTTTTCGATTTTCGTCTCCCGGCGAGCACCCGTTTGCAGGACGACGTCAAGTCGGTGCTCAGCTTTTGCTACGGCGGCTCGCGATCCGCGAGCCGAGCAGCAGAATCACGAAGGCGATGCCGACCCAGGCGAACCAGTCGCCCCATCGGTTATACAGCGTCCTGCCGCCGTCGCCCAGGACGGTTTCGCCCGTAATGTACGTCCGCTCGTTGATCGGGCTTGCGGCCGCCATCAGCCCGTAAGGGGTGACGATCTGCGACATGCCGGACGTGGAGCCGGTCACGATCGCGACCCGGTTCTCGACGGCTCGGAACACCGTGTCGGATGCGGCATACCGGGGAAATACGGCATTTCCGTTAAAGTCGTCGTCCACCGGGATCAGCATGAGCCGTGCGCCGTTTGCCGCCAGCGCCCGGACGATGCCCGTGACGTGGCGGTCCCAGCACACCGCCAAACCGACTTTCCCGTACGACGTCTCGAAGACCTGTCCGCGCGTGCTGCCGGGAATGAAGCCGTAGGTTTTCTCTCCGTCCGTCAGCTGGATTTTCGCCGTTTTCCCGACTTCCCGGCCGTCCGGTCCGACTAGCAACGCCGTATCATGCAGGCCGTCGCCGGACCGCCAAGTGACGTCTGCCGCGATGTAGGCATGGACGTCAGCCGCCAAATGCTTGAGCCGGTCGATTCCTTCCGTGCCATACTCCGCGAACTCGTTTTCGCCCCATACGATGAACGATGGACCGTTTCCCGCCGCTTGCTTGGTAAGCTCCGCATTGATGTCGAAGATAGCCGCCGACATTTCGGGCGTATCCGCGACGTAGCCGTCTCCCGCCGCCGTATGCCCGCCCAGCTTCTGAACCGCGGAATCCTGGTTCACCATGTCCGAATGGGCGGCAGCCCGAACCCAATGCCCTTCATTCGCTTGGGAGAGCGCGGCCAAGCCGCCTGTCCAGACGGCGATCGGCACGAGCAAGGCGGCCAGACTTGACCGGGACAGCCGGCGGCGTTCGAAGCCCTCCGCGATCAATTCCGCCAGCGCGTTGTTGGTCAGCAGGATGACGAAGCTCAGTCCGGCGAATCCGGTCAGCGAGACGAGCTGCAGCGGAGCGGGAGACAGCCACTGGCTTTTGGCCAGCACCTCGATCCACCATTCCCCGGTGACGGGTGCCGAGAAGCGCAGCCATTCGAGCGCCGTCCATACCGCGGGCAGGACGAGCGCCTTCAGCGGTGAGCGGAACTTCTCCTGCAGCGCGTAACCGAATTGGAGGAACGACCCGTACAGCAGACCGCTGGCCAGCATGAGGAACAGGCCGAACCCTTGGCCCAAAATATCGGGGTACCAGATATGGATGCCGACGGATCCGATCACGCCGGTCAGGTTAAAGCATGTATACGAAATGAGGCCGGATCGCCCGCGCGCCGCGAGCAATAGGGGGACGAAAGCGAACCAGGCCAGCGGGCCGGCTCCGGTCCCGGGCATGCAGCACGCGAATAAGATGCCGGACAGGACGGCGAGTCCCGCGGCCAGTCCGTTGGAGGGAATCATCGGTTTACGCATCGTTGTCTTGGAGTTCTCCCGTCTGCGAGGTAATGCCTCGTTTCGCAACGTTCGGCACGATTGTGACTATACAACAACCCCCGCGTTCCGTCGAGAAATTTTTCCATCGGCCTTGCGGTCTTCGCCGTCCCTTGACAGCTTTTGCTTCGAATGGCTATAATCAGGGCATATCTGCAAGCCGTGATGAGGAGTAGTAGTCGGGCGGGCGTCCCGCAGAGAGCCGGAGCAAGGTGGAAGCCGGCGGATAGCCCCGGCGAACTCGCCTCGGAGCTTCCGCGCGAAATGGGCAACGGCCCGCCGAAGCGCGGCGATTTCCCTCCGTTACGGGGAACGAGTGGGCGGATTCCCAAGCAGGGAGACGCCAACTAGGGTGGTACCACGGGAATCGACTCCCGTCCCTAGCGACAACGCTGGGGGCGGGAGTTTTTGCTTTTTCGGTTATGGAAGCATACGAAACGAAGGAGAACAGAGAACCATGAGCCAAGACAATCCGCACGGTTACAAGCCGCAGGCGATCGAGCCCAAGTGGCAGAAGCATTGGGATGAGAACAAGACGTTCCGCACGTCGGAAGACCCCGGCAAGCCCAAATTTTACGCGCTCGACATGTTCCCCTATCCTTCGGGGGCGGGACTGCACGTCGGCCATCCGGAAGGATACACGGCGACCGACATCGTGAGCCGTTACAAACGGATGAGAGGCTACAACGTGCTTCATCCGATGGGTTGGGACGCGTTCGGTCTGCCGGCCGAGCAATACGCGCTGCAGACGGGCCGGCACCCGCGCGACATCACGGTGGAGAACATCAACAACTTCCGCCGCCAGATCAAGTCGCTCGGCTTCTCGTACGACTGGGACCGCGAATTCAGCACGACCGATCCCGACTATTACAAGTGGACGCAATGGATTTTCATCCAATTGTATAAGAAAGGCTTGGCCTACGTGGCCGAAGTGCCGGTCAATTGGTGTCCGGCGCTCGGCACCGTGCTGGCCAACGAAGAAGTCATCGACGGGAAGAGCGAGCGCGGCGGCCACCCGGTCATCCGCAAGCCGATGCGCCAGTGGATGCTGAAGATCACCGAGTACGCGGAACGGCTGCTGGAAGACCTGGAGGAGCTGGACTGGTCCGAAAGCATCAAGGACATGCAGCGCAACTGGATCGGCAAATCGACCGGCGCGGAAGTCACGTTCGCCATCGACGGGCGCGATGCGGCGCTCACCGTATTCACGACCCGTCCGGATACGCTGTTCGGCGCCACTTATTGCGTGCTGGCCCCCGAGCATGAGCTGGTCGCCTCGATTACGACCGCCGAGCAGAAGGCGGCGGTGGATGCTTACATCGACCAGGCGGCCCGCAAGAGCGACCTGGAGCGGACGGACCTGGCGAAGGACAAAACCGGGGTGTTCACGGGCGCTTACGCGGTCAATCCGGCGAACGGCGGGAAAATCCCGATCTGGATCGCCGACTACGTGCTCGGCGGATACGGCACGGGCGCGATCATGGCGGTGCCGGGCCACGACGAGCGGGACTGGGAATTCGCGAAGAAGTTCGGGTTGCCGATCGTGGAAGTGGTGAAAGGCGGCAACGTCGAGGAAGCGGCGTACACGGAAGACGGGGAGCATGTCAACTCCGGGTTCCTGAACGGGCTGTCCAAGCCGAACGCCATCGCCAAGATGATCGAGTGGCTGGAACAGAACGGCCGCGGCCGCGGCAAGGTGACGTACCGCCTCCGCGACTGGCTGTTCAGCCGCCAGCGGTACTGGGGCGAGCCGATTCCGATTCTGCACTTCGAGGACGGCACGATGGAGACGGTCCCGGAGGAAGAGCTGCCGCTCCTGCTCCCGGACGTCGACGCGATCGAGCCTTCCGGCACGGGAGAGTCTCCGCTCGCCAACGTGGAGGATTGGCTGTTCGTCACCGATCCGAAGACCGGACGCAAGGCGCGCCGGGAGACGAACACGATGCCGCAATGGGCCGGCAGCTGCTGGTACTACCTGCGGTTCATCGACCCGCATAACGACAAGGAAATTTGTTCGCCGGAGAAGCAGCGTCAGTGGCTGCCGGTCGACCTGTATATCGGCGGCGCGGAACACGCGGTGCTGCACCTGCTCTACGCGCGGTTCTGGCACAAGGTGCTGTACGACCTCGGCGTCGTGTCGACGAAGGAGCCGTTCCACAAGCTGGTGAACCAGGGCATGATCCTCGGAACGAACAACGAGAAAATGTCCAAATCCCGCGGGAACGTCATCAATCCGGACGATATCGTGAACGAATTCGGCGCCGACACGCTGCGGATGTACGAAATGTTCATGGGCCCGCTCGAAGCGACGAAGCCGTGGAGCACGAACGGCGTGGAAGGCGTGCACCGGTTCCTCGCCCGCGTATGGCGTCTGTTCGTGGACGAGGGTGGCGGCCTGAACGCGAAAATCCAGGACGTTCCCGGCGACGACGCGTTCCGCCGGACGTGGCACAAGACGATCAAGAAGCTGACGGAGGATTACGAGGGACTGCGCTTCAACACGGCGATCAGCCAGCTGATGATCTTCGTCAACGAAGCCTACAAAGCCGATACGCTGCCGAAGCAAGCGATGGAACATTTCGTGCAGATGCTGTCCCCGATCGCCCCGCATATCTCCGAAGAGCTATGGGAGCGGCTGGGACATCAAGATTCCGTGACGTACGCGGCGTGGCCCGAATACGATCCGGCGCTGACCGTGGACGCGGAAGTGGAAATCGCCGTGCAGGTCAACGGGAAAATCGTTGATCGGGTGAACGTGCCTTCCGATTTGGACGAAGCGGGCCTGCAAGATACCGCCTTGTCCTTGGAGAAAGTGAAAGCCCAAATCGAGGGCAAGACGGTCCGCAAGGTGATCGCGGTGAAGGGCAAGCTCGTCAACATCGTGGCGAACTAACAAGAAAAGGGCGGCCTGATTCGGATCAGGGCCGCCCTTCTTGCGATTCGTTTTGGAACAGCGAAGCTTCCACCTTGTTCAGATCCTCCGTGAATTTCTCGTGGGTGACCCGGATCAAAGCCGGGAAAGCGCCCGCGGTCGACGATCGCAGCGATTGCAGGGCCGCGGCGGTAATGCCGCCGGGCACGGACACCCGGCTTTGCAGCTCCTGCGTCGTGAAGCCTTGCTCGGCCAGCAGCCGGGCGGTGCCGAGCAGCATTTCGCCGGCTAGTACCGCGGCCGTTTCCCGGTCCATGCCGGATTGCCGCGCGGCCGCCTCGGTGAACTCCTCGAGCAGGTAAGCGAAGAACGCCGGTCCGCAGCTGGAGATGTCGGATGCCGCGCGGACATCCTCCTCGCGGATGTCGACGGGCCGGCTGATCGCGCCTATCAATTCCATGAGCGCGGCTCGGTCCTCCGGCTCGATGCGGGAGCCCCACATGCAAAGCGTCGCCCCGCTTCGGGCGGAGTTGACGATGCTGGGGATCAGCTTGGCGACTTTGCAGGGAAGCAGCAGTTCCAGATGCGCCAGCCGCACCGGGCTCGTGATGGAAACGGCGATTTGGTCCGCCCGCATGACAGGGGCGATTTCGTCCAGTACGCTGCGGAAATCCGAAGGTTTGACGCAAAGAAACAACAAATCCGCACCCCGCGCGGCATCCGCGTTCGACGGCGCCGGGAGCAGACCGGGGAACCGCCGGGCCAAAGCCGCCGATTTGGAGGGGGTTCGGGAAGAGACCGAGATGTCCGCAGGTTGCATCGCCCCGGCGCTTACGAAAGCTTCGACCAACAGGCTTCCCATGCTGCCGGCGCCGATGAAGCCGACTTTCATCCTCTTCCCTCCTATTATCGGGAGTTTGACGGTGCCAAACTCTCGCCTGGTGAACATGTTTGCCTCAACCCACTATATGTCGAATCGGTCGCGCGAATGACACTTTTTATAAAGATGATCGAAAGGGGAGGAGCGGGAGATGGAATGGGAACGGTCGGGCGGTCATCCAAAACGGCGGAAGTTGAAAACCGCGGCGGCCCGGACGGCCGCGGCGGCGGGAACGGCGGCGCTATTGTGGGCGCTGCTGGCGCCGTCCGGCAAAGGCATTCCGGGCTGGCAGCCCGTGAGCGGAGCGCTCAAGGCGACCTTGGCGGCGCAAAATCATGATTCGGTCGCTGGCGGGGACGAAGATTCGGCCGCTGCGCCGAGCGTATCCTCTTCGGCGACGCCAACCCGCGTTCCGGAACCTTCGGCGATCGCAGGGCCAGCCTTAGCATCGCCGCAGACTTCTCAACCGCCCTCCTCTTCCTCGGAACCCGCGTCGGCGGCGGCATTGCTGGACTTGAACACGGCGACGGAAGCCGAGCTGGACGGCCTGCCCGGGGTGGGGCCGTCCAAGGCCCGGGCGATCCTGGAATACCGGAACGCTCACGGCGGATTCCGGTCCGTGGATGAGCTGCTCCAGGTGAAGGGAATCGGCGCGAAGATGCTCGAACGGATCCGGCCGTTGGTCCGGGTCGGGGCGGCGGCGGGAACACCTTGAAAGAACGATTTCCTTTCGCGTCCGAATATGCGACAATACAATGAAGTTGACGTAGCCGATAGACATTCGTTCATTCGTTGCAGTTGAAGAGTCTGGGAGGTCGTCGAATCATGCCGGTGTCGGCGCGCAAAGATTGGGATACCTATTTCATGGATATCGCGTTTATGGTCTCCACCCGTTCCCGCTGCCCGAGAAGACACGTCGGGGCGGTGCTCGTCCAAGGGAAGAAGCTGCTCGGGACGTCCTATAACGGAGCGCCGATGGGCGTGCCGGACTGCTCGGAAGCGGGCTGTTTGATCGTGGAGGAGTTCGAGCCTTCCACGGACGCGGAAGCCGCGGGCGGCATGAAAGTCAAACAGCGCTGCATCCGCACGATTCACGCGGAACAGAACCTGCTGCTGTTTACGGACCGCATCGACCGCGAAGGGTCGACCGTCTACGTCACGGATCAGCCTTGCTGGACCTGCGCCAATATGCTGGCGAACAGCGGAATCGCGGAAATCGTGTTCCACCGCGTCTATCCCAAGGATTACGACAAGGTGGAAGCGCTGATGCGGCAGAGAGGAATCGGGTTCCGCCAGTTAGAGGGCTACGTTCCTCCCCCGGATACCGAAGTACAGGACGCGGTTTGATCGATTGAACGAGTGAGGAAGCACCTCCTCCGCCGATTTTGGCGGGGGAGGTTTTTTGTTTTCGGCGGGAATCGGGAAAGGGGGTAGGGGACGATGGACAAAAGGCCGCTGGCGGCCTTCGCCGGCTGCTGGTTGATCGGCGTGACGGTGCCGTCATGGTTTGCGGGCGTTGCCGGTCAGGCCGCGGCGTTAGCCGGACTGTTGCTGATCCTGCTCGGCGGAGCGCTGTCGGGCCGCTTGTCCGTGCGGCTTGCCTGTGCCTGTGCCGCCGCGCTGCTGCTGGCCTTCGCGGAATCGTCATGGGCCGAACGGACGAAAGACTCCTCCGATCTTTCCGCTTTATGGCCGGAGGAACGCGCGCCGGAAACCGCCGAACTCCGGGGGCGGATGAAAGACGTTCCCGACGTGGACGGGGATACCGTTACGTTCCGGCTCGCCGCGGTACGGGTAAAGGCGCGGGGAGAAACGGCCGCGATCCGGATTCGGGAGACGGTTCAGGTCCGGGTGAAATTGAAGGCCGAAGAGGAACAGCGGGTTGCCGGGCGCTGGCGGAGAGGAGAAACGCTCGCCGTCGTCGGCGTTCCCGGGAGGCCGGAATCCGCGGGCAATTTCGGCGCCTTCGATTACCGGGCGTATTCGGAGAGCCAGGGGATCGCCTGGACGTGGACCGTTCAGGGAACGGCGGGCGTTCGGACGGAAGAGGATCCCGTCCCATGGCGGCTGCTGCCGCTTCGCGCGGCGGACGAGCTTCGCGCCGGGATCGGCCGCCTGGCGGACCGGTTGTATCCGAACGGGGACGCGGGTTACATGAAGGGGTTAACCGCCGGCATCACGGACGACATCGATCCGGCGCTGTACGACGCGTACTCCCGCCTGGGCCTGACGCATATTTTGGCCATTTCGGGGCTGCACGTCGGGGTCGTCGTGTTCGTTTTGCTGCGCCTCGGCGCTTTGTTCCGGCTGACCCGCGAGCGATCGCTCGATCTCGCTTTCGCCGCGATGCCGGCCTACATGCTGCTCACGGGCGCTTCCCCTTCGGCGGTGCGGGCGTGCCTGATGGCGATGATCGCGCTGGCGATGGCGCGCCGGCATTTGCTGAAAGACGGCTTCAACTTGCTGGCCGCGGCGGCTTTGGTCATGCTGGTCTGGGATCCGGCTGCGGCCCGCAACGTCAGCTTTCAGCTTTCGTTTACGGTAACCGCCGGTTTGCTGCTCTGGACGTCATCCGTCGCCAAGTCGCTGGCTTTTATCCGCATGGCCTCCCTACGCGGCGCGCTTGCGGTCGCCTTGACCGCCCAAGCCGTTTCGTTTCCGTTAACCGCGTATTATTTTCACGGGGTCCATCTGTTGTCCCTGCCGGCTAACCTTGTGCTCGTGCCGTTCGTCAGTTTCGTGATCTTGCCGCTCGGCATGGCTTCCGTGGCGCTCGGCGCGATTTGGTTCCCGTTGGGCGAAATCCCGGCGTTGCTGGCGACGTACGGCAACCGGGGGACGTTCGCGCTAGTGGAATGGCTCAACCGTCCCACGGCTCTTGGCATGGTCTGGCCGCAGCCTTCCAAGCTGTGGGTGCTGTCGGCATACGCGCTGATGGCCGTCTCGATGGCGGCGCTGAGCCGCCGAAGAGCCCGGCGGGCCTGGGAGGAGGCATGGGGCGAAGCCGAACCGGAAGCGGACGATACGGTAACGATCGAGGATACCGGCCCCGTTCAACACGAAGGCAGACCCTCGTGGGCGGAGCGTGTCCGCGGGGCGGGATTTCCCGCCGTTCGGGCTTGGGCCGGAGGTTTCGCTTTGCTCATGCTATGGGCAGGCTGGGGGATTTGGGGGTACAAGCCGGCGTTCGCGGACCGCAGCGCCTACGTGCAATTTTTGGACGTCGGGCAAGGGGACGGCATTTTGGTGCGGACGGGTAGGGGGAATCACGTGCTCGTAGACGCGGGAGGTACGGTCCGCTTCCGCAAGCCCGGGGAGGAATGGAAGGAGCGCCGGGACCCGTACGAAGTCGGCCGCAAGCTGTTGGTTCCTCTTTTGAAGCAGCGTGGTGTCCGCGGATTGGACGCGCTCATGCTCACGCATTTGGACGCCGACCATATCGGCGGAGCGCAAGCCGTTTTGGACAACATCCCGGTCCGCGCGATCGTATGGAACGGGACCTGGAAGGACTCGCCGGGAGCGGAGAAGCTGCTGCAAACCGCGGTTGACCGGGGGATCCCCGTTTACGCCGCGCAAGCCGGCATGAAGTGGGACATCGATGCGTCGGCCTCGATGGAGATCCTGTTTCCGGAAACGCATGCTGAATCCGTAGCGCCTCCGGGCGATCCGGCTTTGCTGCCGGAGCTGGATCAACAAAACGAGAGCAGCGTGGTGACGCAGCTGTCCTTGTACGGCCGGCGTTTCCTGCTGACGGGAGACGTAGAAGCCGCGGGGGAGCGCGCGGTATTGAACCGCATCGCCCGGGCAGGCGAGACTGCTTCGGCTCCGCAGTCGCTGCACGGTCCCGTAGACGTAATGAAAGCCGCCCACCACGGCAGCAAAACCTCTACCACCGAAGATTGGCTCGCTTGGTGGAAGCCTGCCGAAACGGTCATATCGGTCGGCCGCAACAACCTTTACGGCCATCCGAGCCCTCCCGTCGTCGACAGGATCGAGGCATCCGGATCGGCGCTTTACCGGACGGACCGGGACGGGGAAATCCAGTACCGGGTTCGCCCGGACGGCACCTTGACGCGGCGGACGAAGCGGGCGATGCCGCCGGAATCGCCGCATTCGCGCTGAAAAGCCTTACAAAAGGCTGTCCCCCGCGCCGTCTTTTTGCTAGACTTAAAGTGTTGTCCGAAAACGGCGAAAAAGGTTTTTCGGACGGTGCAACCTTTCGGCAAAAGCCGTCGTCAGAGAGGTTGCAGGGGAGGAGAGGGTCTTCTGTGGTGGAGCCGGCGCTGATCAAGGCCGCGCAAGCGGGCGACCGGGACGCGCTCGTGTCGCTGCTCCGTGAAATCGAGCACCAAGTCTACCGTACGGCCTATTATTTGCTGAACCATGAACAGGACGCGCTGGACGCGGCGCAGGAAGCGCTCATCCGGATCTACACGAAAATCGGCTCCTATGAGGAGAAGGCCCAGTTTCGGACCTGGGTGCAGCGCATCGTGACGAACATCTGCATCGACAAGTTCCGCCGCAAACGCCCCTCCGTGTCGATCGACGAGCATGAGCTCGTGTTCGAAGCCAAGGAAGACGTGGAAGGCGAAGTGCTGTCGGCCTATGCCGCGGAGGAAATCCGGGAGGCGATCGGCAAGCTGCCGGAGCATCATCGGACGGTCGTCGTCTTGCGGTATTTGCAGGACTTTTCCTATAACGAAATCGCCGATTCGCTGGGCTTGCCCCTGAATACGGTGAAATCCTATTTATTCCGGGCCCGTCAGCAACTGCAGGTCTTGCTTCACGATTACCAGAAAGGGGGTGTCCGCGGATGAATTGCCAAGAGGGGATGGAGCTGATGCAGCGACACGTCGACGGAGACTTGAACGATGAGGAAACGTCGCGCCTGATGGATCACGTCGGACATTGCCCGGATTGCGCCGCCATGCTGGAACGGTTGGTCCGTTTGTCGCGGGGGCTGGAGCAGCTGCCGCGAGTGGTTCCGCCTTACAGTCTCGTGGACGCCATTCTGCCCCAACTGGAACAATGGGATACGACGAGCGGCGAAGGGGAAACGAGCGCGGCCGCGCCGTTGGAGCCGCGGAGCCGCCGGGCGGGGCGCGCCCGGAGGAGTTGGATCTATCGGGTGTCCGGCGTCGTGGTCGCCGGAGTCGTTGTCGGGCTGCTGCTCGTGAACGGCCCGTACGGACGGATGGGGGGCAGCCAGCAAGACGCGGCTTCGTCCGGAGCGGAGATGAAACGGCAAGCCGATGCCCCGATGGCCTCCATGGGCGTGCAGGACCAATACGGCGCGGCTTCGCCGGCTCCGGAGTCATCCGCTTCGACTTTCGGCATCATGGCCGATACTTCGGAAGGCGGAAAGGCGAAGGAAAAGTCGGCGGCTTCGGGGGAGGCGACGGACGGAGATGCTTCTTCCTCCGATGCCGGCGTCCAGGCGCCGAAAGCCCCGCCGGCCGGTTCCGGCGGTTCGGGAACGGAAGCCGGACCGGTAGAGGGATTGTCCATCCAGGGGACCGCGGACGCAACGAGCCGGGATGCCGCGAAAAATGGATCCGGTCAAGGTTCCGCGGACAACGGTCCCGTGCAAGGATTCACGGGCGGGGGCGGAGCCCAGGGTTTCGCTGGGAACGACCCCAGTCAAGACGACGCGGCGGACTCGGCGAACGCGCTTGACGCTTCCCAAATGTCAATCGCGGGCGAACAACCGGCAACGGAAGAGGCTTTGTCGCCGAATGGCGAATGGCGGGCCGCGATCACGGGCGGGAAGCTGCAAATTTACCGCCAGGGCGACGGGAAACTGGTCTACGACCAGACGCCCGACGAAGGAACGAGATCCGGCTTGTCCTGGAGCGACGACAGCACGACCGTGTATTATACGTTTTCGGATGCCGATGGAAATCAGACCGACATGGAGCTGATCATCGATCCTTCCGGTTTCCAAGAAATCCGGCGTTGACCGCTGTCACACATCGCATGCCGCCTGCGTATGCTGTACCGATGGTGTCGACGCCGTCCGAAGGACGTCGTCACGGTCGTTCGCGCACGGTACCATGGGCCGGCCGGCGAACGTTGATATAGATGTCCTGGGGCAAAGGGATCGCGACCTTCACAAGGCGTGGTCTCTTTGTTATTCTACATAACGATAGCGGCGAAGGAGGTGTCCGGATGGAATCCAGGCAAGCGTTCCGGGAAATCCGGGAAGGCAAAGTCCGCCCGTTCTATGTCATTTACGGCACGGAAACCTATATGATGAACGATTTCGCGGAACGACTGACGGAGCGGGTCGCGGAGCCGGAGCACCGCGACATGGCGATCGTACGGTTCGACACGGCGGAGACCCCGCTCGACGACATCCTGGACGAAGCGGAGACGCTCCCGTTCCTGGTGCCGCGCAAACTCGTGCTGGTCCGGGACAGCGTGCTGTTCGCCTCCGGCAAGGAGTCGTCCAAAATCGAGCACCGCCCCGAGCGGCTTGCGGCTTATTTGCAACAGCCCATGGATACGACGGTGCTGGTCTTTTCGGTCCCCCACGAGAAGCTCGACGAGCGCAAAAAACTGGTGAAAGCCGCCAAGTCCCAGGATGCCGCGGTTTCTTTCGCGCCTTTGTCCGCGGAGGAACTGCTGCAATGGGTCGTCAGGCGCGGCGAGAAGCAGGGGAGACGCTGGGCGCCGGATGCCGCGGAGGAACTGCTGCGGCGGGCGGGAACGGACATGTCGGTGCTCGCCGCCGAAACGGACAAGCTCTGCCTGCACGCCGGAGAAGGCGGCACCATTACGGCCGCTTCCGTGTCCGAACTGGTGCCCGCGGCGGCCGAACAGAACGTGTTCAAACTGACGGAAGAGTTGGCTTCGCTGCGCACGGAGAAAGTGCTGGCGCTGTATTACGATTTGCTTAAACAACGGGAGGAGCCGATCAAGCTGGTGTCGCTCCTCGTGCGCCAATTCCGCAATATGCTGTACGTCAAGGAACTCGGAGGCCAAGGCTATTCGCCGCAGCAAATGGCCGGACAGCTGGGGCTGCACCCATACGCGGTGAAAATCACCTCCGAACAGGCCCGCAAGTTTTCCGTGGACCGGTTGGCCAAGCTGTTGTCCGATTTGGCCGATCTGGACTACGCGATGAAAACCGGCCAAGTCGACAAAACGCTCGGCCTGGAGCTGTTCCTGCTCCGCACGGCTTCGGCAGGCGCTAGTTGACGGGATTCCCTGCCGCACACGCAAGATCGTAAGAGCCCTCCGGTTTGGAGGGCTCTTACGTCATGATGCGGTTGGCCGCATGGACGCGGAAATATAAGAAAGAGCCATCCGGCTGGCGGATGGCTCTTTCATACGGCTTTTCGCTTATCGTCAAGCGCGGGGCTCCTCAGCCTTGCGCGGACAGGGCGTTCAGCTTCTTGGCAAGGCGGGATTTTTTGCGAGCGGCGGCATTTTTGTGAATGAGGCCTTTCGTTACCGCTTTGTCCAATTTTTTCTGGGCCAGGACCAGCGCGTCTTTCGCCGCGTTCACGTCCGTGCCGGCGACGGCTTGGTCGGCTTGCTTAACGGCCGTGCGCAGGGCGGATTTCTGCGATGCGTTGCGCTGACGGCGTTGTTCGCTTGTTTTGGTCCGTTTGATGGCGGATTTGATGTTTGGCATGCTTTTCACCTCCTGCAAAAACAAGAGTATTTCTCCACACAACTTGTAACATTCTATCATGCAAGGGGGTAAAACGCAAGCTGAAAACCTCCGCAATACGGAATCGAAAGGGGTTCCCGCGACCGATGACCGAAGATTTGAACCTGTATAACGTTCGGACCGACCTGGCCCTGGAAGCCCACGAGCTCGCGGCGCTGGGCAGCGAGATCCCGGGCGTCAAGAAAGAAACGGATAACGCCGGCGGCATCCTGGTGACGAGGATGCACATCCAGAATGACGAAGGCGCGCGGAGAATCGGCAAAATGATGGGCAATTACGTCACGATCGAGGTGCCGGAGCTGCGCAAAGGGGATTCGGACCTGCTGGACGAAGTCGCGACCGTGTTCGCCCGGGAATTCGAGGCGTTTCTCGGCCGCGTCGGCGTCGGCCGCGACAGCAGCGTGCTCGTGGCCGGTCTCGGCAACTGGAACGTCACCCCCGACGCGCTCGGACCGCTCGTCGTCGAAAATATTTTGGTGACCCGCCATTATTTCGAATTGATGCCGGGAGACGTTTCTCCCGGGTACCGTCCGGTCAGCGCCGTCGCGCCTGGCGTCATGGGCACGACGGGGATCGAATCGAGCGACATCGTGGCCGGGATCGCGGAGAAATCCAAGCCGGACCTCATCATCGCGATCGACGCCTTGGCTTCCAAGTCCCTCGATCGGGTGAATACGACGGTGCAGATCGCCGACACGGGCATCCACCCCGGCTCCGGCATCGGCAACAAACGGCGCGGCTTGACCAAGGACATCCTGGGCGTCCCCGTCATCGCCATCGGCGTGCCGACGGTCGTCTACGCGTCCACGATCGTCAACAACACGTTCGACATGCTGTTCGAGCATATGAAGCAGCATACCCAGGCTACCGCTCCCCTTTTCGGGGTGCTTGGCAACTTGAAGGAGCAGGAACGCCTCCAGCTCGTCAAGGAAGTGCTTCAGCCGATCGGCCACGATCTGCTCGTCACGCCCAAGGAGATCGACAAGTTCATGGAGGACATGGCCAACGTGATCGCCAGCGGGCTGAACGCCGCTCTCCACGAAGCGATCGACACCCACAACGTCGAAGCGTACACGCACTGACCGTCCGGGTCCCGCCACTTACGCCGTTTCAGAGTGCCGGATTTGATGGGGTTGAGTTACTGGCGCGGATAAAGGAAGTCAGTCCCTTAATTCCAACTCAGTGGCGGGGCTGCATGGGGAGTTATGGAATAAAGTTACTAATCTCCGCTTCAGCTGCGGGGTTTCAACGGGAGTTATGTAAGAAAGTTACACATCTCCGCCTCGGTTGATGATTTCAGTGGGAGTTATGTAAGAAAGTTACACAATTCCGCCTCAGCTGGGAGTTTCAACGGGAGTTATGTAAAAAAGTTACACATCTCCGCCTCGGTTGATGATTTCAGCGGGAGTTATGTAAGAAAGTTACACAACTCTGCCTTAGTTTGAGATTTCAGCGGGAGTTATGTAAAAAAGTTACACAATTCCGCCTCAAATGGGGATTTAAGCGGGAGTTATGTAAGAAAGTTACACAATTCCGCCTCAATTGGGGATTTCAGCGGGAGTTGTGTAAGAAAGTTACACATCTCCGCACGTAACAGTGGAGCACCCAACTTTCAACCGCCGCGCGAGCTTCCGGCAGGAAGCAACCGGCGGTTTTTCGCCTCAATCGGCCTACGAATCTCCCACCCTATCAAACAATACTCTATTGAACTCCTCTAGCAGCACGTACGAGGCACGTTGCCGAAATGCGGGTGTCCAGAGGGCGCAGCGCCTCGGAATCCCCCTTCCGGGGACGGGGGAGTTAAGGGGTTGGCGAATGGTTGAAGGAGGACTTAGGTTTGCGAAAATAACGGATTGGCAAAAGGGCACTTAGGAGGTGTATGCATAGAAGAGTTTGCCGAAAGGGATACGAAGAAGTTAGCAATTGCAGGGTTAGCAAAATCAGTAGGTTAGCGAAAAGGGCGGTTGGCGAAAAGGTTGAAGTGGCACGTAGGATTTGGCGAAAGGGTCGAAGGAGGACTTAGGGTTAGCGAAAAGGGCGGTTGGCGAATCGGTTGAAGTGGTACGTAGGATTTGGCGAAAGGGTCGAAGGAGGAGGTAGGGTTAGCGAAAAGGGCGGTTGGCGAATCGGTTGAAGTGGTACGTAGGATTTGGCGAAAGGGTCGAAGGAGGACTTAGGGTTAGCGAAAAGGGCGGTTGGCGAAAAGGTTGAAGTGGTACGTAGGATTTGGCGAAAGGGTCGAAGGAGGACTTAGGGTTAGCGAAAAAGGCGGTTGGCAAAGAGGTTGAAGTGGCACGAAGGATTTGGCGAAATGGGTGAAGGAGGACTTAGGAGTTAGCGAAAAGGGCGGTTGGCGAAAAGGTTGAAGTGGTACGAAGGATTTGGCGAAAGGGTCGAAGGAGGACTTAGGGTTAGCGAAAAAGGCGGTTGGCAAAGAGGTTGAAGTGGCACGAAGGATTTGGCGAAATGGGTGAAGGAGGACTTAGGAGTTAGCGAAAAGGGCGGTTGGCGAAAAGGTTGAAGGTGCGCTTGGGGTTGGCGGAAGGGGCGAAGGGGCACTTAGGAGGTTTGCGAAGGTCTGGCGATTGGATTGACGGGGTGGGGATTGCCCTGCCCCTTCTATAAAACTTTCTCCCCGTTCTATTCTTCCAATCCTTCTCATAAGATTCATTACCTGTACATCAAAGAGATTCGATCCCGGCAAGGATCGGACAGGAGGATGAATCGAACCATGAAACGCCCTGACGTCCGGACGTACCGAGCGCCTCTTCGCCATCGATTCCGGAAAATTCTCTCTACCGGCCGCGCCTATCTCATCCTCAGCCTATGCTCGACCGTCGTGTTCGTCATGCTCGGCCTGGCGGGCATGCTGCAGAAGACGTACGCCGTTTCTCCCGTCCAATCGATGAAAGGCTTCGCCGCCGCGCTTTCCGGCCGCTTCTTCGAATCGCTGCTCGGCATGGAGCTGCCGCATATGTCGGCGGACCCCGGCACGTCGCCTTTTGAGGCGGGGCGAATGGCTTCCTTCCTGGTCCGATTCCTGACCGACCTCAATCCCGACGACCCGAAGAGCCTGCTGGCGCTGGAGATGCCGGGCATGAGCCCGGACCGTTCCATCCTGCTGCGTCCGGGTTTGGGAGGAGGGGACGAAGCGCCGGCGGACGAAGGGCCGACCGTCGTGGAAGAAGCGCTGCCTGAGCTGCCGACCACCAGCCCAACCGAGGATACGGCCGAGCCCAGCGCTTCGCCGGACGAAGCCGAGCCGTCCCCTTCGGCTCCCGGCCCTCAAGAACCCGCCGCGGAAGGCGACAAAGTCGTGTTCATCTATCACAGCCATAACCGGGAGTCCTGGCTGCCGGAGCTGAATACGGACACCGCGGACCCGAACGATTCCAAAATCAATATCACGCTGGTCGGCAAACGGCTGCAGCAGCAGCTGGAATCCCGCGGGATCGGGGCCGCCCATTCGTCCAAGGATTATCCGACGACGGTCAAGTCGTACAACTGGAACCGCTCGTACCAGTATTCCCTTCAAACCGTGCGTCAGGCGATGACCGACAACAAGCATCTCCGTTTTTTTTTCGATATCCACCGGGATTCCCAAAAACGCGGCAAAACGACGGCCACGATCGGCGGAGTCGACTACGCCCAAGTGTATTTCATCATCGGTCACAAAAATCCGAATTGGCAGAAGAACGAAGAGTTCGCGAGCCAAATCCAGGAACGGCTGGAGAAGAAATATCCCGGCTTGTCGCGGGGCATCTGGGGCAAAACCGCCGCGAACGGCAACGGCGAATACAACCAGTCCTTGGCGCCGGACAGCGTGCTGATCGAAATCGGCGGCGTGGACAATACGTTGGAAGAATGTTATCGGACCGCAGACGCGCTGGCGGAAGCGATCGCCGATCTGTACTGGGAAAACCAGGACGCCCAAAAAGTGAACGGAACCGTCGCAACGAAGCCTGACCGCGGAGCAGCGGGGACGAAGACGGGCGATTAAGTGATTAACAACGAAACGGAGGGGATGGAGCGTGCGGAGGGATACCATTCGGCTGCTGATGCTGGCCGGAGTCGTCGCGTTGGCGGTGTTGTACGGAATGGAATTGTCGTCGAAGGGAATTTCCCGGGTGTACGGACCCATGGAGGAACCGAACGTTTCCGGGCAGGCTACGGGCGGATCCGAACGGTCTTCCAATGCGCGTTCTTCCGAAAACGAGGAGGATTGGACGCTCCCGCCGCGCAAGACCGCGAGCGACGTCAAGACGGAACGGGACCTCGTGATTCCCCGCAACGACCGCCAGCCGCTCGTTGACCGCGTGTCGGCCGCGACGGCGGAAGCCCTGCACGGCATCTCCAGCGGGGGAATCCGCTTCGTCGTATCTTTGTTCGACAAAGTCACGGGCTCTTGAAAGCGCCCGTGACTGGATGTCGGATGATTTACTCACGCATATAGAGGGAGTAAAGCCTCAGGTTGTTTAGCAGCGGCGATGCGGACTTTCCTTCCTCCGCGTCGTCCAACGCCGCCTCGCCGCGGAAAACGATGTTCCCGCCTTCGGGATCCATGGCGGCAACCGCGGGGCGATCTTGCTCTTGCAGCAGCAAGTAGAGGCGGTTCGGGCCGGCAACGGACTGCGTGATCGATTCCGCTTGCAAATCTCGGGCACTCAGCGTCTTTTCGTAATGAAGCTTCATGTCCCCAAGTCCGTAACCCTGGATGACGGCGGACTCGGAAGACAACCGGATCCTCAGGACTTCCGCGCCGACTCGATATAAAGACTCTCGGGTCTGCTCGTTCAGCGGCTCTACGGGCAGCGTAACGACGTCGACAGTCCCCGTATCATATCGGTATACCACCAAGCGGCGCTCCACCTCGACTTGTCCGGCGGCGGACGCGCGTACGCCGTTTGCCGATTCCGTTTCGTCGATCTTCCGGACTTCCATCAAGGATGCATCCAGCACCAGATAACCGCTCGGAAGCGTCCAATCGTAGGACTGCACCTCTCTCAGAATGAGTTCTTGGCCATCCGCCGGTTGGAGTCCGGAGTCGACGGTTACGCTGCCGGTGATGCCGCCGTTTTCCGGATTCACGTCATAGATCCGGATTTCCGGGGTGCCGCGGGTACCGCCGGCCCGCAAGTTCTCGTAGTACATGGCGACTTTGAACGAATCCCCCGACCTCTGAACGTCAATGACGCCGTAGCCGTTAAAGGCGGCGTTCTCGGGAAGATCCGCCCGCAGCGAGCGGGTTCGTTTGGTCCGCTTGTCCAGAAAGTCGAACGCGAGGCCTCTCGTCGCATCGGCTTTGTCTGCTTGAAACCAAGGATCCGACTTTACGCGCACGAGCAGCTCGTCGTCTTGATAATCCGCCGTCCGGTCTTCCCGCATGAAATCCGGATATTGGCGAACCAGGCGATCGATCGGCGGGACGTTATGGATGAACTCTTCTTTCATCCGCCCGAAATAAGAGAGTTCGCCGTAATATCGGCTTCCGGAAGCCGAAACTTTCACCCTCTCGGAATAGGGGGCATCCGTATACCACCCCCAGAGCACGAGCGAGTCGGCTTCCTTGGCATCCCCCTCCGTCGCGACAAGCCGGAACTGGGGATTTCGTTCTCCGGCCGCCTGTACATAGTAAATACCGATAACCAGCACGATGAACGCCGCGAAAACGGCTGCAATCGCGTATTTTTTCATTTTCGCAGCCTCCTCACACCGTGATTTTCCGTTTCAGCAGCAGCCAGCTGAGGGCTACGGAAACCGCAAGCAGCAAGATTCCGATTCCGAACCGCAGCCAGAACAATTCGAGCGGATACAGCCGATCGCTGAAGCTCGGGGCAAGCATGGCCGTCCCGCAAGCCGCCGCGTACAGGATGGCGCCGAACAATCCTTTCAGCCGGAAGCTCCGCTCGATCAGCACGGAAGCGAAGACGACCGTGACGGACATCAGGCCGGTCCCGTAGGAAACGAGAAACCCCGGGAACGTCCCCGGTATAAGGATCTGGAACAACCGATGATTCCGAACGAAGGCGAAAATGCTCTCCGAAATTCCCAGTTCCGGGGGAATGATCTGGCGGAACATCCATAGATGCACGGGAAGGAGAACGATTTGGAACGCGACGAGCCCGAGGACGAACGCCATGATGGCCGTCAGCTTCGCCCAGAACAGGTTCAATCGTTCCGTCGGCAGCATCAGCAGCCGGTAGATGAACGTGTTTTTGCCCAACCAGTCCCGGTACCAAATGAAAAACACATAGAAGATCATGGCGGCCGCGCAAAGAACGACCGGTCCCGAAAACCAGGGCTCCGCGAAAGATACGAACGAATGGAATGTCTCCCCGCCCCTGAAAACTTCGCGATACTCTTGATACGTGCGGAAACCTCGCTCCGCCATTTGACGATGGACGCCGTTCATATAAGTCCGAAGATGATAGAAGAAGCCGCCGGCCTGCGAAACCAACGTCATCGCGAGCAACGCGGCGTACACTTTCCAGAACCGGTGCAGCTCGATCAGCGCCAGCTTTCCGTAACGGTTCACGACTGGTAAACCTCCCTCATGACGTCGATGACGGATTTCCCCTCGTTTTGCCGTACCTCTTCGCACCAGAACTCGCGCCTCACTTCCCCGCGGTCCAGCAGCACGGCTTTGTCGATCAGATGCTCGATTTCCCCGACTTCATGGGTGGTCAGAAGAACGCCCCGTTCCTCGATCAGGTCGCTCGTGAAGACGGAGGCGATTTGCTCGCGGCTGAACAAGTCGATGCCGGAGAACGGTTCGTCCATCAGCAAATAATCGGTGTCGAGCGACAGGCCGAGCAGCAGGTTCAGCTTGGCGGCGTTTCCTTTGGACAAGGAGGAGATACGGTCGGACGGATTCAGCCGGAAAAAGTCCAACAGCTCCGCGGCCCGTTTCGGGTTCCAGCTCCGGTAAAAATCGCCCATGAACCGCAGGCTGCCCGCCACGGTCATCGACGGCGGCAAGGTAAGCGTGTCCGGCACGAACGCGACATGCTCGTAGAGCCCTTTGCCGATCGGCGACCCGTCGATGCGGATGTCCCCGCCGCTTACCGGAGTGAGTCCCATGATCGCTTTCAGCAAGGTGGACTTGCCCGCGCCGTTGATGCCGATCAGGCAGGTGATCCGCCCTTTCTCCGCCGTAAACGAGAGGCCGCGCAAGACGGTTCTCCTCCCGTATTTCTTCGTCAAGTTGATCGCTTCGATCACGGTTGGCCCTCCTTTTCCCCGGCCATGGCGGTTTCGTATTTTCGCTTGACGATATCCAGGAGTTCATCGACCGGTACCCCGATTTGCCGTACGGATGCGATGAACGCATCGACCGACTCGGCGATCAGTTCTTCCCGGATGGCTCCCAGAATCCGTTCGTCGGACGTGACGCGGCTGGGGGAGTTTCCTTCGGTAACGATCAAGCCATGGTCCTCCATTTCTTTGTAGGCTTTTTGTGCGGTGTTCGGGTTGATGTTCATGAGCGCCGCGAGTTCCCTGCGGGAGGGAATCGTCTGTCCGGCCTTCAGCCGGCCAGTGGCGATGTCCACCTTGAAATGGCGGACGACCTGCAAGTAGACCGGGTCTCGGTTGTTGAAAACGGGCAGGCGGGCGTCGCCGGGTTCCATCATCGAAGAAGTTCACCTCCAGGCTGGTGTGTGTACTAAGTGGTTCATACACGATGAGTGTATTATGCGCATCATACAGAAGGTTGTCAACCCTCATTTTTCCAGAGGCGGAAATTTTGCGGGTTCGTCGCGTGCCGGCAACGGCACCTTGACTTTGCTCCCGGGGTTCGCATATGATGGAATCGACTCCAATTGCGGTAAAGTGAGAGTTTGACTCCGTCAAACTCCCGATTAAAGGGGAAATTTTGATGTATGCAGGCGTTCTGATCTGAACAATTCCATAGGACTTCGTTCAAGAGGAGACTGGCAGCCGCGCGTTCACGCGCCCGGTTTGATTTGCCGTTCTTGAAGGAAGTCGTGGAAGGGCCAGATTGGAACGGAAACGATACCTGCGAACGATACGTTCGAGCCAGGATGTCGGCCGTGCCCATTTCGGGTGCGGCTTTTTTGCATGCCAATACCCCTATACCCATGGAGGAATCCCCCTTGAGAATCCATTCCCTGAATAAATTGGAATACCGCCGCGTCGTGGAAACCGTGGCGGATTACACCGTAACGTACGCCGGCCGCCGACTGGCGGAAGAACTGCAGCCGATGACCGATCTTCGCGCGATCGAGCGGAGAATGCGGGAAACGGACGAAGCGCGGCATCTGCTGAGCCGGGGCGGCCATCCGCCGATCCCGTCCCTGGAGGGGATGGAGCACGTCATGGCGCTGCTCGGGACCGGTTACGTGCTGTCGGAAACCGAGCTGGGGCACGTGGCGCAGTTCGCGCGCAGCTCCGGTCAGCTGCGCCAGTACATGGCGTCCAAAACGGCCGAGGCGCCCGCGGTGGCGGGATACGCGTCTTCCTTGTACGACCTGTCCCGCTTGCGCCAGGAAATCGAGAACTGCGTCGACCGCGGCCGGATCCTGGACACCGCCAGCAACGAGCTGCACAAAATCCGCAAAAAAATCCGCACGGCCGACGAACGGCTGCAAAAGAAGCTGGAGGCGCTGATGTCCCGCCATGCGGACATTTTGCAGGAGAAGCTGGTCAGCCAGCGGAACGGCCGCTATGTGCTGCCGGTCAAGAAAGAGCTCCGCAAGCGGATTTCCGGCATCGTGCTGGACGAATCCGCGAGCGGGCAGACCGTGTTCGTGGAGCCTTCGGAGATCGCGGGCCTGCAAATGGAACTGACGGCGCTGCGGGCGGAGGAATCGCGGGAAGAGGTGCAGGTGCTTGCGGAGCTGACGGGTTTGGCGGAGTCGTACGCGCAGGAGCTTGCCGTGAACGTGGAGACGGCGGGACATTACGATTTCCTGTTCGCCAAAGCCCGCTGGGGAATCGCCCTCGGCGCGGCGGCCGTATCGATGAACGACGAAGGCGTCATCCGGCTGCGGCAAGCCCGGCATCCTTTTCTCGCCGGCCAACCGGTGCCGCTGGACCTGGAAGTCGGCGGATCGTTCCGCAGCTTGCTGATCACGGGTCCGAACACGGGCGGCAAAACCGTCTCGCTCAAGACGGTCGGCCTGCTCACGCTGATGGCCCAGTCGGGGCTGCTGGTTCCGGCCGGGGAAGGCAGCAGCCTGGCCGTGTTCCGATCGGTGGAAGCGGACATCGGGGACGACCAAAGCCTGGACGCTTCGCTCAGCACGTTCTCGGCCCACATGCGCAACGTCATCGATATTTTGGGCGCGGCGGGCCGGGGGACGCTCGTGCTGATGGACGAACTCGCGACCGGTACCGATCCGGGCGAAGGGGTCGGCTTGTCCATCGCCGTGTTGGAGGAGTTGTACCGGCGCGGCTGCGTGGTGCTGGCGACGACGCATTTCAACGAGATCAAGGAGTACGCCCGGGTAACCCCCGGGTTCCGCAATGCGCGCATGGCGTTCGACGAGGAGACGCTGCGGCCGCTTTATCGGCTGGACATGGGGGAGGCGGGCAACAGCTACGCCTTCGTGATCGCCTCGAAGCTGGGGATCAGCCCGGCGATCGTGGAGCGGGCGCGCGTGATCGCGGGCAGCCTTCGCCAAGGCGGTTCCGATAGGGAAACCGCGATTCCCGCGGCCGAGCTGGCATCCTCGTCTCCCGCCGGGAAGCCGAGCGGAGCGCGCCCGAGATCAAGTCCGGAGTCCCAGCCCCGGACGTTGCCGTCGTTCGAGATCGGGGACGCCGTGTACATTCCCCATTTGGGCCGCGTCGGCGTCGTTTACCGTCTGCCTGACGAGCGCGGCAACATGGTGGTGCAGATCCGGAAGGAGAAGCTGACGTTCAACCATAAACGGGTTCGGCCCTATATCGGGAGGGAGAAGCTGTACCCGGGCGAGGATTACGATATGGATATCGTGTTCGACACCGTGGAAAACCGCAAAAAACGCAAAACGATGGGCAAACGCCACGTGCCGGGCTTGACGATCGAGACGCCGGGCGAGGAATGAGGCGAGGCAGAGAGGCTGCGGATCGGGGGGACGGCCGGCAGGCCGGCGTTTTCACCCGATTGCCGCCTCCGGGTCCCCTTGTTATAATGAAGTGATACGTACATGCCGCAAGGGATCGCTTGGAGGTACACGAAACGATGGCAGACTTGCCCGTCCCACAGAGCCATATCCGCAATTTTTGCATTATTGCCCACATCGACCACGGGAAATCGACGCTGGCCGACCGCATATTGGAATATACCGGCGCCCTGTCCTCCCGCGAAATGCAGGAGCAGGTGCTCGACTCCATGGACCTGGAGCGGGAGCGCGGCATCACGATCAAGCTGCAGGCCGTCCGGCTGCAATACAAAGCCGACGACGGCGAGACGTACACGCTGCACCTGATCGACACGCCGGGGCACGTCGACTTCACCTACGAGGTGTCGCGCAGCCTCGCCGCCTGCGAAGGCGCGCTGCTCGTCGTGGACGCCGCGCAAGGGATCGAGGCGCAGACGCTCGCCAACGTCTACTTGGCGCTGGACAACGACCTGGAAATCCTGCCGGTTATCAACAAGATCGACCTGCCGAGCGCCGAGCCGGAGCGGGTGAAGCAGGAGGTCGAGGACGTCATCGGCCTCGACGCTTCCGACGCCGTACTCGCCTCCGCGAAGAACGGGATCGGCATCAAGGATATCCTGGAGCAGGCCGTCAAGAAAATCCCGTCTCCGCAAGGGGACCGGAACAAGCCGCTCAAAGCGCTCATTTTCGATTCGCATTACGACGCCTATAAAGGAGTCGTCTGTTATATCCGCGTCATCGACGGCACGATCAAACCCGGCTCCAAAATCAAGTTCATGGGAACCGGCGCCCAGTTCGACGTCGTCGAGGTCGGCACGTTCCGCCCGCGCGCGACTTCGGTCGACGAGCTCGGGCCGGGGGACGTCGGCTACGTCACCGCTTCGATCAAGAACGTGAAGGACACGCGGGTCGGCGACACGATCACCGACGCGAAGAATCCGACGGCCGAGCCGCTCCCGGGTTACCGCCGGATCAACCCGATGGTGTTCTGCGGCCTGTACCCGATCGAATCCACGGATTACAACGACCTGCGGGAAGCGCTCGAGAAGCTGGAGCTGAACGACGCCTCCCTGCGCTTCGAGCCCGAGACGTCCCAGGCGCTCGGCTTCGGATTCCGCTGCGGTTTCCTCGGCATGCTGCACATGGAGATCATCCAAGAGCGCATCGAGCGGGAGTTCAACATTCCGCTGATCACGACGGCGCCGAGCGTGGTGTACAAAGTCACGCTGACGAACGGGCAGACGCTGGACATCTCCAACCCGTCCGAGTATCCGGAGCAGGGCAAAATCGAGCAAGTCGAAGAGCCTTACGTCAAGGCTTCCGTCATCGTGCCGAACGACTACGTCGGGGCGATCATGGAGCTGTGCCAGGGCAAACGCGGCGAGTTCGTCGACATGCAATACCTGGACGCGAACCGCGTGACGCTGAAGTACGAAATCCCGCTGGCGGAGATCGTCTACGATTTCTTCGACCAGCTCAAGTCCAGCACGAAAGGCTATGCCTCGTTCGATTACGAGCTGTCCGGCTACCGGGCTTCCAATCTCGTGAAAATGGATATTTTGCTCAACGGCGAGAAGGTGGACGCGCTCTCCTTCATCGTGCACCGGGACCGCGCGTACCAGCGGGGACGGGTCATTTGCGAGAAGCTGAAGGACCTGATCCCGCGCCAAATGTTCGAGGTGCCGATCCAAGCCGCCGTCGGGCAGAAAATCATCAGCCGCGAGACGATCAAAGCGATGCGCAAGAACGTGCTCGCCAAATGCTACGGCGGCGACATCACGCGGAAACGCAAGCTGCTGGAGAAGCAAAAGGAAGGCAAGAAGCGCATGAAGCAAGTCGGCAGCGTGGAAGTGCCGCAGGAAGCGTTCATGGCGGTGCTGAAGCTGGACGACGATTAAGGTCTGCGCGACCATAGAAGACGGAAAAACGGGCCGAGGCCCGTTTTTCTCGCGAAGATCGGAAATTTGCTTGTTCGCTTCTGGATTTCATTCCGAAGGAAGTCGAACAGAAAGGAGGCGCCGCAATGTCGCACGAGACGCCGAACTTGGCGCGCGAGTTATCGAACATGACGCGCGAGGTGCCGGCCGGTACGGCCGTGCCGCCGCTTCATGCCTGGAAGCCGCGCGCGCTGTACATCCATATCCCGTTCTGCACGAACAAGTGCTTTTACTGCGATTTCAATTCCTACGTGGCCGAAGGGCAGCCGATCGACGCGTATCTGGACGCGTTGGAGCGGGAAATGGAACGGACGGTCGCGGCCATCCCGCCGGAACGCATCGAGACCGTGTTCGTGGGCGGCGGCACGCCGACCGTGCTGAACCCCGCGCAGATGGCGCGGTTTCTCGCTTCCGTGCGGCGGCATTTTCCGCTCGCGCCGGATGCGGAATATACGATGGAAGCCAATCCCGGCACGACGGATCCGGCCAAGCTGGACGCGATGCGCGAAGGCGGCGTGAACCGAATCAGCTTCGGCGCGCAGACGTTCGACAACGGGCTGCTCAAGACGATCGGCCGCATCCACGAGGCCGACGACGTCGTCCGCAGCGTCGCGAACGCGAAAGCGGCCGGGTTCGCGAACTTGTCCATCGACCTGATGTTCGGGCTCCCGAACCAGAAGCTCCATCACCTGCAGGACAGCGTGTCCCGGGCGCTGGAGTTGGATTTGCCCCATTATTCCCTCTATAGTCTCAAGGTGGAGGAGAACACGCTGTTCCACCGGCTGTACGAGCGCGGCGAACTGCCGTTGCCCGAAGAGGAAGAGGAAATCGCGATGTACGAGCATCTGATCGAACGGCTGACGGGCGCCGGATACGGCCACTACGAGATCAGCAATTTCGCCCGGCCCGGCCGCGAAAGCCGCCACAACACCGTCTATTGGCGCAACGAGCCGTATTACGGACTAGGCGCCGGCGCTCACGGCTACGCGCTGGGCCGGCGGCACATGAACATCAAAGGCGTGTTGCCGTATATCGGCGCGGCACAAGAACGCCTTCCCCGGCTGGAAACGCTGGAAGTTTCCCCTGAAGAGGCGAAAGAGGATTTCATGATGGTCGGACTCCGGCTGCTGAGCGGCGTTCGCGGCGCCGATTTCCGGAATCAGTTCGGGCCTGGAGAGAGGCTCGGGGAACGGTTCGAAGCGCCGCTCGCCCGCTTGACGGAGCAAAACTTGCTGGAGCGCACGCCGGACGGAGAAGGGTACCGGTTGACGCGGCAAGGCGTTATGCTGGGCAACGAAGTGTTCGGGGCTTTCCTGTCCTAGATCAGGAAATAGAGGGCGGCGACGGCTACGGAAACGTAAAACGCCACGTCCAGCCAGTTTTTACGGGGCAAATGGGTCTGTACGACCACGTAAACCGACCGCACGATGATGATGATCAAGGCGATTTTCAGCAGGAAGACAGGCATTGGGCACCCCTCCAAGCCAGGATGGTTCATCCTATGAAGCCCGAAAGCCGGAAATGCCTTGGCAAGCTTTGCCGGCCGCGGCCCGCCGTCTTTCCGGCACGAATGGCGTCCGCCCGGATAAAAGTTTGATTCTTCCTATTGAGGATCCATTCGATATGCTGTATATTTATACACATCCACTTTGAGGGACGCCGGAAAGAAGGGATTCCCGTGAACACGACGATTGCCTGCCGCAAAGCGCGGTCCGAGGATGTCGAAGCCTTATACGATTTGATCCAGGGATATGCAGAGAAGGGCATCATGCTGCCGCGTTCGCGGGAAGCCCTCAGCCGCCATATCGATTCTTTCATCGTCGCGGAGGAGAACGGCCGCCTGATCGGCTGCGGTTCGTTGTTCCGCCTGGGCGCAGACCTGGTCGAGATCCGTTCCTTGGGGATGGCGGACGGTTACAAGGGCATGGGGCTGGGCAGCCGGATGGTGGACGCTTTGCTGGAGGAAGCCCGCGGGATGAACGTTCCCAAAGTGATGGCTTTGACGTATGCCGTCGACTTTTTCAAGAAAAACGGCTTCGAAATCGTCGACAAGGAAATTTTCCCGGAGAAAGTATGGACGGATTGCGTCCATTGCGCCAAACAGCATTGCTGCGACGAAATCGCCATGCTGCGGGTTTTGGCCTAAGCGCCAAGGACCCCGCCCGACTGCTTAAACCGCGTGAAACCATGCCGAATCGCCCCGGTACGTCCTTGACATGACCGGTACGGTTTGGTATTTTTGTTATAGCCGTTAGCACTCTTTCGAGTCGAGTGCTAAATCGGGCGAAACATCTGCCCGTCAAGGAGGGAAGCCCTTATGCTAAGCGACCGTCAACGGATGATCCTGACGGCCATCGTGGACGATTACGTTCGTTCCGCCGAACCCGTCGGATCCCGCAGCATATCCAAACGGAGCGGCGTGACGTTCAGCCCGGCGACCATTCGCAACGAGATGGCGGATCTGGAAGAACTCGGTTTGCTGGAACAGCCCCATACTTCCGCGGGGAGGGTTCCTTCCAATAAAGGCTACCGATATTACGTCGACCACTTGATCACCCCCGGCGGCGTCAGCGAGGAGGATGTCCGGAAAGTCCGGGCTTTCTTCGCGGAGAAAATGCTGCTGTGGGAGGACGTGATCGGCCATGCGGCAACGATGCTGTCCCAGCTTACGCATTACACGTCCATCGTGCTGGGGCCGGAAATGTTCCAAACGACGCTGAAGCATTTCCAATTGGTGCCTCTGAACGAACAGTCGGCGGTGGCGATCATCGTGACCAGCACCGGCCACGTCGAGCACCGCACGATGCCGATTCCCGAAGGCATCGATGTCGCCGATTTGGGCAAAGTCGTCCATTTGCTGAACGACAAGCTCGCCGGCGTGCCTTTCCACCGGGTGAAATCGGTGCTGCACAGCGAAGTGGCCGAAGAACTCGCGCGCTACGTGGACCGCTGCCAGGAAATCCTGGAGGTGCTGGAAGACTCCCTCGCGGAGAAGAAGGATCCCCGCGTTTACTTAAGCGGGGCGGCGAACATGCTGACCCAGCCGGAATTCAAAGACGTGGACAAAGCCAAGCTGATTCTCGATACGCTGGAAGAAACGGCGGCCCTGTCGAAGCTCCTGCAGCCGGATTCCGGCGGCATTCAAGTGCGGATCGGCACGGAGAACGCGATGGAAGCGATCAATCAATGCAGTTTGATCACGGCGACGTTCTCGCTGGACGGCCAGAACTTGGGCACGCTCGGCATTTTGGGTCCGACGCGCATGGAATATGGAAAAGTGATCGGCCTGCTGGAATACTTGTCCAACGATCTGGCGGCGCTGATCGCCCGGAGGATCAAGTAACGGCGCATAGCGCCCGCAGGCGGGTGGCACGGTAAGGAGGCAAACGCCCGGATGGAATCGGCGGATACGAAGGAAACGAAGGAAACGAAGGAGCAGGAGAACATGCCAGAGGAACGGGAAGCGCGGGAAGCGGCGGCGGAAGCCGCCGCGGAGCAGCCGATCGCGGAAGGGCAGGCGTCCTCCGAAGAGGAGGGCGGGGAGGCCGGAGCGCCGGCCGAAGATCCCCGGATCGAGGAGCTGCGCAAGCAAGCGGAAGAGAACCACAATCGCTTCCTGAGGGCGCAGGCGGATTTCGACAACTACCGCCGACGGACGCAGAAAGAGAAGGAGGAGCTGGCGCAGTACGCGTCGCTCAAGCTGGTCGGCCAGCTGCTGCCGGTGCTCGACAACTTCGAAAGGGCGATGTCGACAAGCGGCGAGAGCCAAGGCAGTGACTCCTTCGTGAAAGGAATCGACATGATTTTCCGCCAGCTGTCGCAGGTGCTGGAAGCGGAAGGGCTTCGCAAAATGGAGCCCGTAGGCTCTCCGTTCGATCCCGAGCTGCACCAGGCGATCATGCAGGTGGAAAGCGAAGAATACGAGGAAGGCATCGTGGCCGAAGTGGTGCAGAACGGCTACTGGCTGAAGGATAAAGTGCTGCGGCCGGCCATGGTGAAAGTCAGCGGGTAAGTTCGATACAGTTTCGATAGGGAGGACTTCATAATGAGCAAAGTAATCGGCATCGACCTCGGCACGACCAACTCCTGCGTCGCGGTCATGGAGGGCGGCGAAGCCGTCGTCATCCCGAACGCGGAAGGCAACCGCACGACGCCTTCGGTCGTCGGCTTCAAGAAGGACGGGGAGCGGATCGTGGGGGAAACCGCGAAACGCCAAGCGATCACGAATCCGGACCGCACCGTGATTTCGATCAAGCGCCACATGGGGACGAGCCATAAAGTCTCCATCGACGGCAAGGATTACACGCCGCAGGAAATTTCGGCGATGATTCTGCAGAAGCTGAAAGCCGATGCGGAAGCGTACTTAGGGCAAACGGTCACCCAGGCCGTCATTACCGTGCCGGCGTATTTCAACGACAGCCAGCGCCAGGCGACCAAAGACGCGGGCGCCATTGCCGGTCTGGAAGTGCTGCGGATCGTCAACGAGCCGACGGCGGCTGCGTTGGCCTACGGCCTGGAAAAAAGCGAAGACCATACGATTCTCGTGTTCGACTTGGGCGGCGGCACGTTCGACGTCAGCATCCTGGAGCTGGGCGACGGCTTCTTCGAAGTCAAGGCGACCAGCGGCGATAATCATCTGGGCGGCGACGACTTCGATCAGGCGATCATGGACTGGCTCTCGGCCGAATTCAAGAAAGAGCACGGCGTGGACCTGCTGAAAGACAAAGCGGCCGTCCAACGTCTGAAGGACGCGGCCGAGAAAGCGAAGAAAGAGCTGTCCGGCACGTTGTCCACGACGATTTCGCTGCCGTTCATCACGGTCGTCGACGGCGTTCCGCAGCACTTGGAAGTGAACCTGTCCCGCGCCAAATTCGACGACCTGACCTCCGGACTCGTGGAACGCACGATGGGTCCGACGCGCCAAGCGCTGTCCGACGCCGGCCTGAGCCCTTCGGACATCGACAAGGTCGTGCTCGTCGGCGGATCCACCCGGATTCCGGCCGTCGTCGAAGCGATCAAACGCCTCATCGGCAAAGAGCCGCATAAAGGGGTCAACCCCGACGAAGTCGTCGCGCTCGGCGCGGCCGTGCAAGCGGGCGTGCTGACGGGCGACGTCAAGGACGTCGTGCTGCTCGACGTCACTCCGCTGTCGCTCGGCATCGAGACGGCGGGCGGCGTCATGACGAAAATGATCGACCGCAACACGACGATCCCGACGAGCAAATCCCAAGTGTTCTCCACGTTCGCGGACAACCAGACGCAGGTGGAAATCCACGTGCTGCAAGGCGAGCGCGCGATGGCCCGCGACAACAAGACGCTGGGCAAATTCATCCTGAGCGACATCCCGCCGGCTCCGCGCGGCGTGCCGCAGATCGAAGTCACGTTCGATATCGACGCCAACGGGATCGTGAACGTGTCCGCGCTCGATAAAGGTACGGGCAAAAGCCAGAAAATCACGATAACCTCTTCCAGCGGCCTGAGCAAGGAAGAAATCGAGCGGATGCAGAAGGAAGCCGAGCTGCACGCCGAGGAAGACAGCAAACGGCGCGAGCTGGTCGAAGCCCGCAACAGCGCCGACCAATTGGTATATACCGTAGAGAAGACGATCAAGGATCTCGGCGACAAAGTCGACGCGGGCGAGATCAAGAAAGCCGAAGACGCCAAGGAGAAAGTCAAGAAGGCGCTCGAAGGCGACAACTTGGACGAAATCCGGTCCGCGACCGAAGAGCTGACGCAGATCGTGCAGCAGCTGTCCGTCAAGCTGTACGAGCAAGCTTCCCAGGCGCAGCAAGCGGGCGGCGCCGCGGGAGCGGAAGCTTCCGGCCCCTCCGGTTCGGCGAACAAGGACAACGTCGTGGACGCCGACTACGAAGTCGTGGACGAAGACAAGAAGTAAGCCGGTTTCGGATGGAACCTGAAAGTCAAAGCTTTTCCCGAGCCGAGCGCGGCTGCGGGCAAAGGCTTTGACTTTCCTCATGAGGAGGTGGAGAAGTGGCCGACAAGAAAGACTACTACGAAGTGCTTGGCGTTGGCCGGGGAGCCTCCGCGGATGATATCAAGAAAGCGTACCGGAAGCTGGCGCGCGAGTACCATCCCGACGTCAACAAAGCGCCGGATGCCGAAGCCAAGTTCAAGGAAGTCAAAGAAGCCTACGACGTGCTGAGCGACGATCAGCGCCGGGCCCGGTACGACCAGTTCGGCCACGAGGATCCGACGGCCGGCTTCGGCGGGGGCGGCGGATTCAGCGGGGACATGGGCGGTTTCGGCGACATTTTCGACATGTTCTTCGGCGGCGGCGGACGCCGGGACCCGAACGCGCCCCAGCGGGGCAACGACCTGCAGTATACGATGACGATCGAGTTCAAAGAAGCGGTGTTCGGCAAAGAAACGGACATCACGATTCCCCGGACCGAATCGTGCGACACGTGCCACGGAAGCGGAGCCAAACCCGGCTCCCGCCCGGAGACGTGTTCCGTCTGCCGCGGAACCGGCCAGCAGGAAGTGGCCCAGAACACGCCGTTCGGCCGGATCGTCAACCGCCGGACGTGTACCTCGTGCGGAGGCCGCGGCAAAATCATCCGCGACCGCTGTCCGACCTGTTCCGGCAGCGGCCAAGTGCGTAAGCAGCGCAAAATCCACGTCAAAATCCCGGCCGGCGTAGACGACGGCTCCCAGCTCCGCATGACCGGGGAAGGCGAGGGCGGCCAACGCGGCGGTCCGCCGGGGGATCTGTACATCGTGCTTCGCGTCAAAGAGCATGAGTTCTTCCAGCGCGAAGGGGACGATATCTATTGCGAGGTTCCGCTCACATTCGCCCAAGCGGCGCTCGGCGACGAGCTCGAGGTGCCGACCTTGACGGAGAAAGTGAAGCTGAAAATCCCGGCCGGCACGCAGACCGGCACGTATTTCCGGCTCAAAGGCAAAGGCGTTCCGAAGCTTCGCGGCTACGGACAGGGCGACCAGCACGTCAAAGTCACCGTCGTAACGCCGACCAATCTGAGCGAATCGCAAAAAGAACTGATGCGCGAATTCGCCGCGAACGGCGGGGAGTATACGAATGAGCAGCATCAGAACATTTTCGAGCGGATGAAACGGGCCATTTTGGGCGACTGACCGCCGGCCGTAAGCTGGATATCCCCCGAACCGTCCTCGGAAACCATCCCGGTTTTCGGGGGCGGTTTTTGTTTAACATGTCAGCAGAATTTATAACTTTTCGGGGTGAAGCTCAGGTTCCATCCTTTTCGTTTTTTCCGGTATATTGAACATATGGAATCCAACATTCTCAAACGCATTTTTTTCGATGAACATGGACATTGGGACAAGTTTGTCCGGAAGTATGAAGGCAGGATCCGAGCGTATGTCCTGAAAGAAGTTGCCAAGTTCCGTGATTGCGGGAATCCAAAGAATGGTTTTAAGCTGCTGGTGTGCGAAGGGTGCCACGATCTGCGGCTTGTACTGTATCGTTGCAAAGGAAGGTTTTGCACGACCTGTTCCTGCGGTGAGGCGGAAGAGCGGAGCAGGCATTTGGAGGAAGATGTGTTCCAGGTCAACCATCATGACGATCGGGAGATTCGGAAATTATCTATTTTACCGGCGGTTGAACCCTTTCTTAACTGGCCGTTGAACCCTATGTTTAGAGTGGAATTAAGAAACTTTCTTTCTTAACTGGCCGTTAAACCCCGTGTTAGAGAGGAATT
>NZ_JAQZSJ010000013.1:0-1246 GCF_029360585.1 Cohnella caldifontis | reverse complement strand
AGAGAGGAATTAAGAAACTTTCTTTCTTAACTGGCCGTTGAACCCCGTGTTAGAGAGGAATTAAGAAATTTTCTTTCTTAACTGGCCGTTGAACCCTATGTTTAGAGTGGAATTAAGAAACTTTCTTTCTTAACTGGAGGTTGAACCCTATGTTTAGAGTGGAATTAAGAAACTTTCTTTCTTATCTGGCCGTTGAACCCTATGTTTAGAGTGGACTTAAGAAACTTTCTTTCTTATCTGGCCGTTGAACCCTATGTTTAGAGTGGACTTAAGAAACTTTCTTTCTTATCTGGCCGTTGAACCCTATGTTTAGAGTGGACTTAAGAAACTTTCTTTCTTATCTGGCCGTTGAACCCTATGTTTAGAGTGGACTTAAGAAACTTTCTTTCTTATCTGGCCGTTGAACCCTATGTTTAGAGTGGACTTAAGAAACTTTCTTTCTTATCTGGCCGTTGAACCCTATGTTTAGAGTGGACTTAAGAAACTTTCTTTCTTATCTGGCCGTTGAACCCTGTGGTGAGAGAGGAATTAAGAAACTTTCTTTCTTAACTGGCCGTTGAACCCTATATCTAGAGTGGAATTAAGAAACTTTCTTTCTTAACTAGAGGTTGAACCCTGTGTTTAGAGAGGAATTAAGAAACTTTCTTTCTTAACTGGCCGTTGAACCCCGTGTTAGAGAGGAATTATGAAACTTTCTTTCTTAACTGGCCGTTGAACCCCGTGTTAGAGAGGAATTAAGAAACTTTCTTTCTTAACTAGAGGTTGAACCCTGTGTTGAGAGAGGAATTAAGCTTGCCGCGTATGCTTAACCCCCGCCCCACTGGACAAACGGGTCCCCATAGTTATGTTCATTTGAATACAGTTTTGAGGATGCTCGTGAGAAAGAAGTCGAAGCGTGACTGCGAGGCACGAATCGAAAAGACCGACTTTTCTTACTTGCGCCTAATGTCCATTATCCCTCTCGCTCAGGACGGTTCGGCTCCTCCGGAAAAGCCCATCCAGAAATCCCATCCTGAACGGTCCATCCCTGAACGGTCCATTCCGAACGGTCCATTCTGATCGGTCCAGTCCGATCGGTCCCTTCGGAACGGTCTATCCTGAACGATCCATTCTGAACGGCGTATCCGTCTAATATCGTCGACCTCCTCGGCCGAATCCTGAACGCGCCTAGTCTGATCGACCTATTCTGAACGGCCTATCCCGAACCCCTCGAACCCCTCGAACCCCTCGAACCCCTCGAACCCCT